>CAYMBJ010000179.1:0-2526 GCA_964388665.1 uncultured Pseudobdellovibrionaceae bacterium | reverse complement strand
AACGTGTAAGTACGGTTCGGAGAGGGGCCTGGGGTAACAGCCAGGCCTACTCGGTGAGGGAACGTTGATGTCTATTGGAATCGTACCGGGCTACCGTCAGAGAGGCTTAGGCAAAGTCCTTCACGCAAAGGGTCTGGAAATTTTGAGCAAACAGGGAGCAACAGAGTATGTCGGATCAACAGATTTGGAAAATCCAGCGATGATCCGGATCTTTGAAAGTAATGGCTGTGAGAATATCGGGACAAGAACAACCCATCAGGCTGGCTGGGCCAAATAGCGCGCTTTTCCGCACGCTGAAACGGTCCAGTCTTAATTCTAATGCCGCTTGCGAAATCGAGCGGCATTTTCAATTCAAATAAGCGGTTTTAATCAATCGAAAAGCAAGTCCTGGTCGTCTGAATCAGTAAGCGGGGATATCCTGTTCCGCCTGCGTCTGGAACCTGAGATATTAACTCAACGTCTCCACCACTATGCACTTGACCACCCACTATATACGAAAAGTTTGGAAAGTTAGGGCGCTGAAATCTGACTGTAATTTCACCTGCCTCGTCCGTAACTGCGGCATGCAGTTCGCCCCTGATTATAGATCGTGAGCCATGTTTTGTCGGATAGCCAGGCGTCGATGCCATATTTTCAATGCAGTCTTCACCTGCACTGGAGATTCGCGTGTTTTCTACGCTTATGCGTCTCATGCACTGGCTTAGACGCCAAGGGAGAGGGGTGGCAGTACCAGCAGAATTTAAAATCTCATTCAAATGCAAAGCAGAGAAACGGCCACGAATTCCAAGTGGCATGCAGTCACCTTCACTCTGCGAACACTCTAACCGACAATCTTGGCTGGCAAGAGATACGTCCATATAAAGAAGAATAAATAGCAGAATAGAAATTTGGTTCACTTGGCCTCCACGCCGACCATTCCATCCAGCATGAATTCAAATGGCAAGCCAAAACACAGTAAAATAAAAACCTTCGCGCCACGTCGGCGGCCAGAATTGGGCTGGCTTGGCTCCTGCTTCCATAAACGGAGCCGCTACTCAGAAGGCCAGTCCATTTACTCGCTTTATCGATCACCAAGTGATGCCGCTCAAATTCAGAAGTTCAAAAGGGAGCTATGCGCAAATCGCGCGTCAATCAAGTGATTAAAATCAGTATTTTTTTGGCTGAGAAATTTGGACCCAGTTGCCATCAGGATCTTCAAAAGTGGCGACCAAGGATGGCCCCACATCGAAGATAGTTTTCGATTTGTCGTTATCGGGATAGAAGCGAACTCCCTTTCTTGCCAGATCATCAACCGTAGCTTGGATGTCATCAACGAGAAAGCTAATCATGATAGATTGCTTTTGGACAGTCGAACTTGGGTAGGAAATGAAATCTAGAGCAAAACTTGATCCCTGAGACATTTCAAAGGCCTGCCAACTGTCATCTCCATAACCTTTCTTTATCCCCAACGTATTCTCATACCAGTCGGCAAGCTTTTTATTTGGAGTATGAATATAGGCGACTGAAATTCCTTTTATCATAGAGCCTCCAGAGGAATTGTGGGAAACGACGGCGGGATTTCTTTCTGGAATATGGCTACATGCCGTACAAGTCAAAATAGGCAGAACCATTTTTGCAATCAAGTGCATGCCATGAATTACCACAGTTTAGGAAATACGGTCATCAATTAAATCTCAATAACACAACAGGCGCTGCCGCAAAGTGCCGACTTTTGGCAGTCTTGGCTTAGGCGTTCTACAAAGCCCATGACGCTGATTTGGGAAATCGATCGTCAATGAGTGATTCCGTAGCGACAGAGTGGCCTAAAAGGGTTTTAAAGAGATTTAGGACAGATTGAACAATGGACAGAGCTTTCTAAACCAGCTAGGGCCCTCGTTGCCGGGTGAGCCTTTGGCAAAGTCCCTGGAAAAAATTGATAGAATATCATTGAGTTGCTGGTCACCGGCTCTCCCTGCGCGGTGGGTGCATCTGATTAAAACTCTAAGTGAGTGACCCCAAGCCTCGATTCTGATATTCCAATGATCAATGGCACTCGAATCAAAAGAACAAAAGAAAATCCGCACACGAATCAATCGGTACGAGAGAAACTTCAAGAGCCGCAACCCACTATTTGATGATGGTGGTGGAACACGTTTTCTCCTTGGCCCCTTGTACTTGCTGATTGATGATCTCGAGGGCGCACTCAAACACTACAAGTGGTTTGCGAAGAAGTTCTCTGACAGTTCCGATGAACCGCTGCACACATTGTGTTGGGCTCTGGCTATGCATCGGGCTGGAAAGCAAAAGGAGGCACTCCATCGTCTCAGGCGTGCGTACCTTGCCAATTCCTACTTGATCCCATCCATGCTGGCCCTACGACATGGACAGCCGAATGTTCGACGATCCCGAGGTTGGGATGGCGAGGATTACATTTCATACGTCGATCCGCGCTTTATTTCGATGTGGACGAAAGAGGAATTCGATTGGCTCGGCTTAGAGCCTATCCGAAAACTCCGGCGGCTTTAAAAGCAATGACAGCTGATACAA
>CAYMBJ010000178.1:0-2553 GCA_964388665.1 uncultured Pseudobdellovibrionaceae bacterium | reverse complement strand
TTTTTAGGGGCGTCAGATGCTAGAAAAGTGTCCGTCAAATCGGGGGAAGTTCACTCCCTAAGGAGGCAACTTCAGCAACGTATTTGCCTTGGCTTATTCCATTATCAAGTAAATTTGCAACACTTTCTGATCGATCATAAGTATTACTGATCTTGATATCATCATTTGAATCAATTGCCTTTTTGATAAGACGAATTGTTGCCATGACCGGTATTGTTTCACCGTACCACTCATAAGCGTCTTTTGATAATGGAGCCCAAGTGGAGTTAGTTACTTTAAATTTATTAATAACTGGCAATAGTGCGGAAGAATTTTTAACAATGCTTTCATAGTTCGCTTGGCACGCTTTTTCACTTTCTGTTAACTCTGTTTGATTCGCCAGCAAAGGATGAGCTGTCAAAGTGGTGATCATAATGGCAAAAAGTGTCTTCATAAATTTATTTTTCATTAGCTTCTCCTGTGTTGTCCCCCATATTTGAACCACTACATGCATTAGTTGTGTCAATGAAACCGTTTCCGAATTGAATCATAAAAAATGATACCGACGGGGGTGGTTGAATCACAATGGGCGCACCGAGTACCCCGTTGAGTCATGGTCCCACCGCACTCTAAGAGTGATCTGCGAAAAAAAATTTTAGGGAGGGGGGACCATGCCCATCGAGGTAAAACGCATTCTATTGCAAAAACTCCGTTTGAGGTACATGAAAGCAAGCCGTCGACAAAAAACTCTGATCCTGGATGAGTTCTGTGCGACCACTGAGTTAAGCCGTAAGCATGCGATAAGACTATTAAATGGTGAGGTAAAATCACACCGAAATCACCCGGGCCCCAAGCTCATTTATGGCGATGAAATAAAAGCGCATATCGTGGAGCTGTGGCGGGCGATGGGTCAGATTTGTTCAAAAAAAATGGTAGCCGCCATCCCTGAGTGGATCCACTACTACGAAGGCTGCGCAGAGGCCAGCAAAGCCCTTCTTAAGCAAATCTCCAGCTCCACGATTGATCGCATTTTGCGCGCTCATCGAGACAGCGGAAGAAGGGGACTCTCCACCACCATGCCCACGTTGATCAAAAACAAGATCCCCTTAAGGCTCCTGGATCAAGACATCTCTGAGCCCGGCTACATGGAGGGAGACACGGTTGCCCACTGTGGAACTTCAATGGCTGGAGAGTTTGCAAATACCCTGACCATGACCGATCTCCACTCGGCCTGGACTGAGCTCAAGGCCGTCTATGGAAAGCGTTCTGAGAGGGTTTTAGAAGCAATAAAGGCCATCGAAGGGCGGCTCCCCTTTCCGATTAGGGCTTTGCCTCTGATAACGGAAATGAGTTCCTCAATAACGACCTGTGGTCCTACTTCCACAATCGACAAAAGAAAGTCGATTTTGTCAGGCGCAGACCCTACAAGAAAAACGACAATGCCCATGTTGAACAAAAAAATTGGACCCACGTACGCCAGCTTCTTGGCTATGACCGCTTTGAAGAAGAGTGGGATGTTGAATTTATCAACGACATCTACGACAACTACTGGTCGCCGCTTTGGAACTACTTCACTCCCGTTATGAAACTGAAATCAAAAACTCGAGAGGGGGGTCGGATCATCAAAATCCATGATCAGCCCAAAACTCCCTTCCAGCGGCTCATTGACAGTGAACATCTCAGCCAAGAGAAAAAACAAGAGCTGCTCAAACGCAAAGAAACTCTCAATCCATTTTTACTCAGACAACAGCTCGATGAAAAGCTAAAGTGGTTCTTCAAAATTGTCGATATAAGGAAAAGACAATCCAGAGAGGCGGGCTAATGGCCGACCTCCCTTCAGTATCATTTTTCTATGAGTCAATGCGTTTCAATTTCAATACGAATTGAACGTAACTGCGAATCTGAGCCAACTGCACATCAACGAAAAATACTGACGTATAAAAAAAAGATTCTCGCTACTCTTCTAGCGTTGGCAGAGGTTATGGCGCTGTTACTGCAAGTCACTTCGAAATTGGTGGTCAATTTCTTTTACCTGCAATAGATCCAAACTCACCTTAGATAGGCCCTGCACCCAACCTGTGCGGCACACTTGATTGTGAGGATCCTCACATTGGCTCAGGTCCACTGCTGGCTCTCGGTACGTGATCAGGTAATAAGACTCCCCATTTAAAGTCTGCTGTTGCCAAACGACTTGGATGAGTTGAGCTTCGCCAAGACTCTGCAAGTCCCCTTCATAAATGGTATCACCCCAGATTTGGGCTTGGTTGAAGGCAATGCTGCTGAAACTTTGTAAATCTGACGATGAGAGCGCATTGATATTGCTGTATTGATCAAACAAAACCTGAGAGTTCGCACTGGTAGCAAAGCCTATCGCGGGAAAAAAGATCGTTAGGGAGCCAAGCGCAGTGACCAGTATCATCAATGTCGATACAGAAAGGCTTGTGATTGCGCTGTTGATCCGGGTTGATGCCTTTGTTGCTGTTGATATTGCTGTTGGTACTGCTTTTTGTGTTTCCATATCGGAGAAATTTCATTTTTAGTTGAAAGTCGGCAAGAGAGCCGGTTGATTTAGCT
>CAYMBJ010000177.1:0-2576 GCA_964388665.1 uncultured Pseudobdellovibrionaceae bacterium | reverse complement strand
AAAACAGACTTGGCAGAAGCAAGACTAGGAGAGGGATCTATGCCTAACCGAACAGAATTGTCCCCGGCGCCTGTCGCTATTTGTCGGTGGGTGGCCAACTGCCCTATTTCAGAGTCCTGAGTTGACTCAATTCTGAAGTTTTCATATGCAAAGTTCAAGTTTTTTTGTAGCCTGTTTAAACCTGAGAAACCTCAATTGCACGACTGACTCAATTTGAGATTGAGAGGTTTTATTGCAATCAGGTTCTCATAACAGGTAAACATTATATCCATACAAGTCGCTATCTCCGCATTAGAGTCATCCAACATAGAATATTCCATCTATTTCAGCTTTTTCATTTTTAGATAGTGTTAGGAAAAAATCCTTTTCATGAGAAATACTAGTTAGAATGGGAGATGCATCTTGCCGCAAAAAGCATAAATCTTCTGGTAGCATGGGCAGACTCCAATCCGTCAGTCTTTTTGAAAACTCTAAAATAACCTTTTGTGATTCTTCGAAGGCAGAATACACATATAAATCTGCTACACCCTCAATGAGTTCAGTTCCAGGCCAGGCAGTGACTCGCTTGATTTCCAATTCAAATGGTTTAAGGCGTTTAATCAGATCTTTACCATATGAGCTCAATTCTACATCAGGCCTGATGATAAATTGAAATTTTTTACTATTGCGAAACAAGTAATCTATCAGCTTAGAATAATTCATTTGAAAGGCATCTATTTCAATCATTTTTGATTATCTCTACTTCAAAGGAATATGATTGATTGGTCCAACATTAAAATGCGGAAACTGACCATAGGGGCGGCCAGGATGTATTTCTGGACCCCGAAATGGAACTCTATACTCATTTGCAAATTGATTCAGTATTTGAGCTTCACTGTTTGTCAGCCCCCCTCGAGCCTGCGCATCCTTTGCAAGCGATACTACGGCTCTCTGGTCAGGAGTGAATGATCTACATGTGGCAGATGACCCTGGACCAGCGCCACCACCTTTTCCTCCAATGCCTCCGGAGCCTCCCCCCCCAGCTCCTCCGCTGCCGCCCCCTTCAAGACCGCCAACCGAAGGATAATTGGGCCCTGGCGCTTTCCTTTGCAATCCGTCGTCGTCAATCCAATTCACCGGATCCTGCAGCACATACCCATACAAATTCGTATCGCCACTTTGAGATCCAAATTCTTCGTGCATGCGCAAATGAAATTTACTTGGGTTACGGCTGAAAATTGCACCTCACTGGTATCAGATATTGTCGCATTTTATCGAATTTTTTGGCAACTAGGTGGCACTGACCTAGACCTGCATTTGGCATTGGGTACAAAGGTATATTGAGGATTCTGTGGCACGAAGGAGGCCGTGCCAAAATGAGAATAGACTCACCTAAGCGACATCTTTCCTATACTGCAATATACCGCATATATTTCTCTTGCCTTATCCTGCGGTATATTGCATAATGATCTTGCGTGGAATTCAGCCTAGAGAAGACATCAGAGTTTAACGAATGGTTCGACGAGCAGACTGATAAGATCAAAGGTCTTATCAGGGCTCGATTCAGTCGGATCGAGGTCGCCGGTCATTTCGGCATGGTGAATTCCGTAGGCGACGGTGTTTTTGAATTGAAATGGAAAATTGGTCTGAGGGTTTATTTCGCCTACCTGGACCGAAAACGAATTGTAGTTCTATTTGGAGGAACGAAACATGGCCAAAAAGCAGACATCAAAAAAGCGAAAAGCCTCCTCGGTTGATAAGCCTGAGTTTGTGACGCTCAAATCCAGCGTTAAGACTCATGCTTGGCATCCGACCGATGAACTTTTAGATGAGCGGAAACTAGGTCAAGCCCTGTTCTCTGCCTTGAAGGATGAAGACATCGACTCCTTCAAAGCAATCCTAATGTCCCACCTAGAAGCCAAGGTGAAGACCAGAGAGGCCAAGGCTCACGGGCTATCTGAGCGCACGATGTACGAAGCCCTGTCGGACAAGGGCAATCCAAGTCTAAAAACGATTGCAAAGATCGTTAGAATGGCTTGTGCGTCTTAGTCGGCGATGATTTAGAAATCCTGACCAGATCAGTCGGGATTTATTTTTGGCCCGAAAATTTTTAGAAATTTTTTGCAGCCTTGTTCACCTGCACATATCCAAACTTCGTGCTTTTTGGGGAACGGTCTGGCGGCATCGTTAAATTCCGTAGAGAATTTTGAACGCACGACTCCAGCACGCAAAAAATTTGCGTTTTTGGCTCTTTAAATGCGACGAGCGCACATTAAAAAGGGCCTTTGAAGGCCTACGCCAAAGACCATGCCCACCAAGGCAAAGCCACACCGCCACTATCGGTGATTTTTGAGCGAATCCGACTCACCCGATTATAGGGCCGAGTCCATAGCGCCGAGACCACCCAATGAATAAAGGGTTCAAAGTAGCAATCGGGCGCATTTTAGATATGGCCCTAGCTATCCTCAGAGACAAAAACCTGGTGGGCGAAAATGATCTACCTGTTGTGTATAACCTGAAAAAACCTTATCGCTGAACCAACTGCTACTTTGCTCACGACCGTGCGGAGACTTACCAACTTTCACAATGATTCTATG
>CAYMBJ010000176.1:0-2657 GCA_964388665.1 uncultured Pseudobdellovibrionaceae bacterium | reverse complement strand
AAGTTGAAAACCGAAAAAATCAAAAAAATATGAGTTTTTCAGGAGCCTGTTAGTGGTGATGAGGGTGCTCTTACGCTCATCACGCTGTGATATCAGTTGGAAGAGTAGGTCAGCCCCATCTGTCGTCTGTGGTAGGTAGCCTAATTCATCTAGAACAGTTAAATCATAGCGATCGAGTTTTCTAAAGAGCTGAGTGAGCGTGAGATTTTTCTTTGCTTCCACCAGCTGCTCTATGAGTACGTGGGTAGAGGTAAAAAAACATTTCTTTCCCGATTCGCAGAGCTTGATCATAAGTGCTTCGGCTAGGTGAGATTTGCCTACTCCAATACCTCCATAGAATACGACGTTGCTTTTTTCTTTTAAAAAGTCACCGGAACTCAGTCGATTGAATTCACTTAAACTGATGCCAGTGCGCTCGCTCCAATCGTAGCCATCATTTCTTTTCATTCTTGGTGGCTTTGCCTCCTTGATTAACCTTTGCACTCTGATATCAGCTTTGTGCGCAAGCTCTAGCTTTGCAAGTCCTGCTAAATACTGTTCATAGGTACTTTTTTGTTTGACAGCAAGCTTAGCAGACTCAACGTACTGTGACGCCATAGTCTGTAGGCCTAGGCTCTTTAGGTCTTCGGTTAGCTCTTGGTGGGTCATCTTATCCTCCTGTTTTGGGTATAAGCTCATTGTAAACCTCTAGGTTTGGGTGCAATGGAGCTTGGTTATACTTTTCACTGATTTCGTATATGTTTTGCGGCCGTCTCTCTGTTAGAAGTAAGTCGCGAACATCTTCAAAATTTATTTTCTCGCGACTCTCTAGCAGCAGACTGATCGCAGCTACAATTTCTGAGAGCTGCACCTGGTGGACCAAATTTATTATCTTTAAAAACTCTCGCTCTGAATTGAATTCTTCTTGCCGCTTAAGGTGCTGGTAGAGGGCCTTAAGAGCCTGATCTGGGAAGAGGATCTCTCGGTGAGTCCAGCGAACCATCGCCTTTGGCTTTCGCAGTAAACTTCTTAAAACATGTTCAAGCAAAATGCTGTTTTGTTTTTCGGCTTGCCTTGGATGTAAGACAATCAGTGTTTTGCCATCAAGCTTATTGATCTTCACATCGTAGGGTCCGGCCACGACTAAACACTTCAAACCAATGGCTGTATCGGGGACAGAATATGTAGAACCTAAAAATTTCACCGTGCCGTAGTCACTGGCTCTCACCTCTTCGACTCTTGAGAGGATCCCTTCATCTCTGGCTGGACAGGGGTTTAAAGATTTTGTTTCAATTGCAAATCTCTCCTTTATGGAAGTCGATCTGCGTTTTATCAAAAACTCTTTGAGGGTCAGGTTTAGGTGTGCATGCGATTCAAATACAATTTTATACATTTGTACAAAATTTAAGAACGTTCTTGAAAATGTTTGAATATCTCGCTCGACATCGCCCTTCTCGTTGCCCCGACCTGGTGAACAGGGCAAACATCCAAAGCCGTAGTAGTCGATTGCCTTTGAAAATTTATCTGTGTAAATTCTTGAGCCCTTAAGCACCTTTTTTACCACCGGACTTAAGTTATCAAATCTAATATTTTTTGGCTGACCTCCGATCTCCTCAAAAAAACTGTGCACCCCATCCATGAAGCACTCGTAATTTTTCTGTGGATAGCTCTTCACTATGCATAAATCTGAAAAAGGTAGAGTGCTCACATGGAAATGCACCTCTCGCATTCCATCCTTAAATGGCAAATCTACACTTTCCTTGAAATCAAATTGCGCTTGTTCTCCTGCTTCATACTCCTGGTCAAAGTCTCGCTCCTTTTGCTTTGGAGTGCGCAGCTCTGAAAGCCTCCGATGCACTGTGCGCTCGCTCCCAGAATAGCCCTGTTCAACTAGCCATTCAAAAATCTCTGTTGCTGAGAGTTTCGGCGAACTCTCTAGTAGTCTTGTCACACGATCTTTGTATGTTAAAAATGGATCTCCTCTGGTCCTTGCCACTCTTTGACTATACTTCGCAGGACAATTTTGTCTGGCGTATTTTGACACAGTCTTTCTGTGGATCTTCAGAATCGCTGAAATCTCACAGTAGTTTTTGCCCTCCTCTAGGAGGCTACGAATTCTCTGAAAAATATGCATTGAAACCACCTTGTGACCTCCTTGAATTTACTAATTTCAAGGAGGCAGAATCGGGCCAATCCCGATTCTTATCCTCGGGCTTGGGTACCTTGGCACTTTTTAATTGGCGGACTTTATTCCTCTAAAATAGCTCAAGGCTTTCAACACATTGCAAAGATTGTCGTCGTCTAAGCTTTCCAAAAGTTGCCACACCTTTGCATTCCCTGACCAGCTCCAGATATCGAGTCCCACGCGAATCAGAATTTGCTCGCCAGTTGAATAACCCTTAGACAGCCTCAGCATCTCCGTCGGCTATGAGCGAATTCGTGGATTTTTAGGGTCGAAAAAAAATTCTAACAGCTTGGTATTGCTACCAAATACAATTGAGATTGCCTCAAAATGGATACGATCGGATTTACTCGCGCTTTCCCACGTAAACATAACTGACCACACCTTCTCCGCACTCTGCGGTATTGTGGCCATTTTTAATTGGCGAAACTGGCACTTTTTAATGCCCACAGAGCCACCTTCGCCAGCCCTACCATCTAAAATGTAAGTTGAATCG
>CAYMBJ010000175.1:0-2691 GCA_964388665.1 uncultured Pseudobdellovibrionaceae bacterium | reverse complement strand
CGACTTACATGTTGGATGGTAGAGAGCGGCGCAGCGGGTCTCTGTGGGCATTCTTCTCTTTTGGTTTCTCACATAGCGCAACCTGAGTGGAGACAAGCACTTAGGATTCTCAGTCGATAATTTGTAAAGCTCTTATACCGTCGAGAAGACTCGCCGAAAGCCAAACTTTCGCAACCGAGTCGATGAAACAACTGAGCAGCGAATTGTCGAAATGGCCATCGCCCAACCAGGATGGGGCCAAAAGACGGTCTGTAATGAACTCCGCAAAGAGGGAGTTTTGATTTCTGATGGTGGCGTCAGATCGGTTTGGGTTCGCAATAATCTGGAGACCATGAAAAAGCGACTCAAGGCTCTGGAGGCCAAGATGGCAAAGGAGAACGGCATCTATACAGAGGAGCAACTTCGCCTTCTTGAGAAGCAAAAGGATAAGGAACTTTTCGATGGAGAAATCGAAACTCTTTTTCCAGACTACCTTGGCTCACAGGACACGTTTTATGTGGGCGTTTTGAAGGGCGTTGGTCGCATTTACCAACAGACTTTCATTGACACATATGCCAAGGTCGCTGTTTGCAAGTTGTATAATGGCAAATCGGCTCTGGCTGCCGTATGGAATCTCACTATTGCGAGCACTCACTGATCGAGGAACTGAGTACTGTGGCAAACACGATGAGCATGAATACGAGCTGTATTTAGCCATTAATGACATTGAACATACAAAGACCAAAGTGCGCAGTCCCCAACAAAATGGCATCTGTGAGAGGTTCCATCGGACGATCTTAGAGAACTTTTATCAGCCAGCCCTCAGGCGAAAAATCTATAAATCTCTTGAGGAGCTTCAGGCTGATTTAGATCAGTGGCTTCATCACTACAACTTCGAGCGCACCCACCAAGGCAAGATGTGTTGTGGGCGAACACCAATGGCTACATGGCTCGATGGGCTTTCTCTAGCTAAAGAGAAGCAATTGTCCAAATTGAGTTTCCAGCCGGAAACTCATGGCCACACTCCCACTCTCGGCGAAGATGTTGTCCAGGGCAAAAGCTTCTCTGAAAGAGAAGTTGCGATAGCAACCCTTGACAATGTCGAAGCAGAGAGTTACTCGAGGGAGGTACAAATGTAAGTTGATTTTGACCTTACAAGACAACTCAAATTCGAGGTCGAGTTGTCAGATCAAGTACTGCGCAATACACGTTAATACCGCTCAACACAAAGTTCTTGTGCTGCTGATCGATGGAATCAGCAAGGCGACTTAAGTTTTTTACTTCCAAAAATTCATTCATAATTGAAGTCTCCAAGACTCTTTCCATTAACCGGCGTACTTGACGACGGTTTGATTAGTTATTGTATCAAAGACCAAAATGCCTTCGGATCTATCATCAAGATGACCTAGGCGTATCCCATGGTCACTCCAGATCGAAGTTTCTCCTACACCTGTGAAGTTGTCGCAGGGGCCTACACAATTCGCCATCAAAACTGGCATGCTGTGCCTTACGGCGACTTCTGGCATATGTTTTCTTGCCGTCAATAATCCCTGAGATCCTTTTGCTACACTTGCAAAGTAAATTTCGGCTCCGCTTTTCACAGCTTTGTCAGAATGTTCCGAAAGTAAGGACTCGTAGCAAATCGCGGGAGCAATTTTCAATCCACCGACCGATATGAAAACTTCATCTTGCCCACATGCAAAGTAAGGAAATTCGTCCTCATGTAAATTCTGTTTGCAATAGATCTGCCTGAGTTCGTGTGGTTGAAATATTATCATCCCGATAAAAGGTTTGGCTGGTCCTTTGATTGGCATGCCAACACCAATTACAATGTTGTATGTATTGCTAATAGTTTGAAAATCTTCAAATCGTTTGTCGTTTGGATCTGTTGACAACTCTTGAGCTAAGGTCGGCTCATAGTTTGTAAGGGAGAGTTCCGGAAAGACAATCAACGTCGCATTGTGCGAGATTGCCATATGGATTAACTTTTTATGTTGATCGATATTATTCAAAACGTTGCCTGGAGCTGATTTAATCTGTGCTGCGCTGATTTTCATTTTCCCTCCACTTTCTATTTTTTCAGCCAGATTTCAAAAATCAATTTACGAACTGTTAGGCTGGCTTCTATCGATTTCGTTGTTTTTGCCGCCGCCACAGTTCTTTGGAAATGGAATATTCAACATCCTTTACTTGGGTGCCGGGAAATTCTTCGTTGTAAAAATCGCGAACAAACGTCAATCCACATTTTTTCATTACTTCTTGAGAAGCCAAATTCGTCTGCATTGTCACCGCGAAGATTTCATCAATGGCAAATTCTCTGAATCCTTTTTCTATTAAGGACCGACTTCCTTCTGTGGCAAAACCCTTGCCCCAATAAGCCTTTTTCAATCGGTAGCCCAATTCAATCCGCGTGACATTTTCTGGGTCCTTCTTGCAAGGGCGAAACAAAAACCAACCCATAAAGTTTCCACTCTGCTTTTCAATTGCCGCCCAAAATCCAAAATGTCCGTTGTGTTTTTGTAGGAGTTTTTCGGTTCGATCTAACGCCGACAAAATGTATTCTCGTGTCGATGGAACTCCATTGGTCAAAAATCTCATGACCTCGGGATCACTGTCTAACTCAAATAGGTTATCTTCATCGTCCCGACAAATCTCTCTTATTGATAAACGCATAAATATAAACGTATCTTAGGCAAAAAAATTGGCTGGGCT
>CAYMBJ010000174.1:0-2731 GCA_964388665.1 uncultured Pseudobdellovibrionaceae bacterium | reverse complement strand
AGTTGAAAACCGAAAAAATCAAAAAAATATGAGTTTTTCAGGAGCCTGTTAATTGGCTTTGTCATAGGAGTAACTACCCACTTAAAAGATGTTCCAATTTTTTTGTAAAACTCTATCACTTCATCAATTTTTCTTCCGACGCAACCCTCTGGAATTTGAGAAAATATTATTTCATTTCGAGAGGCCTCTAGCCTATTCGGCGAGACAACTTGAAACCAGTGTTCGTCTTCAATTAAATAAGCACCACCAGTAAGCAACTGAGCGCCACGCGAGCCGGTATGCACTTCCTTAAGTATCTCAGCTTCACTAAATGCCAATACTCCCCCAAACCCCTGATTCCTCGAAAGACAATGGCGCGAATCGGACTTCTCAAATTTCACCGCTTATCTGCAGCAGATGATAGAAGTGGCTCTATTCCTCACAAGTTATCTCAGTCAGGGAACTTTGTATGATGAGATCATCGAAAAGTCATAAAATCTCAAATTTAGTCGTTCAAATAGTCACAGAACCCTTTAGCATCATCTATAAACGAAACTCGATGAGCATTTTAGTTTGATCAAAAGTTTTCTAAGAATTCAGGTTCAATTGCCACTTCTGATACTGATTTTTGAAGCTCAACCTTATACGCCTTTGCATTTGGCTTTGAGCTTACAAACTTAACCAAGTTACCGTCCATAAAATGGGCGGCAACACCATCGTCACACGCATACCCTGCCTTCATTCCTTCCAATAGGAGTTTGTGGTAGGCTCCTCTCCGTGCGGATTCGCCATCGTAGTGGGGGCAATTCGAGCCTTCAAGAAACCCAAGGCACTTAAGATTAAGTAATTTGCCTGGTACAGAATCAGTGACTCCCTGTTCAAACCAACAAATAGAGCCCGCACTTATTCCTGCCATCACCTTTCCTGCTTCATATGCTTCCTTCAAGTACTGATCAAGTTTCCACTCATTCCAAAGTGTGATGAGATTGCGTGTGTTCCCTCCGCCGACATAGAAAATATCCATGCCCATCACATACTCCCGTAAATCCCCAATGGGTGCCTCGTAAAGGGATAGATGTGATGGTTCACAATCCAATGTTTTGAATGAGTGATAGAATCTTTCGATATAACTCTCAGAATCACCGCTTGCAGTACCAATAAAGCAGACTTTAGGAGCAGTCTTATCAACCAGTGATAAAAGATATCTGTCGAGCTTAAGATTCTCTGGCTCCATTGAAAAGCCACCGCCGCCCATTGCTAAGATTTGTTTTTTCATTTTATCCTTCTTCGTGAAATGAAATTTACCTTAGTCATCAAATCTCTTTTGATTCTCCTCAGATTCACCTCTCTCAGTCAAGAACGAGTCGATAAACATGTGCTATCAAATGGTATGCCACTGGCAGAACTCGCTGCTGCGCTCAAAGAAAAAATAAAAGGCTATGGACCGTCGATCCTCGTAGGGCATGACTTTGGAGCTATTTTGTCGACTCTGATTGCAAAGGCGAAACCAGACTTGTTCTCCGGGATGGTATTAATTAATGGGCCCTCTCCAGAAATCTTACTCAATGCAATTAAGAATGATCCTGATCAAAGCTCTAAATCGGATTATGCCTATCATATCGTAAAAAATCCTGAGAAAATTCTTAGCGACAATAATTATGCTTTTCTGAAGACTTACCTTAATCGTGAAGAGAACTCAGCCTCTGAGACTTATTAACGGTCTCTAGTCGATATGTGGTCAGACCCTTTAGTGAAAAAGTGCGAGAATCCATGCTGGCTAACTATCCGAAACACTCATCGGTTATTGTCGATACAAGTTCGCATTGGCCCCAACTTTCTACCCCGGAAGAGCTGTCCGAATTGATATTCAACATTGCAAGAACTCTATGATTCAGTACTCAATTCTTTAGCCCTTGTCTTTTCAAACACGATTTCGTAGCAAACTCTGCCATCTTCTCGCAGACCATCCTTCTTTTTTTTCATTTGAGCTTTTTCTAAAACTCTGATTGAGGCTCTATTCTCAGGCGAGGTCACAGCAATAACTTGATGGACAGCCTGAGAATCAGCTGCATATTTCAGCATTCCAGAAGCTACTTCTGATGCGTACCCTTTTCCACACTGTGGTTAATAAATCATGTATCCCAACTCTGGGATGCTAGTTTTAATGGGCTTTAGCATGACCCAGCCCACAAACTCTTTTGTGAATTTGGTTCGGATAGCCCAAACGCCCATCTTCAAAAGCCCTTCCTTTTTCCATTTAAATAATAGACCGCGTACCTTTTCTTCGGACTGAGGTTCCTTAAATCCTGTAAACCTCATTGACTCTGCATCTGTCATCAACGAAAGGAGCGGATCAAAGTCGTCGTCTTCAAATCTTCCAACTACAAGTCTCTCTGTTTCAATCAAATCTCCAAAATTCATACTTAGAAGCTCGGAAGTAGTGACAATCATTCCTCCCTTTTCTCCGAGTAATTCATTTTGCCTATCGACGACTTTTAGAGATTCTGCAAGGTCAGAATGTGAAGTTCCGTGAGCATCTCCTACAGCGATCACCTCCAAACCAAGCTCTAATGCAGAAAAGGATGTGTTTGTAAAACAATGCTCACTGTGCAAGCCGCAAACAACAATAGTTTTTATACCAAATTCATCCAAAAAGGCCTTCAGTATTGTTCCGTCAAAGGCACTGGGAGTACTCTTCTGCACCATAGGAAAAACAAAGCCTATATCTAGCTCTGCGATCAGGTATCAATCG
>CAYMBJ010000173.1:0-2752 GCA_964388665.1 uncultured Pseudobdellovibrionaceae bacterium | reverse complement strand
CTACTCTCTGCGAGTTTCGAAGTCTCGTTACGCGCAGGGAGGCTCCTCCGCGGTAGTTGTCTGGATCAGCACCAGCTGGAACACTATGCATATCACCGATGGCAATATCTACTGCTCGCAAGACATCCCCCGGACGCAGTGGAATTCGAATCGATCCATTTCCAGTTTGCCAACGCTGGGGAATGGATGGATGGTGCGGCGGCCGACCCTGTCCGATTTTGAGAGCCTGCCCATAGTTTCCAAAATTTGGGTTTCCTGGATATTGTTTTCCAGCTGCGGTTGCAAAGTCGCCAAAGTTGAGTCCTCTAGAAAATATCACCTCTTCAAAAAAATTTGGCGGTGGAGGCAGAGTTTTCAAAATAACCTTTTGTACACGTACAGAATCTGGTCCGATACTCCGCACGCGAAGCAAAAACGGTGCAATCGGACCAATTGAATGCGCTTCGGTCCTGACAGAGTGATGACCTTTTCTTTGCCAATCGTAAAGATTGTCTGTTTCCCCTGTTCCTCCGCGAATTTCTGCAAATTTCGAGTTGAATGAACTGCTGCCGTGACCACCCCAATACCTCCATGCGTCTTTTGACGGCTGGTGTAGGTCATAGACCTCAACCGAGGTATAGCCAGGAAATGTATCAAGCTTGCCTGAGCGGCGGCTGTCACGCTCATCATATGGGTCCTGTCTATGCGTGATGGATAGGAAATCGAGTGTTTTATCGTGAAACTGAGTTGGAATCGATAGGTAAAGCGCCTGATTTGGATTGAGATTGATATCTCGAAGATCGAAAACGAGCGTGTTGTCGCTAACTCGAGCAGGAGCGATAACTGCTCCCTTGATTGCGACTCCATGTTGACTGTCTTCGCTGATCACCTGCTGAATGCTCTGCGCATTGCTGACCGCCGAGATAAATAGTGTCAACAGAAAGAGGCAATAACTGAAAACAACTATTATTGTTGTCTTGTGGGTTCCAGTTGCAAGGTGCTTTTTCATTTTTTCACCCTATCGCTGGAAGGGCTTTTCAACTGCAATTTATCAAGAGGCACTTCTAAAGCTAGGAGCACAGTTCTTTGACGAATATTGAAATTGTTATCTGAAACAAAGAAGATCACTTGCTTGTTCTCGTGAATTGGCCCCAGAGCCATCCCTTCAAAATTGTCGATGCGCTGAAACCCAGATGCCAATTGATTTTTAATATCAACAAAATCCAAGATCAGTGTTTTTTTCAAATAATCATTTTCTAAAGATTCGGTGTCCACTTTGTATATTCTGACAGTGGATTCAGCAGCACCTGGCTCCCAAGCCCGCTCCATCACTAATAGTTCTGTTTCTGACAGTGCTGCCATGGCGACGACCCCGCCGAAAATCGTTTGCGAGTTTTTTTGCTTGGCTGCAATTTCGGCTTCTGTCAGAGCCACTCCATTTCTTAAGAGCACACGATCCGTACGATATTTAAAATAGTTCTTGGGCTCAGTTGTTGACATTTCACTGAAGCTAGAAGCGTAAATGCGCACATACAAAGCGCCCATGTTTCCTGCTGGGGAGTAGCCAACTTTATCTTGAATTAGAGGAAATTCGTTTGCAAAAAATATCTTGTCTGTGCCTCGCAACACGGCCATTCCTTCGAGACCTTTGTTATCCCGAAGGCCTGTCTCATCTTCCCCATTGTATGTAACTTCCTTTGACTTATCGCACAGATTTTGTTTGACCAGGGCTTTCGGCTTTCCAACTTTGGGACCATCTGGATTGGGCGTTGTTGCTTTTCCATCTACGGCGGTGGCAGCGGGTTCGGCTGGTTGGGGCTCGGTCGAATCGGATGCGGGAGCAGCCGGCTGGCTCTGTGGAGTCTGGCTCTGTGGAGGCTGGCTCTGTGGAGGCTGGTTTGGTTTTGAGCGAAATGGCTTATCATAGAGGGACTCTGGCGCCGGTGGCTTTGGTGGCGCTTCAGTAGCTTTGGGGTTATTTCCTAGTATGGCATCTAAGAAACTTCCAGCTGGTTGACGTTCCGATTGTACTGCCGTGTGATCACCTGTTGTGCTATTGGCCGGTGGGTTTACAGGTGCAGGCCTGGGAGCTTCTTTACTGGATCCAGGAAAAATTATTTCAAATAGGCTCGGCTCTTTGGGAGCTTCACCATCAGTAGCAGAATCACTATCCGAGCCACTGGGTTTAGCTGGGGCTGGTGTCGTACTAGGAGGGCAGGCGACCTTTTCTGTGACCGTTTTGGTGAACTTTCTATAGGTTCGCGCAAAGTCAGAGGGTGCCTTCAAATTTGAATCAAATGATCCGTCTCGCTTGATAATATGTAAAAAGGGCTGAGATCTGGCTTTGTCATTGGCGATGTCAAATCTTTCCGAAAAATAGGGTAGTTCCGAAGAAATGATTAAACGATCACCATCTAAGAAGCTAATGTCCTCTTTGTCAGAAGACCGAGCGTCGATTCTGATTTGCTGACGATTCTGTATTTGAAACTTTACTGGGCGGACGGCTGATCCCATTGCAGACTCGTTTTGATCGTGGTCTTGTAAATTCCAGCTAGCTTCTGCTAAAACGGATTCGTCACGATTGTCTGAAACTATCAAAAGTTTCTGATTTTCGATATCCACAGCTATACCGGACAGACCGCCAACAAAACCCTCCTTTTTGTCAACGATATCACTAATTTTCATGTTGCCTTTGTCAATTATGCTTTGCATGCGGTCTCTGAACTTCCCCCGATTTGACGGACACTTTTCTAGCATCTGACGCCCCTAAAAA
>CAYMBJ010000172.1:0-2975 GCA_964388665.1 uncultured Pseudobdellovibrionaceae bacterium | reverse complement strand
CAGGGTGGTCAATTGCGTGAAATTTGGGTGGTCAAACTTGGTGAAATCCGACAATAGGTTTCAAGTGAATCCAAAACAGATTTTTCCTGGAGGCTTTCGACAATGATCTCACCTGTGAAATTCAGAGGCCCAAGAGCTTCAGAGCCTCGGAGCTTGTCTGGCAATCCGTCATGAGGGCCATGGTCATGTTTGGGAATGTCGTTCCACCAAGAGTCTTTGCATTGCTCACGGCGGCTTGGGTTCAAAGGATAATAGATTTTATTTTCTTTTTTTGAAGTCTCACCAACAACAAGAAGCCTGACATCTGATTCAGTATTATTGATGAATGTGTGACTGACTCCAGTTCCACTGGGAAATCCAACAGCATCGCCAGGATTTAACCTATAAGTATGACCGTTAATCCAAGCGTCGGGATTTCCTTCGATGACATAGACAAATTCTTCTTCTGCGCTTTCGGCATGAGGCCATGAAGTCCGTCTTCCTGGAGGTAGTAGTTCATGGTGAATCCCAAGTCTGGTAAGTCCAATCGCTTTAGCAAATGGAGATCCGATTGAAAGAAACTCTTTGGTTCCTCTATAATAAGATGACTCTGGGCCTTCTTGGATTTCAGAGTAGTGCTTAATGAAGTCAGGGCGGTTCATTTAACAGCCTTATCAAATGCGCAAGTTACACCTAGACGGTAATTGTTCTGATCACGAAACTCGCCAAAGCTGTCATTGTGATTTTCGGTTGGAACTCTCATGGTAACTTGGAATTTAGGAACACCTTCAACTGATATGAACGCGTACAGAGTATCGAGTTGGTAATTCCACTCAACTTTGAATGAAAACTTATAGGAAGCGCCTTCGAGGACTGTTGAAGAAGTGTCCTGTTTTATAATTGGCATCGGCGCCTTATCTAAATGTCCAATGATGCCGTAAAGCCCTTCGCATTTGAGTGGTCCACGATCCCAAGCAAACACATTCTGGGACGCAAGCAATGTTCCAATGATCATCGTGACTATCTTCATCTCTGATTCTCCATTTTGAGGGTGCAAGATCGATATAATTTCATTTTGCAGTCCCATCATTGAGCAATTTCAGTAGCTCAGTGGCAGGATCACGCACATTACTCAGTACGCTTGTCTGAGAAGTGTATTCAATCACCGACAATCCATTGGTCTTGATATATGGGCGGTCACTTGGAAAAGTATGCGCCAATGAAAGAAGATTATAGATGGCTTTATTGCGGTCACCGTGCGACGGACGGTCGAGTTGCAGTAAGAGTTGATCAATCAAGCCGTGTCGATATTTTTCAGTTTGAACCTTATCCACAAAGTGAAGTGTAAATCGAGAGATGTTGTTTCTGACCAAACCGCTGGGATCATCGAGAAGTCGGTTAGCCCTAACGATAGAGTCATCAAGGGAATTCACGGTCCAATTGAGAAGATTTGCTGCTTTTTCTCGTTTGTTAATGTCTTTATCTTTTTCTAAGACTTCAAGCAGGTTATCGCGGTACTTCGGCGTGACTTTTACAAGCTGCTCAACAATATTGTGCATTTGCTTGTCGGAGTAATCGAGATAACCTTTGTCGGTGGTTTCCTGAGCGGCGATGCCTTGATTGAATAACTCCCACAATCGTTTGTAGAGTCGCTCGTAGAGATCTAAGACTTCACTTGAGGCTAGAGTAATATCGCCCGTTGGGTCGGCTCTAAATTTACTTCGATATTCATAACCAACCTCGACAATTTCGATGACGACATAGGCTTCAAAATTGAGATAACGAACAGCAGAGCATTCCGTGTAGTGGAATTTGAACTGCTTCTTTATGTCGGAACACCATTTTTTCCAGGATGATGGGTCTTCCTTATATACATCGCCGACTTTAACCGGCAGGAGTGAAAGGATATCCGCTTTTGTGACAGTTCGATTGCCAATGACTTCAAAGCCAGTCCACTTCCAATCTTGAGCGAAGCTCAAAGTTGGTGTGAAACCAAGAAACAGTACGATAACAATTCGAGCTACAGCGTGAAATTTGATGGAAGTGGTTGATCTCATCATCAGCTCTTCTTCAACTGTTGCCACTGCTGGACGATATCGTAGCCTTGCAAACGACGGCTTTGCAGATGCTTGAACCAGCGATCAGACAATTCGGTGAATTCAATATGATTGCCATCTGGATCAGAGAGTGCCGTCATCTTGGCGAAGCCCATATCTTTTGGCGGGTAGGCCAGATTCACGCCGTGGCTCTCAATGCGTTTTACAAACTGATCCATGTCGAAAACCCTGAAAGCCAATTTGACTGAACCAGTTCCATAGCCTGTGTCTTTGAAGTTTTCTAATGGGTGGATTGCAAAGTGCAGGTCGCCAAGTTCACATCCGTAGTGGAGTTCGGTGTCGCCATGTTTTTCATCTTCAAGCGGAACACCAATGACATCGCGGTAAAACTCAGCCAAACGTTTTGAATCTTTTGATACAAGCAAAGTTGCGGATAAGAATTCGACCTTTTGGCAGTCAGTTCCTTTTCGCTTCATGCGAACACCAGAGCGTTCTTTGAACTCTCCACCTGGCATTCCCCAAGAGTAGGTGTAAGCAAGGCCGCCGTCGCTCAGAACATCCAAGGCAATTTCTTCACGGAACATGCTGGTGTCAGATGGTTGATTGAAACCAAACACGAGCGATTTGGTGACACCTGCTTTAGGCTGTGAATCTCTCAACTCATGGGCAACCATTCCAGGTGTATTCGTGTTGAAGTTCCACAGAACCAGCTTTTCATTGATCGACGGCGCGATGGTGGATTCTTCTTGATGATAAACCGTGCCGTCTTTGCCTGTTGCTGAAAATTTAACGGTGAAGCCTCGACCATCGAGGATGGGTTGCAAGACAAGCCTACCAACAAATGGCTGGCTTTCGTGGTTAATACCTTCGCCTTCGTAGTAGCCACCCGGATCGGCGGATTGCAGTAAATTAAAATCTATAGATTTCAATCAGGAAAGT
>CAYMBJ010000171.1:0-2979 GCA_964388665.1 uncultured Pseudobdellovibrionaceae bacterium | reverse complement strand
GCAGTGTCAAGACCCCGTCATCTCGAAAACCGGTGTGGATAAATTATCGCTTACGGTCCTAAGTTGATTTAATTGTCAGACATTCTTATACATCTTTAAAGTTCAATTTTATAGACTTTTCCATAATGTAAGGGGCCCATGAAAGACGTAATTGAGAGTGCCCTTTCTAAATATATAGCCAATTACAAGATTGCGATTGGGAGAAGGCCAAGTCCTAGATTCTTGTCTCAGGCGCGAAAAAATCTTTCTGAAATCTCAGAAGGAAATGCTCAGCATATCCGCTTCAAACATACCAGAGGTGGAAAACTATCCTATTTTTATTATTATAAAAAAGTATTTTTTCCGCCGTTAGGGAAAGAAATCTATGTATTTCCTTTTCTTTTCTGCTCTGCAAGAGCTTCTGCTCAAAAGGAATTTCAACTGCAGTTTGCTAAAGATATCAAGAAACTTGAATCGACCGCAATGATTCAAGTCTTTGAATCCGATTTTATGAGTCAGAGATATTTTGAAAGATACGCTATGAAAACCATTCATTTGACACTCGGTAGAGTTAGAACGGGACTCAAGCATCTTTCTATAAGGAAAACTCCCCGTATTAAAATTTTAAGAATGAAAAAATCTGATATTGAAAGAGCCGTCAGAATAGAGCTAAGAGCACATCAAGGCAATGTGTCGTCAACTATGCATGAAGTTTTCACCAAAAAGGGAGCAACTGCTATGTGTAGAAAGTTCCTTGGAGGACTCGTTCGTCAAAAAAGAGCTTTTTCTGTTCTTGTGGGGCGAGCGGTAGTCGGGCATTTTGGCTTTTTTGATGATCCCAAGAGCAGGACTGCATTTATTGCAACTGTCGCAATTCACCCAAGTCATCAAGGGCGAGGCATCGGATTAGCGCTTTATCAGGGCATGTTAACTGAGATGCAGAATCGAGGAATTACAATATATGAAGGCTTTACATCGACCGATAGTGTTTTGGCCATGCTGGGAAAATTGGAGCGAAAGACTTTTATGCGGGGATATTTTGTCGATTCTAATGACTGGACCTAATGCTGAAATTGAAACAATCTCTCGAATTAGCCGGTCTCAATTTCAAGTGATTTTTGTCGAAGCCGGCTTCGGGCGCGTCATTCACCATCACTCTCGCAAAACTTTTTAGTAAATCTTAGGTGCCGTTATGCTAGGTCGAACAGAATGAATTCACTCTTGTCCCCAGCCTTTATCTTCAGCAGCTCTCCATTTTCAAATGAAACAGCATCCCCAGTGGAAACTTCCTCTCCGTTCACATTCAGACTGCCACGAACAATCTGCAACCAAGCACCTCTGCCGGGGCGAAGCTGAAATTCAAAGTCATCGCCTTTGCTCAGGCGTGAAATGTACATATCAGCATCTTGATTTATGTCGATCGAGCCATCCCTGCCATCTTCTGAAATCACTAGGACTGAACTCTTTGTATTGAGTTCAGTCTCAAACGATTTTTGCCCATAGCCAGGTGTCGCATTGGTCTCTTTCGGTAGAATCCAAATTTGAAAGAAATGTGTAACGTCATCCGGTTGAGCGTTGTACTCGGAATGAGTCACTCCACTGCCGGCAGTCATCCTTTGGACCTCACCAGGTCGAATAATAGATTTTGTACCCATAGAATCTTCGTGTTGCAAAGCGCCCTTGACCACGTAAGAGATGATCTCCATGTCTTTGTGCCCATGCTTTCCGAATCCAGTTCCACCTTCGATACGGTCCTCATTAATTACTCTCAGAGATCGAAAACCCATAAATTTCGGATCATAAAATTCGGCAAATGAAAATGAATGGCGAGATTTCAACCATCCATGATCTGCCAGTCCTCGTTCCTCTGATTTTCTAAGTTGACTCATATTTCCTCCGTATACTGCTGATCCAGTAGCAAATCAATCTAAGCATATGCTTATCAAGAATATCAGGTTAACAGGATCCTGAGAAAGGAAAATCTGCGACTCTCTCGGTGCCCAATCTCAATTCGAAGGAGCACATGCTACGCTTATGAGCGACCATTGACCCACCCGAAGGCCAAAAAGACCATCTTCAAAAAATCGCATAGATTCCTCGTGCTCGGCCTCTATCAAAAAAGTTTTCAGGCCAGAATTGCCGTTCCCTCCAGTTTAACCTAATAGCAGATCAGATTTCAACTCCAAACATTCCTCTGGGTATGAAATTTCAATCGCGTCGAACATGAGCTTTCGAACTGCCGAAGAAGACCGATCGAGTTCACATTTTTCGCGAGTAGAAATATCAGGCCACTGCGCATAGGCGACGTATTCACCGTTTGGCGCCAAGTGAAGGCGTGAGCCATAGCTGCCACACTGATTTCTAATCGCCTTGGTCACAGCAGACCAGCTCTCTTCAAATTGTTTCTGTTTGCCCTGTTTAATTTTCCATCTGTAAACAAGAATTGTCATATTCATTGGACACCTCCTCCTGGAAATTGCAGCCGTCCCTGTTCAGCATATGAAACTTCGATCTCGTGGCCTGATGGATCATGAACGTACCATGACTTAGAATTCGGGTAGTTGATTTCGCCACCGTAGTGGACCTTGAGATGATTTTCTTGAACAGCTTTCTGCCACCGCGCCATATCTGACACGCGAATTCCAAAGTGATAGATTTGGTGAGTCGATTTGTCCTCAACTTTGTCCGCGGCAGTTCTACCTATATATTCTGTCATACAAATCATACAATCGTTAAAAGCGACGATTCCCCATTTATTGCCTTGAACGGTCGTCCCAGATTCGACAAGTTCAAAGCCGAAGACCTTGCGATACCATTCGACGCTGCCATTCAAATTCTCCACAGTTAAATTGATGTGATCTATCTTTATTGTCATACTGACCTCCTGAGAATATTAAAACCTATTGTGGACATTGTAGTAGCAATAATGTTATTTTAACGACATATTGTCGAATTTCCGTGAATTGTACCAGGCGATTTCCTGATTGTGTACCACCTTAA
>CAYMBJ010000170.1:0-3007 GCA_964388665.1 uncultured Pseudobdellovibrionaceae bacterium | reverse complement strand
ATTCCACGAAAGGGCTCCCTCTTTCAAGTTTCAACTAACTTTGAGACATCTCCTTGGGAAGCGAATTCCATCAGGGCCAGGGTTTAACCCACAAAAAGGCCGGATACATGGCAGCATCTCGACCAAATCTGCGTTATCACTTCAAATTTTTCTTGCATCCCCAGGCCGGGTCCATACAAGGCTCTTAACAGGCACAGCAGTGGATGACACGTTCACTGCTGCGACTGGGCGCCATACAAAGCCAGTGCAGTTGTTGATGTTGTCCTTATGGATCTTCAAGTGCCGCCCATGGCTGGACATGAGGCGGCTACCATCCACTATTCACTCGTTTGGCTGCCGGATTAATGTTTGCCTGTTTTTGGTAGTTAAAATTTAAAGAATATCAGTGCACTTTACTGGAAATGTACTTACCTTTTCTTTGGTAAAAAGGTTGGTCGCTTCGAATAGGTCTGTGCAAATAAGTCCGCGTTTCATCTCTCGAAGGGCCTTTTCACAAGTGACTGGAAATGTACTGATCTCTTGGTCATTCCATACATCTTTAACAGTAAACATATCTATGCAAAACATCCCATGGCGAATCTTTTGAAGTGCCTCTTCGCATTTTACTGGAAACGTATTTATGTCATCACCCGTGCGGAGATCCCTGAGTTCATACATGCCGACACAAAATCGAGTTTGATGAGGTCTGCCCTTCGAGTCGAAGTCAGCACTGGAAGGGGCGCCGGTGAGGGTAGTGAGCGCTATAAGAGTGGTGAGCATTAGTTGTTTCATTTTATCTTCTCCTTTGTAAAAGTGTTGCCATCTTATAGCACCGGTGATGGCAGCACTTAGTTTCAGGTCCGACATTTTGTAATAAAGGTGTGTCCCATTAAGTCAACGCCTGACCCGAAACTCTTAAACAATGTAAATGGACTTTTTTGGTCCAATTCGCCCATTAGTTGGTCACTGAATGACGCCCTAAGTGTCTGAAAAGTCGCCTGATTTGGCACTCATTTTGCTAATTTTACGGATATGATTCAGCTGATTTTATCAATTGTCCTTGTGCTCGCCGCTCCTCTGTCGCAGGCTTGGGCGCAGAGTTCGCAGACATTTACCCTTGAGGTAAAGTCCTTGGATTCAGATGGGCAAGCTCGAAGGCAAATAATCACTAAAACCCACGAAGAGTTGGTTCAGTCATTTCAAGATGCCGCTCTTTACAATATTAGAGAGCTAATCGCTCAGGGGCATAAGAATCTTGGATCGATTGATCTAAGTGCTCTTGAGAATAAAATAATGCAAATTCCAGTGGAGTTTGTGGAATCGGTTTCAATAGACAGTACAGATGGTGTGCGCACTGGCGGTCGTTGGCAGCGCAACTCGAAAGAATCGTCCATTGAAATTTCGGCTCGCAACTGGATGCTTTCTACCAGTGAGCTACAGAGAACCGTCGCTGCTCACGATAGCATGGGTGCATTGAACCTGAATGACGACGACTATCAGCTCACTGTTGCCATGCAATGGCTGGCTCAAGCACCAACCTCCGTTGATTCGGAGTTTATTCGCTGGGACGAGCTTCAGGCACTTCCACAGCACTCTACCCAAGCTCTGGAGGGTGGTGTTATCGGTGTAGGTGGAGGAGGCGACTTCGACGCCGGTGGTATCAAGGCGCGCCTCATGGGCTTGGTTTTGCGGGCAGAAGAAATGAATTCTTGGTTCGATGCTGATGCAACGATGATTGCAGTCATTCAAACATTTATCACTCATCTTCTTATGGCAAGATTCGAAGCGACCGCCAGAGAGCAGTCTCACTCCACAGCCGCAACCATATCTGACTTTTCAATTGAAGACACGGGTACATTTTTGGTGAAAACTCCTCGCTATCTGCAATCAATATTCGATGATCCCAATCGCGCCGATCAAATTCTATCCAGAATATTGAATGATTTCTATGAGCTCTTTAGACAAAAGGTTAATGATGGAACGATCACAGTTAATTTTAAATGAGGCGTTTTCTCTACTAAAGCAACAGAATCCACGTCTATCTTTGAGGGCTATCGCAATTCGTCTGAAGATATCACCAAGCTACCTTTCAAAAATCATGAAGGGCGCTAAAAAAATTCCAGCCAAGCACTTTGCTAGATTTGCTAAAGCCTTTCGCTTGGATCCAATTCAGTCGAAGCAGCTGCAAGAGGAAATTATGGACAACTATGTCGTAAAGCCCCTTGAGAAGTCTGGTGCGCCCTACCTGGTTGAGTCTCAGAATAAGGACGCTCGGACGCAAGACGCTGAGTATAGAAAGCTCACACAACCTGATTATTGGCTTCTTAAGAAATGGTTTTACTCTGCCATTGCAGTTCTGGCTACTACTGAAGACTTTGTCTATGATGCAATTTGGATCTCGCAAAGAATTCCAATATCATCTGACGAAGCTCAAGAGGCATTGGAGCTTCTGGA
Organism: uncultured Pseudobdellovibrionaceae bacterium; assembly: GCA_964388665.1. Classification (GTDB taxonomy): domain Bacteria; phylum Bdellovibrionota; class Bdellovibrionia; order Bdellovibrionales; family Bdellovibrionaceae; genus CALCCV01. The sequence goes on along the minus strand of CAYMBJ010000170.1, from coordinate 574 downwards.
GCAGAATGGATTTTTCAGAACGGATGGCGAAGGAATCCGGTCGGTCGATTTTAGTAAGATTCGCTTTCCTACATCGCGCACATGGCCGCAGGTCCGTGAGTTTCATCAACAAATGATTTCACGAGCCCAGGTCCAGCTAAAAACGGCAACGTCTGATGAGGCTTTTGAAAAGCGTCTCATCACCGGATTGACGATTGCTGTAGATCCCAAAAAAATTGAAAAAGCTAAGACTCTTTTTTTAGAGTCAGTTTATAAGATTGCCAATGATCTTTCGGAATCCAACTGTAGAGAAGTCTATCAAGTTAATTTGCAGTTTTTTCCGTTGAGTCACCCTTTAAAGGGCAGGTGATTTAATTTACAGTCTTCGACTATTAGCGATCAGCTTTCAGGTATTGATCGGGGTATCCGCGCCTCTCATCTTGCACGCGAATGAGGACTTCGTCGCAATAGTCGAAGCAAAGTTTTCACAGTTCCAAGTCAGTCTTTCAAACAATATCAAGCCTGTGCCGATAATAACAAACCCGGATTAGCGGAATCCCCGCAGCAAATTGCAGTTTTTGATTTTTAAAGTTTT
>CAYMBJ010000169.1:0-3079 GCA_964388665.1 uncultured Pseudobdellovibrionaceae bacterium | reverse complement strand
CCGAATGGGCTTGGAGCTTGGTAAAGGTGTCCGAATCATCGATCTCAAGCTGAACGAGGCCAGGCTCCTCGTCTTTTACGATGATCTTTTGGCGCACAAGGTAGCGGGTGAGTCTGGTGATGATCTCGTGCAATAATTCCTTGAGCTCTTTAACGGTCGGTGCGGGACTGGCAAAGAAGTCTGCGGGCTTGCCATCTTTTCCGAGCTCATAGGTGCCATCGATAAAGATTTGGTGAAAATGCACATTTAAGTTCAGGCTCCCGCCGAACCTTTGGATCAAAGTCACGGCTCCGGTTTTGGCTCTGGGAGATGGAAGGCCCGCTTTTTTTCGGTAGTACTTCGAGATCACAGAGGTTGTGATCTCAAGAGCTCGACCCATGATTTTCGGTCGCACCGCCAAACACAGCCTGATCGGGATCGGAAAACTCAACACCCATTGGCGGTTTGGCTTAAGTGGCAGAACTGAGTCCGCAAGACTAGCGGCGGTCTCACTCATGCGTCTAGCTCCACAACTTGGGCAGAAGCCCCGGCGCTTGCAGCTAAAAGCCACCAAATGTTCGTGACTGCAGGACTCACACTTGGCTCTCAAGAACCCATAGGCCAGAATCCCACATCGAAGATACTCTTCAAACTCCTTGATCACGAAATCTGGCAATGAGCCACCATCGGCCGATACCTGCCGTTGGAATCCCAGCCAATTGTCTTGAATGATTCTGTAAAGAGTCCCTTCTTCAGGGCAATGCCGGAAATTGAACCTGGGGACCCTCAGGAGTACCTGGCCAAAATGCCAAATATGGGCTTTGAAAGCCTTATCCGCTAATAGACTTCTTCAATTCAACTTAGATTCTCGAAGAATTTTTGTCGCAAATTTCTTTGCACCAGATCCAAAAATTTCCAAATGATCAAAAAATATCCATTAGGGTAATCTTTCCAGGGGGGGGTACTAATGTAGTCCAACCTGATTTATATTTGGTCAAATTTAACAAGGAGCAAAGGTTTATGAGTGGGATATCCATTAGGAAAGGAAACTCGTGACCCGGCATTATTTAATTTTGTTTGCTTTATTGAGCGCACCCTTTGGCACAGCTTTAGCCAATACTAAAATCGTGAGTGCGCCGTTTTTTAAAGAGCCTGCTAAAATTCAGCAGCTGACCGTGGGATATAACCATTCCTGCGCGCTATCTGATTACGGTATCAGCTGTTGGGGCGACAATTCATTTTTGCAGTCAAGCCCGCCAACAGGATTGCGAAATGTATCTCAGATTTCCGCTGGCTTTAAGCATACCTGTGCAATTTCTGATACCCGAATTATTTGTTGGGGAAGCAATCAACAAGGTCAGCTCGATGTCCCGTCCGATATCGTCGCGCCGACAGAAATCGCCGCAGGTAAAACCTTCACTTGCGCAATCGATCAAGGTAACATTAGGTGCTGGGGCAAGAGTCCATCAATTCTATCTGAAGTCCCTGGTTTACTTGTTAACCCTCGACAGTTGCGAGTCTCCAGTGATCATGCGTGCGTCATCACGGACGTAGGGCTGCGGTGTTGGGGGGGGCATTCGCCAGGTGTTTTAATTCCCGAGGATCTTTCTGACATTACTGAAGTCGCAGTTGGTGGTGGGTACACGTGCGTCATCACTGATAAGCGAGTGAAGTGCTGGGGAACCAACAGCCAAAAGCAAATTGAAGTGCCAGAGGATATTACAAATCCTCATTCACTGACTGCCGGCGTGGACCACAGCTGTGTGATTTCTGAAAATCAGATTAGGTGCTGGGGCTTTAACAACTGGGCCAAAACCTCTCCGTCACCTTGGATATACAATCCGAGCGTTGTTAAGGCAGGCTATGAGCATAGTTGTGCCGTCACTGAAGCCGGAATAAAGTGCTGGGGACGGAGGGATGGACAAACGTATGTGCCACGTGGATTTCTAAACCCACAAGATTTTTCTTTCGAAGGACCATTCAATCGCCTGTGTGCGACTTCCAATTACGGCGTTATATGCCATTCTGATTCTCATCCGTATATTGACGGCCTCACTCTTCCTTACGGAACATATGGCTTACAATTAAAAACAATAGACCCTGCAAAAATCACAAAATTTACGGAGTCAGATTTTACTTGTATTGAATACGAAGGGAAAATTCACTGTTCAAATAATTTTCATGACAGCTACATTAAACTTACGAGCGACTTGGGGCCCGTACGCGAGATGGTGAGTAACTTTCGAGAACTAACTTGTGCTATCGTCAATGAAGAAGTGGTATGCTGGGGGGGCACGACTGGCCCTTTCGGGAAGAAATTCATTGAGAACATACCAAAGGGGCTCGTCAATCCTCATGGTTTAAAAATGTCAGTCAGTACAGCCTGTGTCTACTCAGACAGCGAACCCGTCTGTTGGGGCGCAGAGCCTATCGAATATCCATCAGAAGTTAAGTCCCCAGAAGAAATTGTGCCCTTTGGTTGGAACTTATGTGCAATTGATGATGGAAAAGTTTATTGCTGGGGGAAGTCCAATGAGTTTGGAGATTTGAATGTTCCAGACCTGCTAAAAAATCCCAGACAGCTGGTTAAAGGACGACATGATGCTTGTATTTACACAGACGACGGGTTAAAATGTTGGGGGCGTTATTATAATGAAGGTGCTACCACTCCTACTTTTGGTCGAGAACCACTTTATATGATCGCTTCCGAACTTTACACAAAGTGTGGCGTTTTCGAAGATCACATTGAATGTTGGGAGCCGAGGGATGGCGATGTTCAGTTGAGTCTTCCGCAGGGTCCGCCGTTAACCTGGTAGGGCTGGATATAAAACCCTTCGATCCTTGGCAGGAGCTGAGCCAATTTGCGCTGTGCTCCTCAGATTTAGCCAGAGATTTGGTTTGGCCGCTAAGTCGCTGACTTGAAGGCCAAGTGAATAAATGGGTGGGTTTTGAACCCCCTCGAATACTAAGCGCTGACTTCAGTACCAAGAGCTTCGATTCAGCCACTCCAGAAGCCAAATCAATTGTGGCAGCGCCGTAGGCCAGAGAGATTTCTTAAGTGACCGCTTGGCAGAGTCGAAGTATACGGAGTTTTATGAAA
>CAYMBJ010000168.1:0-3120 GCA_964388665.1 uncultured Pseudobdellovibrionaceae bacterium | reverse complement strand
CGATACCGACAAAGTCGCTTGGTAATTACACCGACAGTTTCCCTTGGTAATGACATTTTTACATCTAAGCGGCAGTGAAAGAGCGCTAAAATATGCATCGCCAATAGCTCTCCATCCTTAGGAAGCTGTATTTCGTTTTAGAAAAAATGCTCCTAATTCCCACCTTTCTTGAGAATGCAGTAGTAGAATTGAGATCCAAGACACCCATTCACGGATACAGTGATTGCAACCGTTCCTGTTTTTATGCTGATTTCAGATTCAACAACAGCTTGCTGAACTTAATTGTGCGCCAATGACTTAAAAAGAACTGCTGCTTCTGTGGCAAGACCTCTATAGCTCAAATATTTTCCTTCTTGTTATTGAGCCAAGCCCAATCCGTTGGGTCCAATATTGGTTTTGAGTTTAGATTGCGTAAACTGCTCCAAATAAATAACTGATACGAAATCACTTTTGGCATTCGAAACGTAAGCTCTCTTTCCATCTTTGCTGACGATGGCAGACACCGGATCTTCCCCTGATTCTAAAGTCTTGATGATCTTTCCACTCTTGGTATCAATAATGAGAATCTTCTGATCCCACACAGCAGGACTTACAATGAGAGATCCATCAGGAGTTGAGCTTGAATAGAGAATCTGACCCACCCCTAAATTTGAAAACTTAGTGATCTCTTCCATTGTGTCCCCATTCACTATGGTTATCTCTCCTACTCCAGAAACAATGAGGTTATTGCTAGTGCCTAAAAGTGACAGACCTCGTGCAGGTGTTGAGCTCATATGGCTGTCAATCACGCTGCCATTTTCAGGGTTCACTTTTACCACTCCAGCTTTCCCCGCCATCAAGTAAAGTGTGCTGCCGTCTTTTGAGAATACAAAATTGTGAGTGCCTTTGGTTACTGGAAACCGATTGACGATCTTTCTTGTAGAAATATCAAATACAAGCATCTCATCAGAGAATTCCACGTTAACGTAAAGCAGCGACTCAAAAGGTGGCCTTAATCTAACTCCATGCGGTCCCTTGTTTGCCTGCTCTGGGTTTTCTCCCTCTTCATAAACATAGAGTTTGTGCAGTTCCCTCATATTACTAAGGTCAATCACCGAGATGCTCAATCCAGGTATTCCAATCGTATGATCGTAGTCCTGCACCCCAAAGTTGGTAACATATGCTCGGGTACTTTCTTGATTAATTGCAACTTCATGAGGATTCAATTCTACCCGGACGGTACCTAAAAGGCGGCCCGTGGTCGCTTCGTATGAACTTACAGTGCCGTTCTCTTGTTCAACGACAACCAGCTTCTCGGAAGGTGACACCGCAAAAGTGCTATGACTGGCGGCAAAAGCCATCAATATCGCTGTGATCATAATTTTAGTGTTCATTTTTTCTCCTTTTTAAAATATCTACTTATTCTCTGACTTTGACGATCATATCTATTTCTACTGGGATACCAAAAGGCAACGAGTTCACGCCTACGGCTACTCTTGCGTGTTTTCCTATTTGATCTCCAAAAACTTCCACCAATAAATCAGAAGCTCCATTGACGACTTCAGGGTGCCTGGTGAAATCTGAAGTTGAATTTACCATTCCATTCAGTTTAATGATCTTCTCAATTCGAACCAGCTCACCCAACTCATGTTTTAGCACTCCAAGCAGAGTGATGGCTGTCAATCGGGCAGCTACCTTCCCTTGCTCTGTCGTCAAGCCTTGACCTACCTTACCTGTCATAACTCCCCCTTCAGGCAACTCTGGTCCCTTCCCAGATAGAAAAATTAAATTTCCCAATTTCACCGCGTTTGCATAATTGGCGACAGACTCATTAGGTGTCTTCAGCTCAATTCCTAATTCAACCAGTCTTTCTTCTGGAGTCTGCGCACTCCCAAATGCGCTGGCACAAATCGCAAAAAGCGAAATTACAATTATTAAAGTTTTCTTCATTTTCTTCTCCTAAGCATTAAGTGTTGTTTCTTCCGAAGATTGTTCTTCTGTTCCTCGAGCACCCCACTTGTGTAATTCACTTTTTTGATATAGAGAAATACAATATTTAGAAATCTAATATCGAAAAATACGATGGGACGGTATGAAAACAGGATTCTTGAAGGATCACCTCGAAAAGCTAGTTGCGTTTAAAACAGTTGTGGATGTCGGCTCCATATCGGGCGCAGCCTTAGTTTTAAACATTAGTCAGTCTTCTCTATCTCATTCAATGATGACTTTAGAAGAAGCCATAGATACACAGTTGTTAGAAAGAAAATCTAGAGGTGTTGAACTTACCGAGACGGGACAGGTTCTCTACGACTTTAGCAAACGACTTCACCTCGACGTCATTTCAGTTGAAAGTAGGTTGCACGCCCCCAAAGATGAAAATTCAGGCCACCTGAGGCTTGCTACGCACGAAACATTAGCGGTTCATGTTTGGCCAAGATTTTTAAGGGCACTCAAAGAGAAGTACCCTCAAATTCAAGTCTCTCTATTCAGTGGACGAGTCGACCCTATTGTCGAGGGAGTCATTAACAACGACTACCACCTATCCGTTACAGTTGAACCAGTTTCCCATTCAAAAATTGAAAAGGTTTATTTGTACAGTGGAAATTTTGGTCTCTATGTTGGTCCGAAAGAAAACTGTGATCTCTTTCCACAATTAAAAAAGACTATGCTGATGCCTTCCGATATACAGAACATACCCGTCATGACCGATGTTCATGCTCACATTGAGCAAGGACTTCCTATTCCTCGTTACCTATCTGAGTTAAACCTAGGTTCAACTCACTTGTATGAGGTGAATAGTTTTGAAGCAGCCATAAGACTCTCTTCACAGGGTCTCGGCATTGCAGCAATTCCCACTCGAAATGCCGAAGAAGCCGTAGCTCAAAAATTGATTAGAAAGATTCAAGTGAAGGGGGTTCCTGAAAAACGCTTTGGAGCATACAGTATCTGTGCTGCCTACCGTACGGATGACACTTCTCTTAAAATTATAAAAATCCTGATTTCGGAGCTTAAAAAGTTTTTCAGTTAGAATTGGGCCTGTGAATGGTCAATTGAGTACTCACGGCCCTTCCCACATATTCACTCTGATATTAATGCCGTTCACTTTCATTCGTGGCAAAAGATAAGTTGAAATTTTTTTAT
>CAYMBJ010000167.1:0-3187 GCA_964388665.1 uncultured Pseudobdellovibrionaceae bacterium | reverse complement strand
TCAGTAGCCTATATTCATACTCCAAATAAAGAATTGGCGGATTGGTATGAGTACACTCTTGGAATAAAGAAGGGCTATGGAGACAATACCTGGCAGGCCTTTGAGGTGCCTCAGGGTTCCAGCTTTGCGCTCGATTTTATATCATACCCCAGTTCTACCGTACAGAAACAGTCGATCATGATAAGCTTTCTCGTGGATGACATTCGGGCGACGGTCGATGATCTGGCGAAGAAAGGCGTCCGATTTTATCCAGACAACGATAAGTCAAAAACTATTTTTGATGTTGGTCCTTCTCTCGTGGCCACATTTGAAGATCCTGACGGTAACTGGGTTCAGATTCTCAGCCAAAAAAATGGTGATTTCGGTTTGCAAAGGCAAGTACCTACTGCCACTTGTGAGCACATTGAAACGGGCACCGCCATTTTTTTTCCTTGAGCCACTTCAAAGTTCGCTCGAAGGGACGATTTCCATTCAAGATGTCTACAGAACTCCTTTCAGTTAGGTAATAGATCGTTTCATAAGTAAACTTGGGGTAGGAGATTTGCCTAACTGGGCAGGCCATATTTGCCAAGGCGTCCCGGATCTTTTCAAGCATTCCCCTTTTGTAATCCCAGTTCTCTGGAGTGAATTGCTCGATTCGCCTGAAATTAGCTTGATATTTTACGTTTGCTTGATGCTCACTTAGATATTAGTTTTTTGTAAGAGGGGGCCTGTTCTGCAAATATTATTAATTGGGTTTTTTGGAATGGTAGGAGTGTTAGGACGTTATTTGATTGATGGACTAATGGCTCAAAGGGTAAATTTTGCATTTCCGATCTCTACTTTCCTCATTAATTGCGTGGGATCTTTATTGATTGGAACCCTCTTTGCGCTTGGTCAACAAAAAAATTTGATCTCGCATGAGCTATTGGTCGCCCTTACAGTAGGCCTTTTAGGAGGCTTTACGACCTTTTCTGCATTTTCAATTCAGGCACTACAGCTACTTCAAACTAAACAATATGTCTTGGCTATAACTTATTTCCTCGGGAGCCCTCTCCTTGGATTGCTCTTTGCATTTCTTGGGTTGTTTCTTGGCGGCGTGTTTAGCGAGCTTAAACGAGGCTAACTCCAGCTTATATGAAGAGCCTATCTAAAAATTCTTTGTTACAGCGCGCGCCTATTTAAGATTGCCCGAAAACGGACTTGGCAGACTCTTTGTGCGACGTGACCCCTGACCAGGCCTCCGCAGCATCTCGACCAAATTTGCACTATCGAGTCAAATTTTTCTTGCATCCCCCGGCCGGGTCCATACCTGGCTCTAAGTTAACATCCGAAATTCAGTTGGTCAGAACTCCTTTAATGGCAGCCCTCAATTCCAGTCAATCGTGGGGAGATCTGTGAGGGTTGGAATTTCGCCCGTTACCTTGAAGCGAATCTGCCCTTTTGTTTGTTCATCTGTGATTGGGTGATTCATAACAAACTCAAGAATACTTTTAAATTGTTCTTTTTTTGCTAAGTCGTTTGGCATTGCTGCCATATACCTTACGACGGAAGCCGTTAATTCATTTTTTCGTATCAACGCATCGATAATTTGAGGGCTCGCTGGACTACCATTTTCGAAATACGCCCGAATCAAGCTGGTGATCTCATTTTCATCAAGATCGTAGTGCCTGATGAGCTCCCACGTGATCGTGTCGGTAAGGGAAGAATAGGAGCCATGACTGACTATTCTTTTAAGGAAGCTTTTCGTCCGATTGTCTTTTGGAGCCAACTGGATGATCCTATCAACCGCCGTTTTAACATCAGCTCCGGGAACCAGACTGGTGAGGAGGAAAAACTCTACGGCAGCCAATAGATCGGCAACCTTTTCTTTAGTCATAGTTAAATCCTGAGGCAAACCATTCAGAAGCATCCTTTTCTGCACTTCGGGTAACTCGTTATCACGAACCAGGGATACCATATTGGAGAATATTGATTCGTCCCAAGTCGACTTTCTCAATTCTTCTGTAAGGAGTGTCACGATAAACTGCAATCCGAATTTACTGTACTTATTTGGGGCGGACAAAACAGTAAGAAGGAGTACATTCTTCTGCTCGATATTTAGCGCAGGAGATCTCATCAACGAAAGAATCTCTTGTTTCAATTCAGACGTCACGGAAGTAAACGATGCAGTCACTCTTTGGATCGCATCAAGCTTCTCTGCGGGCGACAATAGAGGGCCAAATTGTTTGTAAATGGTAACGACTTGCTCGAGGCTGAACTCCCACATAGTAAAGGAATTAAAAACTGTATCAGATAAGACTCTGTCGTTTAGCTTTCCCACGCTGAATTGAAGGATCTCAGCCCTCAACTCTTTACTAAACCGGTCGGGGCTCATCTCCTGAAGAATAAGTTTGGAAAAATAGATTTTATAGCGCTGAAATATTGCTGAACCATAGAAGTATTGCAGAAAGGTTTTTTTAAGGAGTGCGTGGGCAGGGGATGCGGAAGCAAACGTGCTCATGATCACAGACTCTGCCATTACCCAACTTATATGATTTCTTTTGAAGAAAGAGCTAAAGAAGTCTTCTATCATAACTGGCGTCAACTCTGTCAGGTCGGAAAACATTCTGTAAAGACCACCTAGCGCAACCTCATCGATATCGGGCATAGCCAGCGCCCGAATTATAAAGCTAGTTGGAACCATTGTTGAAAGGGCATCGATAGGGTTTGAAATTCCCATTGCAATCATTAATGTACAAACGTGGAATTGAATGTCTGCTGGGTTACCTAAAAAATAAGAATCATCATTTGGCTCCCGGACCTCAACGAATTCTAGCTTTCTTTTCAATCTCTCTAAAGCAACCCTCGTCGCCGTATTATTCGATCTGGTCTGTGGATCAAACAGACCAGGGTTTTCCGAAATACAGGCTGGACCGGCAGATAAAAAGAGTTCCGGAGACACTTCGAACTGGTTTGAGCCGAGAGGAGCCGCACCCACCTGCATACGAAATTGAAACTCGAGAAACTCATCGCGTGTAGCATTTATGGGTAAATCGGCGGCGGCTGCGAGTGGATTCGAAAGATTGACAAGAAGTGGCACCATAGTGGCTAAAACACAGCCTAATACGTGCTTCATAAAAGAGGGCATAGGTTCTCCAGGTTGAATATAAAGGCAAGCCTTCCGATAAATGATGGCCCGCCGCCTTTCAAAGATTGGGTTCTGGTG
>CAYMBJ010000166.1:0-3277 GCA_964388665.1 uncultured Pseudobdellovibrionaceae bacterium | reverse complement strand
TTTTATTTCTTATTTTATTCATTTTTTTGTCTAGACAACGGGGTCCACCTTAGGGGAACAGTTTTGAAAGCCAACAACTAATATTGAAAGCAACATGACTTTTATCAAATTGAGACGGTATTTTTTCCACTGCATTTGCACCCCAACAATACCATTGTGACATGTTTCTTTTCGCCAATCGCTAGCAAACTGAATCTACTCCACGCCCAATCAACACAAATTTCGAAAAACAAGGAGTAGATTTACTCCTTTTGATACAAACCTTGAGCGCCTCCACAAGAGATGCAACGTCTTCTCAGGGCTGCGGATATCCAACATTTGGAGCCAGCGGTTGGCCACCACCAGCAGGATACGAGGGCGTTCCCAGAGAGCCTCTTTGGGAGTATTTGGTCCCGGTGATCACTTCCGCATTGGCCCCGTCTACTGAATTTGTCACCGCTCTAAGGTACTTGAACAGGTGGTTTTTAAAATCCGATTTGACTTGATTCAACACTTCCGCGTTGATGGGGCCGTCTGCCCTTAGTATAGCATGGTCACCTCCATCAATTGCATAAAGTCCATAATTTCTGAAGGCTTCAAAAAGACGTCGTCCAGGCTCAGACAGAGGTGGACTTAACTTGTCAAAATTTGGCCCACCTTTTGAGATTGGGGGAATGGCCAATAGCTCTCCGTAGGCTATTGCACCAGTGTTATTTTCCGGAAGACTGCTTCCTGTATCCCCGCCAACTGCAGGCCACTGTATTTTTTTACTAAGAGTCATAGGTCCCGGGTGCTTTGCTAATCTGGGAAACACAATGTGATGTGAATGCTGTATGGCCATTCCTCTGGTTTCCAATTCAAAAGCTCTTACCGCTCCCAATAAACTTGAAAATCCAGAGGCACTCATTCCCACTCTTTCGCCAGGCTTAGTGCCATGACCCAGCCCACGAATGTCATACTGCTTATGCAATGAGGCGGTCTTTGCCGATCGATCCAGTCCATAAAAGGAGTCAACGATCAGGGTAACAGGATTCAAAAGCTCATATGAGCGATCGCCACGATTGCTATCAAAGAATGGCTGATTGGCATCCATCCGGAGTGTAAAAGGCAGACCCCGCCCCCCCAGTTGATTGTTCCAATTTATTGTAACATTCGGACTATTTGCCGACGCCATTGCAGCAGCTGCTCCGTATACATTGTGGTGATTCACAACCACAAAAGTATGCTTCCTCAGAGAAAGAGTACGCGCATCAGTATCATCGGAGTACCGAGCTGAAGTGCCAATGGGTCGCCAGTGAGCACTATTTCGGTTAAAAGGCTTGCGAAACCAGTCCAGTGCCGTGAGTTTTCCAGATGCTTCATTAGACGCTGTAGAATTGGTTGCTGAACTGGCGTCTTCATTTTGCTGATTCGACACCACTGGAGTTGTTGTAGAATTGGACGCAGGTTTGCGCTCAGGAGGAGTCTGCATCATTTGTTCGGCCACTGCATTCTTACCGGCCTGCGCGCCCTGCCCGCCCTGCGCGCTTTGCCCTATGCTTTGCTCTAACGGGAATCCTGAGTCAGGCTTTGGATCTTGAACTTTAATCAAATAGGCCTGCTCCACGCCTCCTAAGGGAAGTGAAACTGTATGCCATCCTTGTGAAAAGCGATATGTAGAGACTTCGCTGGGGTTACTATTAGAATTCACTCCCCTATCATCGACCTGGTTCCCACTTGAAACTGAATCAAATGAGTGGAGTTTCACGTCATAATTTTCATAAAAACCATTCATTTCTAAACTTCCTAAACGGCTCTTTTGAAGCGAACCTGACGCGCCCAATTGGTCACGTCCTGAATTCACCTGTAAAAAAACTCCAGGCTTTGTTGCAAATACAAAGACAAGCGCTTGATCGTTATCCAGCTTAAACTTCAGTTGATTGTTGCTTCTATCTATTGTGGACGGAACAAAATCCACATGATTCATGCGAGAAATTTTATTCAAGACTTCATTTTGAAAACGTGTATCGTCTCCAGCAATTTTCCCAACGGGCACAAGAGTGTCCGTAGCACCACTAAATTCCGATACTCTATGGGATACAGGCCCATTGCTCTCGTCGGTAAAAAAACGACCTTCGCAGTTCTGAAAAAAAACACTTATGAAAGCGGCTGATATTAAGATCTTTGCAACAAGAATAGATTTACGCATAGTCCCCCTTTAGCCCACCTCCCCTTGACCAACCTAAATATACCAAATCCTACTTCCAATTAAAACTGATACAATACTCACCGCCTCAATGCGAGGCAAGGACAAGAACGCGCGCGAGAGGTAAGTGGTCAGTCGAGCTGATTTGTGAGAGAGCGGTTCAGATACCGTGGCGATTTCACGGCGCCACTCATATGCATAGTTGACCGGAACTTCGCCAATCCAATGGCTTTGCTCGAAGTTGGCTGAGTGCCGCTAAGACGAATCTGCTATAAGCCATCACTCAATGTAGGTATAATCTCCGGATACAATTGCCCAGGGTTTCCTTGGCCGGGGTCGGGAATGATTTCTGATTGAAATTCCCCATCGTTCTCTGATGTCGAAATTTCAAGTGGTTCAAGAGTAGGCTTTTTTAGGGGAATTGGAATTTCTTTAAAAGGCTGAATGGCCTCCAACAATTGCTTTTGCGTGAGCGTCTGATGATTCCAATAGACGGGCCGAGTCGTGCCAAAATGAAAAGTTTCGTTGGCGATAACATCTGGATTATAAAAAATCTTTGAGTCTTTGTCAGAGATGTGCGCTCTCATATTGATCAGATTTCGGAACAAGTGTGCTGGGCTCCAATCACGGTTGTCCAAATCAGAGTTAAAATAAATTGGATTGTTGTTAGATTTTGAGTAAGGAATCCATCCCTCTCTTTGAGAGCGATTGTTATTCCAGTATTGAGAGGCGACGATTTCGTCATATGCTTTTTCAGTGTTGTAGCTCCAAGAGTGAATTGGTCCGGGCGAACAAAAGATATAATCCACACCGCTGATGTGTGAATTTTGAAAAGAGCGCACTATCACAGTATCTTGCAGTTTGTACCGACCTTTAATCAAGGAGTTGCAGTATTGGCTGAAATCCAACTTGTTCTCTCCGTAGTAGAGGAACTTGGTGTTGGGTTTGAGTTTGATTCGAATTTGAATGTCCCCATAGGCAAAGGTGGCAACTGGATTGATGTGACTGAATTGCATTCTTGAAAACTGCCGAGCCCAAGGAGCGTTGTCTGAGGCTTCTTGGAGACATCTCAAAGTTAGTTGAAACTTGAAAGAGGGAGCCCTTTTGTGGAAG
>CAYMBJ010000165.1:0-3585 GCA_964388665.1 uncultured Pseudobdellovibrionaceae bacterium | reverse complement strand
TCCTTTTAGGGGCGTCAGATGCTAGAAAAGTGTCCGTCAAATCGGGGGAAGTTCATCAGTCTGAATGTGCAGACTGAATTGAAAAGGAACATTGAAGTACGGATTTGTGTTGGTGTAACGAGGGATCGCTGGCCCAATAGTCTCGAAGTCCAAATGGTACATCGGAAATGTCCAACTCGAAAGGGCAGCTCTAATTCCCTCGCGATCGATGTGCTGATAGTTTTTGGTTGCCACATCATAAGGTAGCTTCTGAGTTGGAGTAAGATCCTTGAGCGTAATCTCCTCCAGCCGGAGTCGTCCCTTTTCAAATAGCTTCCAGCCGTTCGGAAGATCAAAAACTGAATACTCTGGAACGTGCTTCCAACAATGCGCTTTGAAGTTACACTCGTAGGGAGCTTCGCAATGCCGACCAATTCCCTTTTCCGGCGCAGCGGAGGCTGAGATCAACTTTTTGATATTTTCGATATCGCCATCGATGTCAGCAAGAATGTCGTTTACCGCGTCGGTAACGTCTGCTCGGACAAATAAGTTTGAGAGATCTGGGTAACGGCAATCTCGATTTAGATGGATGATATGAGCGCGATTCCAGCGAATCTTGCAGGCGTTAAGAATCCAACATTGAATCGCCAGATCCAAAATGTATTCAGGCTTTGGATCGAGGCCGGACTTAACCTCATAAATATTCCAATCATCGCTGGAAGACTCTCTATGAAGAACATCGACGCGACAGTGATAGTCAGGAGTTCCAAACGTAGCTTCAAAGATAGTGTTGGTTCCGCTGGTAATTGAGTCTGCCGTTTCTTGTGTGCCCCTATCGATCTCCCAGTATTCACAATCAATGAGGTGGCCGTTAGGGAAAGATTCTCTCGCGAGGACACCGACTTCATTTCCGGCGTCGAAACGGGCTTGCTGACCAGCAGAAACAGGAGCCTTCATCTCTGGGTGATGGACCGAAAGAAAGACTTTCTTCTCGCAAACGAGTCCCTCGGCAATTCTAGATTTGGATAATTTTAGAGATTTGCTCACTGAGTGTTATCGGCAAAAATCAGGTGGGATAAAAGGCCGGAGGACTGCGACAAAGGTATTGGACTACCGTCAATTTGTAGTCGGCTCGCCCCTCTCGCCCCCGGAATTTTGGGCAATGACCCAAATCCCTTCTTCCTCGGAAGTTTTCTAGCCGACCTCTGCAGAGCCCGTGCAGCAATGTTGTCTTGGGCGCGGGCGGCGGGCGCAACCCAGAAGGAAGAACTCCTCTTGGCGTGTGGCAGGGGCCTTGGACACCTTGTGCAACTGGTCGTCCCGGCGAGAACCAACCGAGAACATTCGCGTTGGATGAGAACATGAATTCCCAACACCGAGAACAAAATTTCATTGAATCTGGAAAGCACAAAATCTAGAGTTATTTTAAGCGGATAAGTCATGAGGCCCAAGCCATACACTCGGTTCTGAATTCAGCGACTTCTCTCCGCCATTTCGAACCCCGTTCTCGTGTGGGAACCAGAATCGCTAGCAAACTCAACTTTATCTTTTTAATATTGGAAACATTGTTTCCCGATGTGATTCTTCCTGAAAATGAAACCGCCTGGCCTTTAAAAGATCCGGCAAAGTAATGAATCCTAATTCTTTTTGATCGGTTCGAGAAACAACCGATAAGTGCGCAACATCAAATTCAGCCATGCGATCAGCGGCAATGCGACAGGTTTCTTCCTGAAAAACCGTAGGCACTTTACGTTCCGCCGATACTTGAGAAAGACCAATCCCATTTTGTGTCACTAAAGAAGATGGGTTTGTCTTAGTAAAAACATCTTTCACTGTGAACCTTTCTAACGGATCGACTGCGTACTCGCGGAAAATATCAAATCCACGACGTGCGACCTTCTCAGTCAAGATAGAACGCCTCATAGCCCAAACGGTGAAGGCATAGGAAACTATGGATGCTATCAAAAGAGGGAGAAGTACCTCTGTGTCTTTGGTGAGTTCAAAACAAAAAAGAACTGCGGTGAATGGCGAACGCATCATGCCTCCCATCACTGACCCCATCCCAATCAAAGCCCAGGTTCCTGCGGGCAAATCACCTGGAAGCCAGTGCGATTCCAGTGACCCCAGGGAACAGCCAAAAATTAAAAGTGGCGCCAAAACTCCACCTGAGGTACCGGAGGCAAGAGCGATAATCCAGATAGCAACTTTGACGACAAATAGAGCAAGCATTGGAGTCAATCCAATTTGACTATTCAATAGATCACCAATTACATCGTAACCGACACCCAAAGCTCGGGGTTGAAAATAGCCGCCTATGCCGACAACCAGACCACCAATTGCTGGCCACCACATCCAATGAAAAGGAAGTTTATCAAAGACGTCTTCTATCCTGTAGAGCGCGTTACTTAGAAAAGTTGAAAATACTCCAGTCGTAAGCCCTACGAATCCGGCGCCGAGCAGGGCGAGATCGGTGAATGGGATATGTGTTACCGTCGGAAATATCGGTCCTGCACCCAACAGGTGATTTCGCATGAGCGCAGCGCATGAGCTGGCTATTGCAACGGGTATAAGACTGCGGGGCTTCCACTCAAAAAGTAAAAGCTCAACCGCAAGCAAAACGGCGGCAATTGGCGTTGAGAATACCGCCGACATTCCTGCCGCCGCACCAGCCACAAGAAGAGTTTTTCTTTCCGCCGAAGTAAGATGGAGAAATTGAGCTATGAGAGAGCCCACCGCTCCACCGGTCATAATGATTGGTCCTTCCGCGCCGAAAGGTCCTCCCGAACCGATTGAAATGGCTGATGAAAGCGGTTTGAGAAAAGCCACTTTGGGCTGCATGATACTTTTGCCAAACAAGATAGCCTCAAGTGCTTCGGGAATTCCATGTCCGCGAATTTTTTCTGAACCGAAGCGAGCCATCAGTCCAATGATGAGCCCACCCAGGACTGGTGCCAAAATGAAGGCTGGACCCCAACGCTCCATCGAAGGCGGACGTACTATTGTGGTAAACACACCAAAGTAGAAAAGGTTGGTAAACAAATTGATAAGAAGCAAAAGTGCCTTAGCAATAAACGTTGCAAAGAGGCCAATCACGACTGCAACAGCACTTAGAAAGAGAATTCGAGAATTTTGAGAAAAGTCGCCACGCTGGTATTTCATCGTTGATTTTCCAAATGTTTAGCGGTGAACCGAGAAGCTATAGTTGAATCTCTGAAAAGAAAATACGCACCGTTTCGATGCGCCGCGCGGTCGACTGCAGATTCAGGGTGTTTGATGAGGGGTGCAGATTTCGGAACGTGAGGGGCATACGTCTCTCTACCAAAACCTCATGATGTTACTGCTCACTTTGCTGCAATTGAAGAAGGTTTTTTGCCAGCTCTCGTCGAAAACTTTGATATATTCCGAGAACAACGAGAACACGAATTTTCTGTCGAGAACGCATGTTTTAAAGACCGAGAACAAAGTTGCCGCGGCAATTATTCAAATTTGTTTCAGACACTTAAATTACGAAGCCCAAGCCATGCACTCGGTTCTGAATTCAACGACTTCTCTCCGCCAGTTTCGTTCGAAGAGAATACTATGATCCTACCACGTCAGAACAGTCAG
>CAYMBJ010000164.1:0-3589 GCA_964388665.1 uncultured Pseudobdellovibrionaceae bacterium | reverse complement strand
ACAACATTTTGATTTAAAAATCAAAAAATTATGAGTTTTTCAGGAGCCTGTTAATTTTGGGGAATCATTGAAATCAAAAGGTTTCAGAAGCTGGTATGGGCGAGGGATGTACGGCTTTGTTGATCAGATTAAAGTCCATGCTCCTTCGGAAGTTCAAGTTGAAAAAGTAAACGAGACAAATCTAGAAACCTATGTTGATCTTTTTATTAATGGCTGGGCTGTAAACAAAGAGCTTAGGAATTCTCTAGTTGATGATTACAAATGGGCAATGGCACAACCTGACAAAAGATTTAATTACTTTGTTGCAAAAATTAATGGAAGACCCGCGGGAACTGCGGGTTTTGTAAAAAAGAATAGATCAGCATATTTGATAGGTGGAAATGTTTTAGAAGATCATCGTGGCCATGGTGTCTACAAAGCGCTTATAAAGGCGAGGCTTGATGCAATATCTAGCCTCGGATTGCAACTTGCGACTACAGGGACAAGAGAAAAAACATCTTCTCCAATATTGGAAAAGTTGGGCTTCAAGACAGTATATTGGGATGAAATTTTTCAATTTGATATTTAAAATGATAAGATTTTTTCTCTCGGGCAGAAGCTCCCTTCACTGTGAGTCTTGATTTTTTAGAGTAAAAAAATGTCGCGTTGAATTGATAAAGGTTTGCAAGATATTTGTTTCCTTTAGTAGCTGCGAGAGGTCAATATTTAACAATTTGCGAACTTTTGTCTTCGTGCCCATCATGGCGCAGAAGAACTCAGTGGTATGTTCTCGAAAATCAATTCCAAGATCCAAGGAGTGGTCAAAAACTTTTCTTACTGCGCTACTTTCATTTGCCTTTTTTAAAAGCGAAGAATCAGGGATCAGCTGTTGAAGGATCGAAGCTAACTTTCGCGGATCAGCATAGGGTTGTAGACAGTTTGATAGAATGTAGGAAGCATACACAACTCCATACAAATATTCAAAACCAAGTAAGTCTTTGGCTTTACGAAAGAAGACTTCGGTTTCATCATCGTGGGTGACGTAAGAGTTTAGATCAAAGAATAGTTTTTGAGAGCCGCAGGTATTGGTGAGATTTGTCAAAGACTCGACAGAATTCGCAAAGGATTCTGCCATGATCAGTTTAAAAACTTGGGCCTGCTCTGCAGAGAAAAATTCAGGCTCAAATGAGATATTCTGCAAGACTGAGTCAGCGATGCAGTGACTGGATTCATGAAGGCAATAGTTCGGCTTTATCATTGGAATTTCGTCGCAGAAGAATCGATTAGGGAGTTTCTCTTCAATATCAAACAAAACGGTCACATTGTCGAAAAAGGGAATGCGTTTATCACGCAAAATTGCTGGAAGCGAGAGGTAAGGCATCACATTGTAGTGGCAAAAATCTTCGTTAGTGTAAGAAAATCCCAATTTCAAAGTTTCGTTGCGAATATTGCGAAAAATAAAGGAGTGCTTGATCAAAAATCCATCGCCGATACTTAGCTTTAGGGAATTGGAAGCTTGAGAATTTTCGTGATTTAGCAACAGCTCTTTGAGCTTAACTCGAGCGGACATAGTCAGACACTAGCACGAATGCCCCAGAGTTAGCCCTCGAGATTTTTAAATGAGGCGTCGCGGCTCGCCAGTCTAAGCCATTAGCCGCTTGAAAAGAATATTATTCAACTGATTTTCAGGAAAACCGATTTTAAGCGGGTACACATGCAGTCTGAATTTTTAGGTGATTTCTGGTACCAACGAATATGACCTCCAAGGTAACTTTCCAACACTTGTAAGTAGTTGAAATAACATCGGTCTTTAGGTAAAAATGGTACCTTCAGTCGGTCAAAGTCGCTGAGCAGTTACATGAATGTCCAGATTTTTTACAGGCGACAAACAATATATGACTCTTGCCTTCTAAAGCAAATCTAGACCTCGCTATATTGCTTATAGCTACTGTTGGTCAGAAAAATACATGCCATACAGTTGGCCAGTATAATGCATAAATCTGTGTTTGGAGAATTAATAGATATTATTATTGAAATCAATTTACATTTAGCCATAGGAAAAATAAATGAGAACTGTACACGCGACCCTCAATTCATTCTTCAGGGCAATCTTGGCCGGTGTCCTATTTACTCTTTGTGCGCAGTTGGCTTTGGCTCAGCTAGAGGCGCGTCCTCCGCAGTTTATTATGATTTCATTTGATGGATCCAAATCAGTTCCGATGTGGCAAGCAACCCGTGAAATGGCCAAATCAACTAATGCTCGAATTACCTATTTTATCAATGGCGTATATTTTTTGGCGGATCAGAATAAAAAGCTCTACGATGCCCCAAATTTGGGTAAAGGTAAATCCGCAATTGGTTGGGGGGGCAATGAAGCAGACATTCAAGCTCGAATTCAAGAAATGAATCTCGCAATCAACAGTGGCCTAGAGATTGGCTCCCACGCCAATGGGCATTTTGATGGAAGCTCATGGTCGCAATCTGCTTGGCAGAGTGAGTTCACTCAGTTCAATCAACTTATATTCAATGTTCTGTTCAACAACTCTATGGGAACTGGCAATCCCTTCGGTATCGAAAGTTCTGATGTTAAGGGGTTTCGTGCTCCCCAACTTGGGGTTAGTTCGGGACTGTGGCCAACCATGAGATCCTTTGGCATGAACTATGATGCGAGTCGAGTGGGGTCTTCAAAAGATTGGCCGAAATTGGAAAATGGAATTTGGAACTTTCCACTGGCTTCGCTTAGAATTGCTGGATCTGGAAAAAAAACCTTATCAATGGATTACAATTTCTATGTTGCACATAGCGCGGCGAAGGAAGATCTAGAACGCTCGGCACTTTACGAAAAAGAAACTTTTGAAACATACATGAATTTTTTTACCAGCAATTACAATGGTAACCGAGCCCCAATGAACATTGGACATCACTTCTCTAAATGGAACGGTGGCGCCTATTGGAGAGCAATTTCACGGTTTGCAAAAGAGGTGTGTAGCAAACCAGAGGTTCAATGTGCGACATATTCAGAGCTTGTAGCTTACATGAACACTCTAAATAGTTCTCAGATTCATGCTTATCAGAATGAGCAGTTTGCGAAATTGGCATCACTAGCTTCTTTTAAAGGTGAGCTTGGTCCTGCTCTAGACATTGACATTCATTGGGACTTAAATGACCCAAGTAGCCTAGCTAAAGTCGAAGGTAAAGATTCAGAGCGCTTGCTTCGCGACAAAGATGTGAAGTTGATTTGGTATATTGAAGACAACTTATCCCGGAAAGAGGATTTTTGGCATCTAATCATGGAGCGAGTCCTGGCCAATAAGTTGGAAACAAAAGTAGGTTTAGCTCTTAAAAAAGGTAATCGTGAAATTATAAAGTCTTCTCGAATTTTGTCTTGGAATGCTGTCGAAAAAAAGTTTTCAATTTCTGGCGAGGATTTTGAGAGTGCTGCCTTAATCCCAGATCCAGAAATGGCCCACGACGAATGATCGCAGAGTCTAAATGCCATTAGGGTGACGTATTGAAACATTTGCTTAGACTGACAAAAACTAAAGTTATATCAGAGTTAATGCCGTTCACTTTCGTTCACGGCAAAAGGATCTTGGTATCGTAGAAGCCG
>CAYMBJ010000163.1:0-3599 GCA_964388665.1 uncultured Pseudobdellovibrionaceae bacterium | reverse complement strand
TATCACTTCAAATTTTTCTTGCATCCCCAGGCCGGGTCCATACATGGCTCTTAAATCAACGATGAGTTTAGGTGAATGTTTGAAGCTTTCAAAGGCTCTGTCAATGTCCTCTTCAAGGCCCTGTCCAGGCATCCAGGCTTCAATTCGCAAATAGGCAGTTCCAGAGCTGAGGACTTGCCACTTGGCGAGCGGTGTCCAACGGTTGGCGACAGAAGTCTCTTCCCACTCAATGATCTTTTTGTCAGGCGATTTCGCCCGGAACCTTCGCAGATCTCCAACAGGCGTGGCCAGCAGCCTCGCGCCCACCACAAATGGCTTTGCGTGGGCACTTGCACTGGTCCTGCTCCACCAGTCAGCCACGTTTTCGCCAAGCAATTCAAATCCAGGGCGAACACCAGCTTTCCAGGCCACAGACTCCTCATTGATTCTGTAAAAATAGGCGCAGCCGTTTTCAATAATTAGATCATACGGGAATTGGCCGTAGCCAGGAATGGGCCGAACCCAGGTGTGCGCATCACAAAGATCGGCAAGCCACCTCTGCATCGCCGGAATGGGATCAGATGCAGCTTTGACCAAGGGGATGTGACGTTGAGAAATTGTCTCCCAATTCAGTTGACGAAGTGCAAAGGCTGGAAAGCTGGATTCAATTTCGATCTTTATGCGAGCTATGGCGTCCTCAGTCGTGCTGCAGTTCTTGATCTGCCACAAACCATCTTTTTGCTTTCCAAGAGCACGAAGCCAGCTAAATGTCTGCATCACCTCTTCTGAATTTGTGCCGTCCGAAACCAATAATCCACGCTTTCGATCAATGTAGATTTGAGGTCCGTTGGGTAACGGCAGATTGAGTTTTTGAATTTCAGAATTGGCGTCCGTCGGGCCAATCAGCCATCTAGCATGCTGAGTTTCATTGGTCGCGCCACTGACTTGAGCAAAGGAAAGCGGGCAACCCAATTCTCGCCCGATACTTTTCTGATTTTCCTCTATGAGGCGTCGAAATTCCTTTGCCTGATTTGCATTGCTTTGAGAAAGCCGTGTAAACTCTGTCGGAAGGTAGACCAGCGCCCTCTTTTGACTAATAAAAGGCAGACCAAAAATCATTTACCTTCTCCAATTCATAAGAGACGCAGTCATAGCTCGAAGGGGAGTGTGCGTTCGAGGTAACATCGCTGTCTACAGAGGGTTGTCACAGTCTAGATTCTCAACAGAAAACTCACCTAGTACTGATTTTTTCGGCTCTAAGTCAAATTTCATCGTCTTTTTGTTGCACTGTTCTTTTAACTTTTCTGCGGCCAGTCTGGTATTGGTAACGATCTGTTGAAACTGTCTGGTGTCGATTCCAAAAGTAGTAGAAAGGTATGTGTAAAGTTGCCCTTGATTTTGTAGGTCCTTGTCGAGCATGATAAGCCGTTTGTAGGTCTTGGCGCCAAAGTGAGTCAGGCGATCGAGAAAACCGTATTTTTTAGAATCGTTTGCATAAGGCACTCGAGCTCCGGCATCATTGTCCCCGATGTTTGTTCTTTGAATCAGGATGGGATTTTTGTCTGCAATTTCAGGAGGGGGAGATAGATTTATGCCCTTAGGCCGTTGTACTTCCCAGTCGTCGTTGTTTGAATCTTTAGCGTCTTGATTTTTTACGACCGTTTCGTCGTTGGAATTGGTGTCGATATAGTACCATTTCCATTCAAAATCGATGTTCCCGACCCTGTCCTGCTGACTCAGGATAAAGTCCAGCAGTCCAATTTCAGTGGCTTCCTTCATCCAAAAAACCATTTGGGGTACGGTGATATTCGTAGAAACATCACTAAGACCAGAGTCTCTAGAAACCTGATCTAGAGCATTGGCGATATCCTCCCGAAGATCGCCACGATTGGATCTCAATGCCAAATAGGGAGCCGTTTCCTGATAGTGTTTATTTTGTCCTGCTTCACCACCTTCGCGAGTTCCATTGAAAACCTTATTGTAGCGCTGGCCTTTATCTTTTAGAAGCACGCCAAACACTTGAGATAGGTCTGTGGTGTCTGCAAAAAGTTCCGAGGGGTTGGGGTAGCTTCCTGTCGTCAGTGCCGTCTTAAGTCTTTCCCAACCTGCACGGTTCATTCTTCCCTGGGGCACGGCCTTGCTTGCTACACGGTCCAAGTAAATTTTTGAATTGAGCGAGCGGTACACAGCAACTGGAACCTCGACGGTGGTATCAAAGTATCGAGACAAATGATAGTACAGCAGTGATGAGCGCGAGTAGGTTCCGCTAGTATCCTGATCATTCATTGATGTTTTGTATTTCAAGAATTTTTTCGCCAGCTTGACTGAATCATTAGGTTCTCCGCGATGGGCTGTTTTTCCATGGCTGCAGCGCTCACTTTCAAATTTGCTTGGAGCAAGCGGAGGTCCGTTTTCGTCTCGCTTAGTGAGATCATAGATGACAATTCCTGGACTCGTGCTCCATGTTTTTGGACAGAGTGCAAAATCAGAACTGTAAAAATCAAATTCGCAGTAAGCTTTTTCCTTTTCGAGATCCTTTTTGGAGTAAAGTTTTTCGACATCTTCTTGGCTCATATTTCCAAACGCGGGGATTTTATTCAAAATCACGCAGCGCTCGTCATTTGACTCAGAAAAGACCACTTCCTGGCCCTTCACATTGTGAGTCACCTCGGCGTGGGCATTTGACAAAGCGAGGAGAGTTGCGAGCGTAAAGAGGCATTGTTGTTTCATGATATCTCCATTTGGTTGAGTTCTCTGTGATCAGTTGCAAAAGACTGACCATCTCGATAAAGGCAAGCGGCATTAGGAGATGGCTCAAGTGGTAGAAAAAGATTCGAAAGCGGTCGACAATTTTTGCTACTTCGGCAGGGACCTAGTGGGGATCTGGCTGGGATCTGTGCCATTTCAACGGGTCAGGCCGTGCCACTGGTGATCATTTCTTTTTATGAAATGGAGATCGCGTTTTTATTCATTTTTTTAATAAGTAAGGGGTGCAATGTTGTTTGAAACCTTATGGAGGAAAATATGAATCGATTGGTGTTAGCGTGTTTGATCTCAGTTTTAGCCCTCAGAGCCCAGGCAGACTTCAAAGTGCATGAGTGGGGGACCTTTACTTCTTTGGTGTCCTCTGACGGCGAGGCGCAAAGTGGCATGTATTATGAGGATGAGCCTTTGCCCGATTTTGTTCACAACTTCGGAGACAAAATTGCTTTTCCAGAAATGGCGAGTCTGAATCTGTTGACCAGCGTGCCGCGGATTTTAAGTTTATTGCCGCTTCAGACCCCGCCTATTGAGCCGCCTCATTGTCCTGGATCGCCTAAGGTTCCTTGCGAGTTTCTATTGGAGCAGCGAATTACGCAGAAGATGGAAACACCGGTTGTGTATTTCTACTCTGATACAGAGCAAAAGGTGAGTTTTGACGTGTCCTTTCCTGGAGGCATTATCAGTCAGAGTTATCCGGCAGCGACGTTCTCCAGACCTGAGGCAATTCCAGGGGTGGAGTTCAAAAACGGTTTTGCTCACTATGAGGTGAATGTTTTGAGGAGCTCCGACAAGGCGCCGCCTGTCCCCCAGTTTCAGGAAAGATGTCGCATTACCTAAAAATAACATGGGGCGAGATT
>CAYMBJ010000162.1:0-3634 GCA_964388665.1 uncultured Pseudobdellovibrionaceae bacterium | reverse complement strand
AGGAGGAGGAGGAGGAGGAGGAGGAGGAGGAGGAGGAGGAGGAGGAGGAGGAGGAGGAAGAGAAGGAGGAGGTAGATGATGACTAAGACGAGAAGGAGGAAGTGGCGGGGTATTGGTGACAAATCTTCTGTTTGTGAAATAGATTTGCTCTGCTCTCGCTGTCTGAAACTCCACAGCCAATGTCTGGTAGATCCGAAGTATTGTCGAGCTCATATTTCCACCTGACATCTTTGCTAATAGCTTCACAAACTCTCGAGCTTCTTTTCCCAGGCCACCAGATGTTTCAATCGCAAAAAAGAAAATAGAACTTCGATCCGTTTGTTGAATGTTGTAGGCTCGTTCGTACTCTTTGATTTTTCGTTTCGTTCCAGCATCCGCAGTCTTTCCTGGTTTGTAATCCTTGACATCCTTTGCCAGCGGCGAGCAGGTTGTGCAGTCAACCAGTATCGCCCTTCTTCTCCCTTGAAAACCAATATCAGCTCTCCTCTTGAGGCCAGTGTTCCGATCATCATCCTCCTCACGATCAGGGATCACCACACCATCTTTGAGAGTCAAATACTCTGCACATAGAGGCTCGCCATTGATCGGATCCATGTCTATCTCGCGGAAGAAAGGTTTGGCAATCTTCTTCAATGACTCGCAAACCTTCCTGTGCATTGTGTTTCTGATCTTGTTCCTTGAGCTCCTGTCTGTGCAGACATACATGTGAGAAGTGAGAGGATCCATTTCCTTGCCGCATTTGCACCAGTTACCCGTTGACACAGGAAGGAGATTGCGCATTTGAAAGGCAGTGCGGAAGCATCGGTCGTTCATTCGATTGTCTGGCCATGCAGGGCTGGCTGTAAGCCATGCGGAGGCTGAGGAGTCTACATTCGCAATCGCCTGTTGTCTTATCGCAAACTGACTCGTTGAGAGTGCTCCTGCCATCACTGGTCCGCTGCGTGGTCTCCCTTCTGGAACTGTCAGCCACAGCTCCTCTTTCCTCCTTGTGTTGACCGCTCGAGCAAGATGAGCTTGGAATTTGTGAACAGGTTGCCTCCAGATATCATTGATATGAAAATGATCTTCTAGTTTCAAATGAGGATTTCTTCTCGCTTCACCGAAACCATCATGAAATTGTTGTAGTGATGGCCAAGGACGTTCCGCTAGGGCTTCATTCATTAAGAATGGAGCGATCTTTCCAACAATGCTAGCCGAGAGTGCGATGGAACCGAGGTATGCTGATGTCCTTGTAGCCCATGCTGACATGAATCCATTACCACCTAACCTGATAGGGAGCAGTAGTCTTTCTGAGAGAGGTGAAGAAGTCTCAGTTGGATGTGGGACGTATTCATTCAGCCCCATGACCGCGAAGATGAACCTAACCATGCCTGTGTCAAGCTTTCGAGCCGCTGCTCGAGTCTGATCAGGAGGTGTACAGCGCAACCAGTATCCTAGTTGTTGTTGGAATGAGATCCTCGCCAAGTAGAATGTAGTTTGCAGCTGACATGATGATTCAAATGAAGGTTCTTTGACAATCATCTCCACTCTCCTCATTGTACTGAGAATTTTATCTACTTTGTTAAGACAGAACCAGGTCATATACCAAGGCGTCCCAATTGGGACACCCGCTACGACTGTTCCTGATAGTGAGGGCACGATGGAGATGCGCATCTCTATCGCTGTCCTGGTGCTTTCCCGAGGTAGAGGTGTAGGGGAGTAGATCTTTGACTTCGTTAGATTGATTTTGAGACCAATTTCCTTCATTTGATCTGCGACATCTTTGGCAGCAGCCAGAGCATATTCTGGGGGGCCCACAATAAAGTGATCGTCATGCAGAGAGACGATGACATTCCTAGGGTTCTGAAATCTAACTCGTTTCATCGCATCAGCTTGTGCTAAGTTGAAGAGCAAACCACTTATGGGACTCCCCTGTACAACTCCCCTCCGCATTTCGTGTATGAGGCACATACCCCCTTTGTGGAACACCACCTTGGAAGCATGTTTGAGGACACGACAAATATAGTATCGAAGCTGCGGTGCATACGATTTCACCGCCTCGTAGGCGCTACGGGGAGACAAAGAATTGTAAGCGTTCTCTGAGTCTAAGACGACGAGAGCATGGTCGGGGTGAACCTCCAGCGCTCCTCTGATGGTATGGACAAGAGCTTCTATTCCACCAGCTATACCGTTCCCCACCTGTTCATGGCCACATGCATCTCTGCATGTGGGCATGAATTTTTTGCACAGCAGGTGTTCCACCATCTTTGTAATCGGATTTTGACATACAATCGGTCTTGAGTCCACCTCGTTCTTGAACAGGGGAACTCCGCGAACATCAAGGAGCCGAGCCCATACTTCGTCGTCTTGTACGTGGCCACTAGCAACCCTCCGAAGCATTGTATGTAGCGGGTCTAGGAGAGATGGTTTTGCTTTGAGAAGATTCTTTATATCGTCGGTTGAGCTTCCATCTAGTGAACTGGCTCCACCGAGAGATAGTTGGTTCAAATAGTCATTAAGGAGTGCAGTGGATCCGAGTTCAATCAGAGAGTCTGCCATTTCGAATTGGTCTTCAATGTCTTGAGATGGTAAGAGAGGAGGAAACTTGCGAGAAAGGTTTTCCCGAATCATTGGTTTCGCAAGGTCTGCTAGACCCTGTGATTCGAGTATTTGAATGATCTTTCTTGTGGCTCCTACTTTCATTAGTTTCTTTACCCTCCGCGCAACGTATTCATCATTTGTTCTTGTTTCGTCAATAAGTGATCTTTGCCATTCTTGATCTGTTGATGCTTCTTTGGAGAAAGCCTTTGACTGACATCGTAGGCTTTCCATCACATTCGACAGTGCAGTGTCAAATGGAACAATCGAGTGTGGATCCCCCGCTATTTTAATCCAGTTTTCAGTACGTTCCATCCATGCAGGTGAACGTAGCTGCTCAGCCACCATCTCGCCAACAATCCTCTGGTATAGCTCATCAACATTGGCCCGCTCAGGGTTGATCGGTCCTTCATAGCCATCTTCTTCCGACTGCTCTGGTGCAGTTTGTGATTCTTGATATCCTGCGCTTCTTTGAGATTGAAGGAAATCTTCATGTTCACGTGGGTCTTCTTGTGATTCCAAAACAGTATCTTGTTGTTGAACTCTTTGTGATAAACCGAGATCTCTTGCCAATTGACTTAATCCAGCCATTCCTTCAGCGAATTGAGTTTCATGCTGAGCTTGATGCCTCTGATCGTTATTCAACATTTGAAATTGCTGGGGGATCCCCTCTGTCGGGACTTCCTGTTGTACAACAGCAGCTTCTTGAGATAGATGAGCTTCCGTCCTCGCACGCCGTTTGGAACGTGTGAAGGGTCCAGATGCATCCATTGGTCCCAATATATCATCTTGGCTCAGGCCCTCTCTCTGTGAGCGAGCCTGTCTTTCAGTCAATCGGTCTGGGATGTGCGCCATCCCTTTTATAATTTGGGCCTAAGCCCCGGTCGACACAAAATTCGCACCGGTTTTTGTGTGTCATAAGCTTTTTGCTCTCAGCAGTCAGTTTTGTCAGTCGCCAAAAATAAGAAAGCATCTGAATTGAAAAACTCGCACAGAAACCTACTACATCTGAGATGTCCCAAGTTAACTCCATTCTGGGTTCCAAACGAAAGGCTTA
>CAYMBJ010000161.1:0-3826 GCA_964388665.1 uncultured Pseudobdellovibrionaceae bacterium | reverse complement strand
CCGTTGTTTATTGGACCAAGATCTAGTCCTGTCAGATCAAGTCGTTACTACTGCATCTAAAGAGGGTGTTCTGGCAGTTTCCTCGGGAAAGCGAACCTTGTTTGTGCCAGTCGAAGCTTTGAAACAATGGTCGCGATTTTATCCCGAAAAGATTGATCCTTCGCAGTTCGGGGATTGACTGTGTTTCAAAACCAAGGGAATCAATTCCGTTTAATTTCGGCAATAAAGCCCTCATGTCCTTCAATCCGTGAGACTATATCCCATGCCCGATTGTAAGTAGCACGATCATCAACCCAGTCTTTTTATTCATTCGAACAAAATCGAAATAAATATCCATCCGGGTCTTGTACGATGAACTGTCTTTGATTAATGACCTCGTTGCCACATTGGTAGGCCTTTGTTTCGAAGGGTAAAAATATGGAATTAGGAGCTGTCTTTAATATGTGCTGATAAAATTCATCGATTTCATTGACGGTCCATTGAAAGTTAACTCCGCGACCAAATGGGTGCTCTAACTTTCCCGTAACCCATTTACGACTATTACCATTAATCTGCTCTACCATGATATCGATTCCATTACCGAATAAGTAGACAAAGCTTTCTTCTTTTCTCTGGTACTTAATTTTCATTCTTAGAACGGTGAGATAAAACTCAGTTGTAATTGAAATGTCACTGCAATAAAGTTCGGGTACCAAGGTCATCACCGGATCGTAAATTAATAAAACCCCCTTCTCATCAAAGGAATCTCCATGGCCTGGTTGGCGCTGCCGCAAGGTGCCGAATTTTGGCCGGCTTTGGCCAGGCGCTCTAAAAAGCCCGCGAAACTGATTTTGGGACTCGATCAGCAAAGAGTGCTTCGGTACCATTTCGTGTTTTAAAAGGGTCCCTAAGCGCTTTTAGGCCAATGCGAACAGTAGCCAATGCAATTTAAAGCAGGTTGCCCGGCTCTCAACAGGCATGAAGCCAGTATAAAGTTGGCCCTCAGGCGAGATCAAAGGATTTGATTTTGTTCGCTATGACACAATTGGTACCTATAGATAGCGACTCGGTGCTGAAGAGTTTCAACGCTCAGCGCGTTGGAGGTTTCATAAGCACAATGTTAATGTATGTTATAGGCTAATGTATACATTTGGTTATTAAGGAGAATTCACATGACATCAGGTAGAGGGACAGCCGCAGTTTTTTTATTTCTTTTTTTCAGCCTATACGCGGGCGCCGAGACTTTGTATCTCGCAGCTCCGATTACGACAGAAAGCCAATTAGATCCTGCCGTCTCATTTACTGATTCAGAGTTTGCGATCGTTGCCGAAGAGAACAGTCTTGACCTGTGTGGATTTTATCGTGTTAGCGGAACTAAGGAGTTATATTCGGTAAGAATGGCCTTTGAAGTGGTGGCAGGGAAAATCTTCTCTAGGGGGCAGAGGATTGGTTGGATTTCTTCAAAAGGAATAACTTTTCTCGAGTATTACAATGAACCTTCACTAAACAATTTTTGGTTCGAATGGGAAAAAAATAAAGGTAAATTTACAATAAATGACTTAAATTTATTTGGTTCATTGCGAATGATTGGAGCACTCACGCCTGGTCCGTCAGAAGAGTTAAAGAGTCAATGTTCTTTGTGACTGCTTTTCTCATTTTGCTTTGATTCAAGCCACAGGGGAAGGTTCGTCCAAATACTTGCATGATGACGAAATGGTAGAGGGAAATTCTCCTAAGGCGCGTGGGCTGCAACTAAGTAATACATGAATCATTAATCAAAAAGTAATACCCGCGAAGCGCCACGGACTGTCTTAAAGATTCGTTGATTACAGTGGACATTGAACTTGAATCGATTCAAAGAAGTTAATGAATGCAGAAGATTGCCAAGTACGATGAAATTTTAGATGCCATAAAGAGGACTTCTGGACCGATCGTTGTCGGAATAGACGGCCGAGCTTGTTCTGGAAAATCTACCTTAGCCCGCAAATTGATAAGTGATCTGAACGCTGTACTCTTTCAAATGGATGATTTATTTATTCCTTTCAACGATCAGCCAAAGGACATGAAGCCAGCATTTCCATTTCCGTATTTTAGAAACGACGTCTTTCATAAGGGAGTAAGTATGCTGTCGACTGGGAAGCCTTATTCCTACTATCCATATGATTGGCATACTGATACGATTTCGACGGTGCAAAAGTTCGTACAGCCGGCCAGGGTCACACTAGTTGAAGGGATTTCAGTTCTCAGCTCCACAATGGCACAAATGTATCACATCAGAATTTTTGTACTTAGCGATGTCGCCTCACAACTCACATCAGCTATGGATCGCGATGGTGAAAAGTTTGAGCCATTTTGGCGACTGCGCTGGATTCCCAGCGAGGAGCTTTATATGAAAAGCCGGCCTTGGAAATCTGCTCATTTCTTTTATCCAGGACGAGGCTTGCCTAGCACCGAAGAAATCCATCAATATCTCAGATAAGCCACGAACCCAGTGAGAACAAGTGAGCTAGCAAGAATCGCAGCTATCCGCATTCATCATTCTCGGGCAACTTTCTTAATAAGAGCAGAGGCCCCGTGAGGCCGTCCACATGAGGCGTAGTCTCCTAAAGCAGTTTTAGCCCACGTTGAATATTGGCCAGGCCCTTTTTGTCTGCCCGAAGCTGGTCCGACCAGGCCAGATGCCGCCCTAAATTTGACCGTTTGGCGAAACGAAAGGATTTGGATTTCGTACGCCGATATTGTTGCCAGCTTTCAGACATAATTATATAGACTTAGGATCTGGGAGAAAATCGATCATGGTATATACTTTCTTCGCCCTTGCATTCAGTTTTTGTTTCGCACATGCTGGCCCAAAGATTTTTTCAAATGACTATGCTGTTCCGCTTGATTGGACTACGTCCGGGTCCCCCACGATAGGGCTCGAGTATGCAATGCTTAAAAGGCCGGAAATTCAAGGCAGTAGAGTAAAGAATGCGTTAATTTTCCTCCCAGGTGGACCTGGCAATTCAAGCGATACATCATTTTTAGGATATGGGTTTCCTGCTTTGGCGAACCTTGCCAACGAAGATACAGTTTTAATTTATACCTCTCCTCGAGGGGCGAATCGAAAATTATGGCTTACTCAAAAGTTAATGGAAACGTACCCCGCAGATTATTTTTCTCTCGATCAACAGGCTCACGATCTCAATGCCCTCTCCCTTGAGCTAAAACGGATCTTTCCGTATTTGACCAAGGTTTGGCTTTATGGACATTCGCACGGAGGAGCGGTGGCCATTTACACTGCCACCCATTTTCCTAAGGAATTCAAAGGCATTGTCTTAGATAATCCGGGCCTAGGCTATGACACCCCCACCATCAGATTGCAAAGTTGGTTAAAAGAAGACGAACAATTATACAATTCATACTCCCACTTGATTGCATTGGCGAAAGAAGGTCTGCTTACAAATTCTAAAGGTAAAATTTCCGTATTCGATGTGTTGGCGTACACGACAGTAGGGTCTTATTTTTTCAGCTATCCTCTCGCTAAAGAGTCGATTCTTTCACGTCCTCGGATCAAAAAGGCTATAATCAATTGTGACATAAAAAACGACTGTGATTTTTTCACTAGATCCAGAGACGAAATCAAACGACTTCAATCCACCATTAATAATGAGTTGGAGAACATCATTGGTTGCAACGAGCTTGGAGGTCCGTGCGAGGTCCCGGAATTGAGAAAATATAAATACAAGGTACCAGTTAGTCCATACTCTGCTTTTGAAATGACTGAAGTTGACAATCTAAAGGTAGATGTTGTGCACCATAGGAAAAACAAAGCCTATATCTAGCTCTGCGATCAGGTATCAATCGA
>CAYMBJ010000160.1:0-3828 GCA_964388665.1 uncultured Pseudobdellovibrionaceae bacterium | reverse complement strand
AATTTTATTTCTTATTTTATTCATTTTTTTGTCTAGACAACGGGGTCCACCTTACGCTTCAGTGAGTCAGTGCTGTTTGAAGGACAATCTATCGCGGCGATCACTAAAGAGGGAGAAGTTATAATGGTCGATTTTGAAAATCTCTCGGCAAATAAAGACCTAACCTTGGCTTATTTCGCCTCAGATCCGCAAGGAAGATTAATTCACTCAGATATCGATGTAATAGCCATTGGTGGTCTTGCCAAGTGGGACGCCCCATACTTAACAGAAAATAATGGATTCCATACTCAGGAAACTGAAATGTTCAATTCTGAAATAAATAAAAATTGGGGAGCGGTGGTCAGCGCAAGTGGGAATAATCGTAAAGAAGTGATACCTCATGGGCCGCTAAACTTTTTCCCTGACGGAAATTTGAAAATTTTGCTACGATCTTTTAAAAAATATGGAGACTCATACTACCTAGAGTTAACATACCCTCATGGAAACGAAGCGATTTCGGAGTTGATTGAAATTGGACCGGATGATGATTTGTTTATCAATTTAGATCAGGCCGTGGAAAAATTAAAAAACTTAGGATTCAATTTTCAGTTTCCGGAGTGGTGGAGTCTCAAAAACGTGACTCGGTCGTCTCTCAGTCCATAGGGGTAAAGATTTTACCAAATCAAACATTAAATGGCCCCGGCATTGACCACCTAATGTACGACAAAGGATCTCAACTGACTCTCGACCAGTGCGAACTAGTTCGTAACTACCATGAGCTAGAGGCCCAGAGAATCGAAGGGGTGAACAAAGGGAGGAAAACGATCTGCCGGCTGGCCACAGAAGCACGGAAGTCCGACACATCTGTTGTAGCACCCAATTACTGTAATCGCAAATCAGTGTCGTTATAGTGTGAACTCCCCGCGATAACCAGCAAGCTTTGGCCGCTCACTGTTTAGCTGAATTTTTCCGAACGCCTGCTATGCTTCTCGCCGCTCACTTTGTCCTTGGTGAGAACCTAAATGATTTACCGATGAGCATAGGTGGATGTTTTGTTACTTTCGCGCGAGTTTTTACCTTTGACAATTCTGGACTGTCGATCCATAATTGCCAAATATGTGGATTAAAAGAGATATTTCTGATTCTGTTCGCGCAAATAAGGACCCCATTCAGATTTTTCGTGGACCTCGCCAGTGTGGCAAAACCAGCCTGGTCTTGCACTTGGATTCGGATTTTATCGAGCTTTCGTTAGATGATCCTTCATTGCGCGAACTCGCGCAAAGAGACCCAGAGTTATTTCTCAAGCAATTTGAAGGGCAAAAGCTGTTCATAGATGAGGCCCAGTACGCGCCAGCATTGTTTCCCTCATTAAAGCGAAGAGCAGACTTGTACAAACGGAGTCAGTCTTCTCAGAGGACTACAATCCTCCGCCTCACGGGCTCAAATCAAATCCTAATGGATCGCCACATCAAGGAGAGTCTTGCGGGGCGAGCCAGTTTTTTTGATTTGAACACTCTCAGCGTCTCCGAGATACTGGCGGCCCGTTCTTCAGCTTCCATCCAGTCGATTCTCTATTCAGGAGGGTGGCCAGAGTTACATGCTCTGGAAGAGCGTCGCGACCCAAAAAAATTTTTGGATGATTATATATCGAGTTATATTGAAAAGGATATCGTCCTCGCTGCTGGCATACAAAAGAGTCGCGAATTTTTGATATTTACACAGTTGTTAGCAGGTCGAATCGGGCAAATTCTCGACCTTACCGGTTTAGGTAGGGATTGTGGTGTAGACGCAAAGACTATCAAGGATTGGGTATCAATATTGGAACGAATGCATATCATTTCTTTGGTGGCCCCCTTTGCGACAAATTTATCGAAGCGCTTGATTAAATCTCCAAAAGTTTTTTTTATTGACACGGGTCTTGCCTGTCGATTGCAGGGGTGGACCTCACCACAACCCATTATGACATCTCCACAACAAGGATCTCTTTTTGAAAACCTGGTTTTTTCAGAAATCTATAAAATTAATCAAAATTATCAAATGGGATGGAAAATTTATCATTGGCGCTCACGTGAGGGCGAGGAGATCGATTTTTTAATTCAAAAAAATCCGAAGGAATTCTTGTTTATTGAAGCTAAAGTTTCGGTGCAACGATTGCCGCCGCTGAATGAATTTCCCCAAATCAAGAAAGTTTTTGGCGCAGAAATTCCTGAATTGATCCTGTGTCACCAAGAAGGTGAGAGGGTGCTAAAGCCAAATGTGCCCATTGCAAAATTAAAAAACCTTCTCTTATTTGCATCCACAATGCCTACCTGTTGACCCCAGCACCGTGGATCTGGATTCCAGAGTTTTGATGAGGAAATACTACTTGGCCCGTTGCCAAAACCCGTCAAGCAAGAAAATCAATATACAAAGGAGGCTGACGCCGCCAAAACTGAGAACCAGAGGCAACACGCTGTTGTGAAAAAACTGTCCTAAAAAAATTCCTACAAATACGCCAACAACACTTTGGGTGCAGCCTATGAGGGCTGAGCCGAGTCCTGCAATCTCTCCAAGTGGCGCCATGGCCAAAGCATTGAGATTTCCAAAAAGAAAACCAATAGACGAAAAGGTAAGCGACAAATAAAGCATAAAACCCCAGAGGGGTGGAGTGCCAGTCTGAAAAAATACTAAATAGGCAGCAAAGATTACCGAATTGAATGTCATAGACGAAAAGGCATACCAAACTAGCCGTCTCATCCCCAGCTTCATTACCAGCCGCGAGTTATAAAAGGATGCGACTCCTATAGATAGTGAGAGTATGGCAAAAAAAGCCGGAAACCTTGTCGTCACGTTAAATAAAGTGGAGAAAAGATTCTGAATTGCGCCTAGATAGCCGACAAGGAGCCCATATACCAAACCTGAGATGAGCATGCAGGCCACCGTGGTGAATTTCGAAAAGGTGATTTGTGTGCCAACCCAAAGCTGACCAAAGGTAAATGGTTTACGAGATGAAACGGGCAGAGTCTCTTCGATACGAACGCCAAACCAAATCCAAACTAACGCCGCCATCGCAAACAGTAAAATAAATATTGCGCGCCAGTCAAAAAGCATAAGCACACCTTGTCCCAGAGAAGGGGCAACTGCTGGAACCAAAATGAAGATGGTCATCACCATAGATACTATCTGGGCCATGGCATTGCCAGAGAACTGATCCCTCACTACCGCAAGAGATACGATTCTTGGTGCGGCCCCGCCGAATCCTTGTAAAAATCTTCCAAACAAGAAAAGCTCATAGCTATTCGCAAATCCCGAAATCACAGAGCCAATAGCAAAAGTTCCCAACCCCCAATAGATCGGCGATTTTCTGCCGATGGCATCTGACAGCGGACCAAAAACCAATTGGCCAATGCCAAAGCCCAAAAAGAGAATAGCAATGATCAATTGAATCTTATCAGGAGAATTAACACCAAACTCAGCGGCGATATTAGGAAATGCGGGGAGCATTCCATCAATTGCTAGAGGCGTAACGGCCGTCATGAGTGCCAAGATAACTATAAATTCTGAGCGCGAGAGTGGTTTTGTCAATATTCATACACATTGATACAGTCTGCAGTATAAAGCAAATAAGGATGCAATTGGTTGGTCATTTGCTCTGATAAATCGTCCCAACCTAGGCCCAGCTCTATTCTTAGAGTACTCCGGCCTTGGATGCTCCGTTAGAATTACATTTTGCAACAATTGATCAACAAATTTTCATTGATAGTGATCTTCAATGAAAACCGTCCCGAATTGAGATCATTGTGCAATTTTTTAGCTCTTTAACGCCCACCCCGGCGCAGCCGGGACCATCTGAAATGTAAGCTTTATTTT
>CAYMBJ010000159.1:0-4176 GCA_964388665.1 uncultured Pseudobdellovibrionaceae bacterium | reverse complement strand
CATTCCACGAAAGGGCTCCCTCTTTCAAGTTTCAACTAACTTTGAGACATCTCCGTGTCGCGCTACTTATAGAATCCAAAATTGAGGATGTTTTGATTAAGGTCGATTCTGAAGTTAAGTCTAAAATGTTAGGCGCGAAAATCGATTTGTTTCGTCGACTTATTGCTGAACTTGCTCGACCCCAATATGGATATGACTCCAACAAGATCGAAGTGTACCGAAGCTTGCTCGAACCATTAAGGGAGATTGCTCGGATCAGAAATAGAATTGCCCACGAATTAAGGTTCTCGGGATTTGAACTGACTGACATACCGTCGTTGCTTAAAGTAGTTCAAGACCTAAAACCAAGCTTGGCATATTCCATCGAGGACCCTGCTGATGAATTTAAACCGCTCGTCGCGGTTGCGGTTTTTGGTTTTTTAGTCTCCGAGAAACTTGCATTCCTGCAACAAACGTTGGTCTGAGGAGAAAAAGTCAAATGCCTGGAAAAATTTTGTTTATTGGTGCTGGGGCCTCTTATGGAGCAAGAGATCAATTTCTTTTGCGGCCACCACTCGGTCCGCAACTATGCGGCTGGCTTAGAAGAGCGTGCCCCCTAATGCTGGCCGAACATGGGTTAGTCGACTTATGGGGTACTATCGAAGATGCCGAGAAAATATTGGAACAACATGCCTCTGAAGAAAATTTTGAAATGCTATTGGCCCGTTTGGAGCGGACTCAACGAGTAAGCCTACAAAGGTTGTTGAAAATTGCCTTTGCAGATTTAACCAAAAGAAGGGGGAATTGCAAACTTGATCTAGGCTTCAAGAATGAAGTCGATGGGTATGATGACTTGATAAAGCGATTAAATGTGGAGCCAACTGCTTGGTCAGTTGTTTCGCTGAACTATGACATTTTACTTGAAGATGCGCTTGACCGCCTTGGCATCCAATATTTTTACCCCCATTTTCCTGTTCGACTTGGAGACGAAGAAGATAATTCTGACAAAGTAAGGATCTATAGTCCACATGGCTCTATCCGCTTTTTCGCACATGGTGATCATAAAATCTTCCATAGGGAACCGACTCCCGAAGATGACCGAGGCCGTCCTACGAAATTCACTTTTCTTGAAAATGGCGAAGTAGTTCCCAACTACCCAATTATAATGACATGTGCGCCTGGCACGGAAAATATTTTATCCAGAGCTGATCGATCAAGCATCGACGAGCCGGTAATGGCAAATTACACCGGAGGAAAGAGTATCGATGTAAACGATGTCACTCTTGGATCTGTACGCAAAGAAGCTCTGCAGCTATGCTCTCAGTCTGATGAGATAGTGATTGTGGGCGTAAAGCCCATTAGGGATCCTGCATATGATAATTTCGTTACAGAAGTGTTCTCTATAAACTTTCGCAAGATAATATATATTTCCGGAACTACCGAGGAATGCACGCTGGTGAAGAACTGGCATGCTCATGCCGAAACCTTTTCTAATGGTCTTTTGCAGTACCTGAAAAATTGTTGCCAAAAGATCAAGTTGTTACTACTGCAAATCATCTAAACTCAGGGACCCTGGCGGCATCTGCATTACCAGGGTAAACCCTCCCCGTTGACGTGAAAAAACTTTCCGGTGTCTTCAGGGCCCTTTTCTAAAAGGAGCCTGATCAGTCCCTTGGCAGACTCTTCGGGTGTAAGATTGCCTGTATTTCGAGTCATATCGGTCTGCACCCACCCCGGATGCAGAGTAAGCAGGGTCCATTTATGCTCAGCCAAATCTATCGATAGTGATTTGGCTGCCGCATTGAGTGCGGCCTTCGACATTCTGTAACCGTAAGCTCCACCCGAGCTGTTGTCCGCAATGGATCCCATGCGACTCGTCAGCAAACCAACCTTAGCTCCATTTTTGATTTTACTTTGAAAGGCGCGAATGCTGAGAAGTGGACCCAAAGCATTGACGGTAAATTGATCTATTATGTCTTTTTCTTCAAAATTCGGAAAAGAGGTTTCACGCATGATTCCTGCCACATGCACAAAGACGTCAAAGTGATGATCCGTAAAGCCTTCTGCTGCTTGCCTTAGACTCCCAGAGTCTGTGACCTCGCAATTTTCGATAACTTTAGCCTCAGTGCCTCTAAGGTCATCACTTGCCTTTCGGCAAAAAGCCGTAACTTCAAATTCATTTTTCTTTAACTGGCGACAAAGTTCAAGCCCTATCCCTCTGTTGGCACCAATGACAGCTGCATTTTTCATTTCAAAAGTCCTTTCTGCCTAATTGTCCTTTAAAAGAACTACAGATGAAAGTAACCTAATGCAAGAAATTGGCACAAAATGGATTTAAAACATCAATCAAGAAATTATTATTATTGTTATAACTATTGGTTATTTAGAATTTTATTAGACAGCTCCTCAAGTTTCGAGCCTCGGCGCCACTTGTCTCTGCATGAGACAACAAGCCAGAAATTTTCATTCACACCAGAGATCGTTCGCCAAATATAAATCAACTTTTACCTACCCCTTTGTATCATTTAATAAGACGGGACGAACTTGTGGGTGCTTCGCATACAATAAGGGGAATTCATGCAGTCAAATGAGCGTGGGATACTGTTGCTATTGATACTAGGAATTTTCGTCAATTATCAAGCTTGCACACCACTGGAAACTCAAGCGCCAGAGGCCAACCTGCGCGCGACCTCTTTTGGCAATAATCTACATGAGTCGTATTCTACTTGGCCAAATGAATCCACAACGGTGCTAAACTCGAATAAGATTTCTGGGCCGGTATTGACCGGTGACATTGACATGGATGGAAGACTGGAGAGAATCTTTATCTCCCGCTCAGAGGATCTGGAAGCGCCACTGAATATGGTCAGGATTGTGGACGATCAGACTTTAAAAGAAGTTGCGAATTACTACGACAACCTCAATCAACCAGGCCTAGAGCAAAAATTGGCCGTCGAGCAAGGATCTGGCCCGTCCAATGTCCTCTTTGTCAATCAAGATGGCAAAAAGCTGACCGCGCTGCAGTTCCGGTCTGGGCGCCTGACACCCTCTTGGACGGCGCAACTGCCTGGCACTGTAAATTCTCAGCCGCAATCTAGATCCCAAAATGAAGACTTTGGAGTAAAGATCGAAAAACCACAGTCGATTTACACTATTGACCAGTACCGAATCTCTACTAGCAGCAACGAGGCTCCTGTGGTCGAGATGATGGACGATACGCCTGCAAAGGTGGAAACGCCAGTTGCTGAAAAGGAGGTAACTACCTCTCCGCAACGATCGCCAGCGTCCATTCCCGCGCAGAGTGCAACGCTACCCTACAACGGAAGGTACTTCGGCGTTTTGCAAACGGGCTCACAAGGAAACATCCCTATCAAAGGCATCAATGGAACTGGGTTTCGCTTTAAGGCTCGTCACACGGGAGTGTTGGAAGCAGTTTCAGTGCATGTAAAGGCGATGACATATAAAAGTGTCCCTAAGTGCACTGAAACAAATTGCTATGGTGGCGGAAACGGCGGAAATCTGCAGGCCGCTATATACGCAGACAATGGCAAAGGCTTTCCGGATCTATCTAAAAAATTGGCAGTCACCAACAAAATTGTATCAGTAATCAAAACTTGGGGTGAACAAGATCGCACCAGGGCCTTTAAGTTTAGCTCTGCAATCAATATAAGTCAAAATACCATGTATCACATTTTGTTTTCAAATGATGATTCAAAAAGTGGATGGAGCTCCATCAATTGGCAATTTAGCTACGCAAATCCAATCACCATTGGCGAACCAGTTTCTGATTATTGGTCAAATGAAGTTGTTCTCACAGGAACATCAATTTCAGCACGGCATCAGCCGTCCTTTCTTTTGAGCTTAAAGATCGACAACAAAGCTGTCCAATGGGGGTCTCTCGACCTGATGGCCCGTCCAGGCGTAATCGATGATCCTGCTAAAAATGATACAGTTCGCTCAATATGCGGTAAAAACAGTATACGACAAAGATTTAAGCCTGGGCGTGACATGGTCGCAACAAAAGTCGTGCTTCCTCTTGCCTATTTTGGTTCTGGTGCCGGCAACCTAGTTCTTAGAATTACGGATGAATCGGGAAAAATCATAGGCAATCAGGCGGAGGCTACCTTTACCAAAGGCGGCGCTGTTAATGTCGGAGGCAAATACACCAACATTTTTACAGACAAAGCCACTTCAGGA
>CAYMBJ010000158.1:0-4229 GCA_964388665.1 uncultured Pseudobdellovibrionaceae bacterium | reverse complement strand
CTGACTGTTCTGACGTGGTAGGATCATAGTATTCTCTTCGAACGAAACTGGCGGAAAGACAGGGATTCGAACCCTGGAACGGGGTTAACCGTTACACGCTTTCCAAGCGTGCGCCTTCAGCCACTCGGCCATCTTTCCGTTATCGAATCATAAGAGGTAATTGATATCTGTGATTCTTACACCAATTGATGCAATCGGACGAGATGGCGGCATCACCATTGAGGATTTTTGAAGTCCATGCATGCGGTTGTACCGATTTCAGGGCAAGTCTGACTCCGGATGAATCTTCCAAACTAGAAGCAGCAGTCCG
Source organism: uncultured Pseudobdellovibrionaceae bacterium (assembly GCA_964388665.1). Taxonomy (GTDB): domain Bacteria; phylum Bdellovibrionota; class Bdellovibrionia; order Bdellovibrionales; family Bdellovibrionaceae; genus CALCCV01. The sequence continues at coordinate 3,919 of CAYMBJ010000158.1, read as the reverse complement.
GGCACGCCGACCAAACCACAGAGCCAGAAAAACTGGGTCCAGCCCAAGCCTTCTGCCAAGTATCCCGCTGGTGCGGAAATGAAAGTGCGTGGTACAGACATTAAGCTCGTGAGCAGGGCAAACTGAGTCGCCGTGAATTCGCGCTTTGTTAGTAATGCAACAAAGGCCGTAATCGCCGCTGACCCCATGGCGCCGCTAATGTCTTCAAATAATACAACCCCAGCAAACATGAGGCGATTGGGGCCAAACATTTCTAAGGTCGAAAAAGCTATAGTCGACAGTATTTGCAAGACGCCGATGACAAATAGCGCTTTTTTGAGCTTCCAGCGATAGACCAAAACTCCGCCTATCGCTCCTCCGATTAAGGTGGCCGGCAAGCTCAAGGTCTTTGCAATCGCAGCAATGTCAGCCTTATTGAATCCAATCATAAGATAGTAGGGCATCGCCATATTGCCGGCTATGGCATCTCCGACCTTGTAGAGCAAAACAAATAGCAAAATGTAGACGGCGCCTGTTCGAGTAAAAAAATCAGCAAGTGGCAAATAAATGGTCTCAATAAAAGAAAACTTTCGCAGTTGAGTGTCTTCGGGCTCGTCTGCCCAAAGAGGCAATAGCATACACAGCCAAACAAGAACTGCCATGGATTTATAAACCACACTCCAAGGAACCAGTGTCGCCAGGAACAAAGCTCCGGCGCCGGCCACCCACATGGCCACACGATAGCCGTAGATGTAAAAGGTGGAACCAAGACCCTGCTCCGCATCGGTCAAGGTTTCTCTCCTGTAGGCATCGATGACAATGTCTTGCGTGGCGCTAGAGAAGGCCACAAGAACACAGAGAAAAGCAAAAAGTTCGATATTGTCCAAGGGATTGAGAGTTCCGAGGATAAAAATAAAACCGCCCAAAAAGAATTGGGAGCAGAGGAGCCAGCTTTTTCTACGGCCAAATCGAGTGAGATTGAACTTGTCGACAAAGGGCGCCCAGATAAATTTCCAGCTGTAGGGAATCCCTACAAAGGCAAAGAGACCAATGGTTTTTAAATCTACAGAGGCCTCAGTCATCCACGCCTGCAGCGTTCGGAGCGTCAACAGCAGTGGAATTCCTGATGAAAAGCCCATCAGCAGCGAAAGCAACACGGGCTTTCGCTTGAGGCTTTTAAGCATTTCTTTGAGTGATCTATCTTCGCTCACGATCACAGCCCAATCGTATCATCAATTTCGCCGGAGACCCTCTTTCTCATTGTCCAAAGCAAATGAGACAGATAAGGTCGGCGAGTTTCCCCTGTGGCCACCATCAATAGTTTTGTGATTTTTAGATCTTCGGCATCGGTGAATAGTAGAATCATCATTTCTTGAATCAAATTTGTGTTCAAAGTATAATGGTTGTCAGTGCCCACTCCCAAGTGAACTCCCTTTTTTTCCCACCACGAAAAGGGATGGTCTTTGTAATCCTGAAACTGTCCTGAGAGCTTGTTGTTAGATGATGGCAATGACACCAGGTTTACATCCTTTTGCAAGAGCCGGTTCAGTACATCATGCTGGTAGTGCTCCACTTCTCGCGCGGTATGAAACTTTGCTTTCAAGAAGTTGGTCTGCTCCTCTCGGTCTAAGCGCTGACCAGAAAGAATTTTCTTGATAATGTTGTCTCTACTGGAGTTCCAGTCCAGCTCCAACAGCTCCCTATATGCAGGATGAGTGTTTGGTAGAGCACGGCCGGCAATATTTTCTTCTAATATTTGCTGATAGAGCTGATGAAAATAATAGTTGGGATTTATTCCAAGACTGATTCCATGCTCAAGAGTGTCGATGTGCCAAATGTTCATGGCATTGTCGACAGCCTGAATGCCCTTTTTTAGAGTGTGCCAGGTTTCGCCGTGATGTGAGCGCAGCTTAAACCCGCGATAGTGGAGTTTACGAAATCCACTTTGCATTTCATTGAAGTGCTCTTTGCGGTATAGATCTCGCTCATCACCAACTGTGTCCACTTCACACAAGGATTCTCGCAAATAAGGATAGCGATCAATCAGATTGATCAGCTCGGCCACTTGCGCCAAAAAGTGCTCTCGTCTGGTTTTGTACTTAGAGGAGTCAAAGAAGCTGGCCTCTTTACGAAAAACGGGAGACAAAATGAATTCAAAATCTGGGTGCTCCTTTTTAAAACTACTAAATCCATCGTACAGGCCCAAAATCACGTCTTCGCTGGCCACATCATCAGAGCCTGGGACTTGTTCATCCGAAGCTGTTGTTGAACGTGATAGCGAAAACTTGAGGCGCAAAAAACCCGTATTGAATTCGTGATAGAGCTGCGACGCTAAATCATAGGCGGCAGCCTCATGGGCCTCGCGGGATATCAGAATGAGCTTTGGCAAATAAAGTATCTTTAAATACCTCGAAAATCCCTCAGTCTCTTGAAGACGAATCAAGGCATCAACGTCGGAAATCGTCTGAGGATTGGCATTTGGTCCATAAACCTCGCGAATTTTGCGCAGATACAATTCACGGTGAGGTCCATTTAACAATTTCATCAATCGCGGATGCAAAAAGCTTGCACGCATTGATCCTGTCAAATGGATATGCTGCTCTTTATATTTAATGGGAAAATTTTTAAAAAAATAAAAAAGAGCCTGACTCAGTTCGTGAGAAAGCAAAGCGTTGATCTTTATCTCATTATTGCGAAACTTGCCGAGCAAAACCTTAAATGTTTGCATCGAGACAAACACTTCGCGATCGATTTTGATTTCAGGAGTGGTCAGCATCAGATCAACAGTGTCTGCAAGCGATATCCCATTGGTTTCTGAAATTACATCCGTAAGGATTTTTAACAAACGCGCTGTGAGCGGGTTCAAGTTTTTTTCTGCAGATTTAGGCATTGCACACTCCTCATTCAGTTTGTGTAAGCTTTAACAATATTGCAAATGCTCTACTGATAATTCGATGAGTCATACTTCACACAAAAGCAAATCCTGCATATCGTGATTTAGATTGATAAAATTCTATATAATATTCGTTCCATGCAACCACTGTTTTATGAATTGAGTGTCCTAGCAAAATCAGTGAAGCACAAAAATCTATCCGCTGCCGCTCAGCACGTCGGCCTCAGCCAGCCGCAACTTTCGCGGATATTGCATAAGCTCGAGGATGAACTAAAAATCGTTTTGTTGGACAGAGGAGCTAGACGGAAGTCTGGCTGGACCCCCATTGCAGAACATGTGGCTCACATGTTTGAGGGAGTTGCAAAAAATCTAGAAACCGAACTTCAGGCGATAAGCCAAAATTTTATAATTATGGAACTGAAGATCGGCACCCTTGAGGGACTCTCTGAGATTGCCATAAATCTTACCAATGCCTGTTTTCGACAGATCGGAATTCAACAAATATCTGTAGATATTTTCGATCTTAACGATCTTGAGGCGCATTTTCTTTCTGGAAACATAGATATTATGTTGAGTTCGCGCACTCCTGGCCGACAAAAGTTTTCGCATCTCATGCAATTGGGTTTTCAGAAATTAGTGCAAACAAAAACTTCAGATGCCGTTCAAGTGCTAAGCACTTACGAATTTGCTAGCGCTGCACCTAGTAAAAAGTCCTTGCACAAGCGTTTCATTTCTAATTCTTTGGCTATCCGAAAGACCTGGATTCAAAGGGTCGGCGGCTATGGTCTTTTGCCTTCCGAGCCCAAGAGAGGCCGATCAGAGGCTGACGAGCCCATTCTCGTTATCGGCTCTGAAATCCTGAGCCCATTGCTATGGGAAAAAATCTCTCAAATTTTAAAAGAAATTAGAGACACTAAATAAAATAAAAGGTAAAAATAACTTAACAACGAAGAATTGCAACAAGCTAATAGTGATACAGAGCTATCTTAGATTTAATGCCGTTCACTTTCGTTCACGGCAAAAGGATCTTGGTATCGTAGAAGCCGA
>CAYMBJ010000157.1:0-4437 GCA_964388665.1 uncultured Pseudobdellovibrionaceae bacterium | reverse complement strand
TCAGGGTGGTCAATTGCGTGAAATTTGGGTGGTCAAACTTGGTGAAATCCGACAGACAGGGAGCTCTGGAGGCGATCCAGTCAATGGAGACAAAAAGCGATGTTTCGAAGCTGGTTATGGCCAGAGTCCGACTGAAACGACCAATTCGTGGATGACCATAGAAATTGTTAACGTCATGAATGACAGAGACAAGACCAATGGGACCGCCTATATGACTTTCAACGGCAAATCCTTTGGACGAGTCAATAACGTAATGTGGGCTAAAAATCCAGAAGCTTCAGCTGCATTGTTCATGGAGTGGCGAAACATGAATGGCAGAACTGCGACTGATTCAGTCAATCTCCCAATTTATGATTTGAAACAGTGGTTTAAAGACTTTGAACTTTTAATCATCGATCGATAGACGTTCCTACGGAAGTTTACGCTATTCTCGCTAACGACAAAGGAAGATTTTCAGAGCATTCTCAATCGTTTTACCAATAAGTCTCCTAGAATTCTTTCCGTCCTTGATGCCTGTAATGAAAAAATCAAAGATTTAGGGATATCTTCTTGTTTTCGTCAGACCCGTGTTCTTGAGCCACTTTTTTTGTGAGTCTCATTTGGCCGTGATTAGATTCGTTTATTAAACCGACCGAAAGTAAGTTAACAAGTTCATTCTTAAAAAACCCATTTCGACTTAATTTGCTTTCGGTCGGGTTATTACCAGGCATGGCTTTTGTATTTTCCCTTATTTCGTGACTGGCTCGCAACCATAGTCTTTCCTCTTCGAAGCAGACATAATGTGAACCGAAAATTTCATTTTTGAGCCGACTCATAATTTGTCACATTTGTAAAAAGTATTGCCAGAAGTGCAACTACTTGAATTGGAAGAGCTTTTGTCAGCAAAAGTTTGAAAGTGCTGACTTTGAGCGGTGAAACCTTTACATGCCTTTCATTGCAAGCAGTGCCGATTCACTAAATTCCTCTGTACATGGCATAACTCTTGAAGTTGCTCTTGAAGTTATTAAAAAGGCCACAAGTCTCGATCAATAGGTTTCCCTGGTGATTGTGATTATTGGACACATTAAAGAGGCTTCTACTGAAGCCGCTTTTATCAGAATATAAATGAGGAGTGTTTCTATGAAATTACAATTAAGCCATGTTGCATTTGCTTCAGGCATCTCTCGCGCCCTTTTGTTGACCTTCGCCATCTGTTTGTGCTTTTCCGCGAAGTCATTTGGCAAAGCCGCCGAAGAATACAATTGCGGAGGATTTGATAAGAAAGCGATTACGGAATATGGTAGTCCCCTAACCTACGAAGCGGTCAAATTCACACTTTCAAGGGCTGAATGGGACACGCACAAGGGCGATTTTGCTACTCAGAAAATAGAGAATGTAACCTCGCGTGGCCTGAAAAAGGTCGGTTCCACAGAAGTAGAATTTGATTTAACCAAAGAAAATTACAAACCTTGCTTACTGACATGGGAGTTTTCCAATCTGCCCAATACAGAATCGACCGAACTTGAATTGATTTTTAAAAGCAATTGCGAAGAAAAGGATGATAGATCACAACTGCCCTATCTTGAACAGAGTCACGAATTTCATGCAGTCTGTGCTAAGAGCAGTCAGTAATAAGAATTGATCTGACCCTAAGCCTGACGCAGATGCCAAGCTTTGGGTTGAAAAAAGGTGAGGATTCCCGCGCGAGAGAGTGTTGTGCCTAGACCCGAATTTCCACGACCTGACCAAGGGAGTTGTGGACTAACACGATCACAGCAGTTCCAATAGACACTCCCTGCATGCACCTGCGCCAAAATTTTTTGTGCTCTCACTTTGACCTTGGTGTAAACTCCCGCCGTTAAGCCGTAGTTTGAATTATTCATAAGTTCGAGTGCTTCGTCCTCACTCTTCATCCTTTGGATACCAATGATAGGCCCAAACGACTCCTCGCTCATCAAAGTCATTGAGGCATTCACTTGCTCCTGCAGCACTGCCAATTGCGCTGCGCGGGTCAGCGGTCCAATGTAGGTTGGAAGCTTCGGACCTGAAGTACTCCAAAATCAGCGGAGTATGGTCGCCAGATCCACAGCCGGAACTACCCGGTTGAGTTTTTCATTTTCAAATTTAATAGGCTCTGGTTTTAGGTCCGACACTGAAGAGGGATGTTGGGATTTTAGCGCCACCTCCAGGGAGGCCACGCCAATAATGCCCCTGTCTAGCCTCAAGCTCCGCTCTCCAGATCTAAGTAAATCCAGATACTCATACATTCTTGGGCCAATGCTCTTCACTGGGGCCACATGCAATGCAAACTAATCAGCTGTGAAGCCTTGGAGGCATGGGCAATAGCCATGCCTCCAAGGCTTCACAAGGAGAAGCGACAAAAAATTGCAAGAGGCACGATTTTGTGTACATTTTGGACAGTTGAATATCAGCGAATAAATATAGGCCTGATTTTTAACTCTTTCTACCAAGAAACTTTTCATCACTGCTGTTAAATTCCTCCCACCGGCAAATAGGTGTCGGGAAAAGAAGTCTTAGATACTCTTTGAAAGGCATGTTATGAAAAAATCAATTTTTGCTATGGTAGTTCTTTTTACTTCTGTTTCAGTAATTTCTGCTCAGGCGGCTCCTGAACAAATGACCTGTGGAATGAGTGTAGATCGCTATGAAAATGACGTCTACAAACACAATCTTTGGCAAAAAGAAGTTACTTTTCAGCCATCAATCGATGGCACGGTTAAGATGCACTCTGCCGTCAATGGTTTTATATTTCGGCTATCTAGTTATCTGTACAATGGAGCTGCTATTATAGCGCCAGAATCAGGAATCTTGCATGGAAATTTTTCAACTCGTTTCGGATCAACAATGCTAGAAATTAAGTTGCTGGAACTATCTTTACGGGATGGTCAAGTTGAGGACCGAGCCCTATTAAATTGTTTTCCAAAACCATAGGATTAGAGGCCCTGGAATTGCAAATTCTTGTGAATAGAGCTGGAGTTTCAAGTCAGCTCGAATGATTGCAATTGTAAGTGTACAAGGTTTGGACGCTAAGGTGACGTTTTTGAGTACTTGTTAGCGTGTATTGATATGTTTACAAGCTTTGATTAAGAGAGATTTTACGGAGAATTCATGCGCAAAACACTCATATTTATCTGCACGCTGATTGCTTCCATCGGAGTATTGTCGCAACAAGCTTTTGCGCAAAGTGGTGGAGTGGGAAGTGGAGGTGTTGGCGGCGGTGACGGCATAGAATGTGCTGGATCCTTCGTGCTAGCGGACCAAAATGAAAATACCAACGACATGTTCCCTGATGCCTATTTTTCAATATTGGCTCCAGATTATTGGATTTTTTCAAACAATCCGGACGAGATCATTCGACTACTTCTGGATGTTCTAGCAATACGAAAGCCCGACCCTGCGCAGAAAATATCAGAATTACTTTTTGATTCCGAAAAAGGAAACGCAGCTCTTCAATTCGAATATGTCGATGAATTGGCAGAGCTAGAAGACGACGGAATTGTCCTTCCCTTTTTTGATAAGCTTATTGGCTGCAAAAAAAAGCAAATTGCCATTCAAGACTTGAGCACAGGACGGGTGCGAGTCCTTAAATCAGAGTCAGACAAACTGAGTTTACTTGGTTCCGCTCTATTAAAAATTCATGAAGCCTTCATTTATTTGTACAAAAAAGATCAAGAGGATACTACCGAAATTCGTCAAAAGGTCGTAGAGATATTTTCAACGCCAGAATTTAACAATGATTTAATATATTTTAAATTAAAAGCTAGGCCGGATCGACATAGAGCTCATGTATGGGAAGTGGAAAAGCGTCGTTTCATGGCATTGGGATTGAGAGATGATCCGGAGTTAAAATTATTTTGGCCCATTATGCGTACAAGTAAGAAGTCCGAAATTGTATTCGAGCGATATCACCAGCTAGGATTTCCTCCGTTGTCTCGAAAGGAGTTTAAAAGCATAATTAAGCGAAGATATGATCTGAATATTCCCAATTGCTTAGATGATGGATTTGAAGAGGTAATTAATTGTTGGACCACAGTTCTCTATCGAACGAGGCTTCAGATGGGTGAAGTTGATGAATGAGCCTCTCCAACTTCGCATTTTTTACTTTAACGATTACAAAAAAGTGATTGCACACTTTATTCAAGTCAATGAAAGTCAGCGAGGATATAAATCTCGATTGGCCGAGGCTGCCGGTTGTCAGAATTCCTATTTGTCGAAAGTTCTATCTCAAGCAGTTCACTTGACGCAGGATCAGGGCTTTGGATTGTCAAAGTTCTGGAACTTAATGCCAGTCGAGGAAGAATATTTTCTAACTCTCATTCAGCTTGAGCGAGCAGGAAGCCTAGCCTATAAAAATCGCTTATCTGAAAAACTCGATGAACTGAGGGAGACATCTCAAAGTTAGTTGAAACTTGAAAGAGGGAGCCCTTTTGTGGAAGT
>CAYMBJ010000156.1:0-4545 GCA_964388665.1 uncultured Pseudobdellovibrionaceae bacterium | reverse complement strand
CATTCCACGAAAGGGCTCCCTCTTTCAAGTTTCAACTAACTTTGAGACATCTCCGAACAAAAGATTGAAATTGTTTTTCTGTTAGGTCTGGATTGATGCTAAACAAATTGCGCGTATAAACCAACGCATTGGTGTAAATGGTGAGGCGACTCGTAAACGAAGATCTTAGCCAGGAAACAGCGCGATCGAATCTAGCATGTGTCTCTAAGCGCGAAGAAAGATAGGCCATGTGTGTGGCGGTAATGGTAAGGAGAAGTGACAGTACGAAGATTGCCCACGGCGCCATTGGGGTTTGCCTGCGGAAGGGCTTCTGAAAAAAACTGATGATGTCGTTCAATGTCATGGACAAACAGGATTCATTGTAATGGGATTCATGTCAAAGCGAAATTTGTCAGTGGACTAGTGAAAATTTACCTTGAATGCTGAGTAGCGGCGCGAAGCTCTCAGTGGATTAAAAAAGGTTCCAAAGATTCGTATAGATAGACAGGCTGATTGCGCTCGCCTTGGGTAACTAAGTTAGAGTTGGATGTAGCCATCAACCAGCATTTGGAAGAAGGCTCTGCGCTCATTCGCGCGGCAGTTAGAAGTTTCCAGAGACCCTGGCCACGACAGCTGGGTTCTACAGACCCAGACATGAGTATGCTAAGGTGGTTTAAGCTTACAATGAGGCCGCTGGCTCTGATTTTGGCCTGCTTATCGCAAATGAGTACTATTTGGACATTGCCGGGTGCTGCAAGGAGCAATTGCAGAAGTGCATCAAAGTGACTTTGTTTGCTGTCAAAGTTTTCGCAATGACTTTTTGCAAAACGCGCTAGTAAATATCTATTACCAATGGTGCCGGTTTCTAACCGCAGTTGGGAGGGGATGACCAATGGCAGGGGCTTTCGCCAAAAACAGTGAGTTGTTCTATGCTCTTTTAGGCGCCAAGATGTGCGCGCTTTGGCGGGTAATGTGATTTTAGCGTAGGTTTGAAAATAGGCACGTGGTGCATTCATTTGGCCAAATTGATAGGTCTGCTGTTGAAAGCGCTGTATATCATCAAGATCTTTTAGAAGCGGGCTGCCTTGTAACCAAAATATTGGGCTTAGATCTGGATTGAGCCAATGACTGGTCTGAGCACCAAAAAAGCCGTGAGGCCAGTGCTGCTGAGGAATTTGAAAGTTGTCATGGCTGCTAACGAAGAGTTTGGCAAGCTCCACTAAGTTCAAATCGTGCATTCGTTAAAACAGACCCATGCTTTTTGCTCCAGTCCAAGTCAGGCTTGCAAAAGCAGACATCCGCTGTGATTGATGAGTGGACTGATACTGTCCTGCGCCGGCAAAGACCTGCCATTTTTGCCAACTGTAACCAGCACCTAAGTACATAAAGCGATTGGAGTGGCCAGTCACTTTGAACTTCTGATGGCTACTGATGAGTGCGCTCTTCCAATGATCGCTGATTGTATATCCCAAAATAAACTCCTGAGTGCTCAGCCGATCTCCATTCTTTTCGCCAACGAGATTGGAGGTCTCTTCTAAAAAGTCCCGATCTGAGTAGTTTGAATCAATCTGTTCTACTCGGTATTTATAAAGGAAAAAGTATTTATCAAAGCCCAGAGCTGCTTGGGCTCGGTAATATTGACGACTGAGCCTTCCGCCGCAGTGTATATCGAGGCAATCAAAGTCAGCGGGTTTCAAGTTTCGACCTGAAAGATTTTGCCCCACAGCAATCCCCAGGATTTTGACCGGAAAAAATTCCAAATCCATGGTGGCGGAATTCACGACTCCGGAGGATTGAAGACGAAGATTTGGGCGCAAATAACCAATCTGCCAATTCTTCGACTCGCTATCAGCCGCTGCATCAACGGGGGTATCGGCATTGCCTGTTGAAACGACCTCATCTGCAGAGGCTCCATTCAACGTCCAAAGATGAATGTTGTAACCGCCAATGAAAGCGGCGGCAGCTCCCACAGGGTAACTGCGAGCGCCTGCAGAGATTCCGTAGTCAAAGCCATTTTCTTGTCTGCGCTCAGGCGCAGCCTGGCAGGTCAGGGCCACATAAAAAATGAGGGCACTCATCATTGGTGCAGGGGAAAAAGCCGCGCTTGCGATTGGGCGCAATATGCAGATCAAGGTCATCAATGCACCATGCATCACTCACTCACATTTCTGCATTGTCGGGGTTAACTGGTCAATTGGGGTGGCAAATATTTTGGCAACCCTGCCTCTTCAGCAATGCTTTGCCATCTTTGTAAATCAGCGAGGTTTCGTCAATCTTATCGTGCACCGCTTTTTGGCGGGCGCAGCTCCAAGCGTCGTTTTCGGCGACAGTTAGCTGCTCTCTGATCAGCACAAGAGGATGCATCTTACAGCAGATTCTAGGAAGAGTGAGTTTCTGTGCCTTTATCAAGCGAGACCCTCTTTGACGGCGTCTGTGTGCTGCTGGCAAACTTTGCATCATCAGACTGAGCCTCCGTTTCCGTAAAGCCTGCAGTGAGACCACGTTCAATAAGATTCTCCCTTTTTGAGACCATCAGGTCGCCCATCTCTTCAAACTGATCGATGGTAAAGATCACTCTCATCGACTCAAAACCCTCTGTTTCTTCCTCTTCAATGTGATGCTCAATGGCATTTTTGAGAACTTTGAAGCGACCTAGCCATTGATCGTCAACCTCCGCCGCCTTTTCTAGTTTTACCAGGAGTCTGATGATGATTTCGTGCTCTTCTTGGGCTTCATTTGCAAATTCCTTGGTCTCTTCGTCGTGAAACATGCGAGAGTACACGGCGGCCTCCTCTGCTTTCATGTGCACGAAGAGTTTATGACTCAGCTCTTCAAACAGTGGCCGAATCTCCTGAGTTTCAAACTCATCCGTATCAAGTTTCGCTTGAATGGAATCGAGCAGATCCTGGAACTCCTTGTGATCGGTTTTTAAAATATCAAAAATGTGCATAATCCCTCCATTTGTTAGCGAGAAAAGTTAAGAAACCCATTCGTTTTCTTAACTTCTGCCGCTGCGACATTACACCTCTCGAGTATTGCAATATTATCGCCATCTCTGAAGTCTCTAGATTGCTCGCAAAAAGCACTTTCAACTTCATATTGGGAGGAAAATTGCCTCAAACCTGGGAAATTAGCCACATTGAGAAAAGACTGTTGAGTTATTTGGGCAGAAAGTTCGTCAAACATATCCCCAAAAAACTCTCTATGTTTTAGACACCGTAAATAAGCTCTTCGCTCACACAGCTTCTATTGCCGTAGAGTAGGGTCCAATTCTTGCTGAGTAGAATGTGTGGTCGCTACGGTGATTGCAAAAGGGGGAGCTTATATGCAAAAGATTTATACGATTCGCAATGTCCGCCCAGTTCCTGGCGCCCTGATGCTCGTGACGGCAATTTTCGCTTTATCAAATTGTACCAATGTAGGACAGGACCAGATAAATGTCCAAAAGTTGGCAAATCCTTCGTCACAATTGGATTCTTTCCAGCAAGGCGAAACCATGGCTCAGGAAGGAGCCAGCGCGACCGAGAGCAGCGGACCTCTGCCTTCAGAGATTGGCCAAGCGCCCAAAGACACAGCCTCAACAACGAATCAACAAAACAAAGAACCTGCCACCCCTGCAAAGACGCCTCAGCCTGAAACTCCGAAGCCTCAAGATCAAGCACATCAAGACCAAGCCTCATCAATGCCTCTACTTCCCGCGCCGGTAAATGATGAAGACGATTCCAAAGAATCGGAAGGGGTACCGCCAAAACACGATGACCTAGGCACAAAGGTTGATGCAGGCACAAAGATAGACCCGAAGCCTCCAGTTGGCGGAGTAGGTTCAACGATCCCGCCAATAAACGCAGAACCCCCTCTGCGTGATTGTCCTCCGTCGATTTTGCAACTCAATGATTGGGAGGGTAAAGTATTTAAGTGCAAAATATATGATCGTCGAACTGGCGATCGAGAATCCTTGACCTCAAAGGATATTGGTCTGCGTGGACAAAAATTAGATCTTTGTATGACTGAAGCGGCTTGTGACCAATTGGTATCGCAGGAGTTTCATGTGGTCGAAATTAAAGAGAGTCAAAGCTGTACACAAAGGGATTCAAAGAAAAACATGCCCATCTCTGAGTCCAAGCTCGCTGAAATTTTGCACATTAAATTCTAAATTTAAATTCAAAGTCCAAACGGGTGTATTGCGACAGAGAATTGATGAAAGCCCCTAGCGTCAATGGGTTTCAATAAGCTCAACTTCGAATGCTCGAATCGGCATGAGGGGTTGAGGCAACGCCCCTTGAGTCTATTCTCAAGCCGTGAGTTGCCAAATGACGCCGATTAATTAGTCAAATATGCGACCAGTAAATAAATTCGCGCTTCAATTGTTAAAATTTTGTAAATTTCTTTGCAATTTGCCCACGCCTTCAATAATCTTCTGCTTGATTTGAGCTGTTCTCATCGGCGCGTAGCTCAGCCTGGTAGGGCACTTGCTTGGGGTGCAAGAGGTCGCTGGTTCAAATCCAGTCGCGCCGACCAGTTTCGTTCGAAGAGAATACTATGATCCTACCACGTCAGAACAGTCAG
>CAYMBJ010000155.1:0-4551 GCA_964388665.1 uncultured Pseudobdellovibrionaceae bacterium | reverse complement strand
GATTTTAGAACGACATACTGGTCTGGATCCGCAGTCATTTGAAAGCTAAAAACCGGAGTGACTATATAAGGAATCTAATCGCTGTTTCTGAAGGCAAATCAATCCCCCCAGCTGCAACCATAATCCAAGAGCAAAAGTGAATAAGTCCCGCATAAGGTTTGATTTGGCAGCGATTAGATTCATCTCCAATTAGAATAATACCTACAATTTTACGACAAACAAATGCATAGTGTTTCTATAAATGATCAGGTGCAAATGTCGGATAGAGATTTAGATCTAATTGGAAGACAACAGAATCGTGCGCTTCTTGATTTGCTATTGTCGCTCGCGATTGAGCGAAGAGCCAATTTCTGAGAGCCACAATTCGGTCCGCATACTCTTCAAAATTTGATATTGGCAGATGAATAGATGCCGAATTGTACAAGGCAGGCCGCAAAGAACTCTCAAGAAATCGAATAAAGAACAAAGCGCAATCGCGATGAAATGAGTCATCCACTGGATTGTCATCATCGGAGTGCAACTCATTCACTATCGCTCGATAGCGCCCGGCCTCGACAACTATCACTTTCTTTCTCTGCAAAAACTCAAGCGCATCGAGAATCTCAGTCTTACTTAGAAAACCTTTGGTCATTAGTGCAACGACCCGATCAAGAGAGGCATTCCCTCGATACCACCGAACGACTTCTAAAACTAATAATGCCCTTGCATCCAACAGTTGCCAATCGGTCGTCGCAGTTGATCGTTTTGAACTGCGTGAACGAGCCAAAGACAAGAGGTCAGGCTTGTACTTAGGAAGCTGACTTGCGACAGCTAATAAAATTATTTTTTCTTTCGACAAAGGGTCAAAATCGAAATACTCAATCAACTGGAGTGCCTGCAATACAGTAAAAGGTTTTCTTCGGTTCAAAAGATCGGGAAGATAGCTGACAGGCCAACCCATTTTTACAGAAAGATTGCGCTGCGAAAATCCCCTAATGCCTCTATTTTTTTCGATAAGACTTATAAAAAAATTTACCGGATCTTCAAAATCCAGTACCGAAGGAATTTTCCACTTAGCGATGGGCTTATGAGATGCTGTTTCCATGGGCTTTGTCATACACGGAAACTACTCGATCTTCTTCTTGCTGTAAATGATACGACGAGACAATAGGGTGCTCTCACTCCGAGACCACTTTTTAGTTCGGCTATATTGAAATCAACGTATTCTATCGCTATCATGGCTTAGAGGTGATTATGAAATTTTTTATTTTTTGGATCCTGCTTCTTTTTGGAAGAGTGACTCTGGCCTGCGCCGACTCGACAACAATATTCGAATTTAACCTTGGCGAAGGTGAGCCCGGAATCGAAAAATTGGAGGTAAAATCAGGATCCAACACCTTTAAAATATTGGATGATGATGGTTTAGCCAACTTATTATTGATGACCATTGCGACCAAAAGCCTAAGTGATCAGGAAATCGCTAGTCTGCGACCGAATTTTAATAGAAGCGTCGACAAAGCCAAATTGTATTGGGAGAATTATCTCAACCAGTATCAGGCAAAACCGCCTCAAAATCATGATCCTGCCAAACAAAAGCAAAGAATCGATCTGTATACTTCTATGGTTGAAAACCTGGGTCAATTAAAGACAGCTACGGCAAGCCAACTCACACGCGGGCACTTTGTTCAGCTCATAAAATCCGTAATCCAACCTGGCATTGATCGCATTGGCTACCAGACTGAAAAAGCTGGACAAGTTGAGCAAACAGCAGTGCCTCTTAAACGAATACTTGGAACAGGCATCGACGACATATTGTATATTAATTCAGACGGTACCTTTCCCAAAAAAAAAGGAGACTGCGCCAGTCTCTCGGTGGTAATTGGTAACATGCCTTCACCTACAGCCATTCAACACAGAACCAGAGATAGAACAGTTCGATAAGCGGTAGGCGAATATTTAAGTAAAGCGACTTGGACGTAACAGAATTTAAACTCAAAACCAGTCATGAAGGCTAAAGAGACCAGGTTTTACTAATATTCAGAGAGCTGTTGCCGGGCCTGCAAAACCATTGCAAGGATGATCACTCCTGGAACTACGTAGCGGATCATGTTTTCCCAATAGGGAAAGGTCACGACGCTGGCAAATCGCTGAGGGTCGCCAAATTGCTCTTTTCGCGCACCCGCTGAATAATGACAGTTGAATTAGGGTAGCGACGCCGTTTTTCGCTCTGAGCGGCAATCCTGCCGACAAATGATGGCCCGCCACCTTTCAAAGTTTTTTCTCTGGACAAAAACATTTCTGGATGGTGCGCTTGATCCTTTAAGATTAGAGGAGCCTATGAAATTTAATATATTCACAATCTTTTTTATTTTTTCGTCAATGGTGATCGCAAAACCGCAATCAATTGAAGTGCAACTATTGAAAAAAACAAGTAATAGTTGCGCAACCTACTTTGGAGGCCGTAAAGTAATGAATGAAATGACCGCAACTGCGGTAACATCTAATTCTCGACTATTTGAAGAAGTGAATTCAATATCCACTTCAGGATACAATTACACAGACCTTCCGGCCGAGCCCTGCGAGTTTAGATTTCGGTTTCGAATTGATGTAGATATGAATTTTAAAGATATTTCTGAATGTACTATGCATGCCTCAGTCGAGCAAACAGTTCTTTATTTTGACGTTGTAGAAGGAATGGCGACCAAGTCAAAAATTGAAGAGTCTCAAATCGACCTAAAAGAACCTACTTGTCCTTAATCTGATTATTGCACGTTGGGACTTTAAAACCCGTCCTGTGATGATCCAAATTCGTAGTCAAGCACCAACGGGAACTTGTCCGCCTCGAGATTGATGTGGTCTGGCTGAATTATAGTAAGTTTGGTAAGCCATCAGCTATCGATTCAAGTCGTGAGCATTCCAAATCAAAGTGCGATCGAGAAGTTCTCGTCTTACGCTGCCAATGAGTCGTTCAATGAAGGGATGACTCACGGGCGTCTCGGAGACAGATTTGATCTCTTCTATTTCCAAAACACGTAAGTTCGCTTACCACTGGAGGAACTCGAAAAGTGGATCGTGATCGGTTGAGAGTCTTCGGGGTAAGGTGCAGGCCTGGCCTAGGACCTGATTCAACATTCGGCAGACCTCGGGACCACTGAGCTCCCCAGCGCATGCAGCAAATCCGATCAGGATCCGGGATTGAATATCCTCTACTATCATGACCCAATAAGTTTGCAAAAAGATGGTCTCAACTCTGAAAAAATCCAAAGACCAAAGCGAATTAGGCTCTTTGGCCATCGGCATAAGCCATGAGGAACCTCCGCCAGGCATTTGCGAAAAGTGTTTGCGCAATACTCTTCGCACAGTAGAGGCTGAAATCGTTTGGTCGAGTAAATTCGACACCAGATGGAAAATCTTTAGGGCTCCGAATATAGGATTTTTTTATTTGATTTCAATGATCAACTCAATCGATTCTCGGCGCAAGCCCTTTGGCCCTGGCCTTTTTCGGCGATTTGAAAACAGTTTCTGGTACTTGCGCTGAACCATCGCCTTATGGAAGTTGATCAATGTAGATTGGGCAATAACTACGGCTAACTTCGGTAAACGCCTAGCGGAGACAAAAAGGGAGAAAAACCCTAGAACAAATCTGGAAAAGGAAGGCAGGTTGGGCGCGCGGATTTGCATGCGGGCTTGAATCCCGAGCTGCTGTCTCAAGATAAAATTTTCAGCAGCAACTGCCCGCACACCTCCTGGCAATGCGACCCGAAATAAGACAATTAAGAGATCTAAACCCAGCGCTAGAAGCTTCATTCCTTCATTTTCTCAAAGTTTCCTATCAACTTCAAGTCTGCAAAATAACTTTATTTTATGCTAGAATACGAATTTGAAATAGCACAGGCAATCCGTCTGATCTTATTGGCGTAGCAAATCGGACTTTAGATAAAATTGGTATCCATAATCCCGGATCTCTGAATAGTTCAGATGGCCATTGGTCAAAGACATTACAATATAGAAGCCTTCTGTCTGAGCAAAGAATGATGAATCAAAATCTGCATAGTAACCCACAATCTTTCCACCATATAGGACATTCCCATCAGAATCCAAATCAAACGTGAGGTAGGTTGGCAGGAAAATCGTCAACCCGCCACAAGTTACCGCCGGATCAAAACTGATCGTTAATTGCCTTTCAACTACTTGCAGGCCAATGTTGCGATCCGTGCAAGGGAACTTGTCAATACGATCATCATAGATTGTATTGCCGTGCCACTTACCAGAAAGATCCTTAAGATCGGCAAATGCGCTTGAGGAGCAGACAACCAGTAGTAAAAGCAAAGTCAAAAATTTCATAGTCCCTCCGTTGTTGCTAGTGTAAATGCAATTGTATTCTGGGTATAGGAAATGTCAACCAGACTTGTCCAGGTAAGGAATCCTTCTATTTCGCCGCTGGGCCGACATTATGGTGAGTTTCGGCCTGGTAAAAGTGGCCCCAGGTGGCCCAAAAACGGTTGGCTAATGTTCAGCCGAGCATAGGAAAAACAAAGCCTATATCTAGCTCTTGGATCAGGTATCAATGGA
>CAYMBJ010000154.1:0-4657 GCA_964388665.1 uncultured Pseudobdellovibrionaceae bacterium | reverse complement strand
GGCCGCAATGCAATTCAACTGCTACTTTCGGTACGATTACCTATGATTCAATTCGCCGGCATTGTCAAAGAGGTCATTGGAATTTTTTTTGATACGAGTCCTGAAGAAATTGCGGCACTCAAGCAGGCTCAGAGCAGTGGAGATTTGCTGGCGTTGAAGCAACGAGCCCACCGCTTTAAATCCACCTGTGCAAATGTGGGAGTCACGCAAATGATGGAGCTGTGTCATCAGCTTGAGACGATGGAAGCCTTCGATGCAAGCGCAGTTGATCGCGCGATCAAGGGCCTGGAACAGTGTTTGGCTCGAGTGGAAACGGAATTGAAAAAATATGCAGCGGCGTAGTTATAGAATCCTGATAGTGGAAGACAATCCGAGTGATCGTTTGATCTTAAAAACGATGCTCATCTCTGCCGACTTTGATTATGTTCGTGAGGCCGGTGCTGCGCCCATGGCCTTTTCAAAAATTGAAACCGCGCATTCGATGGGGGAGCCTTTTCACCTCATTTTTGTTGACTGGAACCTTCCCGGTGAATCTGGAATGCATCTCATTCAGCGACTGCGCTTGGATCGACGTAATTCAGTATCTAAAACCATTGTAGTGACGGGCAATTCTGATAAAGTCATAGTGGCTCAAGCTATCGAGGCCGGAGCCGCGGATTTTATCGTTAAGCCCATCTCGGAGGCCGTGTTGCTAAGCAAGATTGAGAGAGTCTTGCTAAAAGACACAAAGTAGCAATCTTCAGAAATCTGTTAGAAAAGAATGTAGAATGACAAAAAAAGATATTGGGGATGAGAGACTTGCATCCCCAATGTATTGGCACAGCGTTGTTTCACTGACCTTGGCGAAACTGCGCTCATTGGCTGAGTTTCGAGCCAAGATTTTGGTCTGCTAAGTTCTCTTCGTCCTCATCATAATAAGGGGATTCGGTTTTGATGGGGCGCTCTGGACTTAGACCAAAGTCTCTGCTTGCTGTGGTTCCCATTGACTGGTCCTGTTTATTTGCTAGCTGTTCTTCAGCAGCTTTCCGAGCAGCTTCAGCGGCTCGTTTGGCTTGATTGCGATGGCTGGCTTCTCCCCCTTTTCTTCCAGCAGCAGCTGCCTCCTCAGGTGTGAACTCGTGAGCTGTTCCTTTTTGATGGGCAGCTCTTCCACCCTTGCTAGCAATTTCTTTTTGGACCTTAGGATCCATGGCTGCAAAACCTCGATTGGATTTTTTTGGCGCAGGGGTTTGTGTATTGTGATTTTCTTGATTTGTACCCATAATCTCTCTCCTTTGCAAAATTCGCTAACCAGCTTCCCTGCTGATGTGTCACTTTAGAGTCAGTGCAAGATCAGGGCCGTTTTCTAGTGGCTTCACAGTTGACACAAACTGTTGAGTTGCCCCTAGATTTGGGAGTTTTTTTCGCTCCGCAAATTTTCCGCAGATCGATGGCTTTTTTTTGTGGCAAAACTGAACGTCGTGGGGACAATAATTCCCTGTTCTCAAATCAAGACGAAGGCCTAGCTCGCTGTGACTTTTGCTATTGTTAAGGATGAGATATTTTAAACCATGATAATCAAGACCATCTCTGGAGTGCTCATCTTTTCGACTCTCATTTTGGCTGCAAGCTGCAGTCTGAAGCAAAGCGCCAGGACTGCCGGTGAGTCGATCTCAGCGCCAGGTGCCTACTCTTGGTCGAGCTCCTCGTCTCTGGCTCGTCCTGAAAATTCCACTCAGATTGTCATACTTATTGATGGCCTCAATCAGGAAGTCTTTCAACAAATGATGGCTCAAGATCTGTTGCCGAATATGCAAGAGTTTTTTCATAGTCGAAGTTACACGGCAAGAAGTGTGTTTCCCTCGCTGACCTATCCCAATATCACATCACTACTGACGGAGCGCCCACTGGCTCTTCATCCCATTTATGGCAATCAAATCCGCAGTGGGGCGACCCACGTCAACTTTGAAAATCCATTTGAAGTTTCGAAATTGGAAGAGCTGATCGGAGCGATCAGTTTCTTTGGGCAGCTCAAGGCCGCTAACGAGCCGAGCTGGAGCTTTGCTTACAGTTTTAATTTTGGTACACGAAAGTTTTTGCGACCCAACCTTACAGCAGGCCTGCAGTATGCAGGTTCAGATTACAAAGGCCTAGATCGGGACATTTTACAGCAAGCGACACGGGCTATTGCGGAAACTCGCAGATGGAGAACAGCCAAGGCCTTGCGCGATTGGCCCCGCTTGGTGTTTGTTCATCTGGTGGGAGTCGATGCGATCAGCCACAGTCGCGGCCCCTATGATGTGGAGGTCGTCGAATATTTAAAAGGCCTCGATCAGCATTTGGTTCCCTTGTTTTCGGCAATCAAAGCCAGAGAAGCTGTTCGGTCTATCACCACAGTTCTTGCTTCTGATCATGGCTTTGAAAAAGTTCAAACCACCTTACCGATTGAGTCCCTGATTGAAGCTGCTGCCAAAAAAGTTTCGCCCTCGCGGCGAAAGGCGCAGCCCCTCATTGCCAATGAAATGCGAATCGCGGCACTTCATTTTTCGGCCTTATGGAATGTCGCTGATCGGCAGGATTTGGCCAAAAGAATGTCCAGCATCGCTGGCATAGCTGCGGTCTTGCTGCGAGTTAATGAAAATCTATTTCAAGTTGAAACCAGCGAGGGGATTCGCGAACTGTCAGTGATCGCGGGTGAGTCGTGTCCACCCTATCGCTTTCGCCTTGAGGTAAAGCGAGATCGCGGACTTGGCCCTGTGACCATCCGAGACTGCCCGCAGAACTTGGACGGGGGCGAAATAAAGTCGGGCAGTTCTCCCATAAGTCGCGATTTGTATCATCTCTACGAAAATGTGGCCGGCTATTTCGCACAACCCGAATCGGGCGACATGGTGATCGTTGCTGGCCCTGGAGTGGGCTTCAATGACAAATACCTTGGGCAGCACGGCGGAATGAGTCAGCGTGAGATCCAAACTCCTCTTCTGCTCAGAAACGCAGTGGTGACTAGCCACGAAGATGACGTCCCCATCTATGAAATTCTAAAAACCAACTCCTCGGGTTTATAGTCTCCGCAGGCAAGAGCTGTTTTTGCACTGGCTTGACTGCTTCCACGTAAGGAATCTAATCGCTGTTTCGTAAGGCAAATCAATCTCCCCAGCTGCTAAGGCTAAAATAGAAACTACTATTTTTTTGAATTTGGCCCATATTATTTTATACCAATTTGTGATAAAAACATTGATGGGAGACCTTGAAATAATGCGATACTGAAGCATAAGAGGGAGGCTAAATATTTATCTTTCCAGTATGAGAGTCGGCGATCCTCGGGGCCACCGGTAAATTTCATGGATGGAGACGTATATCAACGAGCTGTCGGGTTTAAACACGAAGGCCAGAAGTCCCGGCGGGAACGCTCCCAATTTGCAGAGATGAGAGCTGCAACCATAATCCAAGAGCAAAAGTGAATAAGTCCCGCATAAGATAAGACGGGCAGAAGTAGCTCTTGAGCTTCGCTTTTTTTTGAGTTTCGTTTAGCAGCGATTAGATTTCTCTCTTGACATGTACCCTTTTGTAGGGTACACTTGCTCGTGGACATTAGGACCGTCACCCTTTCCGATCATGTTAAAAAAGACCTTAGAAAGGTTCCGCTCTTTATTGCAGACAAGCTTCAAACTTGGATTGATTCGGTCGAAAGAGAAGGCTTGATGAATGTCCGAAAAATTCCGGGTTATCATGATGAGCCCCTCAAGGGAGACCGGAAGGGACAGCGGTCTATAAGATTAAATCGGTCTTATAGAGCTATTTATTCGATTCAAAATGGAAAAGTTGAGTTTGTTTTAGTCGAGGAGGTTTCAAAGCATGAGTACTAAAAAAAATGAAAATCGAAAGTTTTTTGAATCTCTTCGGGGAGGGCCTCTAACTTTTGGAAAAATGATTGAGTCTCTTCGCAAAGCTGATGAGATTTCTCAGGTTGATTTGGCTAGAAAATTAAAAATGTCTCGAGCCCATCTTTGCGATATCGAAAAGGGGCGAAGGGCAGTATCTGTGGAAAAAGCTGCTGAATTTGCGAGCGTCATGGGTTACTCGGTAGCTCAATTTGTTGCAGTATCTATCGAGGATCAATTGCGCGAGGCTGGGCTCAAGGCAAAAGTCAAAATTGAAGTTGCTTAACAGGTACAAAATTCAATGGCAAATATTTGTACCAGACATGCCCATTTTTTTCGGGGGTTCTTTCCGATGTCAGTCGCACCCGAGTCAGTCGTTCTTCGACAGACTAGCCTGTGAAATGATCCCTGAAGATGGGATAATCCCACGATCAAACTCATTGCGAATGTGTGCTACCGGCAAAGGAATCTAATCGCTGTTTCGTAAGGCAAATCAATCGCCACCAGCTTCTAAGGCTAAAATAGGAACTACTATTTTTTTGAGTTTGGCCCATATTATTTTATAACAATTTGTGATAAAAACATAGATGGGAGACCTTGAAATAATGCGATACTGAAGCATAAGAGGGAGGACAAATATTTATCTGTCCAGTATGAGAGTCGGCGATCCTCGGGGCCACCGGTAAATTTCATGGATGGAGTCGTATATCAACGAGCTGTCGGGTTTAAAAACGAAGGCCAAAAGTCCCGACGGGAACGCTCCCAATTTGCAGAGATGAGAGCTGCAACCATAATCC
>CAYMBJ010000153.1:0-4813 GCA_964388665.1 uncultured Pseudobdellovibrionaceae bacterium | reverse complement strand
ACTTCCACAAAAGGGCTCCCTCTTTCAAGTTTCAACTAACTTTGAGATGTCTCCACCCCTTCTGATCCCGTATTCAAAATGCTATAGGCTTTTGTCTGATTGCGCGTGTTACATTCCTGGTGAGTATAACCATTGTCTCGTTTTTGGATTTTCAGGATCGTATATGCAGTTTAAGAGCAAGTTCGTGGACTCACATGATAATATTTGCAGTATATGAATCTGACTGTAGGAAAATCTCAAAGGGCCGAATTTGACAAATTGTTTCAAAAATTGGATCAGTTGATTCGTGCCGGAGAAATGCAGGAGGCGGCACGAGTCATTTCGTCACTTTCACTCGGCTCCATTCCGCGAAGCGCGCGGCAGCCCCTGGCAAAGCTCTGTCGGAGAGTGGGTCTTTTGGACAAAGGAATTCGGATTCTGTTTCCAGTCATTCGCTGTGAAAAAGTATTGGACGTGCCCGCCTCTGATTCTGAAATCTGTGAATACGCCGTGCTGTTGTCAAGAAAGGGCTCAATCGAGGAGGCTTTGAAACTTTTATCTCAGGTGGATGAAATAAAAGCTCCGGAGTGTCTTCTTTATCGCGGATTTTGCCATATTTCTAACTGGGACTATCATCTAGCAATACCAGAAATTGAAAAGTTCCTCAGTCGAAGTCCTGATCTCTATAGTAAGCAAATCGGCAGAGTCAACCTGTGCGCCTCATACCTGGCGCTCGGGCAATCAGAAAGAGTAGCAGGTTATATTAAAGAGACCATTGAGTTGGCGAAAGAATCGAACTCTCAACGATTGGTTGTCAACGGACTTGAACAGTGCGGACATCTCTATATTTTGCAAAACAATTTGGAATTAGCAAAAGATGCACTCAATCAGGCCACAGCCATTTTAAAGACCAACACCCACTACGATCAGCTGCTGATTGATAAGTGGTTTTCGGTAATTGAAGCCAAGGAATCCAACTCCATTAAGCCGCTGATGTCGTTTCGAAAGATCGCGGAAAAGGAGCGTCATTGGGCGAGTGTTCGTGAGGCCGACCTGTTTTCTATTTTAATTCAGTTTGATCAAAAGACATTTGATCGCCTTTATTATGGTACTCCTTCGTCTGGCTATAAAGAGCGACTGTGCCGCATGACTGGACGCTCCCCAAGTCATGAATTTTTTTTGGGTGTAGGGCGGTCGAAGTTTTGCCTTGATTTGGAGTCAGGAGAGATTGAAAGCGGGCAGGTGGACGGTCCTTGCCATAAAGTCCTTCAGTTGCTGCGGGCAATTGTTAAAGATCTTTATGCTCCCCTAAATGTAGCTCAGATTTTTTCTCAAGTGTATCCGCAGGAGTACTACAATTTGTCGAGCTCACCCATCAAGATTCGTCAATTGCTGTTTCGCACTCGCAAATGGTTGATTACAAACAGTGTACCCATGGAAGTGGTCTCTAAGGATCATGGCTACGGTTTGGCAATTGGTGACTCCTTTCGACTGAAAGTACCTAAGAATATGAACAGTGCCGTCGACAGAGAGATGGTGCTTTGGAAAAGGTTAGAAAATCATTTTGGATTTGAACAGCCGTTTACGGCTTCCGTGGCCTGTGTTCAACTCAATATTTCACGCTCGCAATTTCACCGGCTCGTAAATTGGGCGGAAGCAAACAATCTGCTAATAAAGACCGGACAAGGCAAGGCCACCTCCTACCAGACCCGAGAGGGCTCTCCATCCATTGCGGCGTAAAAGAGCTTTTGTGCCGTCTCAAAATGGGTCAGAAAATGCCCCCCAAAATTATAACTCAATAAGCTGTTTCCGTTCTGCTATACTTTGAATAGTGAGGGAAGAATCGATGTCTGTAATTTTAAGTAGAGTGACATTGCTATTTTTGGGTCTATTGGTTTTCTTTCAGAACTGTTCGCAAATTGATTTTTTGTCGCTACAGTCAAAATCCCCCTTCCCTCAGGTTCACAGCTTGAGCGGAGGTCAGCCTTATGACGGCAAAACCTTTGTGGAGTTCGGGGAGTGTCGCGACCAATCCAGTGTTAAGGCAAGAATTCTTTTGAACAGTTCCTCTCAAGCCTATCTGTTGCGAGACAACTGCCAAGACATGGAACCTAGGATTTTAGCCATAGGTGAGTTTGTGTTTGATCCGAACACTCCTGATCAAATTCTGTTTGATGATCGAAACTTTGTTGCCGAAAGGTCAGCGCAAGAGCTTTCCAAATTGACTCCGGGCTACCTCCAGTGGTTTGGCGAATTGATTACGCTGAATTCTCCGTCGATATATTTTGTGCACATCTTTGATTACACCTCGGCAGACATTCAGCGCCTCAAAGCAAGTGGTCATACTGTATTTTGTATGATTACAGCTGGCGTCTATACGAGTCGTGATCCTGATGCCGCTGCTTTTTTGCCAGCCGACTTGGGAAAAAACTCCACTGCAGAAGAAGTTTGGCTCGACACCAGATCCAGCAATGTTCGGGCAATCATGCGAGAAAGGCTAAAGACGGCAGTCAGTAAGGGTTGTCAGGGCATCATGTGGGATCAAACGGATGCATTTTTGAGTGACTCGGGCTTTCCGCTAACAGCAGAAACGGCCGTTGATTACGCTCAATTTTTAGCTCATTCCACGCACAATTATAAACTTTCCGTCGCTCTGTCCAATACCAGCGTGCTCTCACCTCAACTGGTGGATTTTTTTGATCTCTCAATTGGTGAGGGCTGTTTTTCCAAAGGTATATGTGACCGCTATCAGCCCTTTCTCGATCGGGGAAAACCCGTTTTGCAAGTGGAAACGGGCCCGAACAATGGCAACTACTGCGCTCAGGCTCAGGCCCTCTCCATCTCACTTTGGTACGGTCCGCCTCGAGGCGACGGTAGCCGCAATGAACCCTGTCCATAGAAGATTCGCCAGAGCACATTGTTTTTTTGCTGAATAGACCCTTCTGGCGTCCAGAAGTCTCCATGCGCTCAAGACTCGGCTTCGTCTGAGCCAAGATAGATGTTTTGACTCAGATCACCTGAGCCTGTACCATCTTTACATCCAGTGCTCGATGGGCCAATTTGAAATCCTCCAACACGGGTTTGTTTTCACCGATCGCCAACAACTCATCTATCACCTTGGCCGCATGATTGAAAAGACGGGCGAAATACCTGAGGCCAACGAGGCTTAAGAAGATGTTTTTCACTTACCGTGAGCTGGCGAGTCCGCCCAGAATTCCTTGGCAGGACTGTGCATGGCCGAAGGTGAGATTTGCAGCGCTGGCGGGTTGATTATCAATCAAAATCACTTCGGCTCTACCGTCTCTGCCTCGCGGGCTGCGAATTGGATCAAGCCCCAAAAAGCCTCCAGCACCGCGCATCCCAGCTCGAGCTGGATGCAGAGTGTGACAGCTGGTCTTGCAGAGGCCATCGATGGCCGCCGCAGAGCCGGCGTTAAAAAGCGTCGCTTTGTCAGCTGCTATCATTATGGCGTCGCCACCATCTCCGGGCGCGCCTCCTGGCGCCATATAGCCAAAGAATCCAATTGCACCCATGACACCAGCCGCACCAGCGGCGCCGTAAAGATTGGCCAAGCGAACACCGTCTGCGAAATTGAGAATTGTGGAGTTCTCAAACATCATGCCGATGGCGCTGCCGCCATCACCAGAGGGAGCGGTTTCGGCACTGCCAGCCAATGTGAGGTTGACAGCGGCCGTGCTGCCGGCTCCAGCTCTGAGATTTTCGATGCTTGTTCCCGTTTCTATCGAGAGCTTTAGGCAATTCTCGCACAAGAGGCCCACGGCCGATCCGCCCGTGGTGCCAGCGCCACTGTGAGTCTCGGGAATCAAACTGGATCCTCCGGCCCCTGCGGCAGCACCCCACAGAGAGGAGACTTTGGCGTTGATTGCGGCGTCACTCACTCTGCGCATCACAATTCCTCGTGCGCCGCCAGGAACTCCGCCAGCACCACCACGAACCGTGCCTGCGGCTCCAGCAGCGCCCGCGCCGCCGCGAACCTCTGCGATGTCCGCACTGATGCTGACGTTTTGGCTGTCGGTGATCAAGATGGCCTCGGCATCACCGCCGCGGCCGGTTTTGTTTTCCTCATTTCCAGGATTGAAGCCTTGTGCTCCTCCAGCCGAACCCCAAACTCCGCGATAGATGCCATCTATTTTGAGTCCGTCAGAGTTTGAGGCATAGACAAAGCGCCCGGTGGCGCCGTCGCCACCCTCATTTTGCAAACCTGCAACGGGCGCACCTGCGGCTCCGGCACCAGGATAGACGTTTTCGACTTTGACCGAAGATTCAAGCACAATCTGGCGACTTTTATCAATCCTGATGGCGTTGGCCTCTTGACCACTTTGCGCAGGAAAATTGCCGAAACCGGCATAGGTATCCGAGACAAAAAAATCTCGCAGCCTGACGTTGCTCGCCTGGTGAATCACCACAGCATTGCCAAGACCTCGTGTGATGTTGCAGTTCTCAAGCACAACATGCAGATCAGTTTTGCTCAAGATGAGGGCCGGTCCGCTGAGCTCAGCATCGATATTGAGACCACTTATGATGAGCGGATCTTCTGCTGTTCCCGCAGCCTTTGCATTGAGGACACCAGGAGCTGATCGCAGCTGATGGTTTCCGATGATGCGAACGGGTCCGATGGCATAAGTGAAGTTTGACCACAACATCAGACACGCAAACAAACACATTGCTCCCAGTGCCCTGGGCATTGCTCCGATGGGTCTTGTGGCTACAAATTGCAGCCCTGGTGTTAATTCTTCAGACATTGTCTTCCTCTGCAGGCTATTACTGACCAGGCCATTTGCTAGTGGACATATTTGATTTGTTATGATTTTCT
>CAYMBJ010000152.1:0-4824 GCA_964388665.1 uncultured Pseudobdellovibrionaceae bacterium | reverse complement strand
TTAAGGTGGTACACAATCAGGAAATCGCCTGGTACAATTCACGGAAATTCGACACGAATCAAAGTGGAAGCGCAAAAGAACTATTATTTACCTCGGCTCGCAAAGGGTGAGGAGATGCCTTGCTTTGGGCTGACAGAGCCCACGGCGGGTTCTGATGCTGGCTCCCTCAATGCAACAGGAATTTTGTTCAAGGGACAGGACGGTAAGCTCTACATTCGCCTCAATTGGAACAAGCGCTGGATAACTTTGGCGGCCATTTCTACGGTTCTTGGGCTGGCTTTTCGCTTGCGTGATCCAGAGAATCACTTGGGCAAGGGCGAAGATCTCGGTATTACCTGCGGATTGATTCCGACCTCTACTCCCGGAGTCGTAGTGGGTCGTCGTCATGATCCCTTGGGAGTTCCCTTTTACAACTGCCCGACGCAAGGTAAGGATGTTGTGGTCTCTATAGACGCTATCGTCGGTGGAGCTGAAGGAGCCGGAAAAGGCTGGTCCATGTTGATGGAATGCCTGGCTGCGGGTCGCGGTGTTTCCTTGCCGGCACAGGCAACAGGTGGCGCTAAACTCATCACTCGAGTGGTCAGCGCTCACTCTTTGATTCGTAAACAGTTTGGCGTAAGCATAGGTCGCTTTGAGGGTGTTGAAGAAGCGATGGGCGATATTGGTTTCAGAACCTACGCGCTGGAGGCCATGCGGCGCTATACCTTGGGAGCTTTGGACAAAGGAATAAAGCCGCCTGTAGTGACGGCGATGCTGAAGTATTACTCCACCGAATTCGGTCGCAAAATAATCAATCATGCAATGGATATAATGGGTGGAGCAGGAATATCATTGGGACCCAAAAATCTCATTGCAGAAATTTACATTGCAACTCCGATCGGAATTACAGTCGAAGGTGCCAATATCCTGACTCGCACCTTGATTGTCTTTGGCCAAGGGGCACTGCGGGCCCATCCCTTTGCCTATCGCGAAGTGAAGGCTGTTGAAGAGAACAACTATAAGGATTTTGATCGGGCCTTTTGGGGACATATGGGCCACATTATATCCAATTTTTGTCGGAGCATTTGCCTGTCGTGGACACGAGGCTTGATGGCTGGAACTCCAGAATGTGATCCGGCAGTAAAAATTTGGTTTCGTCGCCTCTCTTGGGCCAGTAGCCGTTTTGCAATTTTAGCTGACATTGCAATGGGTGCATTGGGAGGGCAGCTCAAGATCAAGGAGAAAATTACGGGGCGATTTGCAGACGTCCTGGCTTATATGTACATTGGAGTGAGTGTGCTTCGGCGTTTTGAGGCTGATGGTCGCAAGCAAGAAGATCTTCCCTTCGTGCATCACAATTTAAAGAATTGTTTTTATGAAATTCAAAAAGCATTCGATGGTATTTACGACAATATGCGAGTGCCGGGGTTACGCTGGTTGTTCCGCGGAGTCTTAGGGAGCTGGTCACGCTTGAATCCTATTGGTAACCAAGCCTCTGATGGTTGGTCTCATGCAATATCTTCTTTAATGCTCATTGAAGGAGACGTCCGGAATCGCTTGACAGAAGGAGTGACGGTTCCGAAGGAGCCACATGAGCAGCTATTTAAATTGGAAAATGCATTTCGAATAGTCAACAGAGCAGAGCTGGCTGAGAAAAAGATTCGATCGGCAGTCAAGGCTGGAGTATTACCAAAGGCCAAGATGCATTTGCTTTTGGATGAAGCCAAGAATAAAAATGTAATTTCGAATGAAGAGTACAAATTGATTCAAGAGGCCGACACTGTTCGATATGAGGCCATTCAGGTGGACGATTTCGACGAGGACCAATATCATGGACGAGTCCCGCTGAGTTCAGTCAAGGGCGGCGGATTTGTATCCTCATCAGACACGGTTGCAAACAAGTAGTTTGTATTTGAATCATAAGAGGATTTTGTAGCGAAAAATCAATTGCGGTGGCGGCCATTGCTGACGTCAGCGTAGTCAAATTGTTTTTCATTTAGATCTCCATGTGATTCATTTTGATACAATATCATTCTCGTGCCGATTTTTCTTATTGGGAAATGCATCCTTTGAGTGCTCCGAATTTTCCAATATTTTCTCTAATCCAACTTATAACAGACGATTGTGACAAATTACGTCACATTGAATCTGGGTGGCCCTCATTTTGCACCTTTTTACAGTTGAATTTACGAAGGAAAAGAAAGTTACGAGAAGGGTGTAAAGTAGAAATGATGTCAAATATTTGCCTCGCCATCTGTGCTACATTCGTACTGGCTTGTGTCTCTCTGAAATCTAATTCTCAGGAAGTAGGTCCCTATGAGTACTTTAAGAAATTTAAAACTGAAAGCTTAAGTACGCTGTCTTTGAGTATGGTTCCTAAAGTACTTCAGAACAATAATGCTTTCATCCAAGTCCGATCACATTCAGATGCCCAAGAAACTCTAGATTCTATAGTCGGGAAAATTTTGATACTGCCAGCTGGCAAAGTGCTATGCCGAGCCGCCAACTATGATCCAATAATTGCGGCAAGACTGTTTGCGATGACCTTCAATTCAGAAATTTGCAGACAAGCACAAGAGGCATCGGACACTTCATTTGAAAGGCAATACGCGTACGTATACCAAGGAGAGTTCTCAAAGGAGATTTTTCCTCGCAACATTTTGATCGCATTGGACAGTGAGGGCTCTAGTCCCGTGAGCAGCTGGACCACCCCGCCAATGGTCGCCGCCGGAACAACCACAATCCTTTATATTCAACCAGGAACTGATTGGGCCACAATCTCCAAAATGCTTGTACATGAATTTGCGATTAGCTTGGATACGAAATACAGTCTCTTTGCCACTTCCATTGGAGCACTAGAGAGGACTTGGCAAGATGGAGGCTTTCACCCGTTTGATGTCAATTTTAACGACGAAGAACTAAAGCGATTTTTTAATAGTATTATGGACACTCAATGGGACTTGCTCTTTGCAACCAGGCGTGCGCTGGAGATTGAAAAGCTACTTGATCCGAAACTGCCCATCGTAAAAGACTTAAGCAATTGGAGAACATGTCCAAACGATATTGGCACTATGTACTATAGCTACTTTGAACCTATGCTTTTGGCTTTCGGAAGTGGAGTGGAATTTTCGATTGATTCTCTCCTGAACCCGAGAAGTGCAATGTATGTTCCATCGCCATTGGATTTTCAGAATCTTGACCGCATATTATGGAGCTCAAAAAATAAGGTGCTTTGGGATAAAAAGGAGATTTCTCTTTGTGCGTTTTTGAGCACGCCTTTACTTGGATTGGGGCGACACTCCTTTATCAGCAAAGGACCACGACCAGCAAAGTTTGGCTGGTAGTAGAGTTTGAAACTTAAGGAGTTACACATGTGGCCAGAAATGACCCCGAATAATCTTTATGATCAAGTCCACGCTGAACTATTGAAAGGTGAAATTAGCAATGCAGAAAAGATTGTTAAGGCATTCAAACCACTAGACACTATAGAGCGTCGGATTGTTGGTCATGCTCAAGGAAAAATCTATCTCTTCAAACACGAATATCAAAAGGCCATTTCTGCATTGGAAACGACGCTAGCGGCAGAGGGGCCTTATTTAGGACTACTCCTGGATTTAGCAAATGGGTTCTATTTGCAGAATTCATTTGGACAATTACGAGTTTTGATAGAGTCCATTACATCTGAATTACCGATGCTCAAAAATCGTATGTGCGAAATAAAATATTTCCGCTCTCGTTTGTTATTGGCCAAATTCCAAGAAGACATGGGCGCTGTCGCAGAGGCAAAGAAATTTTATGCCGAAGAATTTACGAAGAACCACAATCCTGACATTAAAGTCCATCTATTGAGTCAACTCTTGAGATGGGAATCTGAATTCGGCCCATCTCAACAGATTAGTCACTATTATTCAGTTGTGAAACAAATGACGACTGCTCAATTGGGATTTGAGGGCGAATTCTTTCATGCGCAGATTATGGCCGAAGTCGCTCTCTTTGGACCTACCATTGCAATCGAAAATTTTTTTAATGGCATAGAAAAACTGAAATCTGAATACGAACTCAGTTTTATCGGAGCAGATCTCTGTGAATCCCTTCTATGTCGCGATTTTAAAGTTCCAAATAGATTGAATGAATTCATGGAAAAATGTCAACCTACGACTGCCTATGAGACAATTATGCGAAATTTGATCGTTTATGATCAATTACCTAATGCCGAATCCCTTTTCAAAATGATGCCTTTGGGGGAGGCGCTCCGGCTGGCTTGTTTAGTCGAAAGAAAGTCCAACCGATCTACGAGTTCTCCACTTTTTGATCAATTGAAAATCATGATAGATGGCTTGGGAAGAGCCAATTCAGCACTATGGCGACGTAAATTTTGGAATTCTTCTCAACTGAAAGATGGCAAAATTGCATACTGGAGCAAGAACAGGTGCATTCACATTGCTGAAAGAGAAATTGATTTTTCGTC
Source organism: uncultured Pseudobdellovibrionaceae bacterium (assembly GCA_964388665.1). Lineage (GTDB taxonomy): Bacteria > Bdellovibrionota > Bdellovibrionia > Bdellovibrionales > Bdellovibrionaceae > CALCCV01. Next base: position 377 of record CAYMBJ010000152.1, on the reverse strand, counting down.
TCGAACGGCACTTTGGAACTTTATGCAAATATTTAGAGTTAAGAAGGCATGGAGTTTTGAGGAAATCACTTTAAAGCTTTGGAATCTGGAGCTATCAGAATCCTCTTACCAACGAGTTCGTCGTAATGTTGAAAGAATCAACAGTCTTGCCTACTCACAAATTTTTGAAAACCCGCTTAAAATATCTGAGAATCATGTGCACTTCACTTACGCCATTGGTGACGACGAAGAATCTGGATTGAATTAAACATTTGTATCGATTGTTTCACTTAGCAAAACAAATAGGGTGACAGAATCTGTCACCCTATTTGTTTTTATTTGTTTAGTAAGCGCTCCAACTCACTTTTTTGAGCAAACAACATTAGGGTGCTAGTATG
>CAYMBJ010000151.1:0-4845 GCA_964388665.1 uncultured Pseudobdellovibrionaceae bacterium | reverse complement strand
TCAGGGTGGTCAATTGCGTGAAATTTGGGTGGTCAAACTTGGTGAAATCCGACAAGAGACTTGACGATCAACCTTTGTGGTTTGAGAGACCATCTGACGGATACTATCCACCGCCTGCTCAAATCGCGAGTACAGCTCATTATCAAATTTCTTCACCTTCAATGACAAGCTCGATAAGGAAAGTAATGGCGACTGAAGGTCATGAGAGAGCCGCTTCAAAATATCTGCTCGAAGATTTTCACGCCGGGCTCTTTCGACATTGGTGATCTTCACAGTCAGGCCCATTAGGTATGCGACAAAGAGAATACTCAAACCCAGAACGAACAGAAACCCCGATATCAGAACGCTTGAAGAAATTCGGTAGGCCAACACCAAGTCCCCATTTCCTGGTAATTTAGCCAGAATCATATGGGCCAAGAATCCACTTCGAGATCGACTAAAGGGGCTTGCACCGAAGGTCGCTTTTTTTAGCAAATTGGCAGGAACTCCATCTGAAGCGCCCAAAGAAAACAAAGCCCTCTCCGGATCTTTGACATCCACAAGCACCACTGACTGAATGAAGGATGAGTTTTGCAGCAGATTTTGGTTTTTGGCTATTGATGGAAGAAGCTGCCCTTCTTGCAGATTAACAATATCGCCATAGTACCAAGCCTTAACGATTTCTTCGCCTGTGGTGAGGAGGAAGCGATCAAAAACAAAATAAAGACCCACAGCAAGAATTGCATTTGAAATCAAAAACAAGCTGATTCTGAGTAATTTGGCTCTTACAGACATAGCCGCTCTAACTCTCCATCAACAAAGGGCGGTTGGTCCTCAAACAAACATCTGTGCGTTGCAATCAAAAACTCAAATTTCGAGTTTACAATAACTCCATCTACCTCTAGGCGAGGGAGGACAATAGTTTCAGTTGAGTGACCGCGAGAGAGACGTTGGCGAACCAATTCATTGCCACTGCCAAGCCCAAAGTAAAGAAGGCGTCTTTCATAGAATGTCGTCGGATCTAATTTCTGCTCTTGAAATCGCCGCAGCGCTTGTCCATGGCGAATCAGTTCCGATAGTCCCCGAACAAAAATCTCACGAGGAGCCCCTCTGTGTCCTGCGGCTCCGCCAGTCAGAAATCCCTGTCCAGCCACCCTGGCCAAGAGAATGAAAACTTTGAATTCACTTCCCATTGAAAAGCTAGGTTCCAAAATATCAATGGATTCCAGATTGAGGTGGCCTCTCAATTGACGCAAGGTAACCGCCAATTCTCGCTCCCGCGCGAAATCAAAACTCTCCACAGGATTCTGGGTGAAGGCGATCCGGGGGTTGTCCCACCATTTCGCCCACACGAATCTCTCAATGGCTTCACAAAGCGCATTTTGTCGTGCAAACTGATGAGCTTTTGCATCAGATCTGGGGAATGAAGCTACTCCGTCCGAATGGCGCCTTACACATTTTGGATCACCGTTCGCAACGCCTTCAGCAAAAACCTTTCGCTCAAAATACTCCACCAAGGCCTTAGTCACTGCAACTGAAGGATCAAAATCCACTCCTGCGGTGGAATCGTTGCTCATTACTGAGGTAGGTCGCTCATCAAAGGCTGAAACAAAATTTAAGCCCGCCAGTGTTGAAATCTCAAGGCGAGGTACCGTTAAACCCAGGGATTGAATCTCCTTCACAAAAGAAATGGCGGCATTTTGCTCCATTCAAAGTCCTTCAAACAATTGCCATGGGGACGGGCTGGTTATACCAATTGGAAAGTGCCTCACTAGATTTTCGTTCTTGGATGCATAAAATCGCCGTATGTGCGAATAGACATTGAACTTCGCATCGGCAAACAGATAGGCGTTGATGGCGTCAAAGACATTTTTGTCCACCTTCCCATCCTTGACCACTACTGCCAGCAAATCTTGAAGCTTTTCGTCCTGCCAAAAGTGTTGAAGTCCTTTGTGTAGATTTGGAGTAAACAACATCTGAATATCCCCAGAGGGGTCGAGGGCCCAAAACCCAGTGCGCCCATACATCATTGCTGACTTTCCGGCTATGAAGTTTTCCACCTCATCTTTGCGACTTGAAAACTTTTTGGGTCCAAGAATCTCGATTCCGAGACCTTCTGCAGTTTGCACGATAGCCTTTGAGAAAGTGTCAGGTGTGGAGCTTTCAAATCCCCACGGAACCTTTGCACCCATCATCTTCTTTCGACAAGTCCCTAAAACCTCACTATCCGGCTGTAGTGCATTTTGAAGCTCAGCTTGATCCTTATAGCCCGCTACCATTTTTGTAAAAACACTGGACTCTACCGGCCCTCCGGAAAGGGCCGCGTGATTTTTTCGAAAAGCTTCTGCAAAAAGCCGCCGACAGTTTGCATCTGAGAAGGGATGCACTCTTGGGTTTAGCTGCAAAATTGTAAACCAGGCTGCCGGCGTGTAACCGATGTGAAAATGAGAAGCTACTTTTGCAAGCTCTTCTTTGGGCACCTTGGATTCACTGCTCAAGATGACGGTATTTTCAGATTCAAGCGGTAAGCCCCAAAAAGCATCCATCGCGTCCCGATACAGAAATTGAATCTCATTGGGATAGCTCCTCCCCTGAATTTGCGAAACTCCAGAGCGTCTTGCAAAAGTGACCTTTCGATCGCCTTTCTCAACAAGAGTATAATACCCGCTCATGGGAATCTGCTCGCATGTGATCTTGTTAGAGCTCAAATCGACGCAGCTCTTGGGAATGATACTAAATAGCTCGAGGCAAAATCGAAAGAGTGGGTGCGGATAGTCTTTCGTCAGCCGAATCGTGATGACATTGCCTTCAACCTTGATCCCCGAGGGATACGTCGTCAAAGGGGCCGCTTCCTGCACCCAAGTCTCAATACCCTCAATGAGTTTGATCAAAGGGAACTTGGGGCGGGCAAAGGCCATCCGAGTCACAGAGAACGCAATGTCTTCAGCCGTGATTGGAGTTCCATTTGAAAATGTATTTCCCTCTCGGACCACCCAGCGCACCGTTTTCGTGGCCGCATCGTAATCGAAGGATTCTAGGACCTGACTTCCTAGAGAATTATCAGGCATCATTTCCAAGGGCGTTGCATAAATCATTCGCGCGACCGGCAAATTTTGAGAACTGTCCGCGTCAAGTGGATCCAGTGAAGTGAAAATTCCAGTTTCAGTGATTACAAGTGTCGGCAAACCCTTCCCCCTCGCGTTCGTATAATTGGTTCCTATGACAAGGCCCGCGCCTGCTATTGAAAACAAAAAAATGACAATCAGTCCAAGATGTCGTCTCATCAAAGGGCATATTCCTGAGTTGAGAGGACCATCTCATCAGGCGTGACTTCCTGGATCACCACTCCCGAATCTTTCATTTGCTCAATCAGCTTCTGAACTTCCAGATATTTTTCATCTGAAATTGGAGTCTGTAGGGCCCGATCCAAGTCCGCTCTTCTGATGATCACCCGTGATTCAAGATTTCCCTCGGCATGAATCAAATTCGAAATATTATCCATTACTGATTTCATATCCTGATCATTGCAATTCAATGAATTTTGAGATCGAGCGGGCGCCCCCAGAAGCAGGACCGCTATTAAGGCACTAGCCTTGCGAAATAGTCTCTTCATTCAAATCCTCCTGTTTTGCTAACTCTTCAACTTGATCAACTTCCCGAAAGGAAATTCCGTACTGATCCATTTTGCCCCTCAGTGTGGATAATGGAACATCCATACGATTTAGTGCTGCATCTCTCACCGATTTGGCTTTAGAGAGGTGATATAGATAGTATTCACGCTCCAAATTTTGCAAAAACGTGGTCATGCTTTTATGATCCATAGTGAAATCAAAGCCAGACGGAACGGCCTCTCCCTGCGCGCCAAAAATTTCAGAAGGCAGATGATGAGGCAATATGACCTCGTCATCAGTCAGAATATCTAATCGTTGCACCACATTCTCCAGCTCTCGAACATTCCCAGGCCAAGCATACTTTTCCATTTGAAAAAGCGTCTTTTGGTGAAAAGTTTTTTTGGATTTATATTTTTTTAAAAAATGATTCACCAGGCTCTCAATATCATCCGTTCGCTCACTCAGCCGTGGGATATCCAACGAAATCAAATTCAGCCTTTGAAATAAATCAAACCGGAACTTTCCAGAAGAGATTTGTGATTCAAGATTGACATGAGTTGCCGCGATCACTCTGACGTCGATTTTGACAGGACGATTAGCACCCACTGCCTGCACTTCACGCTCTTGAAGGACCCTTAGCAACTTCACTTGCAAATCCAGAGGCAGCTCCCCGATTTCATCCAAAAAAATCGTGCCTCCGTTAGCGAGCTCAAATGCCCCTTGGCGAGAAACACTAGCTCCCGTGAACGCGCCCCGCTCATGGCCGAACAGTTCGCTCTCAATGAGATTGCTTTGGAACGCTCCCATGTTGATGGGCACAAAAGGGCCATCCGCTCTTCGACTACGAAGGTGAATCGCCCTTGCCACCAGCTCTTTCCCTGTGCCAGAGGCACCACGAATCAACACTGTTGGTGCTTCGCTCGCCGCGACTTTGATAACACTCTTCGCCAGGCTCGCCATACTTTGCGACTTGCCAACCAAACCCACGCTGGCACACACACTTTCGTTTTCAGATATCAGCTTTGAAATCTCGAGAGGCCGATGAGTGGCGGCGTATTTACGCAGAAGGTTCTGTACTTTCTTTTGAATTTGCGTCGCAGGAGCACCCTTCATAATGAACTCAACAATTGGAGTTCCCACGCACTTCATAGGAGCTTCCAAGTTGGATTCACCAGAAAATATCGCGATAAGTTGGTCTTGATTACTGACCAGGCCATTTGCTAGTGGACATACTTATGCTGCGTATGAAGTGCCC
>CAYMBJ010000150.1:0-4880 GCA_964388665.1 uncultured Pseudobdellovibrionaceae bacterium | reverse complement strand
CGATTGATACCTGATCGCAGAGCTAGATATAGGCTTTGTTTTTCCTATGGTGCCTTCAGCTGTTAGTGCGGCACTCCCTGGAGATAGTATTCTACTTGCCGACGGTGCTTACTGTAGTCTTTCAGTGAGCAAATCAGGTCAGAGTGGCAAGCCGATTGTGATTAGAGCGGCCAATATTTTAAAAGCAAAATTTAGTGGGTCCATCACTGTTAACGGCAGCTTCGTGTGGATCGTGGGGATGGACATGGGCAAGAATGGAATTGTGATTAATGGCAAAAATGTGCGCGTAACCCGCAATTACTTTTACGGCAGCACAACGCGAGCGATTAATGCCACTTCTCAATCGCGAAACGTGGAGATTGATCACAACGAGCACGGAGGTGGTGTGCTGAGAAAGGAAGTAGAAAACAATCCCATTTATATGCGCTACCAGTGTACGGAGCCAAGCAACCATCATGTTCATCACAATTATATCCATGGAGCCACGGGTGGCAATGGCACCTCCGCCATTATGAGTGGATTCGGGTTGATCTGCTCCAATGGAGCCCCCCGCGACGGAGGCAGAGCCGGTACCATTATCGAGTACAATCTGATCTCTAATTATAAAGCGGGCTATTGCTTGCGAACCAAGAGCGGCTTTAACATCTTTCGATTCAATACGGCTATCGGTTGCGGGAGCATCCAAAATCGTATTGGTGAAAACAACTCATGGATTGCAAACTGGTTTGAAGTTAGCGAATCGGTTAAATTCTTCGACGGCAATCACAAGATTATTGGCAATCGTTTTATTGGTGGACCGGCCTGGCTGGCGAGCGGCACTCTTAGTTATGGTGAGAAGAAACCTGACGGTGCAACTCTTTGGGTTGCCTCTGACAATGCCTTAGTCGCGGGGAATATAGGAAATATCATCATTGGTGCATTTTGGTCGGACGGACCAAAAGCCACTAGACCGACCAAAAATGTCCGTGTTGAAGCGCACGTGACCGGCAATAGCTGCGGTTCAGGCAACATTATTTGTAAGCTTCACCAAGGCACTACATTTAAAACTACAACAAACCAAACTGTTCCAAAAGCGTTCAAACTTCAACCTGGAGAGGTAGGACCCATGGCCCCGACGGCACCGAGATAGAACGAATGGAGATTAATCAAGTTTTGCAATGGGCGAAAAGAAAACCTGCAGGTCTAAAAGAAGGTCACCTGCAGTGTCTCCATGGACAGCCATGACTTTCTGAAGAGCGCTTCCCATTTCTTCCATTATTGTAGGAAAGCTCTCTTTTTTTATTTTTATCAGACAGGCCCTATTGTTCACTTCAGGCTTTCGACCCTCATTGAAGTCTTTCTGAATCATATTGCTGATGTGAAGCAAGATACTCTGATAGCGTGACACCACATCAGCCATGCTTACACTCTTGCCAGATAGAAAAAGAGTTTCTGGATTTGGGAAAGTCGCTAGCTGGCCCTTGACCTTTAGAAGCCCACGATCCTCAAGCTCGAGAAGAATGCCTTCCACATCGACCCCCTTCAGGCCTGGGTGCATGGCCGCGCGGACCTTTTCTGGTTGGCAAGTCAGGAGCGCATTGGCGTAAAGCACCACCAACCATTGAACTTCAATTTTTGAAAGAAAGGGAGCGTCGCTATTTTCTGGTCCGATGAAATTGAATTTTTGTTTTTTGACTCTCAGGGCTTCTAGAGGAGGAACTCTGAGGTTCAGGTCAGGGTACAAGGAATTAACTCTCGAGGCGCTTACTAATAGTCGAAAATACTTTTCTTGATCACTCGAAAACTTGAAATACCTCACTAACGCATTTTCCATTGACGAGCTCAGTTCACGACTTCCTTTTACAGTTCTGATTAGTGAGGCCTTGTTCTGTTTAATTTTATTGGCCCAAACTTGATACGACCAGCCCGAATTTTCTAGCTTTTTATTTGCGTGATAATCTCTGAGAAAACTATGAAGATCAGAAAACTGAAAAATAATTTCCATCCTAAATTCATAAAGCCATAGATGAGTGCAATCAAGATATGAAATGAATGTGGTTCCACTTCTTGGCACCAGAAATTTCAAATTGCCACAAAACTAGACTTCTCGGCAGAGCCCTCACACATTTATGCTTGAGGAGTTAGTTGCACCAATACTCAAATAATTTTAATGAATGGAGTCGTTATGATCACAGCAACCTCTAAGAGAAATTACAAATGGGCTATTCTCATGTCGATAGCACTCATGGGCCTATCTTCTGTCAGCCAAGGAGCTCAGAAGTACAAGTCTAAAAGATCCGTCTCATCAGCATGCCTCCCTGGATCTGCGACCTTTGCCTGCACTTCGGCGACAGGCTCCAGTCCAAGTATCGAGTACCAAGATGTTTGGGTCGAAGCCTGTGACAATAGCAAAAAACCAAAATCAACCTACACCGCAAAAGTGGATGGAAAAGTGGCAAAAGTTCTTTTCGAAGACAGCACTTCAGGTGCCGTTGTAAAATCGATAGTATTAAAATCTGGAAAGAGTCTTACTGTGCTTAGTCACGACAGCTCCACGGATGTTGAGGATGAGGGAGGTTACTCTCGAAAAGGCACATTCTTCGTTCAAGAGAATGGCGTTGGCACTCCCGTGAAATCGGGAGTTCTAGAGTGTAACGGCAACTAAAAGTTTACCCCATGGTCGAACTTAAAACTCATAGACGGTTGCAGCCAGTGTCGAGTCACTTGATTGTGCGGGAATCATGGTCTCGCCACGCTTTCTAATTTGTGGAAGTATTGCTAGAGGCAAGCCAGAGGGGCATCATCCACGATCCGCAAACGAAGAGTCTCCCCCTTCGCGACCGTGAGCTGCAATGAAAATGGCGTCGTACCGCCTCCACAAAACTGCAGCTTAAAATCTGCAATCGATTGATCCTTTGCTAAGAATCGCCAAACTTTTTTGTCGAGGTCAGCTGAAAACCGAACAAGCGATTGGGGAGACTTTGACTCGATAGCGACCTCCTTTACCAAAGTCGCCGAGTCCTCCCAAAGGAATAGGCATGAAACGGCTCGACGAGATTCAATTTCAAGTTCGAGAATGCGATTTTCTTGCACGGTTTTTTCTGAGCGAAGTCTAATCAAAGGAACTGCCACCTTTAACTCCGGAGCTGGGGCCACTTGCAACTTGGCGCTGGAAGGCGTGAGGTGGGGCATAGTTTTTGGGTTTGAAAAATCATCGAAGAACTGGGAGAGCCATTCATCTGAAGTTGAAGAGTGACTTAGCCAAACCGATTCTCCACTGATGTCATCATAGGCAAATCTAACAGAATTGGCCTTGGGCACCTTTGACGTGTAATCAGTTCCTACGGCTATGAGAAACACTACCGTTAGGCCGATCGCCGGAAGAGCTCTTTGTGTCACTCGAACTGCGACTTCGTTTAGGGGAAGCAGCGGTTGAAGCAGCATTGCGAAGAGAGACGCAAATAAAATGGGAATCGCAGGAGTCAATCCTCCGTCTAGCATTTGCACTGTGACAACTGTGTTACTAGCAAAGATGGCAAGCAGAATCACCGACAAAAACAGTGCGCCTCGATTGAAGAATTGAGTCAGAGGTAAGGCTTCAGAGACAGCCGCTGATTGCGAACACATGTCCTTCTTCCGTCCAATGGCCAGGTATCATCTTCCTTTTTCGACCTATGAGGAAACTGTGGTGCGTGCTCTTGGAAATTTTTTGATCATCCAGTTTCTGAAAGCGAAGGATGGCGGCTCAGCAGACTGGTCTGCCCAAACTTTAATTGAAACTTATGAGAAGATGAATGTCCTAAACAAACACATTGTACAGCGCATCCGGGATCATTCAGAAGGAGATGCAGATCGAAATGCTATCGTTGTATTGGACAACTTTGCTTCTCTCTTATCAATGGAGCTTTCGGCAGAGCTTGAAGCTCTAGATGGGCTCTACAAGCGAAAATCCTGAGAGCCGCCAGTGAGAAAAAGGCAAAGGCCATTGATTCCTATTCCTTTGAATCACCGTCTAAAAGTTGCTGGGGCAGATTCTGGAATGAAGTCACAGTTCCCTCTTCATCGAATTCTAAAACCCAATAGCGATCAAAAGCCTGGCCCCATTCCTCTGGCGCCTCTTCCGCACCTAGCTTCTTAGCGATGTCTCCAATGCCGCGATGGCTCCATGCGATCAATACTACGTCGTCTCTGTATTTTTTCTTGTCTTTCAGCGCTTCAACAAGATCGGAAACCTCATCACGAGTGTATTTTGATTTTACCTCTAAGCCTAGCTTCTCTGCAATTGGCTCTAATGTCTGAACCGACCGAACAGAGGCCGTGCCACTGTGGGGCTTCATAGCTATTAAGTGATCGATCTGTTCTTCAGCAAAAAGTTCAGGTAGCTTTGCAGCTCGTTCCCTGCCAATTTCTGAAAGCTCATTGTGCGATTCCCCAGGTGGCTCTTCACCGTGACGGATTATAATGACTTTCTTGGGTATGGCCTGTGCCACTATTGAAAGGGATAAAATTGCGATTAAAATGAGTGTTTTCATGCTCTATGATATTGCAGGATTTGCGCCATCTTTAATTGATTTATTTGAATTTGAAGCTGGCAGAGTGTTGAATTTGTAAACGAAGGACGTTTTTTGGCATACCTCAGGCCCTCTCCGTAATTATTCAACTTGGAGACATCGTGGAGGGTTTTACTGCAAGTTGTTAAATGGCTTGTGTAAATTGTGGTGGTTCTTTGTGATTTTAAGTGGAACAGAAGTATTTCGTAGGGTTAGTTCAATTTTTTTGATTTTTAGTTAAAACTCTCATATGCCAAAAAAACGCAAGGGTTTGAAAACCAGCCGTTGATGCTCCTTACCCGGATTAGCGGAATCCCCGCAGCAAATTGCAGTTTTTGATTTTTAAAGTTC
>CAYMBJ010000149.1:0-4893 GCA_964388665.1 uncultured Pseudobdellovibrionaceae bacterium | reverse complement strand
CCAAAAATGCTATGCTAAACCAAACCGTTGCACTTCATCCTTGAAACCGCCCAGTATAATGGCCAACCCGTTTTTACTATTGAACTGGCGGCGCACATCCTTGAGGTTGACAAGCGCACTATAGAACGTGCAATTAGTGATTATCATGAAGAGCTTGGCCGTAATGGGTACCGCGTAATTACCAGTAGTGAATTACGAAATTTCAAAGACTTATATGATGATGCCGACAAAAATGTCGGTATCATCACCCCTAAGATAGCCCGTATGGGAATTTTTAGCTTTCGTGCCTTCCTTAATCTTTCCATGCTGCTGACTAATAGCGCTAAAGCAAAAGCTATTCGTTCCAGGGTGCTCGACATAGTCACAAAAGTTGTAATGGAAAAATCTGGCAATAGAGTTTTTGTAAATCAACGTGATGAAGATTATTTACCTGCCGCCTTTGAAGAGGAAAATTATCGAAAAGAGTTTACTTCTGCCATTCACCAGTATGTTGAAGGCAATCAGTGGAAATATAAACACTGCACAGATGCAGTATATAAAAGCATTTTCCAGGAGAGGGCTGCTGAATATCGTAAAATCCTCAATATAGAAGCTAATTACCCTCAGTTTTGGATAAGCTTTGCTTATCCAAAACTGAGGGTAATATGTAGAGTATAGCATACAGTGATATCTCTTCTTTCATTAAGTGGCTGGGGACAAGGAGGGGTATTCCCCGATTGGCCGGAATGTGCTGCGTTTGATTACCTGCATCACCCCAGCCTGGAATCTGCCTTTGCTGCGTTGTCAACATACCGGTGCCGCACTGCTATTGGCTGGAGCCTGGGCGGGCAAGTGCTGCTGCGGGCAGTTGGTGCTGGGGTTATTTGGCCAGAAAAACTGGTGCTGATTGCCACCCCGCTTGCCTTCTCTCATCCAGAGGCGGAAGCATTTTATGCCAGTATGGAACATGATGCCGCCACCACCCTGGCCCGTTTCCGCCTGATGATTGCGACAGGTGATAGAAACATGAAATCGGTGATACGGGCACTCCATACCACTTCCACCTCGCCCCACCTGCTTTATTGGCTCAAGGAACTCTATCAGTTTAATGGGGAGGGGATGGATTTTTCCGGCTTTTCTCCTAGCTTGATCCTGCATGGCAGGCGTGATACAGTGGTGCCATTTACACAGGCAGAAAGGCTACAGCAGCTATTGCCAGAAGCAACACTTGTTGCCTGTGATGAAGCCGCCCATGCCCCCCATCTGCATGATAGCGGGAATGTTCACCGTATAATAACCGATTATGCCGCCTAAAGCCCATATCCAGCACAGTTTCCATAAAGCCGCCAGCACTTATGATACGCACGCGCTGCTACAGCGGCAGGTGGCCAGCCGTTTATTTAAGGAAACTATTGATCTGCTTCCAGATAGTGCCCGCGTACTGGATGCCGGCTGTGGCACCGGCTATTTCCATGAACTGGCGCGCAGCCACGGCAAGCGCTTTGCCCTTTACCAGCTTGATCTTGCCTTTGGCATGTGCTGTTACGCCGATGCATATGCCTCGCCGCCTGCTTATGGCGGCACCTATACGATTAACGGCGATATAGAACAACTTCCGCTTGCCAGCAACACTATCAACGCCATTTTTTCTTCTCTGGTATTGCAGTGGGCAGACGGCTTAGATGCAGCCTTTGCCGAATGCTACCGTGTGTTACAGCCAAGCGGATATTTCTGCTTTACCACCCTGCTTCCTGGCACGTTATCTGAACTGGAACTGGCCTTCTCCCATATTGATAATGTCCAGCATATTCATAGGTTTGTGCCGGAAGACATGCTGCTTCTCACGCTGGAACAGGCCGGATTCACACGCATCCACCATCACCTCCACACCTATACACTCTATTACCCCACCGTTTATGCGCTACTGAACGCACTCAAGGCCATAGGTGCCTCACATAAAGGTGGGGGTGGCATGTTAAACAAGACGAAGTTGAAACAGCTAAACACCTATTACCCCACAGATGAAAAGGGGATCAAAGCATCCTGGCAGGTGGCATCACTGATTGCACGGAAATGAGGTGCATTTATATCGGGGTTGTGCGTAACTTTCCGATTGCTAATTTTTAAAAAATCTCCTATGGTTTCGGATTGGTTTATAATTTTTGAAGGGAGTATTGATCATGGCAAGGGTGACTGTGGAAGATTGTGTACTGGTTGTGCCTAACCGTTTTGAACTGGTGGTGCTTTCCAGCCAGAGGGCCAAAGATATTGCCTCGGGTGGTGTGCTCACTGTTGATCGTGATAATGACAAAAACGCTGTTGTGTCACTGCGTGAAATCGCTGAAAAAACCATCGACGTAGCCGCATTGCGTGAATGTATTGTCCAGAATTTGCAGCGCAAGGTTCGTACCGACAGGTTTGAGCCTGAACCTGCTGCTTCCGCCGCCGATGAAGAAAGCATGAGCAGCCTGGAAGTGATTCAGGAAATGGATTCTTTCGGCATCCAGGAAGATTTTTCTGACAGTGATGGCTTGACCTTCTCTGAAGAGAATCTGGAAGTCGACGACTAGATGTGTTGAGGGGGGCTACTATGCTTACCCAGAGTGAGCTGATTGATAAGATTCTTGCCTACAACTCCCATGCCAATGTGGAGGCAATCAATCAGGCTTATGATTTTGCCGTTAAAGCGCACGGTTCCCAGAAGCGGGAATCAGGCGACCCTTACTATCAGCATCCGCTGGAAGTAGCAGGCATTATGGCGGAAATGAAGCTGGACACCGATTCCATCATTACCGCCTTCCTACATGATACCGTCGAAGATACTGACGTAACCCTTGAGGAACTTGAAAAAAGCTTCGGCATTGAAGTGGCACGGCTGGTGGATGGTGTCACCAAACTGACCAAAATCGAATTTCAGCCCGATCATATCCGCCAGGCGGAAAATTTCCGCAAATTGCTGCTGGCCATGTCAGAGGATATTCGGGTGTTGCTGGTGAAGCTGGCTGACCGCCTGCATAATATGCGAACCTTGCACTTTGTTAAATCACCCGAGAAACGCCTGCGCATTGCCCATGAAACCATGGAAATTTATGCACCGCTGGCTGAGCGGATCGGGATGCAGAAGATCAAGCATGAGTTGCAGAACCTGGCTTTTGCTGAATTACACCCGGAAGCGCACCATTCTATTATCAGTCGCTTGGAATATCTGCGCCAGGAAGGGTCGGCAGTGATTGACCGCACCGTGCAACATATCCATACGACACTGCGCATTGCTGGGCTTCAGGCCACTGTCTCGGGGCGTGAAAAAGCCCCGTGTTCCATCTGGCAAAAAATGGAACGGAAAAATATCAATTTTGAACAGCTCTCCGACATTATGGCCTTCCGCGTGATGGTGGATGCTGTGCCGGAATGTTATCAGGCACTGGGGGCAGTGCATTCTGCCTACCATATGATTCCTGGCAGTTTTAAAGATTTCATCAGCACCCCAAAAGCCAATAACTATCAGTCACTTCATACGGTGGTGATGGGGCCAGAACAGCAACGTATTGAGATTCAGATCCGCACCTTTGATATGCACGCCATTGCTGAGATGGGGGTGGCGGCGCACTGGAGCTATAAGCAGGGTGCTAATTACAGTATTGATGGCAGGCAATATCGCTGGATACGCGAACTACTCGATATTCTGGAGAAAGCCTCTGGGCCGGAAGAATTTCTCGAGAACACCAAACTGGAAATGTATTACGACCAGGTGTTCTGCTTCACGCCGAAAGGCAGCCTGATTGCCCTGCCCAGAGGCGCAACACCGGTGGATTTTGCCTATGCGGTGCATTCTGATGTGGGGCATAATTGCGTTGGGGCGAAAATTAATGGCCGTATCGTGCCGCTGCGCACACAATTGCAAAATGGTGACCAGGTAGAAATTATCCGCTCTAAAACACAAGTGCCTTCCCCTGGCTGGGAAAAATTTGTAGTTACCGGTAAGGCCCGTTCCGAGATCAAGCGTTTCATCCGTACCCAGCAGCGTGAGGAATATATCAGCCTGGGGAAAGCTATATTAGTCAAAGCACTAAGGCAGGAAGGGCTCGAATTAAACGAGAAAATCCTGGAACCGGCACTACAGATATTCCGCAATAAAACCATCGAGGATATTTATGCTTCTGTTGGCGAAGGTACCATTACGCGCAGCGATATTATCAAGGTGCTGTTCCCCAACAGGAAGCCTAAAACCTCGCTGAAGAACCGCTTTTCATTCCTGCGCTTCCGCAACAAAAACACCCATAACAATGAGCCGGTGCCGATTAAGGGCTTAATCCCCGGCATGGCCATGCATTTTGCTGGTTGCTGCCACCCGCTGCCAGGCGACCGTATCGTGGGGATTGTGCATACGGGTAAAGGTGTGACCATCCACCGTATTGACTGTGAAATGCTGGAGAATTATGCCTCCACACCAGAACGCTGGTTGGATGTGTCCTGGGATAAAGAAAGCAGCGAGGCCCATCATAGCGGCTGTATCAAGGCTGTGCTCTCTCATGAAGCTGGAAGCTTGGCCGTGCTTGCCAACACCATTGCTAAGGATATGGGCAATATCAGCAATCTGAAGATTCTCAGCCGTTCTACTGATTTCTTCGAGATTATGGTGGATATTGACGTGCGCGGTGCCCAGCATTTAAGCACCATTATTGCCTCTCTACGCGGCAAATCCTGCATCCATTCCGTTGAGCGTTATTCAGCATAATGCTAAGAACCTAGCGTGTTACAGTTTAATTGTTGCAGTCAAGCGTAAATCTGGTAATACGGCTTTTATTTACACCGCCGTACAAAACCTTGTAACTCACCGATATTTATGAATGGTTCCCTAATAACCTCAGTTTTGGATAAGCTTTGCTTATCCAAAACTGGCATGATATTGAAAAA
>CAYMBJ010000148.1:0-5066 GCA_964388665.1 uncultured Pseudobdellovibrionaceae bacterium | reverse complement strand
GTATTCTGAGTTTGTGTTCTGTAAACTGAAGTAACATCATAGGACATAATGGTGCGCGGAAAAGGACTTGAACCTTCACACCTTTCGGCACAGGCTTCTGAGACCTGCGTGTCTACCAATTCCACCACCCGCGCGGAAACAATGTCAATTTTGCTAAAGACGAATTGGAATCACAGTATATACAAAGAGATCTCAATGAGCCATCAATTTGCGATCAGGATCAAAAAAAGAACTGACCTGTAGATTTAGGTAAAATCTGTGCAGGGAGGTGCTGATTTCGTGGTCAACGGCGTAATTTCGCAGTGCCCTAAGCGGCAATGGGGGACGGCGTTGAGTTTTGCATCATTCGCGGCGCCATCTAGGGATCGCACCGATTCTAAGATGTGACAGAATTTTGTGCAGTGGATATTATTTAAAACAGAATACCTACCTGAAGCTTAAAAAATGACAGACGCGGAAAGTATGAAATCACTCTCATGGCATTTTCAACATCATCTTTGTCCTTTTGGTTAGTGGAGTGCTCCAAAAACGCGGATTTGTTTTTCGTAATAAGTAGGGGCTGAGCAAGAGAAATCCAATCAACGCCAAACGTAATATCTCGATTGAATGTCCAGCGATGCCCTAATCCAAAGTTGACACCAAAAGATTGAATCTCAACAAGGTCAATGGCTGGAATCGCCGAATTCGTTACCTGATTCAATATTTTATCACCTAGAAAAAGTGAAAAATCAAAATAGCTCAGACCATAGCTAAAATTGAAGCTGTTACCGCCAAAATAGGACCGACCAATGAGAGAGTATCTTTTGTCAGACATTTTTCCCAAATCATCGACAATGAAAGGAATGGCAAAGCTTCCTTCAACATACTCGATCTCCCAACTCTTGTCGGCATCACGAATCAACCCCATCGTTAGGCCATATTTGCTGGGAATAATTAGATCCAATGGCGAATAATTGAATAGCAATAGGTAATCCGAATTTTCTCTGCGCTCTCGCGTTTCGCCAAGCTTTTTCGATACGGCAGCAGAAGCATCCTTGGCGACTTTTCCAGCCTTATTCAAAAAGCCTTCATCGCTTGATTCAGTGGCCTCGGTAGCTTTGCTCCCTTCGCTCCCTTCAGTGCTCTGCTCTGATGAAGATTCAACGGAATCATCGCTCTCAGTAGCTAAAGAGCAAAAGGGTGCGTTGACCAAAAGTATAACAAAAAAAAGCGGCAAATAGTTCATCCTGTTTCCCTCAAAGTTAAATTCAAAAGCCAGAAAGTTGAGTAGTAAGCACATTAAAGGTAGAAATGGCAATCGCATTGTTCATTCACCGATATGAGGACAAAAGTACTCACTGCATGCGCTCACTCTTGGGGCGCTTGTGGGTAAGATTTGCTGAGTTCTTGTTGAATCAAATTGATTTTGGTACGAAATAGTCAAATATTTCGTTAATCTGGATTATAATTGGGTCCAGTATGGGTAGGGTCGCTAACTATAAAATTCCTGGCGCGTAAAACTCATTTTTTTATTTTCTGAATATTGAATTTCTAAATAAAGGAAATGCTAGATGAAAACGGATCCCATTTGTGGAATGCAGGTCGATCCAGAAAAATCGAATCGCAGTCACGCTCATAAAGGTGAGACCTATTATTTTTGTTCCGATCACTGTCTGACAAAATTCAAAAGTGATCCAGATAAATATTTGGGGCCAAAAATTGACGACGAGCCTGCAGTGGCGGGTGCAATTTATACGTGTCCGATGGATCCCGAAATTCGTCAGGTGGGACCAGGGAGTTGTCCAATTTGCGGCATGGCCCTGGAGCCACTTGAGATTTCTGCAGATCAAGAAGAGGATCGATCTGAGTATTTGAATATGCGCAAACGATTTTGGATTGCAACGGCCTTTGCTTTGCCGCTGATGGCGATCTCTATGGGGCTCAGGCACTCGCCTCAGGAATTAGTGGCTCCCAAAGTTCTC
Organism: uncultured Pseudobdellovibrionaceae bacterium; assembly: GCA_964388665.1. Classification (GTDB taxonomy): domain Bacteria; phylum Bdellovibrionota; class Bdellovibrionia; order Bdellovibrionales; family Bdellovibrionaceae; genus CALCCV01. The sequence goes on along the minus strand of CAYMBJ010000148.1, from coordinate 3,105 downwards.
ACATATTTAGAACTGCTCCTCGCGAGTCCTGTCGTGCTTTGGGCGGCCTTGCCATTCTTTCAACGATTTTTGGTTTCGATTAAAAATCGAAAATTAAATATGTTCACTCTCATCGGGATGGGCGTTGGTGCATCCTATGCATACAGTTTCGTTGCTGCACTTTTTCCACAGATTTTTCCAGAGTCGTTTCTTGATAGTCACGGCGAAGTGCCGCTCTATTTTGAAGCCTCGGCTGTGATTGTTGCGCTGGTTCTGCTTGGGCAAGTATTGGAGCTCAAAGCAAGAAGTCAAACAGGGGCAGCGATCAAAGCGCTGTTGGGACTTGCGCCCAAGACAGCACGAAGAATCAATGCCGACGGTACCGAGGTCGAAGTGGAGGTTGGTGAGTTGAAAGTGGGAGAACGGATTCGCGTGCGACCCGGCGAAAAAATTCCCGTCGATGGCATTGTTATTTCTGGCTCGAGCTCTGTAGATGAATCCATGGTGACTGGTGAGTCCATTCCTGTAGAAAAATCCAAGGATCTAAAGGTTATTGGGGCGACGATCAATGGGACGGGATCTCTTGTGATTGAGGCGGAAAAAATCGGAAAAGATTCCATGTTGGCGCAAATTGTACAGATGGTTGCAGAGGCTCAGCGTTCGCGCGCGCCTATACAAAAACTTGCCGACAAGGTGGCCGCCGTGTTTGTACCCACGGTCATTTTTGTCGCGATAGTAACGGGTCTGGTCTGGGGCTTTTTTGGTCCCGATCCGAAACTTGCTCATGCCTTGGTGAATGCGGTTGCCGTGCTGATCATTGCCTGTCCCTGTGCCTTGGGGCTTGCGACTCCAATGTCTATCATGGTGTCAACCGGCAGGGCCGCCTCATTGGGTGTGCTCTTCAGAGATACCGAAGCGATCGAAGTGCTGCGCAAGGTACAAGTGCTTGTTGTGGACAAAACCGGAACGCTGACAGAAGGCAAGCCAAAACTTATCACCGTTTCACCGTTAGCAGGCGAGAGCGAAATGGAATTACTAAGTCTTGCAGCCAGTTTGGAGCGTGAAAGTGAGCATCCTTTGGCGGCAGCCATTGTAGAGGGAGCCAGCGAAAAAGGAGCGGAACTTCAAACTACTTCCAGCTTTGAGTCTGTAACTGGAAAAGGGGCCACGGCTATGGTTGCTGACAGAAAAATCGTCGTGGGGAATCAAGCGATGATGGTCCAATTTGAAATTCAAACTGATTCGGCAAAAATTGCAGTTGAAAAACTGCAATCAGAAGGACAGACAGTGATGTTTGTGGCCGCTGACGGCAAAGTTTCTGGAATTCTAGGAGTTGCGGATCCTATCAAGGCGACCTCCCAAGAGGCCATTCAAACTCTAAAAAACCTGGGTATGAAGGTGGTCATGCTGACTGGAGACAATCAGCGCACAGCTCAGGTTGTTGCAATGAAGGTGGGGTTAGATGACGTGATTGCCGAAGTGCTTCCAGATCAAAAGGCGAAGGCCATCAAAGATCTGCAAACTGACGGAAGAATTGTCGCAATGGCTGGAGATGGTATCAACGATGCTCCGGCGCTGGCACAAGCTGACGTGGGAATAGCTATGGGCACAGGCGCGGATGTAGCCATGAAAAGTGCTGGCGTGACACTCGTCAAAGGTGATCTGAAAGGAATTGTTCGTGCTAGGGAACTCAGTCAAAAAACGATTGCAAACATTAAGCAAAACCTCTTCTTCGCTTTTGTTTACAACACACTTGGTGTTCCTGTTGCAGCAGGAGTGCTGTACCCTTTCTTTGGATTGATGTTGAGTCCAATGTACGCGGCCTTGGCAATGAGCCTCAGCTCTGTTTCGGTGATCGCAAATGCACTTCGTTTGCGATCGTTGAAAATTGATAGTTGAAGTGTCGCAAGATTTGACAGATCTTGTTTTCCAGTAATATTTGTCAATGGCCACTTGTAAAGCGATGGAGATTGATGTGAAAAAGCCAAAATACGTTATTTTTGATTGCGATGGCGTGCTTGTTGATAGTGAAATCATTGCCAACCGAATTGAAGTGGAAATGAAAACTGAGCTCGGGATTTCCATAACGCTAGAGGAGCAGATTTTGAAGTTTGCGGGTTGTGGTAAAAACCATCCCGTGGTGCAAAAAGAAGCGCTGAGTTTGCCAATCGATTATTGGCAAAGGTACCATGAGCGTTGCGCTGAGAGGTATGAAACTGAGTTAAGCTGTATTGATAATGTTAAAGAGACTCTTGAAAAAATAATGCTACCGATGTGTGTCGCTTCTAGTAGCGAGCCAGAGTCTTTAGACAGAAAATTGGAAATCACTCGGCTTCGTGGCCACTTCCCGGCAGGTGCGACTTTTCATGGTGGACTGGTGCAGCGGCCAAAGCCCGAGCCAGATCTATTTTTACATGCAATCAAAGCCATGGGATGGAACGCAGAGGATTGTCTAGTGGTTGAGGACAGTGTTCCTGGTGTCACGGCAGGCCGTGCGGCTGGTTTAATCGTGTGCGGATTCTTGGGTGGTAAGCACATATACCCGGGACATGCGGATCGACTAGTGGCTGCAGGCGCGGACTACATTGTATCGGATATGCGAAGAATTTTGCCTCTCATCAGCTAGCAGAGGAGTTTCGATGGATGAAAATGATTTTGAAGGCACTCTTTTGCTTGAAAAACTTGCCGAGAAAGGCTTGGTCGATAGCTTTTACGAAGCCGTTGATTCTGACGATTTGACAAAGGTCAAACGGATATTGAAACTGGTCGGAGTCGATAATGAAACCTTGGCTATGGTACTAGAAAAAATCGAAAATGGATTCTAAATCAGGGTGACGTCTTGAGCTTGCAGTGATTAGAATTCTGCAATGTACAGAAAGAGATACTTCCGGCGTATGCCGGCTTGGTGCTGCGACTTTACCACTCAACATCTAAAGCTGCTGTCATTTTCATTGTTGTTTCTGCTTCATTGGCCGGCAGACTTTGCATTGGCATTAAAGACCGCTGAAAAAGCGGCCATGCCAACTTCGGATACTGCAGAGAGTGAGTCCCCGCGATTTGGACATCTTCCAAGATTAGCAGGCTCCTGAAAAACTCATATTTTTTTGATTTTTTCGGTTTTCAACT
>CAYMBJ010000147.1:0-5146 GCA_964388665.1 uncultured Pseudobdellovibrionaceae bacterium | reverse complement strand
AACCGCATCGGGAGGATCACAAGATCTTTTTAGTGTGGTTCAGTTCTCGCTTACGGACAGAGGTAGAAACGATCTTCTTTTCTACAATCTGTCTGATGCGACCATCCTTGAAGTTGGCCACAGCATCGGTGGTGACAAACTTGGATTGGGTATAGCCTGGAGCAGGCTTGAGAGCCTTGTAGCTAGCCGTACTCGGCCACGGAATTACTATTTTGAGACACTTAATTTGATGACCAAGCACTTTAGTGCAAGATACGCACTCTCGCTTAAAAATTAACAGGCTCCCGAAAAGGAAAATCTGCTTCGTTCTCGGTGCCAAATCTCAAGATGAGTATGCGTGCTAGTCGATGAGCTCCACGTTGAGGGACTTTGTTCGTATCGAGAAGGCACGTCCCTTGAGTCCGCTGGGCATCGTGTAGGAGTTGTAGCGACGAAATTCCAAATGACCTTGCCAGTTCTCCCCAACTGAGCCTTGAGTGTCGACATTAGCTGGAACTCCTAAATACAAATGTCCTTGCTCGGGCGCTCGGTCTTCACCGCGAAGAGATCCATAAAATTCAGGTCGCTGTGGGTTTTTAAACGAAGCGGTGACAGTCATGACGCTCGCTAGTGAAGGTGGACTCCAGCTCACATGCAGTGGTGAACTTTTGCTGATCACGCCGTTTGGATTGTTTTCAAGCCGTGGCGCAAAATCTTCCGGCACAGAAAGGACTGTTTCGTATTTGGGTTCATTGGGTCGGTAAAAATGAAGTTGCACCTCTTCGCCGGCTGCAGAGCTCAGGTCAGTCGCATAGAAAACCTGGCCCAGAATATCCACCTTCTTCTCCATTGATCGTCCTTCGCAAGTCACCTCGTCACCCGCATTCAGTGCCAGATAGGTGCCTTCAGGACCACCTACTTGAAACCTAGCAAAGCATTCAACACGATTCCCTTCAAGAGCCTTAACCGAAAACTCCGCATAGAATCCTGGAGTCTTTACGTTTTCGGACTCTGTGGATTCACAGCCCGCCATTGTTGCCAGAAATGCCATCGTCACAAAGCTTAACCATTCTTTCATTCCTGTCTTCGATTGCATTTGGAGTTTCCCTAGTTCTAAAAAAAGATTCATGATTGTTCTCATACATATTCCCCTTGATGGATGTCTGAATCTCTGTAAATTATGGCAATCCGATAGAAATGAAAAGAAAATGCCTGCATCATTTGTTCTGGAAATCTTCAAGACGGCAGCAAAAAAAACGGATTCGCTGTTACAATATCAGTTAAAAACTAGATCGAAAGAGCTCCATAATAAATTTAAGCAGTCTCCAGGCACATTGGAGTGGGATGCGGTCATCGTTGGAGCTAAATTCTCACTTTACTTTGTAAAAATATCATCAGATGCTGGACTGACAGATCCGTATTTGTTTTCATTGCGACTCCATGATCTGATCAGACAAAAGAAAATTCTACACTAAAGGGATTGAAAAAAATGCCGTCAGAACCGGAACAAAATTTTGCCGTGTCAGCAGAAAGGTTGCGAAAGCAGTTTCCCGGAAGCTTTCAACCCGCAGTCGCTGAAATTGATTTTACCATTGAAGTGGGAGAGAGCGTGGCTTTTTTGGGACCCAATGGTGCCGGAAAGTCGACAACGATCAAGATGCTTTGTGGTATATTGAAGCCTGACAGTGGCACGATCAAAATCTTTGGTGATGCCAGTGGCTCCAAAGCGGCCAATAAGAATATTGGTTTGGTTTTCGGCGCTCGGTCGCAACTCTTTTTTCATATGAAGATAAAAGAGGCCTTGAATCTTCAGGCGGAAACGTATCATGTTACGGGAAAAGAAAAGCGTCAGCGGATTGCTGAATTGTCTGAGCTCTTTGGAATCTTATCGTTGTTAGAGCGCCGCACGCGTGAGCTTTCTTTAGGCGAGCGAATGCGCTGTGAATTGGTGGCTAGCCTCATTCACCGACCCAAAGTCATTCTGCTTGATGAACCCACCATTGGATTGGACATTATTGCAAAAGGGCAGTTGCGTGAAAGCCTAAAGCAGTGGCGCCGCGAAGATAAAACGTCGATGCTACTGACAAGTCATGATCTGTCTGACGTTGAAAGCCTATGTTCACGATGTATATTGATCGCTCAGGGTAAAAAACTTTTTGACGGTCGCTTACCAGATTTAAAGGGCGCACTTAAGAATGTAAGGCGGGTGACTGTATTTTTAAGCGCCAATGAAGACTCTGCAGCAGAGGTCAATACCAGCTACCTCAAAGAAAATCACGATCAGGCTCTTTTAAAGGGAGTCCAGAGACTAAAATCTGATGAGGCTTTGAAGGTAAACTATGAGATCAATCTTGATCAACTGGCAATGTCGGAATTCTTTGCCTATCTGTCGCAGTCCTATGGCGAGCGCTTGCTTGACATTCGCATCAGCGAAGTTCCACTCGAAGAGATTGTTCGGGAGTACTTTGCGTGAGCTATTACTTGCATCTTTTTTGGTTTCGCTTTCGCGAGCCCTTTTCTGATTTTCGCGCCACCCTGATCACCTACATTCTCTATGGGTTTTTCGTATATCTGTTGTCAATGGTATGGTTTCGCTTTCGCGCCAGCACCTCGGTGTTCACCATTGAGCTCGTGTTTTTGTACATTGGTATAACTGAAATGCTCTTTATGACCTTCTTGCGAACCAAATTGATTCGCGATGGCACCGAGGACTTTAGCCTGTCTTTGGCCAGGCCTCGGAGTTGGATTGGTCGAGAGCTGTTCTCGTATATGGGAGGTGCTTTTGGGGGCCGCCTGGCATTTCTTTTGGTCTTGATTCTATTGGCCGTTCTCACGCGCCGGCAGCCCGCCGATTGGTGGAGCTTCTTTGCGCGAGTGTTTGTCATATTGATTGTTTTAGCACCTTGCCAGGCGCTCTTTGTAGCGGTGTTCAGCAGTCTGCGCTTGAGTTTTCCACAAACCGATTATTTTGTGCTTCCAGTGTCCAAAGTCTTTTTGGCCTTGGGTGGCGTGTTTGGTCCTCTGTCAGACTATGGATCTCCGTATAGGGAGATTTTTTTGCAGTTGCCGGGCAGTGATCTTTTCTTTCAGCCGGCCCATTATGTTCTGTTTGGATATTTTTTTGAAATCAGTTTTGTTGAGTGGCTGCTTCGAATTGGCGCCTTTTGCTTGGTGATGCTGTTGATGTTGCTTTTGGCCCTGCACATGGGGAAATCGCGATTTCAGAGTTGGGGAGGCTGATGTCTTATTGGTGGCTCTACATTCGTGCTCACTTTCTGGCCCAATATTCAACCCCCGCAAACTTTTGGTCGGGCGTCCTTGGCATGATCATCAACAATGTTCTCGTTTTGCTGGGGTTATGGGCCATGCTTTTTGCAAATCGCGAAGGTGTTGGCGAAGAGCAGGATTACTTTTTGACGGTGAATTTTTTGATCATGCTGGCTTTTGGAGTTCTCCATGCTTTGCTTGGTGGCCTGGGAGATTTGGCAGCGCAGATCAACGAAGGCCAGCTGGACCTGGTCTTGGTGCAACCGCGAGACGCTTTGATTCAATTGGCATTGAGCCGCTCAGAAATTACAGCCTGGGGCGACATTTTCTTAGGTCTTTTGGGGTTGGGAGTTTTGTCTTGGCAAAAAGGTTGGCTGTTTTGTTTTCATGTCTCGCTGATGGCCTGTTGCGCCCTTGCCGCCTTTGTCTTTTTGCATGTTCTCATTGGCGCCCTCGCATTTTGGTTGAGACGAACCGAAATCATATCCAATGTGGCCATCAACGTGATTATGGGTTTGAATTTTTATCCTGTGTTTGATCGTTTTCGGGGCTGGAAGTATGTGATGTTTTTTCTGCCCATGACAATGGTGGGAGTGATCCCTACGCACTTCATTTTGCACCCCAACGTCAATTTGATCTTCATTGAGCTGGCGAGCCTGATGCTCTTTGCCATTTTGGCAAAGCTCGTATTTCGCTGGGGCCTAAGGCACTATCAAAGCACTCCCATGTTCACAAGTACCCGATGAAAACTCTGTTCCACCGACCGGACAATCCGGTCAGTGGAGCAGAGTGTAAAGATATATCTTAGATCTCTTGGCAGTACTGGTTCCCTTGCACTGCTTGGTAGCAAGCTCGACGCGCCTTTTCGCAGGCTCGAGAATATGAGTTTTCGTTTTGCTTGAAAACTTCTTTTAAGATGCCTTGGCTACCATAGCGACCGATCATGCAAGTTCGATTGTGGCCATTGCCGCCGCCCACTCCAGTGTCGCCATCGATGATTCGGCAATACTGATTACCGCCAACCTCTCTGTAGCAGTCGTTCAGAGCCTTGTTACAGGCCTGGTTGTAGGAATTTTCGTTCTGAGAGTAGACCTGCTTTAGTACGCCTTGGCTGCCGAAACGTCCCGCCATGCAGGATTGATTTGATCCGCGAGCAAAAGCATCAACTGTAAAAAGTGATGCCAAAAGGCAAAAAGAAAGTAAAAGTTTATTCATATAAGTTCTCCTTTGTTGGGTATAAGGTAATATTTACTGACAAATCATTTCGTCAATCATCTGCCAAAGAAAGCAAAAGCTTTGCCAATAGGAAAATTACCATCAACTTTAATGTGCGGGCAGTAGGCGCTTCAGATCGGCATTCTGGGTTCATGGAACTGTGAATACGTCTTAGTAAAGCATGAATTAATTTCAATTGCCTTGATTGCAAATTCGCAGTGGAGATGAAGTGACCCCAGTGATTGCATAGCTTCGTTGCCCATCCTTACTGGACAGTTTTAAAAAGCTAAAATTGTTGTAAAAGAGGAGCGAGCCGAAGCCCTCATTAAGTATATCTGGGTTTTTCTATATTGAATTTTCCTATATGCTTATCTAAGGACTTTTTGGCTCTTTCATTAGATTCTTTTCTGGCTTTAGCAAGGTCTACAGTGGGGCCTGACATTGGCTGCTTATCCAGCCTATTTCGCTCAGTAATCGCATCTTTTTGCTTCTTTTCTAAATCCTCATTTAAATCACCAATTTTTAAACTCCCTGGTAATTAAGCACAATTGCCTATAAATTTAGAAAGCCGTAAAAAAAACCTCAGTCAAACCCAACTCAAACTTTTGTAATTAAAATTCTATAGGTATTTTGGAGACATCTCAAAGTTAGTTGAAACTTGAAAGAGGGAGCCCTTTTGTGGAAG
>CAYMBJ010000146.1:0-5394 GCA_964388665.1 uncultured Pseudobdellovibrionaceae bacterium | reverse complement strand
TCGATTGATACCTGATCGCAGAGCTAGATATAGGCTTTGTTTTTCCTATGGTGCTCTTCCGGGTGAGCAAAGATTTATCGATCAAGTTAAAATTTTAGTTTCGAACCACCACTTCGAACTGCTCTCTTTCCAATGTAACCGATAGGGATTTTGAAATTGGCTGGAGAGTCTCTTTGTCAAAAAACTCGCACTCATAAGCTTTTCCAGACTCCAACTCCAAGAGGATTGTTCCTAATGCACCCTTTGCAAGATTTTCCATGGGAACATCTTCAATGAGCCTGATGACGTCATATTCTTTTGGATTATTTGACATGAACCGAAGATTAGAATGAGAAGCGTTTGGGGGTCAAAACCAAATTTTCCTGCGGAGACAATTTTTGCTGAGAGATTCCCCAATAAAAGTGTAAATCATTTTGGGGAGCGTGAAACGAAGTGTAATATCGCGGACTCTGCGCCAAATGAGTTGGAAGTTAGAACCTAAAGAAATCGATATTTAGACAGGCAACGCACTCTGAAGGAGAGGGGCCAATCTCTTTTAAGGTCTTTTCGATGGTTCTGAGGAGTCGCTTGCGTACGATAAGATAGGCATCCTCTGATAGGGACATAGGGCAGGAGTAAAATAGATTTTGCTCGCTTAAGTGATCCATTCGAGTCATAGCTTGGATCCGCCAGTTTTGATGATGTTTGTTCACATGCGGAGAATTGTCAGGTAAGTGGCTGTGGGCGGCTCCATAAGAAAGTTGTCCTTTGTCGCTATAACAAAGGTGATGCTCTGTCAAAAAGCTAACAGCCTTGGAAACAACAACTTCAGGGAGAGTCAGTCGCAAAGCAAGACTCTGGATATCTCGGCAGTCTTCAAGTGCAATTAAATTTAATATAGCAGTGTATATCCAGTTGGAATAGAATATGGAGTTAGCTTCAGGTGTGAGTTCTTTCGGCTTAGGAACACGTGATGATATTTTTTGAGCGCGCCTGCGCGCAGATTCAATTTTCTTCTGAATTCGGATTTTTAGTTTCTGAGTTCCGGCTCTGTCTAATTCAACCAACAATAGAAAAAATTCAGATTGATCATCATTGAGGGACATGTATTCGACGGCTTCTGTTGCTTGCTCTAGAGAAAGCTGTTTGTCGCCCGATAGAATGAGACTGATGAGGCTCGAACTTACTCCGAGGGCCGCTGCAAGGCGAGACTTTACGCCGTGGCTTTTTGGCTGAGCAGCCACCCAATCCCTAAGAAGTAACCGATAGTCATCGTATTCAAAAACTGAAACCATATTTCATATTTTACTACGAGTAAAAAATAAATGTTACTTTTTACTCAATTATCCTGGCGGCAGGCGCTGCGATGCAGTATTCTCGGTTCACGTTATTCATAACAATATGAAAGGAGAATAACATGTTAAAATTACTAGGCTTTATTCCAATGGTCTTGATGAGTGCGCTTGCCCTCGCCGAGCCAAATACTGACTCAAACTTCGCTTGCGCGGTCTCGAGTGAGTCCTCTCCTCTTGAGTTTACCAATACCTGGCATCAAGAGACATTTCAATTGAAGGGCGAAACCTACAGGTCCTTGGCTGAGCGTAACGGGTATTCCTATTCGATTCACATTGTTCAGTCCGACAAGGTAAGCAGCAGATTCACTCTCTATGTCCTGAAAGATTCACAGGTCCTTTCTGCGGCAAGTACAGAAGGTCAGACGTTGACCCTAATAGACTTTAACTCTCGGTCAGCAGTGTCTTGTTCCAGATTCTAGAAACTTGAATAAGTGGAGCTAAGTCTTTGGCTCCACTTATTCCTTTATCAAACTATTAAGGAAACTTTATGAAAATGTTAAGATTTGTTCTAATTTGTAGTCTGCTTGCTGTGGGGTCTCGTGCACATTGCTCGTCGCAAAATACAATTCTGTTGGGAGGGGGGATATTCACTCCTCGTGGCATTCTCGGTCTTTCCTATGAACGTATACTCCAGGAGAACCATAGCCTGGTAGTCACATTGGGCGCTGATATCATTGGCCTGTCCTCGAGCTTGGGATACCGGTTTACCTTTGGCGAGCTGGCTCTTGGTGAAACGTACAACGACAAATGTATGTTTTTTTTCGATTGTGACTCAAGATATTACGTTGGCCCATCAATTCAATACGCAAAAAATACCAGTATCGAATTTTCAACCAATGGAATAACGGAAGCTACATACTCCACAGGAGATAAAACTTTGCTTGTATCTGCCATAGGAACTAAGGGTTTATTTAAAAATGGATTCACTCTTGAAACGGAAATTACCTATCGGAGGCGAATTTCTCAAAAACAAAATGTCCTGACTAGCGGGGTCGCACAGAAGAGTCATGAAAAGCATTTGGATTTTGGCCAAGACACTGTTGGCTTGTCAGTAGGCTTTGGCTACTCCTATTGATTTTTGATAAAAATTCGTAAAACCGTTGGATTGTCATTTTTATGCATATGCCAAATGAACCGACACTTTTTAGAGATCTTGTCTGTTGGCCTAGTTATTGAAAAATCCAGTGATAGAAGCTGTGAGCGAGAAGCAGTTTTGTTTTTAAAATTAATGTGGAGTACGTAGCATGAATTTAGTCTTGGCAATAGTTCATAGTCTGTGCCTTTTATCGGCCATGTGCTTAGACTTTAATCATGGTGGAATTGCTAAAGCTTTTGGCGGCACTTCACATGGCGGCGGCGGAAATGGTCAAAATGGTAAGGTATATGAGGCTTATATCGAGCCTCACCCTGAACAATTGCCGGCCTATCTATTTCTCGAAAAAAAGTTAGCGAAAAATACATGGCTCTTGGAAGTTTTCAAAGCTTCTGCATTTCAAAAGACCTGGTACTTTATCAATGATGACTTAAAAAGAATAAGTAAAACTAAACTGGGAGTTTCATTTCTCTTGCAGAACACTGATCAATTGGCTTTCCAGACTGCTCATGAAATTTGGTTTGATTCCATCAGCTTTGAAGGACAGCCAGATGAGCCACAAAGTGAGCGAATTGAGAGACAGGCGATGCTCCTACTTCACGAGTTAGTTGAGTCAGTTTACTTGTTGAAGTTTAGGAATGCTGGGGAACTTTGTAAGATTTTTAGCTCAGTAAATGAAAGAGACTCCAGGTGCTCAGAAGCTGAAGGATTGAAGGAGCTAATCCCTTATGAGCTTCCACGCGAATTAGACTCCACCGACTATGAAATTATTCGAAGAGTGACGGGATGGCTATATCACAATGCAGAATTGAAATCTTCGCAAGAGGTTTTCCAGCAGTTTATTATAAATAACTTTGGTCGTATATTTAGCAATTCAGAAGAGAACTACGAAAAAGTAGAGCCACGTGCCCTTCCATCCGCAGATTTTCTGAACGTTATGAATTCAGCAAAGTTCTTAGGATACCTCCAGAATGACTGCCTTCTCGTGGAACTAGGAGAGAGTATTCCATGTGAGGTTAGAGTGGCAGATAGCGAGCAGAAATTATCAGGTTTAGTCCGCTCGGAGCAAGGGGGCGCCCATGTTCAGAGTAAAAATTTTGAAGTGCAAGTACAAGGTTTTGATTTGACCCTGAATAGAATGGACACTGATGAATTACTTTCGCACGCTTTTTTCCCTTTGATTGGCAATGTGTATGTTTCTCAATATCTAGATCACAATTCTCAGAAAAGTTTGTTCTTAGTCCCAGCTACTCCATTCTCTACCAATGTAAAGCCAGGGGAAAAATTTCGAAATGTCTTTCTAATATTCGTAGAAAACACGGGACTGCCCAATAGCCTCCGTTTTGAGGGTTTTGTATCGATTCCAGGGGTCGTACTGGATGTTAGAAATGATGGCAGTTCAATGAAATGCATCACGGCCAAACCAAAAGTGCGAGATCAGGGATCGGATGCAATCATTTTGGTAGATGATCCGAGACATCTTAAATATTTAAAGTTCTTCTCTCAGCATGTCGAGCCATTTATTCTGTGCAATTAATTACGGTTAATTACGCTGGAAAAAAAAAGAGAGCCAATTGCTCCACCACGATTTTTTTGCGAAAAGGGCGGGCTTGCCTTGCTAAATCTCCATGGATTTGTTTTGCTATTAAAATCGCCATGGTACCGAGGGAATGAGTGCTTTTTAAAATACCACATCTTTTAGATTCCATTTTGCATTTTGGTGAGTCTGAGCACCAGCATTTGCACACAAAAGAGATTCGCGTCTTGGTTTGGAATATTTTTAAGGGTCAAAAGGGTCAAGCTTGGTATCAGGATTTAAAGATGCTGGCGCAAAACAATGATTTCATTCTGCTGCAAGAAGCCGTTTTTCCTGATCACCAGAGAATTTTTGAAAAAGAATTTTTGGGTTTCACTTGGTCATTTGCCACAAGTTTTGAATTTGGTTTTAGCGGCAAACGCACGGGTATTGCCATGGGCTCACGATTTCAACACTTTCATCACAATTGGCATCGCCACCATCAGGGCGAGTTTTTGGTGGGACCACCCAAAGTGACCCTGCATCACCAGTACCGATCGCTGGATGATCTCACCTTTTCGCTGGTCAACTCGCACTCTGTGAATTTCACCCTCAATAGCCATTATTCTAGGCAGTGGCAGTCACTTGAGAACCTCATAGGTCACGAGACGGGTCCACTAGTGGTAGCTGGTGACTTTAACACCTGGAATGCGAGACGTTGGAATTTTCTTGTGGATTTTATGGCGGAGCACAGCCTGCAACCTATGCAATTGGATCGCGACCCGCGTGTGCTCAAGTTGGACCATGTGTTTTTTCGCAACTGCGAACTGATCAAAGCCAAAATTCGTGATGACATTCGCTCCTCAGATCATTGGCCACTGGAAGTCGTTTTGAGAATTCACGATTGACAACTGCAGTCATATTTTTGTAACCCATAGAGCTTCGCGAAACCCCTTAAGGCATCATCTGGTTCACTAAATCTGGTTCAGCAAAAGGAGCATGACACATATGAATCAATTATTACTTCCGATAATATCAGGAGTTGTCGGTCTTGTATTGGCACTCACTCTTTACTTTCGGGTAAAAAAACAGCCATCCGGCAATGAGACCATGAATCGCATTGCCTCCTATGTGCGTGAAGGCTCCATGGCCTTTTTGGTGCGCGAGTACAAAGTGCTCGCTGTATACACTGTGGTTGTTGCGGGCCTGTTGTCGATTGTGCTCGGGTACACTTCGGCATTGTGTTTTGTTCTTGGTGCTGTGCTGAGTTTGCTCGCTGGTTTTTTTGGTATGAAGGCGGCCACCTACGCCAATGTGCGCACCACTCAGGCTGCTTTTTTGGGTTCAAAGCCCAATGCCCTGCTGATTGCCTTGGATGGCGGTGCCGTGATGGGTCAGATCAGTTGATGAAAAGGGTGACTTCGATAAAAAGCAAGCGATAACGGCTAATA
>CAYMBJ010000145.1:0-5413 GCA_964388665.1 uncultured Pseudobdellovibrionaceae bacterium | reverse complement strand
ACAAAGTCGCTTGGTAATTACACCGACAGTTTCCCTTGGTAATGACACTACTGCATCTAAAGAAAGCTGGGTCGTCGATGGAGTTTGCTCACGAGCATTCAACGAAGCCGATTTTATAGAGTTTTTAGATTTGCCCCTACTTGATTGCTTAAACTTCGAAAGCCACGGCGATGATCACTCACTCTTTGAGCTTCAGCAAATACCGAACTTCTTTACCAAGAAATGAAACGCGATCTTGAATTTCGTTGAGGACTTGAATTTGACTTTCAATTTGATCAAAAAGCTCAAGACAAGACATACCCTCTGTTGTCGCATCGGCATCGCCTAAATCTGCAATGGCCACATCCAATGAAGCCGTGTTCATCTTGCCATATTTCGCGATTTTAGCTGCAACATCGTTCACTTCAGTCTTGATCATCTCTCTATCCTCTTGTCTTCCGAGCTATTGAATTCTGGGTTCTAGCTTCTTTTGATCCAATCTTCAGATTGGCTTCTACTCATAATTCTAGGCACTGTAAAAATCGATAACAACTTAAATAAAGTGACATCAGCTCAATATTCGCACTGTAGCGCTTTCTCATCGGTTTCGGCCAAATCCACACGCTCCGTCTGTGTCGCCAGGTAGGTGGCCATTACGCTGTTATCGGCGTCCTTGTGCTTTAAACCGAGAACATGGCCGAGCTCGTGAATCATCAAGGCCTCAAAGTTCACCTTTTGCGCCGTATCGCCTGCCGCCTCATCACCTGTACTGCTAGCCAAACTCACCGCGGCCGTGCTGCTGGAGTCCGAACTGGCACCACTTGTGCTGGCGTCAGCGACGCGGTTGCCGTTGGATGATTGCTGCTGATCCAATGTATAAAACTGAAAGCCGCCAGCATCCTTTGGACCTCCATTGATGCGAATATCAGCCTCTTGAATCAGATCGCCCACCCAATAAACTGAGGTGCGGGCCTGCTCCGCCGCCTTGTCCTTTTCCCATTTGGCTGCGCCAACGTTGTCATAAAAATAAATGAGGTTTTCTCGATCTTTAATAGGACTCACCGGACCTTTGACTCTCTCTCTCAAATCGATTCTGAAGATTTCACGCCCAGCCGCCACATTCCAAGTTTCAGCGGCTCTCAGCAGAGCAGCGTCGTACTCGCGCGGCAAGCTTTCATGAACTTTCATCACAATCGGCAAACGCCCCTTCCAAGAGATTCGCTCTCCGTAGACATTTTGCACAAAGCCACAATCATTTTGAGCCACGGGTGCACAGGCCACCAGACCACCAAAAACCGAAGTTATGAGCAACAGACAAAATACAACTTTCATAAAACCCTTCACATAGCTGTCAATACTCGAACCAACTTGGGTTTTGTTAAGGCAACACTCGGACCAAAACCAAAATCCAGCGGGAGACAATTTGTTTAATTATTTCAAATGGTTAGAAATCGGTTTGAGCCCGTTCCAAATTTGACAGGTGTGCAGGATTGTGTGTCTTATATTGAGACACACCCTAGGCCATAGTCTAAGCTGCTGTAATTTTTGATTAAAATGAGCGTCTAAAATTGAGACAGCCCTTTTGCAATGCGTGGCACACTCATAAACAAGGATGAGACTACCCATAAGACATTCTTATGGAAATAGGTCCATTATATCACCACTTCTAATGGCAGAATCGGCACAGGTGTTGAAGTATTTGACACCAGAAAACCTAAGATATTTATTTTACTAGCTTTTTTAGACATGGCAGGACGTTTGCATAGGTATATAGGCACAGTCCAGCCCAGCTCGGCCACAATCGTGGTGTCCATGAGCAGCATTATCCCACCTAAACAAATCTATTCACTGGTCGGGGGTCACACCCCCTTCGCCAGATCTTTTTCAACACGGTTCACTGTGTCTTTTGCACCGGGACTTTTGGTCCGACCACAATATTCTAGGTGGAATTTGACTCATACGTCTTCCGGTATCAGGATCAGGATTCAGGAGGACTCAAAATGCACACAGAAAATCATGATTTTAAACGATTTAATGGAATTCTGGCAGGGCTTTGCCTCTGTCTGTTGGCCGCGTGTTCAAGCAATCCCCATAAGGCGGAAAAGATCACCACTGAGATAGACAGCAAAGGACAGGTCTCTGGCGATACAGCAGTAGGTATTAAAGATGGCGACATGGTGGTTCAAAAGAAGGTTCAAATGAACGAGGAGCTGCGCTCGCTCCAATATGAGGTCTATGAGCTCGAAGATAAGGTCTACGGAAATCGCAAATATGGGTCTCTTGGCCTTTACGGAGTATTGCGCGACTGCAAGAGTCAGCTTTCCGACCCTAAAAATGGCGGAGATGGCAAAATGAAATGGACAGAGCCAATTGATCGCGTCACCGACAAGGAGGACGATCTGAAAATTGGCCTAGATGAAGACAAGAATCTTGTTGGTGTTTCTGAAGAGTTCCTCAAAGATCGTATTGAGAGATTTCGAAACTACCGGCGCATTTTACAAAAGCGCCAGGATGAGTACGAAGAAAAGGTTGCTCTTTGTAAAAATGACCTGCGATCTCAGAAAACAACTGTAGAAAAAAGCGCTGCCTTAACGAACTAACTGGAAACACTCTCACACCGCGGCCTTGTGATCATTCGTGCCGCTGCGAATCAAAAGCCTGGTGGTCGCAAAATGCGGCGCCGGGTGACGGTTTTTGCGAGGAAACACTGTGATCAAATTTAATATCAATATCCTTTGCAAATTCAAATTGTGGATCAATGGAGTTTTCTTTGCTGCGGTTTCGTCAACCGCTCTCTCGCTGGCTCTTGTTCATGCGCTCGCAATTTTACCTATTACCACTCATGCCGACGAAGTGTCCGTCCCCTTGCAAAAAGAGGATTGGGTGGTGCTCTCTTTTAATCGCATTCCTGCCAATCAAGTCTCCTTTGACGCCTCAGGAATGCAGGTGGCCGTCAAAGACTCGGCCGGCCCTGTGGTTCACAAGTTTCCCAGCACGCGCATGGTCACTGAGTTTTCGGTAAAAGGAAAATTTCGCGGGAATAAAAAAAAAGAATCCGGAGACTTTGACGAGGATTCTGCACTCAGAATGGGTTTTGTTGCCGTAGGCAATAAGACTCTGAGTGGACCCAAAAGTTGGTTTGCCGCGGACTGGGTCAAAAAGCTATTCGCCTTAGCCCCCAAGAACACCGGTCTTAGTCAGATCTTTTTTTACAATGTCACCAATCGCAGTTCGCTTGTGGGAAAAACACGAGTCCACCCCAGCTCTGATCTTATGGTGGAGTCGATTTTTGCCATGCTGCCCGAAGACGGAGAGTTCAATCTCAATAAAAAATTCAGCAAACCCATCGAAACCGTGGCCCTGTGGATCAGCATCGACGGCGACAACTCGAAATCACAATACACGACAAGTATTGAAAGCATCACTTTGGTGACTCCAGAAAGTGCGCTCGCAAAATAAACTCAAAACCGTTTTTGCGCAATTTATGTCACGGGTAAATCTTTGCTAAAGCTCCAGCCATGAACGAATGTCGATATTACCTGAGTGAAAGCTCTCCTTTCCGCCATAGATCACTTGGCCACCCTCCTGATCACGAAGCTCATTGAACCAATGCAGCTGTTTTATGAAATCTTCGGAGAAAGTGCTACTATATTAGATTTCTACGGGGACTTTTGTTCGATTTCCTTTTTCGAAAAAGGCAAAACCTCAAACAGTCGTGTACGACCAGCTAGAGATTGCGAAACTCTTTCAGAAAACTGAAAGTTATTAGATCCTGTTAGCAGAAATTTTCTTGAATCATTTTTATCGTCTAATATGATTTGCAAATAAGAAAGAAGATCTGGGACCTTTTGAAACTAGATTCGATATGGTCTTACAATATTCTTTTGTACATTTTTGCCTCTGAAATAACAATTGACCGCTCTAGTTGAGTCTTCAATATGTTGAAATTATGATACAATTTGGATATATTGTTAATTTAAAGTTGAACTTTAAATTAACAAACAACAAAAGGCCCACTCGCGAAAAACATCTAGTCCTGAGTCACAAGAGAGCCTTATAGAGTTTCGCAGCGATGAGAACTCATCTCAAAAATTTCTCCTGCTGCAAAAATCCATTATACGTGGTTCCGATTGATGTAATTGCGTGATATCGATTCTAGCTGTCCAATTGCCCGGTTCCGTTCCCTGCAATCGGCCAACAAGAGAAAGAGTATCGGTGCATTGACGAAACTATGAGTTTACTTGTTTTTTTATCGTACTTTCTATTAGCGTATCTTTTTTGTGCTCTATGTTGGAAGCCGTTATCCTAAGTGTGACTCCAAGCTATTTGGTGTCACTAAAGAAAAACAAACCAAATCTCTACGCCCGGGTCCAACATTTAAAAAGTGACATTGAAAAACCACTTGCCTCAATTTTAACGTTCAATACCGTTGCACACACTCTGGGGGCGACAGGGGCCGGTGCACAGGCTCAAAAGCTTTCTGGTAGCGAAGTATTGGCTGTGTTCTCCGCGGTATTGACTTTTGCCATTCTCTTCTTCAGTGAGATCATTCCAAAGTCTATTGGTGCCAGCCGCTGGCGCACCTTACTGCCCATTGCAGCAAGGGTCTTAAAACCTATGATGATTCTGTCTTACCCCCTCGTGGTGCTCTCTGAAAAGTTGTCTTCAATGTTTAAAAATACTCGGCAATCTATCTCGAAAGATGAAATTGAAGCGATGGCAGATATCGGGTTGAGCGATGGAGCTCTCAGGTCCTCTGAACACCGCGCACTTAAAGGCTTGATCAAATTTGAAGTTGTTAAGGCAAAGGAAATTCTGACACCAACAAACAAAGTAAAATCCATAAATATAAATTCGTCAGTGCAGGATGCCTACAAGAGCATTCAAGAACATACTTTCTCACGAATTATCGTTATGGATGAAAACAGAACCGATGTTAAAGGCTATGTTCTGCGAACTAAGTTGCAGGATGCTTATATCAATCAATCTAAGGAACCGATAAGACATCTGACCTTGCCGCTTCTGACTCTCCCCGAGTCTATTTCGCTCCCAAATTTGTTTCAGCGACTCTTGGAGCGCAGAGAACATATCTGTGCGATTGTGGACAATCAGAGGAAATTTCTGGGTGTCATCGCCCTTGAGGATCTCATTGAACATATGTTGGATCTTGAAATTTTTGATGAGCAAGACCAGCTTGTCCCTTAGATTTTCTACAAAAATAAGAACTCAGGCGACACATGAGACTTGTGTGAAAAAATTTGAGTCTAGGGCGGATAAACTTGAGCCTTGGGAAACTGTGTCCCAAATTGCTTGCCTGTCTAATTCCTAGACACGTGTAAACCTGTAGAGCACAGCTAATCGCGACCTAGCGTTAAAATAGCGTAAGCGCTCCAACTCACTTTTTTGAGCAAACAACATTAGGGTGCTAGTATGA
>CAYMBJ010000144.1:0-5451 GCA_964388665.1 uncultured Pseudobdellovibrionaceae bacterium | reverse complement strand
GGGTGGTCAAATGTGGTGAAACCGGGGTGGTCAGATCGGTGAAATCGGACATTCACTTTTCTAAATTTCTAAATCTAACGTGTTTTTTGGTCCTGTCTGTTTGCGTTCAAAATGCATTCTCAGGAGTTACGGTTGGTAATGGTGGCGATGCTGTTTATTGCGAAAAGTCCTCAGCCTCTTCCTTTGAGGGATACTACTCTTTTGACTATCTGATGACGCTGAAAAAAGACAATTCGGATTTAGTGAATTGGCACTCCTGGTCGGAAGCTCGTGAGGGGCTTTTGAGTCTATTTGCCGAAAAAGATCCTGATATGGAACGGCTCTTTAGAGATTTTGTTTCACGGGTGCCTGGAGAAGATCCCGTTAGTCCTGATCAGGTCTTTTTACAGCAGCGGGTTTGGTTGGAGGCTATTTATGGTCTGATTGATATCGAAGACGAAGGAGCCATTCGCAAGCTTCCACCCAATTGCTACAAAAGGGGAAGCGAAGAGAACCATTTGAAGTTGATTCAGGCGGTGATTCGCCAAAAAAATGAGTCAGCCATCATTTACAATTATGATCCTGATGTCCTTGAAGAGCTAAGGTCAACGCCCTTGCAATATTCCTTTTTGCTCGTTCATGAGTGGCTATGGGATTACCTCGATGATCCAGAGGCTATTCGCAGAATCAACCGATTTATACATTCAAAGGATTCTGCGAGTCTTTCGCCAATAGACTTCCAAAACTCGCTGAAGAACCTTGGCTTTCGCCTCCACCCGCGAAACTTTGTCTCAGTTTGTCAGAGGACGCCGGCAATCGAAGACACCATTGTGCAAACTCTCAGAAAATCTTGCGAATCAATCACTGAAGAGGACGTGCTGCATGCGGGGGGGAGTTTTCAGCCTTCGGGTGTCGCCTTTTTAGACTCTGATGGGAGGGGCGATGCAGTCAAAGTGTATCTGGAGAAATTTTCGAACAAGAACGAGGATCCTCAAATCAAGGGATCCTTTGTCGGTCGCGGGATCACATCTCTCTTTCCTGGAGATCTGACCGGTCTTGAAATTCACACAGATATCAGTTTTCACTCCAACAGTATTGACTATCTATTTAGAGACTCTTTTTATGGGTTTTTGAATCTGATGTCCCTAGATTTATCTTTAAACCGCTTGAGAGAATTTAGCGGCGAAGTGCTAGATAACTCGCCAAATTTGATTGTGCTGAATCTATCCAACAACTCGTTAGAGGACCTCTCCCAGACCGGATCGAGAGTGCTAGATCAGTTGCGCTTGTTGGTGGCCAATGACAATCAGATATCAAGCTTTCCAGATCTTAAAGACAGATATCCGAATCTGCAAGTGTTGGGGTTGAGAAACAATAGGATCTCTCAATTGCCAGATGAGCTATTTCTTGCAGAACTGCAACTTCTTGATCTGAGAGAAAATCAATTCACTATAGTGCCAATCATAAAAACTGCTCAAAATAGGTTTACCCTAGCGCTGCAGAACAATCAGATCAGCGAATTGGGTGGGCATGTAATTGATTTCTTATGGCTATCAGGCGCTCATTCGGTCAATTTGTATGGAAATCAAATCAATGAGCTTTCTACAGATGAATTTGCAAAGATTGTCCGCTTGGGGCCGGGGCAGATTGATCTTAGGTACAATGGCATTCAACGGCTCCCAACAGTGGATAGCGCCACGGCTGACACCATTATTCATAGTAAACGCTTTTACCTGTCGCTACAGGGCAATCCACTCTCCGATTTTGATCTGTCCTGCCTTGAGCCGTTGTGTCAGGCTTGCGAGAGATTGAACATTCGTTTTGACTTTTTTAATAAAGAAAGAGGCAACGGCACTCTTGATTTGGGTAAAGCCATAGAAACAATTGATCAGGACGCCCTCGTTGAATTTAGGAAGAATTGTTACTGTAAGTTTGATATTTAATCTGTTTTCCTTAAGGAAACAGATTGAATCCACTGGCTTCAATTTTGGTTGAGACAATAGGAATTCTGCCATTAGTCTCCACTTCATTGAAGGAGGCTCAATATGATTTTGTTTTTTGCGATGCTTTTGTTTTCTCAACCTGGCCACAGTCAGTCGGAATTAGGCGCCGAAGTGTATAAAATTTTTGAGACCACTTGTTACCGCTGTCATGGAATGCCAGGAGAGAGGCCGCGAGGTGGCTTTGACTATGTTCTGGATTTTGATAAATTGCGAACAAGTCCTCTTGTGAATTTGGCAGATCCCAAGTCATCTGTGCTCTACGATGTGGTGGCCACGGACTATATGCCCTATGAGGGTCAGCCTCTTTCTGCAGACGACAAAGACCTGATCCTTAGGTGGATTAGCCAGGGCTTGCCAGCACCTGCAGGGGTTTCTCAACCCGATCAGCGACCCTTGAGCGATACAGAAATCAATACTCTGATTGACGCTGATTTGGCGCAGCAGCCGTCTTCACGGCGGAGGGGGCTTTAGGTATTTGAGTCTGTCGCACAATCAGATCTTAAACTCGAATGATCTAAAAAAATCGCTCATTCCAGCCTTGAACAAAACCCTGAACAGTTTGAGTTGGCGTCCACAAATCGCCAATATGACTGCTGTCGGTGGGCGCAATGATCTGTTTCGGATATCACTAGGAGATTATGGGTGGACAGAATCAACTTGGTCTAAAATCACCGCCGAATATCCCTATGACAACATTGAGCACCCGCGACTGATCAGAGGCGATTGGTTGATGTACTATGCTGTGCGCCCACCTCTTTATCATGAAATTCTGAAACTGCCGACGAATAGCGACATTCTGGAAAATCAGCTCGGTGTGGATGTGCTTGCGAACATTTCTAGGGGCGATGTCATTCGCTCTGGTTTTCGCGGCAGTGATTTTAGTGGTGGATCTGGTGTATCAAAAAACAATCGCCTAATAGAACGTCACCAGACGCGTTTTGGCGCCTACTGGAAAAGTTATGACTTTAGTAGCACCCAAGAGGAGCAAAATCTGTTTCTGTTTCCGCTGGGTCCTGGGAAGAGCGCCAATGCAGAGCCCTTTGCTTTTCGTCATGCTGGCGGCGAGATCATCTTTAATTTGCCAAATGGTCTGCAGGCCTACCTTTTGGTGGATGCAAAAGGCAGTCGTATTGACATTGCACCATCAAATATTGTTCAGGACAGCACGCGCGTAGATGCGGCAATCGTTAACGGCATCTCTTGCATTTCTTGTCACTCTCAGGGAATGAGAGAGCACTACGATGAGGTGCTAAATTTTGCTACGCAGAGCACCTCACGGTTTACGAGCGAAGCAATGAAAAAAATTCGCAGCATCTATAAGAACAAAGATCAACTTCAGCAGGTGTTTGCCGAGGACAGAGCTCGGTTTTCGGAGGCTCTTGAGGAGATGGGGCTGGATAGCAAAGCTCGCATAGAGCCCATCCGTATTGAAACTGATATTTATGAGTCACCTATTGATCTACAGCGAGCGGCAGCTGAATTTAATTTTCCATTGGAGAAGTTTCAAAATCTATTGGACCTTTCACCTAGGTTGCAAGGATTTCGGACCCAACTTCTGACTGGCATTCTCACTCGTCAAGAATTTGAATCGCAATTTATCTTGATCAAAGAGGAACTCAATAGGATAGACGCGCATCCACTCAAAGAGTCTCTGCTGAAAGAGCAACTCAGAGATCAGCCGAAAAATCAGCTAGATGAGGCCATTGTACAGTGTGATCCCTTGCGTGCGGCCAGCGTCCTTGAGGGTCACTTTCAACTTTCAATATTGGAAAGTTCCTTTGTCCGGAGTCTAGAGAGGCTTTGTGAATCGGTGGCACTCGAAATAATGGATCTGCTACCCAATCGAAGTTGTGAAACACTGGCGCAAAAGAAGTTGGTATTGCACATTGCTGTCGGCGGTGGTGCAAACGAAGTCCTCAAGCGTCTTGTGGACATCCCTGAGGTTCCTTTGTCTGTGAAAAACTCTAAAGGGGACAGTGCATTTCATTTTGCGCTATTGCGAAATAGCCCGGCGGCTGCGCTCATCTTGCTCTCTGACAGGATCAAGGCGATAAGCATCATCAATCAAGGCAATGACCGGGGCTTGACGGGGCTGCACTTGGCGACACGGCAGGCGCTGCCTAAGCCAACTAGCGAGCTCTTGAGCTTTCCAGAAATGAAGGTCAATGCACGTGACCAGGCACAAAAAACGGCGCTTTTCTATGCCGCTCGCCTAGCTCGCGAAAACCCAAGCCGAATTGAGTATCATAAGATAAAACAGATCTTGTCTCAGGCCGGAGGTGAGGAGTAGGTTTCTTTGTTAAAACTGTGTGACAAAGGAACCCTATGAAAACTTCTAAAAATTTGAAGGAATGCGCCAAGCCCGTAGAAGTGAATGAACATAGATTGGAACCCATAGATCTCACTGCCATTGATCTGCGCGATTACCGACATTTTTTAAAAGAAGAGTTAGAAGTTCGGAAAGCCAACAATGAACGCTACTCCCTGCGCGCATTTGCAAGAGACTTGGGGATGTCTCCGGCTTTTTTAGTATCTATCATGAAAGGCACTAAAAATATTTCTGAAGAAAAGGCAGAAGCTGTCGCCAATCGCCTAAAGTGGACAGCCGCAAGAAAGAAAGCCTTTCAAATTTTGGTACGCTATTCTCGATTAGAAACGGAAACACTAAAGGAAAAGGCATTGCACGAGCTCACCACGATAAAAGCCAAAGACCTTCGCCCATGGCAGATGAATTTGGAAAAATTTAGAGTGGTCGCTGACTGGTACCATAGTGCGGTATTGGAGTGCTTTGAATTGGAAAAAGTAAAGTCCGCAAAGGTGATTTCACAAAATCTTGTTAAGCTGTTCGCAGCAAAGCTCGACTTGCCACAAACCATGATTCAGAGGTCGCTCGATCAGCTTGCTAATTTGGGGTTTATTAAAAGATCTGGGTCTGAATTTGTTAAGTCACAAGATCATTATTCAATCGAAGATATTCCTTCGGGAGCCATCAAGGAGCATCATCGTCAAATTCTGCAAAAAGCAGAGCGCGCTCTCCAGGAGCAAGATCTGTTTGAACGAGAATTTTCTGCGACGACCATGGCGATTCCAGAAGCCCTGATCCCAGAGATCAAAGTCAAGATTCGCCAATTCCGTCAAGAGATCGAGGGCGCAGTGGCGGCCGAAGCCAACAAGAGCGAAATCTATACTCTTTCGATGCAGTTCTTCAGGATCTCCAAAGAAGAGCTTTGATTTTGGAGCAATGGAATCACCGAGATTTGCGAGCACTTTCAGCTCAAGGTCACGATCCTGAAGTTTTCGCTTGAGATCTTTCAAATCGGCGGTTTCCTTGTGTTTCTCAATATTGTGAGGTTTCTTCTTATAAACCCACCCAGACACAGTTGTGTCTAGAATCTCATGCTTCAGAGCGACTGCTTAAGGTGGACCCCGTTGTCTAGACAAAAAAATGAATAAAATAAGAAATAAAATT
>CAYMBJ010000143.1:0-5476 GCA_964388665.1 uncultured Pseudobdellovibrionaceae bacterium | reverse complement strand
AACATTTTGATTTAAAAATCAAAAAATTATGAGTTTTTCAGGAGCCTGTTAGTTGTTAATCCTGACGATGGAGAGTCCTTTTTGATTGAAAAAGTAATCAAAGAAAAACTCTCCATCGAAGGCATTTCAGTCTGGCTCGAGAGCCACATGAAATCAGTCTAGACCTGGTCGCGCCGCCCCTAAAATTGGGCCACAATTATGGCTGCTTGCAACAGGCCTAAATATCGGCTTTCTATTTTCTATCCTCAAGCTCCATACTCATTTCTTTGTAGAGAACATTTAAGTCTTACAATTACAGGCCAATCTCAAAGCGCACGGCAGGTTTTGAATTTCTAGTGGTGATATCCAGGCACTTGCCCAAACCGTACCTATAGGTTTGGCAATGAGCGGATTTTGAAGACGCGCCTAAAGTCATGGTGCTTGGATTTGTGATGGAATATCGAAGCATATCGCCATTCATTCCTTGTGTTAAAAGGTAGAGGTTTGAGTTTAGGTATTCGAAGTAATACATATAGTTCATATAGCCAGTAGTCAATTCAGGCCCTGGCGTATTGGTTAAATTATATCCTCCATCAGCAGTGAATTTATAGATTCTAACTACGGATTCGCCGGTCTTTACCGCTGAGATAACTGCAGTTGACGAAAGGGGAAAAGTGGGACGATTCCAAAGGTTGTTTGTATTCATGCTTGAATAGGAGGTGGTATTGATGGTACCTGGGGTGCCTTGCATTGTCATTGTGGTCAAATCAAGTGCTTGGGTTTTTACTTCATAGCCGCTGCCATTGTTGTATTGACCAAGCACGAATGCGTAGTTTGTCGTAGGAAATCCCTCAAGTGAAACAATATCAAAACCAACGTACACGGAAGACTGAGTCACCGTCGTTCCAGAAATTGAATATTTATAGATGTTTTGCCCACTCCAGCAGTAGTAGGCCCCATTAATGGCTCGACCACCATTGCAACTGCCGCCGGATGCCGTGGTCGATGCAAGGGATACAGAATTGGAGCCACTATTGAGAGTGAGAAGATGTATATTGCTGTTATCCATCACAAGCGCCTGAGTCGGAGATAGCACTCGAGCCCACTGCAATGAATTTGTACTAGATGCTACATCGATCTGCCCGCCCCAGGTATGCACCGTTTCGGTGGAGGTATTTATATCGGCAATCCTTGCGGTGATTTTATTGTCTGGTGCACCCAATGCGGCGACGACCAAAAACTTTGATGATGAAAGGTAATCAAATAAAACATATTGAGCTTTCTCTGAAAACCCGGAATCAATGGCATAGCGGGATATTCCAAAGTTGGCTCCATTGTTGCTAAAGCGCCAATCGCCACCCACAGTGCCATTGTTGAACAAAAACACATCAGTTGATGCTCCTGAGTTGACTGCGTTCAGGAACATGCCGTTAGAGTTTAAGATGGGTAAAGGATCACTGGTGGAATTCATAAGTGTGAAATGAGATCCACCTGTGGCTAAGGTGGTCGCGTCGGGTAGGGTTACGGTTCCACCTTCTGTAAAACGGAAGTCATTGATTTTTGTGCCTGTGGAACTTAGCACGATGTTTCCGGTAGCCGTAGTATAGGACACGGCTCCTCCTCCTGCGCCGCCCCCTCCCCCACCAGTAAGGCTGAGGCAAGACCAGGCACTGCCATTCCAGCGACTGGCCTCGCTGGCCGTGCAACCGGGATTGGTCGCACGAGCATGAGGTTGAACGCTTGCGTCGGTTGGTGAAGATGCCACCCATTTTGAAGAACCTGCATTCCAAACCAAGACCTGACCATTGCTTGGAACCGCCGAATCCACTTCACGCCCAGCCATGCGGGCATCCGCATAGTTTTTATTGACGGCATCAGTGCCGGCGCTTGGCGCTGCCACATTGATAACTCTCTGGCTATTTGCTGAGAGAGCGCTAGTTAGATTTGATCCGTCCGCACGCAAATATAGATTAGAACTTCCAGCCGCTAAATCGTTTATGATCGACTGAGTGATTGAATTTGAAATCTGCACAAAATCTCCAGGTTCTTTGCCCTGAAGGGTCTGTGCTGTGATCGCAAAAGGCGAAGCTTCCAAAGTTTGATCAGGAGAGAGAACGTCGTTGCCGGAGGGCCCTATTACTGTGACCCGCAATTTGCGACGGTCGCCACTGGCCGGCGAGTACCCATTAGGACAATTGGCAGCGGCCGGCCGCTGCAGCAGTGGATTGTTGTTGTATACGTTACGCATGGCTAACTTTGGATCATTCGCGGTTCGCTTCGATGATACGACTGGAGAGCCAACCGAGACGCTAAAACGGCCTTCACTATTGGCGAGCTCAATAAAACCAGTTTCTTCTTCGTAAAGAAGACAACCGTTGGGTGCTAAAATCTGTAGTTTAAATTTTACTCGGTCTCCACTCGGCGCGCCGGTGGAATCTGAAAGGACCCCTTGAAATGAAAAGGTCTCAGGAGTGTTTGCTGCGGCAAATGGAGCCCATAACCATGCGGCGAAAAGAATTGTTGGGACTAAAGAATTCATCAATTGCTTTCCTCTAACGTGCAACATCGATCGCTCCTTGTCTGATTTGATAATGGCTACCTTTGAGTATATTGGCAGTTCCTATACTTTGAGATTGAGCCCTTAAACTGTATGTAGATCCGCTCATGACTGGCGTTGGAGTGTTAGGGTCTTCTCCAATTTCAATAGGCGGTAGACTTGCATAGCAACTTGGATCCACTTGCTGTGAAATGCCGATATGATTTTGTAGTCCCGGAAACCCGATGGCGAGATTGACCGTGACTTCGTCGCGATTTGTATCGACGTTTTCAACCTTGCCCATCAAAAACAATCGATTCAATGGAAGGCTGTGCCAAGCTCTTGGCGCCGATTGGCAAGTTTCGCTTTCTCGCAGTATATAGCCAAACAATTCCACTGTGCGCCCTGTGCCGCGGGCCACTTCCATCTGAATTGTGGATAGCGGTGGACTTGGCTCAGTCGTTACACCAGCACGGGGGTAGCAGTCCTTTTCGTTTGTTGCCAATCCATCGCCTCGAATTTGCACAATATAACAAAATCGCGATGGCTGTACAGCGGTTGCGCTCACTGACTGCACGCTCACATTAGGATCCGGAGGAAGAGTGATGCTAAATTGGGAATCTTTTTGTGAGGGGCTACGCGTACAAGAAACTGCAAAAATTAAAATACTCACGCAAAAGAAATGAGGCAATCGTATAAACATTGATGGCACTTTGATTTGCATAAGAATGTTCTGCATACGTCCTCCGTGTAATATATTCGGTTAGAGAAGTCTGGCTCTAAATAGAAATCTAAGTTTAAAATTACTTGTTAGGATGGTTGATTCAATTTAGATCAAATCAGTTGTCTTTTCCTGCCTGGCGTCCCAAATTGGATCTACCTAAATCTCGCCCTTTTTTTAGAATCTTACCTTTAGCCTTCACCTTTTATATTAGTACCTGTTCACTAAATTTATGTCGGCCCGAGGGTCTATTCGGGAAATGTCTTATGGATATAAAAGCATTAAAAATTACCGACTGAAATTGCTAAGTGCAGCCCACGGCCCACAACCCACCAGATTTGGAGATACAAAGTTTGCTTCATGGAAAGTATTATGTTGCGCTAGCTGCACCTTTGAGCACCATAGAGACTGTCCCAAGCTTGACTCCTTCGTCCATTTTGACAACGTAACTGGACTCTGCAAGTCTAGAGGACAAACCTTGCCACACCGCCGCTGTGAAGATCCCTCTGGGTCATCTAATGAGAGAAAGGAATGCCCGTGCAGCCGACTGCTTCAGAGTGCCACTGCCAATCAGATAAACCAGTTGCTGATTGTTGCGAACCCATACTGAGTCAAAAAAAGCCAGCCAAGATTCCTGAAGAGCCCGTCAACAAGGAATGGGCCAAACGTGAGTTTAATAGCGAGAAATCCTATCCATGAGCACGTCTCATTTGGTTTTTCGCATTCTGTTCTTCGCCGCTCTCTTCGTTGGACCTCCTTTTGTACGTAGTATTGCCAAACCAGAAGAACCAAGAATCATCCGGGTGGGGGTGCCTGCCTATTTTCCACCGCATTATCTGATCGATGCCCATCAGAAGCCCTTTGGCTTTGCCATTGAGGTCTTCGATGAGATCGCAAAAAAAGCGGGAGTTCAGCCAAAGTATGTTGTTTTTGACAATTGGCAAGATGTGCATTCGGCCATTTTGGAACAAAGAGTGGATGTGGTCCCCAATATGGGAATCACTAAAGAAAGAATCCACTACGCACTTTTTACAACGCCGCTCGAGACCAACACTTTATCTATTTTCAAGCGAAGAACCGATGATCACATTCGCATTCGGGCAGACTTAAAGGATAAGGTTGTTTTGGTGATCGAAGGCAATACTCTCGCCAATAAACCTCATGAGGAGTTTAAAGAATCCTCCGTCAGAATTGCGCGTGGAATTGAGGAGGCTATTTTTCAGCTGCTAGCGGGTCAAGCCGATGCCCTGACCTACCCTAAGACTGTGGTCGACTACCACGCGCGACAAGCTGGGATCGAGCACAGACTTGAAGAGATTTTGCCGCCCATTAGAGAGATCAAGAGAGCTATTGCCGTTAGGCGGGGTGATCCAGATTTGGCCGCCCGACTCAATCAAGAAGCTCTGGAATTCACTTCGACCCCTCAATACCGAAGTCTCTACTCGAAGTGGTTTGGGACCAAACCGCCCTTTTGGGCAAATCCCCTTTTTCTTTGGATGACCGGGGGTTTTTTTCTGATTCTTCTGGCCTCCCTTGTGACATGGCGATTTTTGTCGGTGATGAAACTCAATCGCAGACTGGTAGCCGAGGTGAATCAGCGCGAAAGACCTGATGCCGAAAGAAAACAACTTGAAATTAGATTGCGCCAATCCGAAAAAATGCAAGCTATAGGAACTTTGGCTGGTGGCATCGCTCATGATTTTAACAACATACTTCAAGGGCTGGTGCTAGTTCTGACGAAACTCGACAGATCGCTCGATGCCCATCACCCTTTTCACACAACCATCGAACGTGGCAAGCACTACTGCTCCCGTGGGCGCGACCTTGTCCGTCAGATTCAAACCTACACTCGCCATGAGCTCGATGAGCCTTCAATGGTAAATCTGCCTCAACTTGCTCAAGATGCCATCGCTTTGATTCAACCCCAAGCTCCACCCGCCGTGAAGATAGAATTCTTAAACTCAGCCTCCTCTCCTTGGATCTTAGGAAACTCAACAAAAATTCATCAGATGCTATGCAATCTTTTGACGAATGCTGGTTTTGCAATGAGGCACCAAGGCGGAACTCTTTCAGTTCGCTTGAGCGAGTCGCAAATGACAGATCCTCAAGCTCTAAAAGTTGGCCTCAAGCCTGGAAATTATTTAACCCTCGAAGTTCAGGACACGGGCGAAGGCATTCCCGACTCCGGAAAATTTCAGGATAGTTGTCGCGTAGGAGTCAGCTAACAAGCTGACGGTTTG
>CAYMBJ010000142.1:0-5566 GCA_964388665.1 uncultured Pseudobdellovibrionaceae bacterium | reverse complement strand
CGGCTTCTACGATACCAAGATCCTTTTGCCGTGAACGAAAGTGAACGGCATTAACCCCTATATATCTGGAGGTTATATGTCTTTGGTTGATCATTTAGAGAAACTTTTGTATTTTCGTAGACTTGTAAAACATAAATCCATCAAAAGTGGCTCTCAGGTGATTGGCATTTCACAGGCGGGGCTATCTAAGAGCATGAGCACTTTGGAGGAGGCCCTAAATGTGCAGCTCATTAAGCGCAGCAGTCAGGGTCTACAGATCACCAAAGAAGGGGAGTTGGTGCTAGAGGCCACCGAAAAGATGTTCGCAACGATCAATAGCATTGAGTCGCGACTCAGAGCTCTGCAGCGGGTGAGCGCGCCCCATCGCTTTCGAATTGGTATGTACGACAGCATCGCCGTTTATTTGTTTCCCGATCTCTTTGACTATTTGAGCGAAATTTATCCCAATGTTCATGTAGAGCTCTTGGTGCACTCAAGCTCAGAACTCAAAAGCGCCGTCAAAGAAGGAAGAATTGAAATTGCAGTGGGTGTGAACCTGGATGATCACCAGCTCACAGAATTGGAGTATTTGCCACTCTTTGAAGATTATTTCGGTTTTTTTATAGCTCCTGGAATTCAGGAATCATTGACCGAAAAGCCTCTCATATTTCATCCGGACGCCCGCGATGAACAGGGCAAATCCGTGGAAACTTACCTAAAAAAAATCTCTTCAGGACGTAGCAACCACTTGGTCCATAACTTTGAGACCATCAAGCTGCTCACCAGACAGAGAGTGGGTGTTGGCGTGCTCCCCATCAGGGTCGCGGGTCCATTGACCGCGCGCAAAGAGCTGGTGCAGATTTCACTGGATAAATTCAAATCCACGTTTGGCAAACACACCATCGGTATTCTCACCTCAAAATCATTTGTGAAAAAAAACCAAGTCTTCATGGACGACATCTTTCGAATTAGCGAAGCCTGGTCAAAGGGATAGTGCCGATTCGCCAAATTGCAAACACGCCCCAGAGAAGTGATGTCGTGAAACTGTTTTGTGACTGATTTTAAGGAGGGGGCGCAAGTCTTTAAAGTATGAGATCGGGCGTGGTTCGCCTCCATTGGCCGGCCTCCTGAGGCGGAATGTGGCAGAAGTCGCGCATCTCCGTAAGGGGCCGATCCAAGCCATCGTAGAGCCTTAGTCCCAAAAGAAAGTCAGCACTCTGGCCGCGCCGGTAGCCATCGGCCACCCGACCCAATGCACAGACGGCTCGCTTAGGATCTTTTGCAAGAAGATGCAGTAGTCCGCCAGCAATAATCACGCAGGCCAAAGGGGAGCCGTACTGCGCTACCGCGAAGGCCTGCAGAGCTAACTCATCTTCTAACTGCGAACTATAACCCATTAGGACGTGCCAGAGATCATGATCTTGGTAAATTCGTTGAGTGAGATAGTCGATTGGCCGATGCAAATCTACTTTTGGAAACAGATTCCAATCCAATTGATTCTCGACAATGTGACTGTAGAGAGCAAAACCAAAACTCTCTTTGGGAAGTTGACTCAATTCCGCAAGAGTCACTCGTTGAGGAGTGTAATTTTCGTCATGCATTTTCTTAAAGGACGGCACCGCCGTCATTCGATCCTCAAACTCTTGAATGGTCTTGGCCTGATTGGAACTCTTTGTTAGAATTTCCACAGCAGAAAAAATCAGTTCGGTTTTTTCTGGATTTTTTACTACCTGATAGAATATTTTTAACAAACGCACCCGGTTTAGCATTGCCTTCATAGGACCTCCCTTGCTTCTGTCATTTTACAGCGGGCCTAAGGCTAAAACGACTCGCATTCCGAGCAGCTTGAAACACGTGAAGGAGCCAATGAGTAAACACCCTAAATCACAAAGGAAAATACCGCAGCAGAGCCGCTCCAAAGAGTTGGTGAAAGCCATAATTGAAGCCACGGTTCGCATCTTGCCAAAGGTGGGGAGTCGCAATTTAACAACAAAACAAGTTGCAGAGGTTGCTGGTGTGAGCATCGGCTCGCTGTATCAGTATTTTCCAAATAAAGAAGCTTTGCTAGGTCTTTTAATGGACAGCGCTCTGAACGAGCACCTTGACGAGTTTTTTCGAAAGATAGCTGAGACGAGAGGGCGCTCCAACAAGGAGACCATAGACTTGATGGTCGATCTTGCACTTGAACTTTTTTTGAAAGATCGAGAAAAAGTGCGAGAGATATTTTTGCAGGCTCCTGAGCTCGGAAAAATACCTGCGATTATTAAAATTCGCCAGAGGGTTATCGATCAACTTGCGCTTGAAATGGAGCTGCATCATCCTGGAAAGCAAAAGGATCTTTATCAAAAGGTCAGTTTTATTGCCGTCAGCTCCGTCATGGGAGTGATTCACATTATGCTTTATGATGAGTCCAAGGCCTACTCAAACGAAGAGCTCGCGCTGGAACTGAAAACTCTTTTGCATGCCTATTTTGATCGGCTCAATTAGGAGCCCGCTAACCTAAAAGCGACAATGAGCCTCAGTACTGAAGACGCCTTCTAAGGCGTGTTTGCTTTAACTGGAAAAACAAAGTCAGTTTTTTCTTCATTTCCCATCCCCAAAAGAATCCAACCATTATCGATATATTCTTGAATTTCAAATAGGGTAGACGGCAGTCTTCGTCTGTCTTGATTCAAGTTGTCCAGCAGGGCCACTTTGGCTTCTGCGTAAACAGCCAGAACCATATGTCCCTTGAGTTGCGAATGGTAGATCCAACTGGCTCTCATTTTTTCAATGGGAACACCAAACACTCGACTCAGAAGTACGTATTTAAAGATAACAATGTCCTCGCAATCGCCTCCGCTCTCACGCAAAAACTGCAAGGGTGTCTTCCAGCGGTCCCGACTGTCATCAGATCGAAAAGTGTATCCATTTACCAGGAGGTTGACCTCTTTCAATAGAAAAGTCAGCGCCGCCTCTTCACCTTTGTTTCTAATACTCTCTTGATAGCGAACACGAAGCGCAGAAATTTGAGACGAAAGCCAGGTGAGCTTGCGTCTTAAACTCTCATCGCATCTATTGATATTCTCCAAGCAGTACTTCAGACTCAAATCCTGACTCTGCTCCGCCATGACCTGCGTCCACAGTTCGTTCAAAGTGCCCTCGCCCTTGGTTTCAATGTGTCCTATTGCAGCGGTGACCATAGTCGCCCTACGATTGTAATATTCCAACTCTCTTGGAATCTCTAGGCGGCTCCAGCTTTGCTTCTGTTTAGAGAAATACAAATAAAGACTGAGTTTATTAGAGGCATTGAGCTTCTCTAGGCGATAGGCCGTTCCATCCTTGTCAAAATTGGAATCCTCCAGCAGCTTCAAAAATGGGTCTCCCAAGGAGGCGTCTAGCGGATTGAGCTGAGCCTGCGCCACTTTTGCATGGAAGCCAATAGTAAGGCCAATCAATGTCAGTTTAAGGCAAAATGCTAATGATTTCATACCCCAACATTCTATGCATTTTTCTTGCCAAGCTCTGCATTTTTCTTTCCAGGCCCGAGGGTTTTGCAAGCGCTACTTAGGAACTGACTCCAAACTACCAAATTCCTTTTTAACCTGACTTAAAAATGCAGCAGCGAGAGTGAAGCGTCGATTCTTTCGGACTTCTGGATGAATCACAAACCACAAGGGTGTTCGTTCAGAAACGGCAATGGAAATCTCTTCCACATCAGAATTTCGAGGAATCATAAACAGTGGCAATATACCTATGCCAACCTGATTCGACACTGCAGAGTAGATCGAGCTCCAGGCCATGGTTTTCATCACAGGAGGTTGCAATACATGTTGAAGCTTGGCCAGTAAGATCTTTTCCGTCTGGCTCTGGGCAGTTTCGTAGAGTCCAACAAAAGGGAAGGCGCGCAGGTCTTCAGCTGTTTGAATCTTTGGATATTTTTTTAAAAGCTTTTTTGAAGCGCACAACGCTAGAGTGATATCACATACCTTTTTAACAACGAGATCCTTTTGCGATGGGCGCACAAATCGAAACGCCATGTCCGCTTCGCGCTTTGCGAGATTTAAAACTTCTGGACCTGTTAAAAAGTTCAGCTCCACTTGTGAATACTTGTTGGTGAACTCATAAAGATGAGGAATCACCAAATGATTGGCGAGCGCGCCTGGCATGGCGATGCGAATTCGCCCCTCCATTCGTTCGTCCTTGCCGGCAATTCTTCGATCTATTGCCGAAAAGGAACGCTCTACATCTTCGACCGCAGAGCGAATGCGATCGCCGTAAATGGTAAGATAGAATCCGTCTGATCGCTTTTCAAAAAGGCGAGTGCCCAGCTTTTCTTCCAAGGCATAGATTCTGCGCCCAACCGTCGCCTGATCGATCATCATCAAATGGATGTGTTTGATTGGCAGGGACAGAATGAGATTTGAAGGCAGTTCAAGAAATCTATAAAATTCAATATGTTTAAGAGCCCTGCGCAACCTATGATATGGGTAGGTTTACGTATCAATATGAGGGGAAGGCAGTTATGAGGCAATTTGTTTGGAAAGCATTAGGAGTGTTGGGATTGCTTTTGCTGATTGGGAGCAGCAGTTTTGCAGCCTCCGTCGAAGAACTTTCGCGTCAAATCGAAGTCATCGAAAGTAGACTTTCAAGTGTTGAAAGTGCTCTTGAAGCTAGTGATTGCACCCTTGTTTATAAATTTGTAGCCAACAGATTCAACCGCTGCGATCAGGGTGCCTTTGTTCGGGCCGTTAGAGACGTCGGAGCCAATGCTAAGCTGCTGGAGTGTGGCAGGTATGAGCTGCGATGCTCCTCCCACGGTGATTAAGATTAAGAAACTATCCAAATCTTAGACCACAGAGGACTTAGTTGTTGCTGCAATAAGGGTCTGGCGCGCCTGTCCCGACGTCTTTGCTCGAAAGCTTGACGGCAGGCTTGTAGGTCATGGCGTCTTCTTTGAAAGTGGTACCGCTTTGCTGACCACTTACTAATGCATGGGCATCACCACCGGCATCTCGTTTTTTGGCCCAAAGATTGTTATTTTTTGCACCAACTACAGATTTGTCGCTAGACCAAAACCATCCGACTAGAATTTTTCCTTTTTCAAGGCGATTTCCTACGATGCGCGTGTTTTCGGCGGCTGGATATCCAGAGTCATTTGTTCCATTCCAATAAAAATCACCCGCGGCGATGCTCAGGTCTTGGTTGCCTACAAATCGATTGCCAACCGCGATGGAGTCTTTCGAGAACAGATGCGCAAAATCACTGCGTGCGTTGTTCTCAAACCAGTTGCTTCGCAACTCAAATTTAGCGGCCTGCCTGGGAGCATTGAGGTAGCACTG
Source organism: uncultured Pseudobdellovibrionaceae bacterium (assembly GCA_964388665.1). Taxonomy (GTDB): domain Bacteria; phylum Bdellovibrionota; class Bdellovibrionia; order Bdellovibrionales; family Bdellovibrionaceae; genus CALCCV01. The sequence goes on along the minus strand of CAYMBJ010000142.1, from coordinate 266 downwards.
AGCACCGCTATTGATCACAGTGTTGTACTGGAAAACAATGCCAGAAGTCTTGGCGCCTACAAGTTCTGCATCCTTAGGAAGATTGATTTTATCGAAGAGGTTGTGCTCGATCACTAATCCCGAAAAGGCGGAGGCTGCTCCAGAAGTTGACGCTGTCAAGCCTATGGGCTCCATTCCGTTTACGCCTTCAGTGGGATTGATATCGTGGATGTACTGACCAGGCCATTTGCTAGTGGACATATTTGATTTGTTATGATTTTCTTTGG
>CAYMBJ010000141.1:0-5574 GCA_964388665.1 uncultured Pseudobdellovibrionaceae bacterium | reverse complement strand
CTTCGAGGCTGCATAAAAATTAAATATCAATTTTATCCTGACTCAGGACACTAGATAGAACTTGCGATTTAAATTCCTCCGAGAATCCGATGTCCTCGGCCCGAAGAACTGAGGCACAGTTTCGATCTTGACGGTCTTCCTTTGGGCTGCCAAAAAGGTTGCAAAACTCATCATTCACTTGGATGATTTCTGAATTCATTCCAATATGGGCGAGGCCCACGCCGATTCCGTCAAATGATTGTTGAAATCTCAAGGACAGTTGGTTCATCAAATTTTTTTGCGTTTCTTGCTTTTGCAGGGTGATGTCGCGAGCTATTGCAAAAATTTCATCTCCAATGGTGATTGAACGCCACGAAAGCCAAATTGTTTGTCCACTTTTAGCTAAGTAGCGGTTCTCAAAGATGAGAGCGGGCAATCCACCTGCGGTATTTGTGGCTTCTGAAACTGTTATGTCGCGGTCTTCGGGATGTACGAACTCGAGGTAAGGAACACTCAAAAGTTCTTTCTCTGAGTAGCCCAAAATGGCCGAAAAAGCAGGATTTACATGTTTAAAATAGCCTTGAAAGTTGGCAATGCACATCATGTCCGGCGAGACATAAAAAAATTGTTGCAATTGGTAACGATCAACTGTTTTTTTCATTTGTTCATGCGCTCTGTTTTTGACTGTTTTTAAGTATCAGTCGGTAGCCCAATCCAGGAACCGATTTTATTTGGCAATTCGAGGCGCGAATCTTTTTACGCAGAGAACAGATGTGCACATCTACAGAGCGATCAAAAACATCGGCTTCATTGCCCCAGGTTTTTACGAGCAGTTGATCGCGACTGTGTACCTGATCGACCCGACTTGCCAGCGCTCTGAATAGCTTGAACTCTGTAAGAGTGAGGTGCACTGGAGTTTTGTTGTTTTCTTTGTGCAAATAGACTTCGTGTGATGAGGTGTTAATCTCTACGTCGCCCACAACTAGAGTTTCGGTGTTGAAAGTGAGTTTTTTGAGTTTATTTAGGCGAGAGTCGACACGTGCTTTGAACTCAATCGGATCGAACGGCTTTATGATATAGTCGTCAGCACCTAAGCTAAATGCTGTGACTTTGTTGATCATCTCTGTTTTCCCTGTTAGGCAAATGATCGGAATGGCCATCAGATCTGGATTCGATTGAATTTCTGACAAAAGACTGTACCCGTCTTTTTGCGGTAGGCCTATGTCCAATAAGATCAGGTCATAAGATTGAAGGCTCAACATAGCCAATGCCTCATCCACATTTTGAGCGCAGCTCACTCTGTGGTGACCAAGAGATTTTATAACAATTTTTTGGTAATCGGCATTGTCTTCGACCAGAAGAATCTGATTCACTTCACTCTCCGATGCTTTCCCATTCGCCTACTGCCTACCGCCAATTCATCGGTCATCGTGACACAATTCTAAAGGGAGTTTATCAACGTGATGTCCCCTTTTTGACGTTGCTCCAAAGGCATCTGATAGACGATGGTCCAGGTAGCAAAAGATAGGTTGCCGAAATGAGAGTGGCCAATTCCTCGATTGGCTCTAATTGAGATTGAGTTTTACTTTTGCCATTCTCTCGTTGTATTCATGAAAAAAAAATCAAAGTCCGAAGAAATCAATCAGCATCACATAAGGAGATTCTACTTCTGAATCGCGCACGATAGGTTCGCTTTCCTGCAAAAGGTCCAAAAGTTTTGAACGAATTCGTTTAGCATCTTTGGTCGAGACTCCCAATGTCAGCGAATAGTGCAAGTTTTCGAGGCCTCCCTTTTCGATCGCTTCAATAGCACGTAGGCGCCAATTAGAATGGTGGCGCGAAATCAACGGAGATCGGGGGTCCAAATGCACCCTCTCTTTTCCGATGCTGTAGCGTCCCTGGTTTTCGATCACCAATTTTCTACTCACCAAAAAACTCAGCGCCTCCGCTACAACGGAATGGGGCAAACTCAAACGTTTGGCAAAATCAGCCTCTGTATTTAGGTCATCCATTGCTGAGAGAATGTGTATGGCTGCGAGCCACCAGGAGCTATAGTATCTCGATTCATCCTCCGAAGTGATTGTCTCGCTCACCTGAATTCGATTTCGGATCAACTCACGAGCTCGGAGAATTTCACGCATTTGATCTTCGAAAAACTCCTCTAGTAACTGCGATCCCGCTTTCGCTTTTTGGACCATGAGTAAAAAATATCGACTCTCGTCTGGCGGAAGAGCAAAAAATTTAGCGATCGCGATAGCATGCTCCAAACTGAAATGGGATCGACCTGTCAAGACCTGTGAAACGAAGGAAGACTGGCAGGGTAAATACTTAGCAAGCTGCGCCCTTGTGGCGCAGCCGTTTTCCTTGGAAAGCGCCGCAACCAAAAACTCTTGGTAGGTCTGAAAACCAAAAATGGGTGGGATAGCATTTCGTGTCATATTAGGAATTACTAACATATATTCGTATTAATTTAGAATAATAATCTTTTCCATTTTGTAAGCAACTGTCTAAGCTGAGTGCAGGATGGGGTTTTGATTCGAAGGAAACTGAGTTTTCAAAGTGCCTATCTGAAGCCAATTTTTATTGATTTTATAGTAATTTCAACGGCTTTTAATTTTGGGGGAAATATGACCAGATGGATTTGGGTAGTTTCAGTGCTTTTATTTTGCACAATTGATTTCAGCCTTTCGAAGAGCCATGCACTTGGAGTTGGCTCTAGCGGCGGAGGAAGGGCTTATGTTTGCAGGGAGCCAAGTGGCAAGATTGTTACAGCGCAATTGTACGATCTTTTTGAGGCTCAAAAGTCTGGCTACATCTTAAAGACGCCGCTTGCAGATCTGGATCAGGAGTATACACGTTACTTAAAAGTACTGTGGACACTGGCCGGGTATAGCCGAATGCCTGGAGCCACTGAGGTGGATGATTTTCACAATGCTCTTGAAAAGATTCAGTTCGAGCCCGAGGTATTGCCAATTGTAGATGATCTAGGAACCTATACACGAAGCCAGATGATGAGCTGCGATTTGGAGCAGGCCGCGATTTATTTTGACTCTACCGATGTTCTTCGTATCAATCAGGATATTTGGAATGGTATGGACAGTCTCAACAAGGTCGCACTCTATGCGCACGAGACAATCTATCGAACGTACAGAAGATCAGGCGAAAACTCCTCGAAGAATGTTCGAAAACTTGTGGGTCGCCTATTTGCAGCAGCGCCGTTGCCGCCTACTTTGGCAGGTGTCCCAGAGGGTGCTCAATCGTGCTGGACAGGTGATGGTCAAACGCACTTCTATTATTATCCCAATCCAGAGACTCCCGAAGCAAGTGTTCTGCAGTTTGAGGGGCTTTTTGGTCGCTGGTTCCATTCTACGATCAAGGCAAAGCTGAACTTTGCTATTTCCAGTCAGGAGCTGAAGCTTTCAAGCGAGGATGCTCGGCAAATGTTCCTATCTCCCATTAACTCAAACTCTAATTTTGAAGAGAGCCATTTATTGGAAAGTCCCATTTTTGACAATTACCGTCTGACTGTTATTTATAAGCAGGGTGAGCCTTTTGTTCTAAGGCTCGATGATGGCAGTTTTGTGCAATCCGCGGTCGTAACATTTTGCAGTGAGCAGAAAAGCAAAAAAAGAGGAGATAATTGATGTCAGCTGTTAAAATTTCGCGTTCTTATCGCGCTGAAAATTTTGAAATGGATAACGCAAATGCACAGAGAGAACTTGGTCGGATCTATTTTGAGACAGGTGCTTTTGTAAAATCTCTAAATCGCTTAGAGTCCGCAATTCACCTTTACAAAGATCTAGGTCGCGAAGATCTGGTTGAAGACTGTGAGAGAATCTTGACTCTAGTTAGTTACAAAATGGAAACTGAGGTAGAAACAAAAAACCATACCTATGATCTAGTTTTTAATCGCGCCAAAAATCAAATCTGGGAAAGGCAGCGCGGACACTTGGATTTAAAGCACCAATTTGTTCTAAGAGATATTCTCAATGTGATGCTTATGAATCCTGGACGAGAGTTCTCTAAGGAAGAAGTTACAATGCTGATCTGGCCAAGAGGAATACAACCCAATTGTGCATGACAATAGGGTTTATGTTGCAATTAAGCGCTTGCGATCAATAGTGGAGCCTGCGCTGCCGGACATTAAATATATTTTTCGAGGCAAGCATGGTTACTTTTTTAGTCCAATCGCAAAATTCAATCTCGAATAGAACTGTGCATATGGGTGCAAGTCTGTGAATGCGTTCGTCGGCATGGTGTCACGGGCATCCAGACGATGATTTTTTCCGGACCTATCTCTGATTACTTACGATCAGCTAGTTTTACCTCAGAGAGTCGAAATTTTCCATCGCTGGTTAAGTAGCCTTGAATTGGTTGAGCCCCAATCACCATGTCCGGCACCCATGTATTGGGGAGCCCTGGCGACTGATAGACTGTGGTTACCGTAACTGTTGTGCCTTCTATTTTTCCCCACACTACAGTGCCATCTTTATTTAGTCGGGCAAATGTGGAGCTTACTGGATCATAGAAAGTAATCGTTTCCGCCTGCCGACTTTTAACTGAAGTCTCTCCCAATCTCATATAGGTTTGCACTGTATCTACCTTCAATCCTGTCATTGCTTCTATTCTTGGAGCATGGATCCGAAAATGGTTAGTGGCATTTTTAATTACGTCTTGAGGAGCCCCACGAGAAAAGATTGGTCTGCTATTCATGAGGACTTCTATTTCGGTAGCTGGACCACGATAGATATTTCCTACAATTTTATCGATTCCAGTTCTGGCAATAAATCGGCCGACCATTTGGGTAAATTCAGCAATGCCTGTTTTAGAGAGTGCTCCCACTGCCTGTTTGCCAAAGAGACCAGCGAGACCCCCGGCAAAATTTATTGCGATGTTTTCTAAAAGGTAGCTCGGCTGAACGGCGTCGACCTTTGCCTCGTTATCGAGAATATTTGTAATTTCGCGTGCAACCAAATTTGATCGATCTTTAGCCGACTGACCGGGTTTGAAACTAAAGGACGCTGCGAAATAGGCCGAAGCAACGACCCTTCTTACATCAGCCGGATCGTCGCCTCTTACAGTCCAAATTTCTTTTCCATTTATATCTCTGACAGTGCAGGTGCTGGTGCAGGCTTCGAGGGCAACTGCATTTTCCATGTCGATGATAGAATGCAGTTGCTCTTTTATCGCGGTGTCACTCATGGCACCACCCGACCCTCCACTTGAGCCGCTATTATCAGATGGATTGTTGTTGGAAGAGCCCTCTTTTTGACCTACACCACCAGGATCGCCTTTTGCTGGGCCAGCTCCATCATTGTCATATGCTCCATTGATTCCCGCCCAAAGTGGATCAACGATAGTAACACCCGTTCCGGCCATAGCCACAACAAGAGCAGAGAGAAAAATTCTAGATTTTGCAAATTGACTAAAAAGCTTAAGTGTCATTGTCGCTCCGAGGTTATTAGAGATTTGAAGTAGAATGCTTACAATCCGATGCTGACGTACTGACTCTTGCCAATATACTTTTTGCCATCAGCACATTTGTAAGCGCTCCATTTCAATTCTGTGACAGCGAAAGCTGATCTCTGCAAAACT
>CAYMBJ010000140.1:0-5592 GCA_964388665.1 uncultured Pseudobdellovibrionaceae bacterium | reverse complement strand
GGGCACTTCATACGCAGCATAAGTATGTCCACTAGCAAATGGCCTGGTCAGTAAATGATTTATAGATTGATACGAATACTTTCAAATTCCATATTAAAAAACTAACTGAGAGCGAGATCTTGCTAATGCGAAAGCTGTTGTGGGACGAATAGAAAGGATCAAAGAGATTAAAAGTGATCAGTCGTAAAATGTTTGATCACACTTTTCTTTGATATAGGCTCTAGAGCTTTTAGATTCCCTAAAAGCGACGAGCAGTTCCCGCTTTATATTGTGTGGCTCCCTCTCATTTTGAGATTATTCAGAAATTTCTATAATAGTCGGCGTGGTTTTTATAAATTTCAGTATAATCTTTTAAGGTTGTTGTTCGTATTCAGAAAATTTGATCAATATTAAATTTAGGAGTTTGGATGAATTTAGAATCTCGATCAGCAATAATAGCAGCGACTGCAAAGAGTCTTTTGTCATTGAACATTCTCGGTCTTTTGGCATGCTCTCCTAGACCTATGAATATGTCCGCAGCAGATCTTGCCGAGTTCCAAGAGCAATCCGTGACGAGCACTGAGCAGCAAGATTCGGAAAACTTTAAGCTGGCGACCAGTTCGTCTGTCTGTCACACTCCTAAAGATGCGTTTATCAATCCATTTAGTAAAGCCAGCGCACATCATCGTCCCATTGGATCTGGAGCCAAGTATGCATCCGACAGTGATGCGAGTACTCGAAGCTGGACTCAAAGTACGACATTTGGCATAAACTCAGGAGCCCCGTGGGGAGTGAGCGTTGCTCAATCAACCAACAAAGACCGAACAATGACGGTGATCGGGAATGCCACCTGTGACCCAATGGTGGGATTGCCCATAAACATCCCGATTCCTTCTGGCTTTGCTCCTAAAGTTGTTTACAACGCTAATGGCTGTACCGATGGTGTTGTCGTGATTTTTGACTCAGTACTGCAGAAACCTCATCAATTGCGTCAATACAATTGGAATAATGGCCGACCAACTGCTGGTCAGTACAAAACTTGGAATGTTCGAGGACTGGGGCACGGGTCCAAGCCCGGCGATCGTGTCGGTACAAGTGCCTCTGGAGTGGCTGCATTGTTCGGTGTTTTGCGTGGTCGCGAAATCAATACTTCTGGTCATCGCATCGAACATGCCTTGCAAATGGTGATGCCGAGGACCCCAGGATGTAAACAAATGCTCTCTAAAAAATTTGTACCGCCGGCAGTGTCTACAGATGGAAGTGCCGGATCGCCGAAAAACAATTTGGGTCATATTCCTTACGGGGGCCTAATGGCGATACCTCCGACAGTCAATCTCAAAGCTCTGGGCCTAAGTGAGCCGGGACTTCGCCTGGCCGAGGCCTTGCGAGACTATGGGGTCTATGCGGTCGACGGAGGGGGTTGTCAGAATCCCGCTATTCGTGCTGACCAAACGCTGACTTCGGCAACCATTTCGGCATTGAAAAAAGACATTCCAAAATTTTATAAACATCTGCGTCTGGTAACGAACAATAATTTATCGGATTCAGTTGCAGGAGGAGGCACTCCACGTGCGCCCAACTGCGGACATTGAAGGCCTAAACACCGCCTACTCTAATCCCGTATTTTAAAATAGGAAATGTGTTAGGCTCACCCACCGTTAAAGTTTGATGAGTGGGTGTCCCTTTATTAAAGTTTTGGATGATCTCCTCCTCTTGAAAAGATTACAACATCCCAATTCCGCAGGGTTGCCTTATATATTCAAGTGGAATTAGACTGTTGATCTCTCAAAGGTCAAGAAAGCTGTCCCTAGAGTGGCATGCAAGTGATTGAAACCGGCACGGAGTGATACCAAGGACTCAAATTTATGATTAGTTATTCTGAAATTTTAGAAGAAGTTCGAACAGGGGCGCATGGTGCTCAAATACTTTCCGATGGCTCATATATAATTAAAGACAAGGGGTGGTATCAGTTAGTTTCTCCAAAAAGACCCTTTGCTTCTCGAAATGAGGTGATTGAATCTTATCTTACAGAAGACCAAGCTGAACTAAAAATAGATGAAATCATAAAATTTTATAAAAATCTAAACACCCCGTTTAAGTGGTGTATCAGTCCCACGACAACCCCTAGAAATTTAGGCGAGCTCTTAAAGGATAAAGGTTTTAGAAGTTGGTATGGCCGCGGCATGTTTTGCTATCCCGATCAGATAAAAAGCGAAATTCCCAGTGGCATCGCGATTGAGCGAGTTAATCGTGACAATCTAGAAATCTATGTTGATTTATTTCTTAATGGCTGGGACATCAATAGAGCCTATCGAAGTTCAATGATTGAAGATTACCAATGGGCAATTGATCAAGTTGATAAGCGATTCCATTTTTACATTGCGAAGCTTCATGATGAACCAGCTGGCACAGCGGGTTTCATAAAAAAGGCAAGGTCGGGTTACCTTATTGGTGGAAATGTTCTGAACAAATATCAAGGAAAGGGAATCTATAAGGCACTGATTCAGAGGCGACTAGACGATATCATAGAAATGGGAATTTCATTGGCCACCTCAGGGGCGAGAGAGAAAACCTCGGTTCCGATATTAGAGAATCTTGGATTTCAGACAGCCTATAGAAGTGAAATCTTTCAATATGATTTGAAAGGATGAACAGAAAGACTGCGATTGAACCATTGACCTTTATGGGGAAACTCAGTATGAGGTGTTTTTTAACGGAAGGTCAATGCGATCATGAAATACTTATTTCTCCTGTTTCTTTTTTTTAGTTTTGAAGCGAAAGCTCATATAGAATTTCAGTCTTGTCTTCTTGTGGATAGATATTTTGACTCAAAATCATCTCTTATGATTCATAAAAAGGTCATCATTGGTATCGCTCATCAGAAGATAGCAGCAATAGTTTCCGCTACGGAGGCTGTGAAGTGCAGAAAGAAAATAGTTTTGATTGGAAAGACTGTTTTGCCCGGACTGATCGATGTGCATGCTCATCTGCTGTTACTTGATAGACAACTCGGACTGGATGGTACTGAAGAGATTCTTAGAAATGTTAAATTGGGAGTGCCGGCGAGGCTGGAAAGAGCGAGAGAAAGGGCCAAGTCTTATTTAATCTCTGGATTTACAACCATTCGGGAGCTAGGAAATTCAGGATTGTTTGGTGATCTCGAGTTAAAACAAAAAGTCGATTTGGAAGAGTTTGTTGGCCCTAGAATTGTCCCCTCTGGGCCTGGAATCAGTACAATGCCAGGTCAACTTCCTGAAGGGACTGATCGCGAAACTGTCGAGCTAGAATACAAAACTATTTCTAGAACAGAGGACGTAGAATCTCTTATATTGTCCTATAAGGAAAAAGGCGCTGAAGTCATAAAGGTGTTTGCAGACAACTTGCCGAGTTCGGGGACTATGGATGAGAAGCTTCTTAGAGAGGTTGTTGTTCAAAGTCATAAATTGAAACTAAAAGTCGCGGCTCATTGTGCTACTGACGAATCGGCAAAGGCGGCAAGCGGTGCAAAAGTAGATAGCCTAGAACATGGCTATGGAATCTCTGAAGAGTCCATGCAGGCAATGGTTGCTAACAATATCTTTTTCGTGCCAACTCATTTGAGCAGAGATCTTCTCAGTGCTATTACTGAACACCTTAGGCCAAATCATTCCGATAATAAGAAAGTCATAGAAGAAAATTTAGCTAGACAGAGTCAGACTATCCAAAGTGCAATGAGGGCCGGAGTTAAGATTGCTGCGGGATCAGATATGTATTTTTATTTGGATGATTTGGGATTCTCGCAGGGCGAGGCATCCAAGCAGGTGTTGTTTTCATATCATCAGTCTGGGATGACTCCGGAGAAGGTACTTAGTTCGGCCACCTATAGTGCCGCCTCATTGTTAGGTAAAGAAGGCGAAGTCGGCGAAATTAAAGTAGGAGCTTCTGCGGATATAATTGCATTGAGTGGAGATCCCTTCGCTGATTTAGGCGAACTTAAAAATGTCAGTTTTGTAATGAAATCGGGAAAGGTGATCAAATAGCTGCAACCCATCTCGTTCGTTGAGACGGGATTACATTGAGTTGTACTCTCGACACTGAATGGGAGTGAACTCAGAAAACCGCCAATTTTGGCGGCGGAGGAATGAATATTAGTCCCACGAGACCGAAGGTAGCAATAGTTGGCGCGGGCTTTGGTGGAATTTCAGCGGCCAAGATCTTGACTCGCTCTAACAACATAGACATCACTGTCATTGACAGGAAAAATCATCACTTGTTTCAACCACTTCTGTATCAAGTTGCGATGGCGGGTTTGAGCCCATCGGACATTGCCATTCCAATCAGACGACTTTTTCGTAAGAACCAGAATGTGCATGTGGTTTTAGCAGAAGTGGACAATGTGGACTTAAAGGGAAGCAGAATCTCTTACGATAATGTGTGGCGGAAGTTTGATTATATAATTATCGCCTGTGGATCCAAGCATTTCTATTTTGGTGAGAATGACTGGGAAGTTGTTGCACCAGGGCTCAAGAATATTGAGCAAGCCATTGAGATTCGTCGCAGGATTTTAACTGCCTTGGAATTTGCTGAAAAAGAAACAGATACAATCCGACAGGATGCCTTTCTGACATTTGTAGTAGTTGGCGGAGGTCCCACAGGAGTTGAATTGGCCGGAGCCATCGCTGAAATGGCCAAAAAAACTCTGGCTGATGACTTTAGAGTGGCCGACCTGGAGCAGACCAAGGTTTACCTTATTGAAGCGGGTCCTCGTGTCCTAGCCTCTTTTCCAAAAGAGTTGTCAGGGCGTGCAGAAAGAGATCTCAAAGAGTTGGGCGTAAGGGTGGTTAAAAATACAAGAGCTGCCAATTTGACCACTGATGGACTCCAGGTAGGTGAAGAATGGATCAATAGCAAAACCATCATTTGGGCCGCCGGAGTCAAGCCAGCAAGTATTGTCGGAAGTATTGAAACTTTAAAAGATCAGCAGGGCCGACTTATTGTAAACAAGGATTTAAGTATTTCTTCTCACCAAAATATATTTGCCGTTGGAGATATTGCTGCCTTTTATGGGGAGGGGGATACTTCGCTTCCAGGGATTGCGCCAGTTGCAATACAGCAAGGTCAATTTGTAGGCCGGCAAATCTTAAGAGAGATAGCTGGTCGATCACGATTGAGTTTTAAGTACTGGGACAAGGGGATTATGGCCACAATTGGTCGTTCTCGAGCGGTCGTCAGTTCAGGACGATTGAAAATGACTGGATTTATTGCTTGGATCGCGTGGGTGTTGATACATATTCTATATTTGATGAGGTTTAAAAATCGCGTTTTTGTATTTTTCCAGTGGGCATGGGGATACTTTAGTTTCGGTCAGGGCGCTCGTCTAATAACTCATAAAACTTGGCGTTTTTACAGTGGTGAAAAGTTGAATTATCGACCAGAGGACGATGAACAGAGGAGTTAATGGCCTTTAGAGCTACGCATCTGGTATTTACAACTATTTGCAACTTTTCATTATTGTGAATAGGAGTGATGACTAGAATCAGTATAATAGCGAGCCTCGATTGAGACTTGCTATTATTACCTTAATGCCGTTCACTTTCGTTCACGGCAAAAGGATCTTGGTATCGTAGAAGCCGA
>CAYMBJ010000139.1:0-5766 GCA_964388665.1 uncultured Pseudobdellovibrionaceae bacterium | reverse complement strand
TCCATTGATACCTGATCCAAGAGCTAGATATAGGCTTTGTTTTTCCTATGCTCAGGGACGGCAAGTGCTGTGTGCTGTTTGACGATGAGAGCCGAGAAAATGAAGGCGATCTTGTCTTTGCGGCAGAAAAGATCTCCCCCGATTCAATCAATTTTATTACGAAGTATGGGCGAGGAACGTTGTGTCTCGCAATGACCGAGACACATGCCGAAAAGCTCAAACTGAATCTCGTCAACCCGAATAGAAAAGAGATTGGCGAACCTGCATTTCTCAACTCGATTGATGCAGCAACGGGGGTTACAACTGGAGTTTCTGCTTTCGACCGAGCCTACACAATACAGGAGGCTTTGAAAGATGAGGCTGGTCCCTCCAACTTGAAATCGCCAGGTCATGTATTCCCTCTGAAAGCAAACAAGAATGGACTCAAAGCTCGCCGTGGACATACTGAGGGTTCCGTCGCGCTTGCCAAGATGGCGGGGCTTAAACCTGCTGCAGTGATCTGTGAGATCCTGAAAGACGACGGTACGATGGCAAGGTGGCCTGATTTGGTTCAGTTCGCAGCGAAGCATAGCGTCCAATTGGTCAGGATTTCTGAGCTTCGATAGGGTTCTCGTTCCTCTAGCCCAGAGTTCTGGGCTAGAGGTGACATCACCTCAAAAAGAAGTGATAATAAATGATGCTTGAACCAATTTTTGGCAATTCCACAATCGAGAAATTTCTTCTTTATCTTCAGAACTACAACGAAGGTTATGCTTCCGAAATTGCCACCACTTTTCTCAAAAAATATTATCGAAAACGCTAGCGTCCACGGCACCCAGGTAAGCCTCTGCGAAAATAACGAAGAATAGTGACATTCAAACCGTAGCGTCTATTGCTTGCGACTGCGTGCGCGTAACAAAAAAAAGATGCTCGAAGTCATCAATGAATGTGGACTTTGGGGTCCGGGGGTGGATTTTGCCTGCAGGGGAACAGAGGGGAACACTTTGTTCACTCGTTTGATTGCCCTAATCTAGGGAGCATGTTATCCCCTTTTTCGTGGATTATCGAACTATTCTGAAAAAGCAGTTGGATCAAAGAAAAGTCATCAATCCTCGATTTTCTATGAGGTCTCTCGCCAAGAAGATTGAGCTCTCACCATCTAAGCTTTCCGAAATCATGCAGGGTCGAAAGTCCCTAAGTTCCAAGCGGGCTGTTATCATTGCGGAAAAACTTGGCCTACGCGATCTCGAGCGGGAGATATTCATCCTGTCTGCTGTTGCAGAGGGCGAAAAGTACCCTGAAGCCAAGACCAAAATGAAAACCCTTGTTGCTGAGTTCAATGGCCAACGGACCCTACAGAGGAACGCATGGTATTTTGGTGCTGTAAAAGCCATTGAAGAAGAAGGTCTTGATCCAAAATATTTTGCTGAGGCTCTCGGACTTACGGAGTTGCAAATTGAAAATGCGCAGCGATTTTTGAAAAGAATAAAGAGGTACTACCCAGATCGGGAGCAAATTTCCTTCGAGCCGACCAGTATTCTGACTCGACTCCAGGATGATGTCTTGTCGAGAGCTGAAGATCATAACATTGATTTTATCTTTCTAAATGATTCTGACGCGGCAGAGATGGAACGAGAAATCCAGTCTGTTCTTCGAAAGTTTCGTATTAAATCGAGCAAAAAAACGGACCGGGATCTGCGTTGGGTTTACTTCACGCAATTCCGCTTATCAAGAAAGAGGTAATATTATGCTTTTGCGTTTTTCTCACATCATGGTTTATTCACAGAAACACGACGAAGCGATTCAATGGTACTGCGAAAAGCTCGGGTACGAAATCGACTACAATGCGCCAGGAGAATACGCATCGCTACACCACAAGCTGCTGGGGCGGCTGGCCGTCCATGCAGCCACTTCAGCCAATTCGATAGGCAGGGGACCCATGCCTTATCTTCTTTGCGACGACATTGAGAAAACTGTCAAGGAAATGCGGGCCAATGGCGTCGAAGTTTCCGAGCCAATTCGCGAAGGTGAAAGTCCACGATTTTCAGATTTTAAAGACCTAGATGGTAATATCTGGGGCATTGAAGAAAGTTAAAAAATGAGGAGGAATCTATGATCAAAGGTATTCACGATTTTTATTACAATGTGAAAGAAATGAGCCGCGCCGTAAAGTTCTATACTGAAGTATTCGGAATGACCAAAGTCTACGGCCATGAATATTGGACTACGATGCAACTTGGCTCGACCAGTCTTGGCCTCCACTGGACGGAGGGTTTGGAAGTACCGCCAACTCCTCGTGACAGCCACGGCCAACATTGTGGCGGGACTATCACTTTCGAATCCGATGACATTGAGAGTGATAAGATAAAAATTGAGCAGGCAGGTGGAAAAATCCTTGGCGAGACAAAGCAGGAGTGGGGCCACATGCTTACTTTCGAGGATCCCGATGGAAATGTTCTGAAGTTGATGAACCCGAAGGGATAATTGAAACCTTGCCAAAGGATATGTTATGCTCCCGTCGGTCTAGAAGAGGTGAGGATTTGGGCGGAGTCAATGGCGTTTCGTATATTTTGAAAAAAATTGGCGTCAGCGTACTGTTCTCTGGTGCCGCAGTTGGAGTGTCTCATGTCGTTCAGGCAACGAGGGCGGGCGGGGAATATGGTCTCGCAATCATTCCAGTCATTTGCGGTTGTCTTATTCTGAAGTATCCGGCATTTTTGTTTGGCCCTCTTTATACCTGTGAAACAGGAGAAAGCGTCATTCAAGGGTATCGAAATATCAGTCGAGTGATTCTTATGATAGTTGGAATCGCATTCTTGAGTATCATGTTTACGGTTGTGGCTGCTGTTTCAATGCTGTCCTCGGGGATTCTTATCGAGACGACCGGGGTTAGCGTATCACCACTGCTTTTAGCTATTGCCTTGGTCCTTATCTCAACAGTTGCTTCAGATTATCTGAGTTTTAATGTTTTCCAACGCAATATGAAGTACATTTTTCTTGTGATTGTCATTCTAAGCCTAAGCGCGCTTGCATTTTCATTTCCGTTTGCTAAAGAGGGAACGTTTTCGTGGGATTTAGGATTTTCAGGTTGGTCACAGGCAGATTTATTTTTTATAGCAGCTCTGATTGGCTGGATGCCTGCGGGACTTGGGGCTTGGGTCGGCTTGCCTGTAGGCATAGCTCTATTTCTTGCGATATTTTCCACCTTGATTGTTGTCATTGATGGATTTCCTAGGGTCCTTGCCGAAGTAATCACTGCCTGGGGGTTACCGAAACAGTCGCGAGACTATAGAAAGTTATGCGCATGGGTCCAGGCAGCAGGGGCGATCGTATTGTTGCTGGTCTTCATTTCATCGCTGACAGCTTTGGTTGACTTTGCCACCCTCGTTTCGTTTGTAATGGCTCCGCTTTTTGCATTCTTAAATCACCGACTGGTTACATCTAAAAATTTCAGTAGCAAAAAGGTCATATCCCGATTCCTTTATATTTGGAGCTGGATCGGCATTCTTTCTTTTTCTGGCTTTACAGTTTGGTTTTTGATCATTCGCTTTGGATAGAAGGTAGGTGAAGGATTCGAGTATTTGACTATCTCGGATTCGCTAAGCTCGTGTTTACTAGTGCAGTAGGTAATGAAAAATCAAGGCGTGTGAAAGTGAAAATTGGTGCTAGGATCACTAAATTGCGCCCAGCAAAATTCGTCAACCCGACTTATGCAGAGCATGAAGTTTGGGAGCTAACCGAAGAGGAATGGAAGATGTCAAGAGAACCAAAGCAAGTTTCAGATTGGCCAGAATCTTTGTCTCGTTTTGTCGCTCATTATTCGACAAGAACTGATTCGTCTCCGCAAAAGGAGGCGCCATCAGATTTTATTCGGGTCATTGATTCTGACAATGGACGTTCTGTCGGTTTTAGTCGCGTTGCTGTCCATCACATTGTTTTGCCTCCTGGCTGTCGAACTTCTAGCCCTCATGCGGAGAGTCTCGAAGAAGAATTTGTTTTTGTCCTCAAAGGAAAACCAGATCTTTGGTTAAATGGCTATATTCATAGTCTCAACGAGCATTATGCCGTGGGTCTTCCAGCCGGGACCGGCATCGCTCATACGCTTATCAACAACACGGATCAAGAGGTTCATTTGATCGTCGCTGGTGACAGAACTAAAAAAGAAAATCTCTGTTCTTTTCCGATCAATCCGGAATTGAAGAAAGACTGTCAGATTTGGTGGGATGATCCGCCCATACACGAGTTGGGTCCACATAAGGGTTTGCCAGGACCGATTCGAGAGTTGGAAAGAGCGAAGAAGCCATCACAGTATATTCTTGATTGCAAGGCCCAGGGAAAACGCAAAGCCTTCCACTATCCGGGTGACAACGAAACTTTCGGCGAAGGCTTCAGGTTAACAGACCATATTGGGCTAAAGAATTTGGGTATTTCCTTCGACTATTTGCCTCCTGGCACACGGAGTGCGTTTCCCCATGCTCATACGCACGAAGAAGAATTTGTTTATGTGATTCAGGGACAGCCAACGGTTTGGCTGGATGGTTTCACGCGGACCATTGGACCGGATGAGTTTGCCGCCTATCCATCAAATACGGGGCTTGCCCATGCGCTGATAAACGACACTGATCAGGAGGTCATCTATCTTTGCATTGGTGAGACTCAGGATTTTCCGACTGAAAAGATCAGCTACCCACTGAATCCCTTGCGACAAAAGGAATGTCGTCGCAAGGGTTGGTACTGGGATGATCTTAAAGCTCCAGTTTCAGGTTCGCACTCAGCAAAATCTGATAAATACAACAAAGAGCATATCGAGTTTCAAGTTTGTACCGAATCTGATGCAGATCATGTCTTCGAGATTTTCAAACGTTCGCCCGCATACTTTCAAAGTGTGGATGGGTGTCTCCCGACTCTGCAAATGGCGAAACATGCCATTGTTGGTGGCCCTAAAAAACAGGGCGAGGACTATTTCAAAGAGTGTTTGATTATCAAAATCAATGATCAACCCATCGGTATTCTCGACCTGCACGCTCACCATCCTGAAAAAGAAATTTGTTATTTGGGGTTATTGTTGATTCCTGAGCAGCTCTTTTCTCAAGGAATTGGCAGAAAATGCTATGAGCTTGCAGAAGATTACATTTTGCGAGCGTTCGGTTGTAAAAGGATTCGCCTCGGCATTTCTAGCGACAATGATGTCACTGGTTTCTGGCAGAAGATGGGCTTTGAGTTCAACGGGAAAACCTATGATTTCAAGGGCGAGCAAAAGACCACTAAAATTCGGGAGTTTAACAAAGCCTTGAAGGCGAACATTGGATAACGTGATTATTCGGCATATCTTCCTAGGCAAACTTCTGCCGTTATTCCTGGGCCAAAGCCAGCAATCATTCCGCGGTCCCCAAGTTTCAATGCGCCAGATTCAAAAGCACGTCTCAAAGCATCGAGTACGACTGCACTCGCAATATTACCGTAGTTCACTAAAGTCTCGCGGCTGTATCCAAACTTTGCTATGTCTACGCCCAAGAAGTAAGACAAATCATCAAGAATGCGTGGGCCGCCCGCATGAATGATATAGAAATCAAGCAGGCCAGCATCCATTCCATGCTCGCGTGCAACTTTACGTAAAGCTGGGGCAATAGGTTCCATGGTGCCTGGAACTCGTTTGTCCAATTGAAAGTGGAAGCCAGTGGCGCGCACTGAATAACTTATCCACTGCTCTGTATTGGGAATCAGATAAGAAGCGTAAGCGCTCCATTTCAATTCTGTGACAGCGAAAGCTGATCTCTGCAAAACTGC
>CAYMBJ010000138.1:0-6149 GCA_964388665.1 uncultured Pseudobdellovibrionaceae bacterium | reverse complement strand
TTCTAAGGATGCAGCCGCCCGTCAGGCGGCCTCACACACAAAGGGACCAGTTTAAAAATTATTTACAGGTGTACAGTTCAAAGTTGCTTAGGTACAGGCTTTGATCTTTAGGAGAACGGTACTGAGGTTGTGATGCTCCACCAGTATAAAACATCCACCAAATTCCCCTAAAACGAATACTATCGCTTTTCCTAAACTCATGATCATCCCCAATTTCTTTTAGTTTATTCTTGATGATTAACTTGGATGTGCCATTTTCTTTGCCCAAATCATTTAGGCAAATTTCTTGTTCAATGGTCTGCCATACACCTTGATCTAAGGTTACGCTACTGATGCTCTTTCCACCTGTACCATATTTTCCATCGCGATTTAAAGAATAGATATATTGTCGCGGCTGAATACCATTATGACTCGCAGCCCACTGCAGTCGCACGGACCAACCATCAGAACTGGTTCTGCCTCCACCAATGTTCCTCTCAAAGAGCCCTGGCATTTTGCTCATGAAACACTTTCCCTGTGCGCCCTCTCTGGCATATACTTTGTCAGTATGACAATTGGTAAAGTCCTTCGGTAAAAATATGTCGTATCTCACAGTCGCACAGCGAATGTCTTTTCCGGCAAGTTGATTGCCCTCAAATGAATTTATGGCAAGACTTTCTTGGTTTTTAGGAAAATTAACTTTATATGATTTTCGGCCATCTGGAGCTCTTTTTCCAAACTCGATATTTTTATAGCCATATAGAGCCTTGGGATTACCCCATTTTTTACTGAACTCGCTTTGTGAGTCTTGTGCCGGATCGGACCAAGTTTTTTGATAGGCATTTTTACAATGTGGATGTTTCGATGGAATAGCTCCTGTAGGGGTAGGAGTGGGCTCAGGCTTTGGAGTTGGGGTTGGTTCTGGCTTTGGTGTCGGCATTGGCTCAGGTTTAGGTGTAGGTGCCGGTGTTGGCTCTGGCTTTGGAGTGGGATTTGGATTTGGAGATGAACCTTGAGATGCAGAGGCGTTCTGTTCATATAAGCTTGGCACCAAATAGAAAGAGCGAACCTTAGAGGGCTGGGTTTGGTCAAGAGTCGACAAAATCTGACGTGCACGGTTCTTGTTTAGCATTACAAAAGCTAAGTTACCGGTTGAACTTGATTTTTTATCCATCTCTGGATACGACGCAAACAAACTCAAAAGGCATTCATTTTCACTCTGATGAATCGGACTCAGGGTGAAGTGTACCCCATCCATAGTAAACTGATCTAATGGCTCCCCGTCATCGGAGCAATCCGATGCTTCGGTCGCTACAATCATTGAATATCCCAGGGCAGATTTATCAGAAGAGTTTTCTAGTACTGAGAAATGATCGAACTCAGTGTCATTTCGAGATTCTACTTTCTCATTTTGAAACTTTAGGAGGGCACTTTCAGCTGTATCAAAGTAGTCCTTCACGAAATAAAATCCATCAGTACTTTGATTTACTGAAGACAATGCCTTTGAAGCCGGAGGCCTGGATTCAAATCTGGCGCCACAATTCTGAAAAAGAATTCCTATGGCAGAAGAGGAAACTACAAAGACCACGATTCTTGAATAGTTTAACATTTTCATCCCCCCAAGAGATTCCATAATATCAATGGCCGGATTCGTTTGAATTTATATTTACTTTACAATAGGCCTGCGGGCTTCCATCGTCACAAATATCGCGAACAAAACTCAATTTACTTCCTGGATTCACTTTTGTTACTCGTGCTGGATCCTCGATAAAAGAAACCCCCAGTTTCAGGAAAGATGTCGCCTCAATATGAAATCTATGTTGGCGGGAGGCCAATAGATTTACCTGTGGCAGTCAAACCGCTAAACATTCTTATCGGAATACCTGAGAACTCTGGAATCAACTGCTATTTTGCTCACCCGTAGGAAGACTTATTACCTTTCACAGTGATTCTATAGGAGCCTACCCAACTGACCCCTCCTCGGGCGTTCTGCTCGCCACTTCTGGATTTCGATCTGCGAGAAGCCTTTAGAATGACATTACCTGAGAGCAATTTGATTACTTTTCGTGCCAAGATGAAACACTTGGACCATCTCCTTCATTTCCACAGGTAATCAGATCAACAGCTGCACTACCATAATGAGGTTCGCGACAAATGCCTCTTATGGTTGGAGCTCTTGTGGCCCGCATTTGCTAGAATCAATTTGCATTTAAACAGAAAACTCATTGGACTCGAACAGGCGAAACAGAGTTTCGACTTTGTGTTCAAGAGAAGGCAGCTCGAGCAGCAGCTGTTGCATGTCGTAGTCTTTGACCAAATAGGCAGAGACAGCGCCAATGATCTCTTCGGGGCCTTTTAAATTTCGCGTGAATATTTCGCGCTGGCGATTGTCGGGCACATGAGATTGCACCCAGCGAGAGAGCACCTGATGCAAGGAGTCCAGACTTTTGGAGGCCACTTCGTGCAATACAGTTTCTTCGGCGACAATTTCGGCTTCGCAACTTAAAAAAGGCAATTCACGTTCGATGACTGGACCTAGGCGAATCTTTCCCTGGCCAGTGATAAATATCAGCAAAGTACCATTGTCTCGCCTTTCGATGATCTGTGGGCTTCCATAGCCACAAATCTCGCGAACAAAACTCACTTTATTTCCTGGATTCACTTTTGTTACCTGTGCTGGATCCTCGATAAAACCAATTGCGATTGGAGTCATGGTCTCCATGCTTTTGTAAACCATCTCAATGTATCGAGGCTCAAAAATATTGAGCGGCTTGGTCGTACGCGGAAAGAGTGTGACGTTGACCAGCGGGAACAAAAATACTTCCATCAATAACTCCGGCTACACTAAGAGCCTATCCTAAAACTCAGATCTACTGCGAAGATAGAAGTTGGGCTCATGCTTCGTTGCCAGCCCAATTTTGGCATAGGCTCTCATCATTGTAGCGTAATTAAAAAACTTTCGCCAATCACAATATAAGATTCTCGAAAGTCCCTCATCTCAAGTAGATCTGCGCATGTAATGCATCAAGCCTTAGGTCCAGCAAGCAATGTTTTTTGCCTTAGGAGGAAAGACTTTCGAGAAATTCAATTGTGCGCAGACCAAACCAGCTGAAAGATTCTCCGTCAACGATGGCACCCGAAAAGGGATGCAGTGAATCCGCCTTTTTGTGAAAGGGAAAGGGCTCGGTAGAGAACAAACAAAACCTCTTTTTGAGGAATTCTTCATCGACCTCTGGATAAAGAGAAGGCGCGTCAGGGGTCTCCAAAGAGATGCCCAATTCACGGCACACACTCCCAATAAATGTTTTTGCGCCCACAACCATCCAGGGGTTCCGCCAGATCACATAGGCAAATTGATTGGCCTGAACAAACTCAGGTGTCAATTGCAGCAACTTTTCTGAATTCCTCAAGTCTCTGAGCATTAAGCGTGCAGCGTTGGGGCGGAGATTTTTACTCCTCTCAGCCAGTTTTCGCAAATAGGCGGAGTCCAAAAGTGAGGATAGGTGATGCAGCTCTGTGGTTAAACTGGCGATATCGCATACGTGTGTGGCATATATGGGACAAGGAGCCTGCTCCGCCATCCACAGCGGGTTTTCCTCTTTGTCCAAAATCAGCATATCAGGCTGAAGACCCTTCAGCTTTTCCCAGTCAATGTCTTTTGTACCGCCAACAACAGGAATCTTTACAACCTGTTCGTGCGGATGAATGCAAAAGCGAGTACGCCCCACCACCTGCAAATCCTCAGTCGCTGCGGCCGCTAAAGTTTCGGTCAATGAAGGCACGAGACTGACAATACGCAAAGTGCAATTCCCCTATTTTTGGTGACAAAATCTCATCTGCCAGGCTAACTTTTTCTGCTCGATCACGCATGCCACCATCTTTGTGTAATTTTGGCAACACTGCATGACCAAGATCGATTGGCCACCCATAGGAGGAATGATGAATAAGAATTTTTTTGCTTTGCGTGAGCTGCCAAAGCATTCCACTTTCGGGAAAGGCGATTTTTTAGTTTTGTTCGGCGAGCTTTTTCAGCGCGGGTATGCCAATGGCTTAGTCGAGGAGGCTGAGCGCAGGGGCATGACCATCATCAAGGCCACCGTGGGCCGTCGCGAAAAGGACGGAACATTGAGGCCCCTTAACGATGAAGAGATTGCAAATGTGTCAGGCAAAGTCATCAATGTTCCTTTAGAGGCTGGTTTTGATTATGAGCCAGACAGCAAAGGCCTCACGCCGATTGATTATTTGCGCGAAGTCAAATTGAGCGAATGGGAAAAAGCAAAAGTTCCAGAGCAGTCTCTTCAAGAGTCCCGCCAGAAGGGTGTGGCGCGTTTTCGTAGTTCAGTGGCCACTTTTATGAAAGAGCTTGAAAGTATTATTCCAGAAAACTCAAATGTACTTATGGCGCATCTGATGGCTGGTGGAGTTCCCCGCGCTAAAATCGTCATGCCTTTGATGAATCGCGCGTTCAAAGGCACTGGTGATCGCTACCTCTCCTCGGAGCAACTGTGGAATTCTGGAGTTGGTCAGCTGTGCAAAGCCAGCTTTCTTGATGTAACGGCCGAAACCTTTGATCACTTTATTGAATTGTCTGAGAACTTTCGCAATCGCGCCAAAAAGAACAACAAACATATTGGCTACACTGCTTATGGATATCATGGCACCGAAGTCTGGATGGGTGGCAAGTACCAGTGGCAAACCTACACGCCCTATATTCAAGGCTGGGCCAAGCGCCGCTTGGAAGAGATTTCACAGACGCACTTTGCAAAAGGTGTTTCCTGCTGTGTTTATAACTGCCCTGAAATCTTAACCAACTCTTCTTCGATCTTTCAAGGAGTGGAGGTCTCTCTCTATCCGCTGATAGCATCGCTTTTGAACTCTGACGCACTCAATGCCTCTGGCAAGAAGCTGCGCGAAGACTGTCGTCAACTTCTTCGAGAGGATGTGAGTCTGGAAAAGGTGGTGGAGTTTACTGATTCCTATTTGACTCACCCACTCATTCGTCAGTTTTGTGATTTTGCCAAATGGCCGCAGCACTCTTCGCAGGAGCAATTGGAACTCATGCTCAAGAGCTCTAACGAAGTCATTAGCATGCATAAAAATGAAAAGGAACTGATGACTGGGCATTTGAGCGAAAGCGTACTCAGGACCTGTGGGGAAGCAATGGTCCTTGATTCTTTTTCGCCAAAGCACCCAGTCCAATGGATTGGTCATGACTTGGTTGCAAAATCCCTTCTCAAAGATCAGTGATGTACATTGGCAAGATCGAAATATTGGGCCAAACAATTGAGGGATTGAGCCTTTCTGGAGTGCGAACGGCCATTGGCCTGCCAAAGGTCGGCGCTTGTTTTGATGTTGCCCAAGCTCTTCCCTTCACATGGTCCTATCATCATTTTTTCATTTCCCATGGTCATCAAGATCACGCAGGCGGACTGCCTTATTTGATTTCACAAAAAAACATGAATCACCACAAGCCAGCCAATATATATGTGCCGGAGTCCTTGGCGGGCCCACTCCATGATATTCTTGATCTGTGGCAAAAGATTGAAAATCATCAGTACCAGTACAATCTGATTCCGGTAAAGCCTGATCAGGACATTGTCTTGAACAAGCAGACACTGGTTCGTCCCTTTCCGACGGTGCATCGCATCCCCTCGCTGGGCTATACGGTCTTTGAATCTAAGAAAAAGCTGAAACCAGAATTTAAGGGGCTCAATCCACAGCAGGTAGCGCAACTGACACAAAAGGGTGTCAGCGTCGATGAACTATCAGAAACTCCACTATTTTCGTTTACGGGTGATACACAGATTGAATTTCTCTATCAAAGAGATTGGATTCGAAAATCGAAAATCCTTTGCCTGGAGTCCACCTACATTGACGATGTAAAGAGTGTCGAGCATGCCCGCAAATGGGGACACACCCATATCGATGAGATCGCTCGCGAGTTAAAAAATATTGAAGCAGAAAAAATTGTCTTGATTCATTTGTCGAGTCGCTATCATGAGAAAGACCTACAACAAAGACTGCAAAAATCAATTCCAAGCTCAGAATGGGATCGCTTCGTTATATTCCCCGCCCGCTAAGCTTGAATCGAAATAGGTACTAACCTCAACTCGAAAATAATTTTTGAGGCAGAACGCGCCAGAAGGCCCAAGGCGGCGGCGCCCACAGCT
>CAYMBJ010000137.1:0-6149 GCA_964388665.1 uncultured Pseudobdellovibrionaceae bacterium | reverse complement strand
CGCGCTCTTTTTTGACAAGCTCGCCAATTTTATTTCTGAGAACTTCTGAAGACACTGACTTTAATTGCATACCTACCTCCAACAGCAGAGGCAGGTATAACATAGGTATTTATTTCAGTGTTTTTGCGTTTTTCTAAAATGCGAAGTGAATTTGAGACTCTCAATGAAACCCTATCCATAAGCCGCAATCTGCCATATACGCAGAAGAGAAGCACCACCTGATCCCGGCCGTGTTTTGCGAGTAGGAATCTTGCCTCAGGCACATTAAAGATCTCCAAACCTTGTCAATCACTTTCGCGATATAAAATTTTAAAAAATTGCCTTCCATCCATCGAGCCAATACATAGCTTTGGGAAGGGATTGTTTCGAAAATTTTGGAATTTGATTGGCAAATCTCTGCACCAGACTCGACCTGCGAAATTCAGAGTTCTTTCGCATATGCAGACTTGTGCCCAATGCGCAACGGCAGTGAAAGCGACCGCGATTGAACGCACATCAACCGACTGGTTTGTAAAGTCTCAAATTTCCTCGAAATACGAGAGTTAACTGTTGATCGGAGAAATGCCCTTCATACAATGAGTCCATTTGATTTTGTGTCGCAACGCGGTCTTCGCCTCCGAGTTCCAGAAAATTACTTCTTGTCATTAGATAGTTTAGAAATTGCTTCTTATTCATCTTCACATCGTGGCTGTAGTCAAAAGTCTTAACATTTTGCAAGCCAGCGTTTTGGAGATCAACATCATCTGGATAATTTTTATTTCGAGGAGGGGCTTTCATGAATTGCTTATCTAATGACTTATATGCATTCAAGAACTCGTCATTCTCTAGAGAACGTCCGGTGAAACCATAGTTATCGATCCCAAGATAGCCCCGGCTGCTCAAGACTCTCTTTGCCTCCTTTAGAAACCTATGCTGGTCGAGCCACTGAAAAGCCATGGAGATGTTCACATACTCAAACTTTGAGTCTTCAAAAGGTAGGTCCTCAGCATTAGCTAATACAAATTGAATTTGAGACTTCCTGCGAGCTTCTAGCAGCATGCCTTCAGAAATATCGCATCCGATGATGAAATCACTGATCTCTGCGAGCGCAGTGGTCGAATGCCCCGTTCCGCACGCTACGTCTAAAGTACTGGGAATATTGCGGCCCCAAAACTCTTTTAGGAGAGCAGCAAGAAGATGATGATAAACTGGCCTGTACGCCTCATAACGTTTTGCTTCTTCAATTTCCACAAAAAGATTTTTTACATCACCCATTCCACTCCAATAACATCGCCCCGAGGGCCAGTCAGCAAAAGAAATGATAACTCCAAAATTTGATGCTTAATCGCCTTTAAGTTAGTTTGTGAAACCGGCAAGAATTCAAAAGGCAAAGACCCCGCCTGAGTCGGAAAGATGTGCCAATACCAAAATATGAAGCAGCCTGATCGAATCGGACCAGAAGTTTGGGAGTGACCTAATCTCCGGCGACTGTAGCAGCGTCTTGGATGGTATTATCTATGCAAATTCATTTTACACGCCAGCATTTGCTAAGGTAAATTCTCCTCCCCCGAGGGATCAAGTCTTTGAATTTCGCATTAGAGTCTATTCGTGTCTTTACCCGCTGGCTGACCCGACTCTTCCCCTTTGGCGCCTGCGCCTTCATCCGAAAGCGGCACTGTGGGCTCTTCTCCACCGATGTTGTATTCTATGTGCAAGCGCATGCCGGCGACTGCACTATCTCCTTCCTGCAGATCTTGATCTTCGGCAGACTCTTTGTCGGTTACCCTAATGAATCTCAACTCAGGTCCAACGGAGATATTTTCAGTCAATGGGTAAGTGTACCCGACACCAAGTTGTGCATTTCCCTTGAGAAAGGTCCCCTCAATCGCAATCTCGCCAAAGTCTTTTCCGTACTTAATAAAGCGGTGAGCCACTCCCAGCACAGCTCCAAGGGAACCAGCTGAAGGCGCCAAACCGTTTTGTGAGAAAAATGCCTGCAACCAGGCGGAGTCGATTTCGTTGTCGTAAACAATACCGGCCGAATATTGAGTCCGAGCAGCCGAGGTCTCAACCTCCTCTTTTTCGTGAACAGTGTATTTGCTATCATGTTTTGCCGACACTTGGAGGTTGATGTTATCGCTCAACTGTTTATTGCAGCGAAATGCGAGGGAGTTCATGCCTCCAGGCTTGAGAACATCCTCTTCAGGATTGTAAAAAGCAAACTCTTCTGAATCACAGAAAAGATTCTCAAAATCCAACTTAACTGCGATCACCATATGACTGGTATCCGTACTATCCACCAAAGAACTGTTTTCGAAAATTGGCATGTGACTGTAGTCTTGGGCACCAAATGGAATGCCAGATTTTCCAACCACAATTGCTATCGGTTGACCGCCGACTTCAGCAATTTCTATGAAGGCTTCATCTAAAAAATGCTGAAAGGTAGAATCAATTGGGGCACGTTTGCCATCAACAAGAATTTCCTGACCCAGCTGCATAGTGATGACTGATTTAATGTGCTTCGTCAAAAGCACCTGCGCACTGACCGTGGCATCCCCTTGGTCAATATTTTTTTGTGCCTTTCCATCACTGCCTCGCTTGAACGTAAAATCAGTATTGGACTCAAAATCCAGCACGAGCCATGGAGGCACTCTTGTTTCGGAACTCTCGGCTGCGGGCGCAATTGTTGGGAAAGCAAGGAGCAGGCAGGTTGCTGCTTTTACCATTGATTTTTTCATACTCATCCTCATACTCATCCTCATTTCACTTAATAGATGATTTGTTTTATAAAATTAAAAATACATCCAACTCTGCCATTCTATTCATCGCCGAAATCTACACTTGGGTATTGAGCCTCAATGTTTGCTTTTGCCCTGGCAGCAATCCCAGTCCAATCTTGACTGCTCACGTCCATATCCTCAATACGATTGGATTTGCTCAGGCGACTCAAGTTCTCACAGGCCCTATAAATCTTCATCCAAGGCGTCAGCGCAGCTTCACTCTTAGGCAATCGCTTCGCAAAAAAGGACAAGGCCCTTCTCGCATTCTGATAGGATTGCCACCAACGACGCCAATCATCTTTAAAATCCGGAAATTTGCCTTGGTCAGAGCCCAAGCCATTGCACGACAAACTTTCGCCCTTTTTTTCAAAAATTATTTTTATATCTGGATTGGTGTCTGCAGACCCAGCAGCCAAGTCACCAAAAACATCTTGAAAATCCAAAACCTCTTTGTAGGCTTCAGAAATCAAACTCATTTGTCGATTGTGCCTAACTCTTAAACCAGAAACCTGTTTTGGCAAATCAAACTCCACCGGGTAGTAAATGGAATTCGAAATGGCCAATGAGCCATTCGCTTTTGGTTGTTCTTCAACTACGTTAAAGTATCCAAAACCAAGAGGGTTGTGATCACAAATGGACTCCCGCATCTCACTCAATCTCTTTGCATAGGCGCCGATAAGAAGTGCGTGTGCCTCTTTGTACTCTGGAATTACCTTACATTTCTCAACATTGACGCCAGGACCGCATTCAAGAACCTTTAGCAGATTCATTGTGACAGCATACTGTTCGAAATAAAAACGTCCTTCTCTCAGGGCGCGTAGGGTATCCATAAGTGGCGCAATCGCTATTTTAAATTGCTTTAGGTTTTCTTCGGGTAATGAAGAATGTTCTGACGCATCCAAGAGTTGGCGAACAGCTCTTCCTTCCACGACCGTCCTAAAGTCATAAAGAACAAAGGCATTTTGAGCAGCCGTGCAATAGTCAGAGTTAGAAATTGCGTTGTGGTAGGCGTCTTTAATTTCTTGGACCTGCAGCTCAGGATCATACTGAAGTTTACGGATATCGCATCTTTCAATATCACTCTCCGCTCCTGTTACCAATCTTGTAGCTGAATCAAAAAAATCGAAGGCCAATGTCCTCGACGTGTAACCGAGGACCGCAAAAGAGTAAAGTACAAGTGAACCTAAGATTTTGCACAAAAGGCATCTCCTTTGGACGCGAACGATAGAGCACGGGAAAGTAAAATCTGAAAGGCGCTGCACACCGGAGACCGATCGGGTTCATTGGAGGGATTCACTGGACATGCCGAAATTTCAAATAACCTTGGCTCCCGATCCAGCGGCAACCGATTTTCACTTTCACATGCGCTCATTCAAGAGATGTGCCACGCACTGTTTCAACCTGGGGCATTTGGATAAGCAACTACATAGCTCGCCTGTCAAGAGTTTCGACAGCTGTCGAGCGCAACCCCAGTCTTTTCGCTCCGATTTGCTCCGATTTGCTCCGGATTGCCTTAAACAGGAGAACCCGAATCAACTATTGACCATGCTCAATAAATTTGAATTAATACGGCGAGATTCGTTTATGGGTTCACCTTGGAGGCACAGTGGAATTGCAGCATTTTAAAGTGGTTATTCTGGGAGGCGGTAGCGGAGGTTTGACTGTTGCGGCTCGTTTGACTGAATATGTATCCCCTCAGGAAATTGCCATCGTTGAACCCAATCGCGAGCATTATTATCAACCAGGCTGGACCATGGTTGGCGGTGGAATATTTACCAAAGCAGAAACGGTGAGGCTTGAACAGGATCTCATTCCGAAAGGATGTCGTTGGCTAGAAGACGCTGTCGCCAAAGTGATTCCCGACAAAAATCAAGTGACATTAAAGTCTGGGGAGTCGATCGGCTATGATTTTCTCGTGGTGGCAACGGGCCTCAAATTGGATTGGCATAAGATCAAGGGGCTACAGGGACATCTCGGCCAAAATGGCATATACACAATTTATGAGTTCGATCAAGTTGAGAAGGTTTATCCTGCGCTCAGGGACTTTCAAGGAGGAACTGCGATATTCGTGATGCCACCTGTTCCCATCAAGTGCGCTGGCGCTCCGCAAAAGATCCTTTATTTGGCAGATGAAATTTTCCGCGAAAATGGTGTGCGCGAAAAATCTCGTGTGATCTTTGCCAATGCCGGCGGCGCCATTTTTGGCATACCCTCTTTTGCCGAGTCTTTGAATAAGGTGATCGCCCGCAAGAAAATTGAACACCTGACATCACGAAAGCTGGTTGAAGTGAAGCCCGATCAAAAGATCGCAGTTTTTGAACACAAGATTACAACCACAAACCCAAGCGGCCAAGTGGACACCCGCGTTGAGAACGAAGAGATCAAATATGACCTGATTCACGTTGTGCCCACCATGAGTACCCACACTTATGTTGCAGAATCAGGCCTGGCCTTCACTACGGGTCCACAAAAGGATTGGCTAAAGGTGGACAAACACACTTTGCAACACTGCGACTTTCCCAATATTTTTGGCATTGGCGATGTAACTGGCGTTCCCAACTCAAAAACGGCAGCTGCCATTCGCAAGCAGGCCCCCGTGGTTGTACAGAACCTGACGCAGGCAATGAAAGCACAACCTTTGACAGAGCACTATGATGGCTACTCTTCATGCCCACTTGTCACAGGCAAAGGCAAAGTTATCTTAGCTGAGTTTGGCTACGATGGAAAATTGATGCCGACGTTTCCAGTGGATCAAACCAAAGAACGTCGCTCCATGTGGCTGCTTAAGAAATACATTTTGCCTAGATTGTATTGGCAAGGAATGCTTAAGGGTCGAGCCTGAGCTGCCGGCTCTGACGAGACCATTTTATTTTGAGTCTGTCTTGCCTTCGGTTTTGCTGTCGAGCTCTGGCTTGAAACCGAAAGAAATTACACCCAGCTTTTTACCTTCGCGCTCAATTAAGAACGAAACCTTTGTTTGAAAGGCTTTTGTGCTCTTGTCGATTTCTGGCTTTTCGCCAAAAGGTGAAACTCCCTCAAGAAACGGCTTCGCCCACTTGTCCTCATCGCCTTGATCATAGTCAGAGGTGTAATCGGCCGCGCACACCACAACCCCAGTAGCATCCGTGACAAATATCTCATTCAATTCGCCAGAGTTGCGGTCCACGTATTCCTTTAGCTTGGTTGAACAAGAGCTCTTGATCATACTTTCTGCGAACGCAGGAGGAGCTGGGTAATTTTTTAGCATTCCCGTTCTAAAGGCCAAGTACTTGTTGTACCAAGCCACCCACTGCTTGTCCAATGTTGCTATCTCTTTGCTCGGTTTTCTCGAATCACGGAGACATCTCAAAGTTAGTTGAAACTTGAAAGAGGGAGCCCTTTTGTGGAAGT
>CAYMBJ010000136.1:0-6401 GCA_964388665.1 uncultured Pseudobdellovibrionaceae bacterium | reverse complement strand
ATTTTATTTCTTATTTTATTCATTTTTTTGTCTAGACAACGGGGTCCACCTTACTAAGCAACACCATGTTTCCGCCAGTGATTGCATTGTCGTCTTCACCATCACCGTCTTCATCAATGGGTAAGGGAGATCCAATTATAGCCCCAAAGGGATGTAGTGAACTTTCCCCAGCTTCAGGTACGGGCGCATCTACCAAGGTCGTCAAACCAAATACAAGAGGCACTTTTGTACCTTGGTCATCCACTTCACTAACAGAAAAAGACTCCCAATCCTTTTTGTCTAAGACCGCAGCGTACATTCTGATCTCGATATTTACTGACTCTGTAGTCGCAAAAAATCTTGTAGCTTCGTCAATAAGGTTCTGAACAAATTGCACATTTTTCATAGGGGTGCCTATAGAGAAAAACACGGGAGGCTTGTTCTCCGCATTGAGAACCTCTATTGCTTTTGACGAGCTCAGAGTCTCAAAAAAAGACCCTCGCTGATCTGCAGCCGCCGAAGAAGTAATAAAAAATGTACAAAGCAAAAATAATTTATGCATAAACCCTCACTTCAAAGCTATTAGCCTGACTAGCGAAACATATTCAACCCACAAAGTTATCAAAGAGACCATTTGTAAATTACAGACCAGATGTGCGCCATGATTAGCACTTTAATATCCCAGCTCAAGTTTCGCACGAAAGAAAAATCTGGAGTGTACGCATTGCACGTATGTCAAACGATAGATGTAAAAGGATTATACACAGCTCTCTGGGCTTTCTTTTTCCTATCCTCATCCCCTGATCCTCAGTAAAATCTGATCATTCTGCGAAATCACGCCAGCGTAGAGGGCATTGCGATCTAGTTAGTCAGCTCATAGGGCAAGTTGTTCTCATCTTACCTGAAAGGTTTATGACATTATGACAATAGACGCAAATTTAGGTGACAATTTTTTAGAGGTGAAGAGACTCGCGGAGTTCAGTCGATCAAATTTTCAATTCCCAATTGAGCCGGATTCTGAGGGGTGTTCCAACCTCTGTCCATATCGATCTCAAGGGGTTTGCCAACTTTTTCGAATGAATTATTGAGCACTTTTGTATAGGAAGCTGCAGGATAGATTCGCGATTCTGAGACCGTGTCTTTTGAAACGGGAATTCCGATCTCGCTGGAGCCATAGTAACCGCCTGCTTGGAGCGAGTCTCCGGCCATTAACTTAATTCCTTCTCCAGACGCAAAGGAATTGCCCGCAATCACGTGACCAGTTCCAAAAACTTCTATTCCACTCGTTCTAATGAAACGATTATTTTCAATCAAATTATTCCTTCCTTGACGAAGCGTTATGTTGTTTCGCGGCACATCCTGAAACAGATTATTTCTAATGATATTGTCAGAACTTTTTACAGATATGAGTTCAGGATCGGCGACTCCATCGTAGAATTCGTTGTATTCAATGAGCGTTTTTAAGCTATGATTTCGTGAGGGCTGACCCAAACCAACCTGGATCAGTTCCCAACCATTCAAGAGCGCACCACTTGGCACCCAAAATCCCGAGAATCTATTGTGATCGATGCGATTTCTTTCTGGCTTATCAACACTGTTGGCAGAGATTCGAATGCATTTTGACTTGATTCCTTTAAAGGTCGAATCGTGAAGCCTATTGTCATCGGCTAGATTGCCATCAAAGTCGACAACCGAAATGTCTGCATTTCCCTCTGCACCAGCAGATCGAAAAATATTTTCGAATTGAAAGCTCTGGACGCGATTATGATGGCCCCGAAAAATCACAATAGCTTGAGACTCTTTCGACATGCCGATGTCTGTAAATCGAAATCCTTTTAAAACCACATAAGATCCTGAAATGACAAACTGACTGCGTCCCTTCAAAACCACCTTCCCTGGGGTTTGAGCAGAAACAAAAATTGGTCGTTCTAAAGATTCGCCAGAAATCTTAATATTGATCTCAAAATTCTGATAGGTTCCGTCAGAGACAACTACTTCATCACCAGCTTTGGCCACAGCCAGTTGTTTATTCAGATCTAATGCTGAAGCTGCGTACAGCTTCACGCCGGATTTTTGTGTTTCGACATCAACTGGCGCTTGAGGTTCTCCATGCTGCTCTTCCGAATCCGCCCTATCTGGCGGCGCACCGACGACAGGGGCCCTGGGGCCATCGGATGCTTGATCAACTTCGCTGCCATTTGATCCGTCACGCAGCGATTCTGTGGAGTTTTCGGATTCTGAGGTGCCCATCGCGGCATCGTCTAAATCGCCGGATTTTAATTGAGTTTGTTGAGATTCAAAACTAGAAGGCCCACAACTGGGTTGGAAGGCAATTGCGGCCATTGCCACAAATAAAAACCCTCGACGAATGGACAACTGATCGACTACCAACGGTTCTCTCTTTTCCCAATTAAGCTTTACCTCATTGTATGATAAAATGGCTTTTCATTACAGTGCGCGTCTCAAATTAAAGCGCGCGCGCAAGTCTAATGGCAGGCTTTAACTCAACATTCCTTACTCCATAGTGAGCTTTATCCATTAAAATAATACGGCAGCGGCGCACGAGGATCTTGATTGGGATACTGTGGACTGTTTTGATAATTGCTGAGCTTTCCATTGAGCCCGCCTTCTGCTCCTCCGCAATTTTCGATACGGCAGGCATAAGTCCCGAACCCTTTGTTCCCATCTTTTTCATAATCACTGGGGCTTAAGCCTGCCGCCGTCATAAGTGTAATTAGAAACTCATTGTAGCGTCGTCCTCCGTACAATTTGTAGGGCTTTAATGCATTGTCAACCCAAGCTACATTCGAATTTAGTTCTTGAGACAAATTGTGGTACGAAATGAGCTCCCCAGTTCTTAATCGTCCACCTAAGCTCCCCGCAGTCAAAATGGGTTTATCAACACCATGATGGCCATAAGTACTAGTGGCCATATCACTCGTAAACACCACAACCGACTTATCCAATAGCCCAACCTGATCTAAACGTCGAACCAGATAAGCATAGTGATCCAGTGCTGTGCCCCACCACTTGAGCATACTCTGATAGTTTTGAGCATTCTGATTGAAAGTATGACAAATTCCATGGACATTCGGGTGGTAGCGATTTCCCAAATCTGAATCATCCATTGAGGTCTTCCAGTTAAAATGATAGGTGCCAAGTCGAGTGATCCCACAAGACATGGCCACCACCATAATATCGAGCAAGCGACGATTGAAATTCTTATTGTCTGATGGTTCTGTGATATTTAATTTCTCACATTGAGCACCGGCCTTGGTTTCAGAACTCCCGCTAGGAATTTTCTTTTGCACTTCATGCAATTGATCATTAAAGTTTTGCAAAAGTACTTTGTCCTCTGAGCTCAACTTGCGACTATTGATCACTTGACTGGTTTCAGCTAAAAACTGGTCCACCAGATACTTTTTCGCGGCTGGACTCTCTATTCCCATTGGACTTATACTGCCCCCGCTTCCAGGATTGATGTATTGAGAAATTGCTGACCAAGTTCCAGTGACCGTTTTCCCTTCGGCACCAGCCATTTTAGCAACTCCGTTCGCTCCTTTGCCTAAAAAAGAATATGTATGGTAGGCCTCCCTCGGATCGATTCTCAAAACATCCAAACTGGAGGCCTGTGGATAGATTTTTTTCGACTGCGAAAGAACATAATCGATAGAATAAGGAAAACTTGGATAGATTGATTCCCAATGAACTCCTTGCGATGCACTCCACGGAAACCAATAGTGGTTGCTGGGATTGTTATGGTCAAGACCCTGCAAAATCGAAATCTTAGACAACATATCATTAAAGCGATTTCCAACAATTCGACCCAAACCTCCAGCAAAGCTTGAAAGCTTCGCTGCCCTGATATGATTTCCTACCTGAGTGAGAGGCGCCCCACTTGGGGCCCAGGCCGGGTGGGTGCAACCGTGACTTACATTTGTAAAAATAAGGCAACCATCGAACTGACTTGACTGTCCGTAGGCCCGTTCAACAAGTGAGGGAAGAAATGGTATTGCCAATAAAGAACCCGATCCTCGCACAAACATTCGCCGCGACATTGTATTTACGGTAATAGGAGAATTGGGATCTAGAGTATTTAGTTTTTTCATCTTCTCACCACTTTCATGAATTTCCTACTTGTCATTGCTATTGCCCTAGCCAAAAGATGTCTTCATTGGCAACACTGCGGATAATGACTTCTTTTAGACTTAAGCCATCGCGCACTGCACTTTCCCCTTCACTAAGAGCACAGGAGTCTGTCTTCACAACACTTCGTACACGACTGTATTCAAAGAACATCTTTGGCAGGCAGGCTCGAGCTTTGCTAGATTCAGTCACCAGCGCCATCAGTTCAGAATAATTGGCCACGCTATCGTTTTCTGATGAAATCTGAAGATTGCTTGCGGAGCTATCGATCGGAAACTCATTTGCCAACTCGCCATTGGATTTAAAAACTCTTTCACTTGTTCGCAGCTCCCCCAAAGGTCCAAAGCCATTCATAGTGAATCCGATCGGATTGATCTGAGAGTGGCAAGAGATGCAAGACGGACTCTTGGTGACATGAGTGGTTAACTCCCGAGTGCTTTGCGCCAATGGATCAATTGCGCTGAGGTTATCCATCGCCGCTTGATCGGCATTGGGAGGCGGTGGGGGGATCACATCGCAAAGGATGCGGGTACGCACCAATAAGCCTCTATGTATAGGGCGCTCCCTTTCTAAGTTTGACATCAACATTGCGGGCCGCGCGAGCAAGCCCCTGCGCCCATCTTGGCTTTTGGCAACTGGAATATCGGCAGTGGTCTGTGCGCTGTTCATAAATTTTGCCAAATGAGCAGATCTCGGAAAGGCCAATTCAGAAGTCATTAGTTCAGTAAAACTACCGGAGCTGTTGAATACAAAATATTCTACGTAATCAATGGTTTCATTGACCACTTCGTTCTTCCATTGCTCTCGAAACTGTGCATCTGTACTGAGCCCCTGCCTGGACATTGTACTTTCTGCCGGTGCTGCAACGTCATCCAGTTTGAGCCAATATTTTGTGGCATTACGGAGGTGACGCCGTGCCGCGGGCAAATTCATCAGACGCTGAGCCTGCACCCTCACGCCCTCGAGTGCATTCAGTTGCCCGGCGGCCGCAGCATCCAAAAGAGCCTCATCAGGCGAACTGCCTGTCAGCCGGAAACTCAATCTCGACGCAACAGTAAACCCATCAACACGAATTCGACCATTGTTCACAACCCCACTCGCCTGCGAAAAATGAAATAAAAAATCAGGAGCTTGAAAAATTCTTGCTATCACGAGTTGCAGTCGTTCTGACTGAGAAAATTGTGCAAATTCGGGCCGATTTAAACTAAACACCGCCAAGTACTTCTGTACTTCTTCTCCGGTTAGATTGCGTTTTAGGACCCGACGCCCAAGCTTGTTAATGAACTGACTTAGACAATTCGGAGAAATTGCACTGCGATTCAACTCGTCCCAAATACAGATAGAACCAAATCGTTCGAGACCTGTTTGTGATTTGACCAAATATTTGGCCACTTCAATCGAAATATTTACAAGGGAGTCCACTTGCTGAAAGTTATGTTCCGAAATAAAGTCAGAAACCTGATCATGAATATGATCGAGAGGCATGCGGGAAACGCTATTTAACTCTTGTTCTGGATTTAAGCCTAGCAAATCCCTGAGAGTATTCAGGAGTTCATGACTACTGAGGCGTCGAATTCCAGACTCTCCAAGACCCCGAGTGTTCGGTGAATCACAACTGTATATAGTTTCATCCGGCGAAGGAATGCTGAGTCGCGGATCAGCTCCCCAAGATTTTGCTATATTTGATATCTCTTCAGGCTTAATTCCGACATTTTTCATCTGCGCAACAGCTGCCAATGCGGTTTTGATTTGAAGCGCACTGCGGCCATGTATATTCGATGATTCAAATACTCCATGGCAAGACATGCAGTACTGACTATATGCCGCCTTGCCAATAGCAATCTCGCTCTCAGTTTGAGACATTGTCGACTGCATTATTGATGTAGCGTTTTTGGCACTGAAGCCCCCGTCACAATTGGTAAACGCGATACCGATCACAATGAACACTAAGAGCAAACCAATTGCAGTCCTGAATTTCAATTTCAAGTGTGAAAGCAAACTGGGCCCCCTCCTACCGATCTATCCCCTAGAAACCTATTGTAAACCACTTAGTCCACAAGCGGAAATACCTATCCACAATCTGGTGCAAATTGAGATTTTGCCAATGAGTACCGGCAACTCTCTACACACCAAAGCCTCGTGTAGGCATTCTGAAGACCTATCGGAACCTACAATAAATAGGTAAATACAATTCGGCGATGCTTCCAATACTGAGACTGGACTAAGGTGGACCCCGTTGTCTAGACAAAAAAATGAATAAAATAAGAAATAAAATT
>CAYMBJ010000135.1:0-6451 GCA_964388665.1 uncultured Pseudobdellovibrionaceae bacterium | reverse complement strand
AAGTTGAAAACCGAAAAAATCAAAAAAATATGAGTTTTTCAGGAGCCTGTTAATCCGAACACAATTGAGAGAGAAAAAATCAACATAATAAACACCCTTAACGCTCATCCAAAAGTGAGGCCCATTTTTCCTAATAGATTGTTTTGTATGACAAAGAGAAGAGCTTGTCACTACATGTGCCTAGCGCGAGGGCAGGCGAAGCTTATAAAACCCCTTTGAGAAGTGATCAGCTTATTTATTGTCATAAACAGGCATATAGAAAATTTGCTTGAGATAAATGCGATTTTCTAGTGTGGTCGTACCCTCTTGCCAAACAGGGCCGTCAAATATCTTCACCGGACTCGCGGGATCAGGCCCCATGCGTCGACGTGAAAAAACCAAGCCAATCCCTAATACTCGCAGATTGCTATCGGAAATTGCCGTATAGGGACTATTGGCAAGGCTGTCACCGGAATGATTGTATAGCCACTCATCATTTGAGCTATCCTTATTCTCCGCCACCCCATCAGATGCACCCACCGTGCCGGCTTGGTCGTAGAGATCGTAACCAAAGGCCGCCTGAAAATCATAAACACCCTCAGAGAGTATATCAAGTTCACGAAGCAAGGGATCGGTCGAGGTCGAAATGGCATTGTCATTGTCGCGATCAGAAAACCTACGCAATTCACGATTACCATCATTGGCTCCAAGATCATGAAGATAATACTCATACGGAGTGACAAACGAAACATTGGCGCCTAGCCAATCCGTATTGGTCACACCATCTACTGTTGTACGATCAAAGCGGCTGGAATATCTACTTGATTCAAAGGTCAGTCTACATTGGTTCATATCCACTTTAGCAAAACCAAAACGATAATAGGGAGTGACACTAAGAATAAAGTGCTTTTTATTCATTTCTGGCGTCAAGCAACAAACACTGCCGACGCGAAAGGAATAAATGGGATTAATAGGCGAAGCATTAGCAACGTCTATCACCTGGCATTCAGGGAGGTTCGAATTAAATTCAAAAGTAATTAGCCGATCAGATTTTAGCCCCGCCTGCCCACCGAAACCTGGCAAGCAGGCCGGCAAGGGGGGAGCCGCACCGCAGTTATTTTCTATTTTCAGTAAGGTAGCGAGTGGCTGAATTCCGCCCGCCACGTTCTTGATTTCGTTAGCAATAGCATCGGTTACAACAATTCCGTCTTGAACCAATTCTGATTTATTTCGCAAACTCAAAAACCGCGACATGATATCAGAATATGAAGTCATTAACAACAAGGCAACCATCGTCCCAATGGCAACAGCCGCTAACAACTCAGTCATAGAAAAACCTTGTTGATGACTGCGCGTACTCTTCATAGACAGTTTACTCCTTCAGATGGATTGCTGATGCAATGGCACTCCGGCAATGCCGAGCAGATTTTTCGAGAGCCATTGAGAATAGTACTCACTTCGAATTTCTTTTTTTCAGTCAAATTCGTGGTGTTGTAATTGCCATTCCATTCTGGGAACCAGTTAGTTTGAATTTTCAAATTCTTTAGATCAATATCAGCTGTGAATCCACTGACTCCAAGGGAAAGATTGTCCTGACACTTTGATTCAATAGATATTCCGACTACATAATAGATGGGAGCCTTCTCTGCGGCAGACCAACTGGCAAAATGACTTTGATTTCCAAGATACAATCCATCTCGATTGTAGTACTTAGTCATGGCTCCCGGGCATAAAGGTGTCGCCGCTGCCAACATAGATCTGAATTCATCTACCATCATTTGTGTCACCTGCATCGCCTTTTCCCCTTCATTAGATCCCTTCATTGAAAGTCTTGAATTGTAATACATCTGCAGGGGCATAATAAGAACCAGAATGGCGATCGCCGAACCCACGACGGCATCTAAAAGCATTGAACCTTGCTCATTGGTAATTCTTAATTTCACTTTGACATCACCTTTCCCGTCAGCCAGAACACCTTGATGGTGCGCTCGACTTCTGCGGACGCAATTTTAAAGACCAAAGTGCGATCAACTCTTTCATTGATTACCGCTTCTTCATTGAAACAAATGTCCTGGCTCATTCCCACAACTTCAATGTTTCGCAGATCCAATTTGCTAACACTTGTCCAAGAACCACTCGTGCAGCAATTTGCACTTGCTGGAGTGCTTGAAAGCATTAGCGCCGCGCTACCGACTGCAGCACTGGAATATGACACTTTTGAACATTGCTTTTTGTATTTGGCGAGCATATGAGCTTCACGAAACAAGCTGTCTGACATTGCTGTTGTTTCTGTTAAACGGCTGATACTCACCATGTTCGTGCTAAACACAGTTGCACCGCCTAAAATGAGAGAAACGATGGCCAGAACTGCAAGAACCTCTACGAGTGAAAATCCCAAATTATTTTTAATTGGTGTCACATGAACTCCTGTTCTGTCTGCGCTCGAATAGACCTCAGACCCTCACTCAGTACGAAGGATTACCCTACCTAAGTATTAGTATCGTCTGAATCTTGATAATTCTTGAGTTGGCTTAAGCGACAGCAAATGTTTCAGAATAAGAAATTTAGCCTCAGCTTAAGAATAAGCGGCTCGCACCTTAAATTGACGGTTGAAAAAATTTGTTACCTTCCAATTTAAGACGCTCAAATTGATAAAATTTGGATTGAGAAAGCGCTGAAGTTGAGACTCATTGCCCAGAAAGCCGCACTAGATGGGATGGGATGGGAGCCGTACAATGGGGCCCATCGAACACGCCCTAAAACTCATCTCATGTTCAAAATCCAAAAGTTTGCGTGGCTCGGCCGGTTCCGTAGCCCACGGTGGCGGACGCCACACCTAGTTTTCTGATTACTCCTTGAAGTACATTGCCAACTTGTTGCCCATTGGCTTGAAGATGTCGTCCACCACCCATTCCCATGTTTTTTCCGCCTATGAATATCCGAGTCAACTGATTCTTGGTGTGGGCTTGTCCGTCTGCGAGTCCCGTGCCTGTCATCACGATGGTGTTGTCCAAGAGACTTCCTCCACCGAGGGGGTCTGGTGTGGCCTTTAAGTCTTGCACCATTTGGCGAATGAGCTCCATTTGATAGTGATGTATTGAGATGAGCCTTTTTATTTTATTGGGATCATTACCATGATGAGCAGATTCTATATGAGCCGAGCCATTCACATTTGCACCTTGAAAGATTGCTGTGGGAGAAATAACTCCGGCGTAGTTGGCATTGGAGGGTTCCCGAGTGAACATGATTCCACCCACTCGAATCCGATCGCATTTCATGCCTAAGACTGCGGCCTTCATGGCAAATTTTAACAAATTTGGAAAGTGAGCCGTCAATTGATCATTTTTTCCCTGAGTGGTGGAAGGCAAACTACCCAAGGGATCACAGCTTCCCTGTTTTGCATTTTGAATTTCAGCGGAGCGAATTTCCAGCTCTCTGACTTCATCGAGATAATCATTCACTAAGCGAGTGTCTTCGGAGCTCAAGCGACGTTTCAATCGCCCAATGCTGTCTTTCATATAGTCAAGGTGACTTACCTTGTACATGTCCTTTAGAACGGTGTTTCCAGATCCGCCACCGCCAGATCCAAGGAAAAAGGAGTTCACGATATCTCTCACCTCATACAGAGGCAAGACCGGCTTTCCGTTTAGCCAGCTGATGGTTTCGCCGAAGATTGCGCTGCTATGCTGAGGATTTTCCGAATAAGAGGAGGGAAAAGGCTGTCCACTAACTAGCAAAGATTTTCCTGTAAACTGCCCCTTGGCGGCCAGATCCTTGAGTATGATTTGATCGATTGAGTCTGCCATCATAATTGGATTTAGATATTTACCATCAGCGTTGGTCTGCGCAGGGGCACAGGTTAGAAAAGAAGAGCAAGTCTGCTGGTGGGCAGACGGAGGTGCTCCCTTGTAATCAGTCCTTACGGCCGTGACACTAGTTAGTCCACTTGTGATCACCATCTCGCTGCTGAGATCTCCCAGGGGCTTTAGTGCCAGTGGGATGGAGTTGGCATTGAAAGTCGCCGCCGCAGGCTCCCAGAGGCCGCGAGGTCGACCTGTAAACATGGACCCTTGATAGGATCCATTTGAAATCCAAAAAGTAAAAAAGCGCTTACGAGCTTGAGCCTGCGCAAGTGCCTTGCTGGGGATCATGGCGTCTAAAACCGGTAGAGATAAAGTGTATCCCATTCCGTGCAGAAGGGTTCTCCGAGAGAGAGTTTTCTGGTTAGACATGAGAGTCCTCACTTTCTATCAAGACCATTATTGACCCTTGAATACAGGGGATTTTACGATCGCCTTAATCATTTCGGCATAAGTTCCGGAAGGAATAACTACCTCACGTGCAATATTACGCGAGTGACATTTTTCTTCCTCTACCAAGGTTCGGCTGACCATAAATTGAATTTGCTTTTCAACAATACAGGCTTTCACCGTCAAAGAAGAGTCCAGCTCCGCAAAATATTCCAATGGTTTTTCAACGCTTCGACCGCCAATCTCAGAGAGCTCTGCTCGGCCATCCACCACAAATCCACCAACTTCGTACTTCGTCCGAAAGGCGCCCTCTTTATTGAAATACTCCAGTGGCCATCCATAATTGTCCATTTTTGAATGACAAGAATAGCATCCCGTTGCGCTATTAGAGTGTTGTGCCAAGGCTTCTCTTATACTCAACTCTGAGAGATTGGTTTCATTGAGAGGAGGAATATCATTATCAGCCGGGCCTACGTCCAAACACAAAAATTTGTTACGAACCCAATGCCCTCGCAATACAGGAGAGGTGCGAGTAGCTACGCTTGTAACTTTCAGAACAGAAGAGTGACCAAGAACTCCCTGTCGATTTGAGCGCGGAGGGAGCTCCACCCGCTGATATCCTTGGTTCGCGTTGACTTCTGGTAGTCCGTAAAGCTGAGTTAGTCGGTGATTGAGAAAGGAGTACTTTGCACCGATGACATCACTGACCGGTGCTCCCGACGTGCGAAGATTTGCAAAAAAGAGTTCTGTCTCTTTCAGAGCGTCCGTTTCACTCGTCACTTTGGAGTCACGCAAGCCTTCTAGGCCCAACCACTGCTGCGCAAATTCCTTTTCATAATAAGAGGCCCTAGGATCCTTCAAAAGTCTGTCGACCTCTCCGTCCAAAACCTTGTCATCGTTTAGACTTCCATCTGCAGCTTTGCCTAGCAAAGTCGGGTCCGGACTTGAGCCCAGGAGGCCAAAAGAGAGACGGCTTGCCAGGCTATATGCATCTGGGTCTTTGATTGCTGGTTTCAATATAAATTTTGGATCTATGAGAATCAGACGAATCACGGCTCTTACTCCTGCTTCAAAGCTGTTGGCGGATTTGTAATGAGTCATGAGGGCACTCATGTCATCGTTAGCGACAGGTCTACGAAAGGCACGGTACGCAAGGCCTTTGAGAATTCGCTCCGCGCAGATATCTGCTGACTCACCTTTTTGACAAAGGCTAGAGTTGTACTTCGCTTTTGCAGAGAGATCTGCGATAGTGTAGCTAGCCTCAAAGTACTTTTTCAACACGCCACGAACCTGTTGCAAAGCAGAGTCATTGCCGAAAGTGAGCCCACCTCCACTGCTGGCTTCGGGTAAATTCAATGCACTCAGCTGCACCGGGCTCAAAGAGAAAAGATATGGATCCATCAAAATACTGTTGAGTTCTGAAGGAGTGAGCATTCCAGTTTGCGAATGGTTCGAAGAAGGACTGCATTTTTCTGCAGAAGTATTTAGATTAAGGGCCAAGTATTCTTTAAGTGCAACCACGCCCTCGTCAGTGATGCTTTCTCCAAAATTGAAAGGAATCATTTGCTGAATTTCAACAAAAGATGTTCGGATGTGGGATTCAGAAGAGCCACGAATCGTCGAGGATCCCTTCTCACCATGGCAAGATTGACAGTTCTTTTGATAAATCTGGCTTCCCAGTTCAAACTGAGGAGTAGGATGGCCCAATTGGCCTTGGGGTTGCGAGGTCCCTGCGCTATTCCCTGAGAGAGATCGAGAATTGCTCGATAGCATCTGGCTGCTCTCAAAGCCGGTGCCACAGTTTTGAAAGAAGCCCAAGAGGACTACAGGAAATAGTAACAATAAATAATATCTTAAAAAATTCCAAGCCCATTTGCCCATACCAGAATTCTCCCCTGAGGTGCCATTTTCGCTTTAGCAATTATAGGCTAGTTCAGATTCGACCCTAGGACCTCTTACGTATTGAGTTCGGAAGCCTTTGGTTTGTTTCAGTTAACGACAGTTGGTGTTTCATGTTGGCTCACTTGAGGTTCGGAATTAGAAAATTTGAGATGGAGAATCCGAAACCAGTGCCCTTGCGAGGCTCAGGTTTAGCATTACTTCTATTTTATGGTACCAACGAGAAAATTCATTTTTTTATATTTTAAGGGCCCATCGAAAAGGAGCTAACTAGCAGGCTCCTGAAAAACTCATAATTTTTTGATTTTTAAATCAAAATGTTG
>CAYMBJ010000134.1:0-6496 GCA_964388665.1 uncultured Pseudobdellovibrionaceae bacterium | reverse complement strand
AACCGCATCGGGAGGATCACAAGATATTTTTAGTGTGGTTCAGTTCTCGCTTACTTAGGACCACACAAAATGATGAGAATTTTCAAAAATGAGTTGTGGAATTTGGGCGACCCATCGAGCGCGATGGGATGTTAAATCGTGGCACGGTTCATGAATCTTCTGCGTCAACGAGGTTTAACATGAACAAGAGCGTTTTCCGTATGGTCGTTTCATATATTCTTTTCATGATCGTTTACAGCCTAGTCGCTAATGCACAAGAGACTAGCTTTCCTCCTACAATACTCGGATTTAACTCGATAAATGAGTCATCCACCCCCTTCATTCTTCATAAGTCAGCGTCTTCCGTTTTCAAAGTGGAGATTGTCTCAGAAGATCAGATGAGTGATTTGAGAGTTTTTGATCTACAAAGTGATGAGTTCAAAGTATTCGAAAGCAAGATGACCTCAATGAATGAAGAAATGCTAAGCGCTCACGAAAGAGTTACGATATTGAGGCAAATCGAAAGATGCAAAAGAGACAAAATTGAAAAGGCCTGCCCGATTATGCTTACTTTTGAAAGGGCAACTGCCTTCTTGGCGGGTGGGGATGGATCTTTCTTGATCACTAACGCTCATGTTGTTCAACGCTACCTTAAACTGAAGGCCTCAATGC
The DNA here is from genome assembly GCA_964388665.1 of uncultured Pseudobdellovibrionaceae bacterium. Taxonomy (GTDB): domain Bacteria; phylum Bdellovibrionota; class Bdellovibrionia; order Bdellovibrionales; family Bdellovibrionaceae; genus CALCCV01. Next base: position 5,845 of record CAYMBJ010000134.1, on the reverse strand, counting down.
AAGGTAAGACAATTTTAGAAATACTGAAAACTCCTCAATGGATCCCGATCTTTCTTTTCGATAAGGATGGAAAGCTAGCATTTGATCCGTATCTAACGCCTCCGGCTATTATTAAATTTGGAAAGCCCTCAGCATTTGCATTGACGAATGGCAGTGGTTGGTATGGAGAGGACTCAGACTACGTTGTTATAAAGCTACCCGTTCCACTAGGTATGCCTTTAGAAATTGCCAAATCAAAAAACATCGGAGAAAAAGTCTATCGTCTCGGCTATTCATCGTGTACGGGTTGCCCTTTGCAGCCGAATAGAACAGACCCCGAATTGAACATGAGCAGGGGATTGATTGGAAACTCAAATGGCAAAGATCTGTTCTGGACCTCGGGTCAAACAGTTGGCCTTCAGCAGACGTCTGATTTTCTTGGAATCTCATTAACAGTATTTGATTCAAGCAATAAGGAAAATTGGCTCTTTTTTTCTGCTGATGCACAGGTTGGAATGAGTGGAGGCCCAATAGTAAACGAATTAGGTGAGGTTGTAGGAGTTTTCGCAGGCTCAAAACCTAAGATAAGCTTTGGGACTATGAATGTGTTGAGTCGTGGTGTCAGGCCGCCAGAATTTGACAATTGAATACAGAAGCCGGGACAAGCAAGGCTATTTTTTAGCATTCAAGCAGTATCCGAATCAATTTCAATTTCTCAGCTCATCCGGCACGACCAATCCGAAAAAAGTTAACTATTTGCCATTGAGAATTCGTTTTACGGCGAGAATTGTCCTGCGTACATCCTCCTCTGATGTTCTCCAATTGACTACGCTCACACGCATGGCCCGCATTCCACGCCAGGTGGTTGATGAAAAGTAGACTTCGCCTCCAGAGTTTATTGCCGCAATGATATCCTCAGTTCTTTGATCGTGATCCTTCTCTGTTGATTCGGGACGGGGATCTAAAAAACGCACGAGGCCCTGGTTCAGTTGTGGTTCCCATAACATTTTTACTCCCGGCAATTGACCCAGCTCAGTTACAATTGTTTTGCAGTGACGGGAAGTTCGCTCAATTAGATCAGCAACGCCCTCCTTTCCAAGTTCTTGAAGAGCTGCATATACCGGGATTCCCCGAGCTCGTCTTGACCATTCGGGATTCCAGTCGATCTGATCGCGGGCTTTCGATTCTGGTGCAATATAGGAAGCGCTAATTGTCATCGCTTCTCTGTGAGCTTGGCGATCTCGAACAATCGCAATCCCGCAATCAAAAGGTACATTCAACCACTTGTGACCGTCGGTGGCCCAGCTGTCGGCAAGTTCTATCCCTTCAGTGAGATAGCGCAATTTATTTGATGCCCTCGCAAACAATCCAAATGCTCCATCAATGTGTACCCAGGCACCAGCTTCTTTTGCCATGGGAATCAGTTCTGAAAATGGATCGAAGGCCGCAATATTTAAATCGGCGGCATCGAGCACTAAGATCGTCGGGCAATTTGAGCTATCTAATGCTGACCTTAATGTACCAGACTGGATCCGTCCGTCTTGGTCAGTGGCCAAGGCTTGAAGTGATTTGTTTCCCAGTCCTAGGTAACGAATAGCGCGATCAACCGAACCATGTCGATGCTCGCTCGTTAGTATACGAATAGGTGGCGCTCCGCACAGTCCATCGTTGTTGATATTCCATCCAAACTTATTTAGGACGGCAGCTCGAGCCGCAGCCAAGCAGGTGAAGTGCGCCAACTGACATCCAGTTGTAAATGCGAAAGAAGACTCCTTGGGAAGGTGCAAAAGCTCTTTCACCCATTCTCCTGCGACTTCTTCGACAACGCTCGCAGCCGGACTGCACGCGTAGAGTGCTGCATTTTGATCCCAGGTTGAAGTTAGCCAATCTGCTGCTAGCGCAGAATCAAGAGAGCCGCCGATGACCCAAGCATAAAACCGGCCGCCAGCGCAACCGTGAAAGCCATCTTTGGTTGCTTGCAAAAGATGTTCGATGACCTGTTTGCTTGACAGGCCTTTTTGGCCAAGCTCAACTTGTATTCGATGCCTCAATGATTCGAGGCTCGCTGTGGCAGCAACAGGTCGATCATCCAGTCCTGTAATCCAAGTTTTTGCGGCTTCGACCGCGAGTTCCATTGCCGCGAATTTATCCTTCATCACCAACTTCCTTTCGTGCATTTTCCCATCCCAAAACTGCGAGTTTACGAGCGGTGCCCCAGCGATATTCTCCGAAATCACCGGTGGCACGAATGACCCTATGGCAAGGAATCAGGTAGGCTATGGAGTTTTGACTGAGCGCTGTGCCGACGGCTCGCGACGCTCCAGAAGCGCCAGCGATGTCGGCTAAGTCTCCGTATGTGACAATGCTCCCTTCAGGAATGCGCAAAAGCGCCTCCCAAACTTTCAATTGAAAAGGTGTGCCCTGAAGTACCAGAGAGATCTTGCTTGTTCTGGTTTTGCTAAATATTTTCTTCACAACTTTTGCGGTCATCGCTTTGTTCATCTTAATGCTGGCGTGTGGAAAGCGATCTTTCAATTCTTCAATTGAGTGCAACCGGTCACAATCTAAGAAAGCCAAGTGGCATATTCCGCGCTTTGTAATTCCAATCAGGCAATCTCCGAAAGGTGTCTTGTGAATGCCATATTGAATTTCTACTCCAGTTCCTTTTGCTTTGTATTCGCCAGGTGTTATAGCCTCGATAGAGACGAACAGGTCATGGAGACGGCTTGGCCCCGACAGGCCTGAGTCAAAAGAGGCTGTCAACAGATCTTTCGACTCAAGAAGCAACTGTTTGGCATGCTTTGCCGTGAGGTATTGGAGAAAGGACTTTGGCGTTGTCCCGGCCCATCGAGTGAAAAGGCGATGGAAGTGAGATTCACTCAAACCCGTGAGTTTTGCCAGTTGCGCCAGTGTGGGCTGCTTCTGAAAATTGCCCTCCAGGTATTTGATTACTTTTTCTATTCTGTCATAATCATTCATGAGCGTATGATAGCGATTTTTCATTTAGTACGACACCCGAATCTTGCTTTTCTAACTAGTTAATATCATGGGGTAATCAAAGGGTCGCAATGTTCTGCGGTTGTGAATGCCTTTTAAACCTAACGGCAAGCCCTAGCGATTTTACTCACAAAAGTGAGAAGAGAAATTTTTTTAATCCATAGCTTTTTCATTACGCTTTCACATGGAGGCATCATCAATTATTGTTGCTCTCAGGTCCGCCGTGTCTCTATAAACTATGATTGTTTTTGGAGTCGGGATGAATCAATTATTTCAAGTGAACTTGATAGACGTGGATGGGCTGATAGAGTTTTCTGAGAACACGCCTTGGAGGCCTCAGTACCCCAAGCACCTGATCCGTCGCTTTTTAACAGAGCTAACTCATTACTACGACACGTATGAGATGCGGCACTCAAATTCGCAAGCTGTGCCCCAATCAAGTCATAGAGAAATCGTAGATGCGATTGGCGATGATGCTGACGAAGTTAATACAGTTCTTTGTGACTCATTTGCGAAAAATCTCGATACCAGTATTCCTGAAAGAGACACATGGCATGTGAGCTTTCTAAGATCGTTGAAGTCACATTTCTATCTGTGGAGAGTGGCGAACACTATTTTGGGGTTTGCCTCCCTTGTGGAAGACGATGGGGGCTGCGAAGCTGAAATTCGCACCACAAAATGAAAATACACTCTCTCGGTCGTCGCACGGATCTCTTTTTTGCCAAATTTTCTGGGTCGGTAATTGACAAGGGATCTTATACTCTCATCCAGACACCAAGTAATCCAGGCTATTATTGGGGGAACTATATTCTTTTCGACTACGCTCCGCAGAGAGGTTCATTAAAAAAGTGGACCGAGTTATTCAATAATGAGTTCACCTATTACTCAGAGCCTCTTCACTATGCTTTTACTTGGGACACGGGAGCCAATATCAAGGGCGACCTTCAAGAATTTTTGGACGCGAATTTTGAACTGGATGCCGCTGCGGTTTTGACATCGACGAAACTAAATCCCCCCGCCAACGTGAACGAGCATATCCAAGTACGTCGAATATTTTCTGACAAAGATTGGGCTTCAGTGATTCAGCTGCAGCTCTTGTGCGCAGATCCTAAGTTTGTGAACGACGACTATGAAACATTTAAACGACGACAGATGGCTTCATACCGAGAAATGTCTGAAGCCGGAATGGGATCGTGGTTTGGAGCATACATAGATGGTAAATTGGTCGGTGATCTTGGGATTTTCTATGAAGGCAATCTCGGGCGCTATCAAAGTGTGGGAACTCATCCTGATTACAGGCGACAAGGCATTTGCGGAACCCTTGTCTATCAAACTGGATTGCTAGCCTTTAGAGATTTCGGTGTAGACCATTTAGTGATGGAAGCCGACCTCGACTACCACGCAGCTAGAATTTACGAATCTGTAGGATTCAAGCGTAAAGAAGTGAACTATGCTCTTAGTTGGTGGAAGGGAAAATAATCGGATGCCCTGGGGGCGACAGCACGAGAGCTTTGCAGAAGTTTTTGATAAGGTCTATTCTTCTGACCCTGATGTGATCTGTTTAGGTCTGGGTTCGTACATCGGCATCGAGGAAAAGGTTTTTAACGCAGCATACAATGCGGCCTCAACAGGCCACATCGTCATCATCCAAATGGATCGGCCAAGCTGCGCAGAGGCTTTGAGCACATTCAAAGAATTTGTACGCTATCCCGTAGTTCATTTGTTGGTTGGAGTTTCATGCCAGAAACTTGTCGAAGAAAAAGGGAGAGTTAGGGCTGTCTATGAATTTTTTGAGGGACGAAGTTAAACCTCGTGATATGAATGTGTGGTGTCACAAAGGTGGCAGGGTGTGGTGGCTCGAATCAGTCAGAGTAAACACATCTCGGATGAATAGCGAGACTAGGGGGGATTTATGGCCAAAGTAGAATACACAGCCCGCTGTCATTGCGGAAACATACGATTCTCTTTTTTGAGTGAGGAAATAGAAGAGGGGAGACGTTGCAATTGTTCAATTTGTATTCGCAAAGGAGCAGTCGTGTCGGCGAAGTATATCCCCGCTGAAGATTTTCGACCTCACCTAGACATGGAACTACTTAGCGACTATCGATGGAATGATCGAGTGGTGAATCATCTCTTCTGCAAAACCTGCGGCATTTATCCTTACCATGGCAATTCTGAATACGGTTATCGCGTAAATCTTGGATGTGTCGAACAACTTGACCCACTCTCACTAAAGATACAAATTATTGATGGAAAGTCTATGGAAATTTCTAGTGATCCCGGACCACATCCAAATTCGCACTAGATCTAACTCATCTAGATTCCACGGTCTCAGAACCAGTCTCACAGAGTGAATAACCAAATCAGTCATCGAATTTTTCCTGGATTGCTTGCTGAGATTGGCAGGAGTTTCTATTGAAGGCGAGTGGCAACGGCTTTTACTTCGAGGGAGCTGCCATTCCCTTCTTGCATTTCGCTTATGGTTGCGGTCTCGCCGGGAAGACCGACAATCTGTAGTTCTGAGATTATCGATCTACCTGCGCGGCTTACCCGACTCACTGTGAATTTCATCTGAATTGCATTTTTCTCATTTTTCGCAATGTAGTCGGCGGCGATCATCTCCACCAGTATCGTTTCTCCATTTTCAATCCTCTGACTCACGGACGCCAACTCATTTGGCTTGGTGATAAAGTTTGGACTTGAAACGAGTTTGCCATCTATTGATACCTGGACTTTGACCGTAAAACTCTTTGTTGCGCCAAGAGCCTGCGTTGCAAAAAGCCCAATCAGTAGGAAAAATGTTTTCATAAATTCTTCGTAAGCGAGAACTGAACCACACTAAAAATATCTTGTGATCCTCCCGATGCGG
>CAYMBJ010000133.1:0-6628 GCA_964388665.1 uncultured Pseudobdellovibrionaceae bacterium | reverse complement strand
TATCTGGCTCATTTGAAGCCGATAATCAAGAGGGACGGGTCCATACCATTATCCCGGTGGGAATCTCTTGATGGCACATCGCTTTCAAAATCGATTTCTACAAAGCCACGGGCCTCTTGGCTGGATTCGTTCAACACTTCCCGACGGCCAACTGGGGGAGCGTGAACCTATCATGGGAGAAGCTGTTCGCGAAGAAAGCCGCTGGACAAAGCCGGTCATCTTCTTGACAGACCCACTCACCTATTCCGCTTCCGAAGACGTGCTGTTGGGGCTGCAGGGTCAGCCCCACATTAAGGTCATTGGCCTACGCTCTGGCGGTGGAAGCGGAAGAGTTCGCATCCTCAAACTCTTAGAAGGCTGGCGCCTGACTATCAGCACCGCACTCACCTACGACCTTTCTGGCAGGTGCATCGAAGGCTCGGGCATTCCTGTCGATCGGGAATGTCAGCTTTCATTTGATCCAACTCAATTGATTGATGAGGCTGACCTACTTTAAATTAAATATCTCTGTCTCAGGTAAGACCCAGAAATTTTTTAAGCTGAGGCAGTCTCTCTCTACTGACCAAAACTTGAGTCTGGCCTTTGTCAGACAAAACTGCTGTGAATTTGCGATCACCTTCACGCTTGAGTTCTTTGAGGTATTTGATGTTAATAATCGCGCCACGGTGAACTCTAACAAACATATTGGCATCTAATCGCGAATAAATGGACTCCAGTGAATCATCTGAAAGTAGCTCACGCCCGTCCACGATCAACGATGTGTAGTGATCTTGCGATACCGCTACGGCTATTTCACTTGGATCAAACACCTCGTATTTTGAACCAATCTTGACAGCAAGCCGAGCTGGACGTCCTCTACCCTGAAGATTTGCAAGCAAAGAATCAAGAGGGGAACTTCGCTCTTTCATATGTGATTTGCGAACTTTTTCGATCGCAAAATCAAGTCGAGAACTATTTACTGGCTTCACCAAGTAGTCGATCGCACTTGACTCAAATGCAGCGAGCGCATGCTCATCATAGGCCGTCACGAAAACGATCAAGGGTCCACCTACGCCAAGAGTTTTGGCAACTTCGAGACCGTTTAGCTCCGGCATGTCGATATCCAGAAAAACAACATCAGGCTTTTTCTCTTCAATGTCAGAAAGTGCGGTCAGCCCATCACTGGATTCGCAAACAACATCAATGTCCGGATAGCCCTTCAATAGCTTCTTTAGGCGATCTATAGCGGGAATTTCGTCATCGACAACAATGGCTCTAATCACACACCACCTCGCCCCATGGAACTCGAATGCATGCGGCTGTTTCATTTCTGTCAGTTCTAGAAAAACTAAATCTGGCTGCCTCACCGTATTTCAATTTTACACGGGATTCACAATTTAAAATTCCAGTGCCAGTGCCCATGCCCGTCGAAGATTTTCCCAAATTAATGCCGACACCATTATCTAGGACGCTGATTACGAAGTCAGCCCCCGTCTTTCTAACTTCAATGGACACGATCCCACCCTCACGTTTAGGGCCAATTCCATGTTTCACGGCGTTCTCCACAAGCGGCTGAAGAAGAAGAACTGGAATCGTCACTTTTTTTGGATCTATGGTTTTGTCGATATTGATATTGTACTCAACCCTAGACCCGAAGCGCTTCCGTTCTATATCCAAATAGGACCGACAAAGCAAAAGTTCACTTTCAAGTGTGTGCATATCACCCTTTGCCGACTTCAGTATGCCACGATAAAGTTCGGATAGCTGCACCACCATGTCCTCAGCAGATCTTGGGTCCGTCGAAATCGTCGAAGCTATTGTATTAAGAGAGTTGAAAAGGAGATGCGGATTCATTTGCGCGGTCAAAGCTGAAATCTGAGCCTTGAGCTTTTCATTTTCGAGCGTGCGAAATTTCAGTTCAGCCTCTCTCTCGGCCTGCTTGGCGTCTCGCACCACCTCAAAGAGTGTGAACATTCCTGAGACCATAATTCCAAAAATGACTCCGGAACCGTAGTCGTTAAATCGAGGTGGGTCCCAAGTGTAACCAATGGCCGCACTGTAAAGGCCGGCAAGCGCAAATCCAATATATAACCCCGGCAGAAGAAAGGGATACGAGGTGAGAACGCCCCAGAAAAAACCACGCTTTCTGCGCTCCTGTCCCTTCCTCCGGCAATAGACGCTGTAAAGCTGGCTAATCAGCCCGGAACCAAGAAAGCATGACAAGGCGACGGTTGTGGCAATCACCATCGAAATTGAAAATCTACGAACAAAATGGTCCATGCCGCCAAAACCAAAAATAAATAAAACCGTGACAATCGGACACCAAATAAAAACAACTCTCAATAGGTTTTTGAAGTGATCTTTGAAGCTGTCGCTTCTTGAGAAAGATATAAAGTCAATAAAACGTGCCATAAATTTACTCCCCAATTAAGCAGGCACCACCTTCATACATCAGTGCCCGCTGTTGTACAATGAACTCAGCTCCTATCGATTATCGTTTATGAAGCTTCTCGCGAAAGAATCGCACGGCCTGGCCGCTCTGAAGCTCTGTTCGAAGGAGTCTCATGTCAGAAGGGCCATCCATCACTATGGTTGTTGCATAGGCTTTTCCGGTCGAATCGGACTCATATGAAATACAAAGCCCTTCGCCAAAGCAATGACCGCCGCCGGTTCCATGATCGCACTCTGAGGTCCAGGCATCCTGGCTGACCTTCGTCATTGTGCACTGTTGTTTCTGAACTGAGCCATCAGGTAGTGCAATCCTTATGCGACTTTCTATCTGGTTGTCGCTCTTAGTGGTCTCAACCTTCAAACTGTAGGTGCTTGTGGCATTGCCATTCGCATCAAAGAGCGAGCCCGATCCTTCCCAAACCTAAAAGCTACTAGCATAAGCAAATTGTGACGCCATTAGAGTCATTGCCAAGATTACTGTTTTCATTTTACTTCTCCCTTTTGATTTTTGCATTTGTCCAACCCCATGTTGAACGCTTCAAAAAGGATTTACGGCATCTCCACCGACAAAAAAATAGCCATTACCCGAACTGCCGATTTAGCCCGTCCAATGGACGACGCCTTCGGCACACCATGTCGCTAATTCTCCACCAAATCGAAAATCTCTAGGGGTTCGCCACTACAAAGTTTCCTGAAAAAACTGATCATAGAGGTCATTACATTTTATGAATCTACAGTTGAAGATTAGGGCGTGTTTGAGATATTTCATCAGAATCAGTCTGCGAATGGCGCCGTTCATCCCCACGGGGTGACTAGAGTTTTGACATTCCTGAATTGATTTCAGGTACCATAGACGCACTCGAAGGAATCGGGCAGAATCCCAACGTCAATAAGGAGTAAACAGATTATGAAATCTCTTTTGAATTTATCTAGTGTTTTGATGCTGATTTTTCAGGTGAATGTCGCCAATGCCGAGGAAGCTATTGTTGCCTCATACACTTGCGGTAAGGAATTCAACATTCCAGTCAACCTAAAGGTCTTTTCGACCACTGAAGAAGGAAACATGTTTAAAGGTGTCTTCACACATGCTGGGCGCGATCCTGTCACGGGTATGGTTTCAAAAAAGGAAACAACATTTTTGGGCTGGCCAGGAGAAGACTCAAAGACTCGATTTCTTTTAACAAACAACAAAACGGAGGCGGTAAAGCATCTGTTGGTTAGCTCCACCGTTAATGCCACGGCAACGGTTCTATCAGTTGATTATGCAGATGGCAGAGAGATAGTGAAAGAGTACAGGTGCAAGGAGGATACTGTTAAAACTAATAGATGCAGCATTCGCCAGGTGCCCAACAATGGTGGTTGGCAACTTCTGATCGATGGCGAAGTTGAAGATGTATATTCAACTTATGGACAAGTTAGAACTGCTTACATGACATACGAAGAATGCACGCAGTAATACAGTCGTGTTACCTCAATTTGCAGAACTGGCACGAACTAATGCAAGAAAAGCTGTGAAGATCAGGGAAAGAGCCGGCAACAATATCCTCATTCAAAATCAACCGAAAGAGATTTGCTGACAAGCTCTCCCTCTTCTGTATATTCATGAGCCTCGAAATTAAAATTTGGACTTTCTTCGTCTCGATTTTCGACTGCAAATACATTGAGTGTATTTGTATTGTTGGTAAGAAAATCAACGGCCACAAGATCTTCGATAATTCGACCCCAGCGAACATCGTCTTTAAACAACCACTCACCATCGATGCGATACGAGTTTGAAGAATTGAGTTTAAATTCATCACAGACAATATCAAATGTTTACTGGCATTGCCGGCACCGGGCACTTTCAAGATAAGGATCATTCGGACTGTGTCCTACCGTTGGTCAATCCTGTAATATTGGCATTGGCTTAGTATTCGAAAAAAATTCACCACGAGATATGATATATTGAATTTATATGAAATCAATATATGTTTTGAAACTTGCAGCATCTCTTAAAAAATCGACGCGCCAATTGAGCCTAAAATTTGTGATTTCACTTGGCCTGTGTATGTTTTCTGCGTTTGGGGCGAGGGCGACACAAGTCGATCAAAAACTCGTCGGCGCTCTGGCCTCGGAAAGCCCTGAGGAGCGCCAATGGGTTCAGAGCGTTTTGCCCTTGGTGATTCGAGTGGATAGAGCTGCTGGTTTCGTTATAGGCCAACTTTCCGATGGTCGCCATTTGTTGGGAAGTGCTTCCCACGTGGTTTACACCAACGGTAGGATGGAGTCTTTTTACGAATACTCCCTACTTGATAACACCGGCTGGAGGGCCATCGCCAATGCGAAATTTACCAAGTTTAGCAGCGCTGATCTCGTATATATGCCGATGTGGGAGGGACCCGAAGATCCCAACGACTCATTTTTGAGTATTTCTAGCCATGAAGACTACACTTTTGCTGTTCTCGGCGATTCTGATTTTTTCCCACCCCAGCTCTTCGCGGCTCGATCGTCCTATATCGGCAAATGGCAGGCAGGTGAAGAGGCACTGCTCATTGGATTTCCGGAAGAAAATGACTCCGAGCAATCTTATAGTATTGGCAGTGTTTTGACGGATGAACAGGCTATCGAACTCACAAAAAATGATCTTGACGAAGCAGAACTATTTCATAAAGCTTTTGATCCAAAAGTTTCGTTTATTGTCTTGGCCAAAGCAACGCCTGGAATGAGTGGAGGGCCTGTCTTCAACAGATCTGGCGAAATTATTGGCGTCGCTGTCGCAGCGGGAAGGACCAAGGATGGCAAAGAGTTTTTTACGGCAGTAAAACTAGAATGGGCGATTGAAAATACGAAGCGTCGAGCTCGGGTGATCTCTCAAGAAGATCCTTATACTGACGGCGGCCCAACTCTTCGTCTCCTTGAGAGTTTTTAACTCACGGCGAGTCCTTCAAATAGACCTACTGGTGGCTTCAACCAAAGAAAAGGCGGAGTCGCCACATACAAGTTAAATCTGATTCCGGTTGGTGTCAGCGGCAGATTGTTTGAATTAACTGCCGCTACAATATATTGAACAGACTCGATTATTTGTTCACTTCTTCGATAGCTGCTGCGACATCATCAGCCGTAACGATTTCTTTGCCCCGCAATTTCTGATCAACTTTGATGGCATCAGCCATTGGGACTTTGAGGTCTCCAGAATTCCAACCCAAGCTGACATCAGCCAAAGTCGATTGAGATGCCGTGAATGAATAAACAATTCCTTCTCCAGACTCTCTTTCTTCTTGCGCAGCCATGTACAATGCAAGTCCACCCTGAACAAAATCATGATCTTCGCCGTCGCCTGTAAACAAAACCTGCACCGCGGCACCGGTTTTTTGTTCGCTGTACAAAATGAGATGAGCATCCGTCATATTTCCAGGCACCATCTCCCCCGTAAACAGCACCATACTGCCGTCTTTGCCAACCGGAAGTTCTAACGACATTTTCAGGTCTTGTTCCTGATCGATCTTGCTCAATGATTTTTCTGAGTCAGGCTCTGCAGGCCCAGCGGCAGCAGGCGGATTGTCTTTTTTATCGTTAGTGCATCCTACGATTGAAACTAAGACAGTGGACAAAAGCATTGTTGCAACCAAGCCCAATTTATTCTGTATCATTTTATTCCCCTTTGTATTTGTTGTTTGAGTCCCGGGAAATCCACTGAGCAATTACTTTGCCAAGGCTTGATGGCAAAGTAATTGGGGAAGAGAGTCAACGCGCATCGGCTTAGACTGCAAATTGTCACAATTTTTGAATAGTTTTCAACTCAACATTCCAGACGAATCCACCAAATGCTGGTGCCCAACACAGCTCCTTAAGGTTGACATCCTTTAGCGTTCTCAAAGCTATCGGCCCATTCTCGAAAGAGGTTGGCATCAGGTCCTGATTCCAATAGAGCATAAAGTTCTCTGGCGGATTTAGGACCTGCCCCTCGAACCAATTTTTGAAATTGTGAAAGAAAACCAAGACCGTATTTTTTGTAAAGCTGTTTTCCCAGTTTATGAGATTGTCCCTGGTAAAACAGAAATGTGCTAAAGCTACCTCCCATATCTGGAGAAGCCACGCCTAAGTAGAAAAGATCAAATAAGGACCTCGATTTCATTGTTGGGCACTGGGTGGCAATGTAAGAGTCTGATCTTCCTGTCAATACCAAGGGAAAATGTCGCATAATTACCGAGCGATTCTG
>CAYMBJ010000132.1:0-6764 GCA_964388665.1 uncultured Pseudobdellovibrionaceae bacterium | reverse complement strand
TTCGAGGCTGCATAAAAATTAAATATCAATTTTATCCTGACTCAGGACACTAGCTATCTCTCAACTTCAGCCTTGACGGCTTGACTGGCCGGCATTCGCGGCGGAATCGGAAATTGATTGCGAAGCCAAGAAAGCTTCTGCTGCAAAGCTTCGATTTTCTCTTTGTCAGACTCCAACTGAATGGCTTTCATATACATGGACGAAGCTTTTTCCATCAGTGCATGCTTTACGTAAGTATCACCAAGGTGCTCGGCAATGATCGCAACTTCAGGCTGATACTTGTATGCGACCTCAAGATATTTCATGGCTTCTTTGTATTTTCCCTGTTGGAAGTAGATCCAGCCCAATGTATCAATAATAAAACCATCTGTGGGTTCAAGCTCGACGGCTCTGCGGCTCATTTTTTCCGCCTCAGCCAAGTTTTGTCGCGCGTCGGCCCATGTAAATGCCAAATAATTTAGCGCCTGCACGTGATTGGGATCCAACTCGACCACTCGTCGCATTGAGCTCACCATGCGATCACGATCGCCCAGTCGATCCGCGACCACGCCGCCAAAAAAATGCACCTGTGCATTTTCCGGGAATTTTTTTAGAGCCTGTTCTGCCGCGCGGTTGGCTTGGGCAAATTGTTTATCTTCGTCTAAGAGTGAAATAAAGAGCGTATGAAAGGAAACATTATCATCTTTGGCGTCGATAGACCTTTGAACAAGCTCAATGGCCTCTTTGATGTTGCCACTGCGCTTTTCAAGGAGAACAGCGTGAATGATGGCGTCCCCATAAAAGGAGGACGCGGGCGGAACTCGCTTAAAGTTCTCAACAGCTTTGTCAGGCTGATTCAGCTCTTCGTACACGGCGCCAAGGTAATATCGCACTTTATCAGATTCAGGAGCCAGCTCCAGAACTTCCTCGAGCTTTTTTGCAGCCTCTTGATAGATTTTCTTTTCTAACAAGATCAGCGCCATGCGCATCTTGATTGTGATGGAGTCATCCGACTGTGCCTCAATGTATTCCAATTGCTCATAAGCTTCGTCAAACTTTTGCATATCAATGTACTGCTGTGAAAGGATCTCAGCGACTTTGACACTTGGACCATGGTCACGCTGAAACTTTTCTAACGCGGGTAAGATCTGTTTTTCTTTTCCCCACTTCTCATACAGCGCTGCCAAGGAGATCGTCGACTCTGCAAACTCAGGCTTTATCGATATTGACTTCTTGAGAAGCGACTCGGCCTTTTTAAAGTGACTCTCGCCGCCCTGCTCAAGATGCACGCGTCCCATATAATAGTATGGCAAATGGGGCGTTGTGTATTCTGGGAGCTTGAGTACGGATTCAAAATACCCAATTGATTTGTCGTACTCTTTGAGCTCACCGTACACTGCGCCCAAATAAATGGGAGCCTCTTGATTGTCGGGATCAATCTCCAAAACCGCTGCGTATTGATCGATGGCCTTTCTGAACAGCCGCATCGAGGAGAAGAGACCACCCAGAAGCACTCTGGCTTGAGTGTTATTGGGATCAGACTTCACTGCGAGAGATGCGTGCATCATTGCTTCTGAAAATTGGTTCGAACGCAGCAACTCGGTCACAAGGCGCAAGCGAACAGGCGTAGATTCTGGTTCAATGGCCAAAACGCTCTTAAAAGACTCCACAGCCTTTTCAGAGTTGCCATCGAAAGAGTATGCCTCTCCGATCGAATAGTAATAATCTGCCTGAGTTTGGCTTAAATATTCAGGAGAGGCGATTTTTGCCTCAGACTCGGACCTGGGCAAAAATACAGTTTTTAAAGCACGCGATGGAGAGTTGACTCCTTCACTTTGAACAGTTCTGGTCTGCTGACTTGCACAGGCCACGATGAAAAGGGAGCTGGCTAATATTGGGATTCTGATGTGCGCTCGAATACCTTGCATTTGACCTTCCTGTCTGTTGTAGACTTCTCGGCCACACCCAGAGCGGACTTTAAGGAAAAGACACTTTGCACCACAAAAAAATTATTAGTTAATCTATAACTAAACTTTTGTTTTGGACGCGAGCGTAAGTATTTGTATTTATTATTGTATTTTTTGAAGGCTTCGGTAGGGTACCGTGGCCTTGGTCCAAGCGGCCAAATTTTGGTCTAGGGCCCAAAAAATATAGCCCTGACCTTCTTCGAGGCACTTGACAACGTGTGGCGGCATCGTTAAGGTGCCGAGCATTGTGACCGAGAACTTCAATGTAGAAGCATTCTTAGGTCTTTTACAGAAACCGAAAATGGGTAGGCCAGTTCCTCTGTGAATTAACAAAACCAGGGATTGGATCGATGGGAGGCAATTTGATTAACCAAATGGAATCAATCAGCGCGAAGCCGAGTTCTAAGGTCAAGATCATTAAGCGTTATCAGAACCGCAAGCTTTATGACACGCAGCAAAGTTGCTACGTAACCCTAGATGATATCGCGAAAATGATTCGTTCAAACGAAGAGGTGATGGTCATCGATAACAAATCGAAGAACGACATCACGGCTGCAACTTTGACACAAATCATTTTCGAAGCAGAAAAGAAGGCTTCTCAGTATGCCCCACTTTTCACTTTGAGAGAGATCATTCAAACTGGCAATGGCAGCATTTCAAACTTTCTTGCAAAATTGGGCGCGTTTCCTCAGGACTACATGACCAAGCAAGCAAGCGCAGCGAACATGTCTGATAAAGCTTCAAGTGATGATTTGAAGCAGAATTTGGAAACTCGAGTAGCAAATGCGACTCGTTACAATCCAGATTCTACAGCGAAAGCTGCAGCTGAAAAAGCAACCGTTCTTCCGGGACTGCAAGAAGATGAGACTCCAAATCTTCCCAGCAGCAATCCCAGCTTGAATCAGTAGTTTCATCAGCCAATAGAGCCAATAGTTTAGATTATTAGATTATAAAACGATTCTTAAAAGGCCCGCCAATTTACAAAAATTTGCTGGCCTTTTTTTATTGTGAAATCCTTTAAAATTTTCCAGTCTGATTGAGGTACTTCGCCACTATTAAGGCTCCGCACCTTCGCTTGATAATGCCCGGGCTGCAATTGAACGCGAGCAATTTGTAGCCCATTGGGCAGTGTGGACCATTGGCGCAAGTCAGCCCGATCAGAGGCATGCATAACCAGAGAGGCCACTAGGCCAAGCGCATCGTCACGTTCTCGCAGTTTATCAGAGACGGCCTTCTTAGCAACCAGACCTGCGGCTCGCCTACCAATCAAGGAGAGTCGATCATCCTGAAGGGTTTTGATTGCTGCTTCCGCAACATTATAGATCTCGGTGGTTCGCTCGGGTTTCATTTTGAACTTTGGGTTGTCTTCTGCGGCGATTTCAATCTCGGCGGAATAGGCGCTGCTCTTGCCGGATTTCAATAGCGGAAAGCGATAGTTGATCGGGTCGTTGTCCTTTTGTGGTCCCCAGCCCTGATGAAAAACAAAGACCACGGTCGCTAATGAGCGGTCATACCAGCGGGGATCTTCAAGCTCAGCACCAAATTCTTTGAGCCACTTTTGGTGTTCTTTTTCACGACCCGATAACTTTGCTAACCTAATAAGATCCTTTTTAATCTGTGGCGGGCGCGAGTCCACCTCATAGGCATCTTTCATGGCAATGTAGGCATTGTCATAGTCCTTGGCGGCTTCGCGAGCCAAGGCACCGATGTAGCGTGCAAAAAAGTTGAGTTCGAATTTCTTTTTGTCGTCAGCTCGGTACTTTTGAAATTTTTCGTTGATCCTACGGGCCTGAACTTCGGCGTTCTCATAATCGCCCAGCTCTAAGTAATTGAGCGCCTTGTAAGCATTGATAAATATTCTCTCAAAAGTATCTCCTTTGTACTGAACCATCTCTTCGTTCAGAACCAATGAGCCTGCGATTTTCGATACAGAGTGATAATCAAGTTGCTCTGCTAGGTCGTCGGCCTGACTAAAGACTTTATTGCTCTCTTCGTAGCGGCCAGCAATATGAAGAGCGGTTCCTAGATCTAGCAGATACACCAATTTGTCTTTTTCACTATCGGCAGCTAGTTTTTCAAAATCGGCGACAGCGGCATCATAATTGCCCGCCTGCAATTGCGTTCGCGCACTCTCTACTTTTCCCTGATAAGAAGCGCAGCCAAGGGTCGCCACCGAAAACAATAGCAATATCGAAGAGGCAAACTTTGGCGTAAATTTCATCTACAATTGGTCTCTAAGTCTGTGCGATTTGGAATAGCCTGCCAAAATGATTACAGTCCTACAGATTTTTTTCTAAACATTTTGCGCATTTCTTTTTGACCAGTCCATTCAGTTAATGTGGTTGTCAAGTTGGTGAGATTCAATGTCAGTTTATAGTACACTGTTTTGTCTTTGCCGACTTGCTTCACGATCGACTCGAGACGTCCATTGAGTACGAAGTCGGCGCCAATTTGCCCGCCAGGACCTTTTTTTGAAGTCTCATTCACCATGCCAGAATTCTGATATTCATATTCTTCGCTGATGTCCTGTCGTGCTTCCTTGTCTATAAAGTTGGCGCGCCCAGAGTTGGTGAGCTCCACTTTGATCATATCCATGATGCTTCCAGTTTCAATCTCTTCACTCGTGTTGTTTTTTAAACGCGTAACCATGATGATAGGTTTTTTTCTAGCGTTGGCGATCACATTGGAATTAGACAGCGATCCTACCAATTCTTTGACGGCCTTTTGCATATCTGTTTCTGACCATTTATCGTCCAACAGATTTTCGCGCTCAACATCGTCGTACTCGCCCTTTGTGAAAGCTTTTGGTCCGCAGCCGCTTAAAAAATAAATCGAAAGGAGCCCACAAAGTAAGACGGAAATTTTGCGATACATATTTTCACCTCTAAATAGTCTGGTTTTGCCAACGGATTAAAAACCAATATTAAGTGTTGGCATCTTTTTACTGTGGCTCAAGTCTAAACAACTCACTTGCGGCAATCAAGTGACACTGTCCGACGCTGACGGACGAAGAGGGAATTTCGCTACATCTGATGCCTATAGGCAATAGTGAGCCCCTAGCCACGTTTTGCATGTGGAATATAGATCACAGATGAGCATGCACAATCCATTCAAACTTTATGAAAAGATCCAGCCCAACTTTAATCCAGATGCCGAAGAGCTCTGGGTATTCTGTCTGTCGCATCAGTTAGAGCTGCTGGGACTCGAGATGGTCCATCGCGGGAGCGCAGCGGAGTGTCCCGCTGTGCCGCGTGATATCTTTCGAATGGCGATAAGAACAAATAGTAGCAGTGTTGTCATTGCTCACAATCACACCAGCGGTGAAATTGTTCCCAGCGCCGCCGACCTCAAAATTACAAAGCAGCTGTGTTGGATAGGAATGCTATTAGAGCTTCCGGTGATTGACCATTTGATTTTCACTTCCAGCAACTTTGCAAGTTTAGCGAGTTTAGGACTGATTGATAGATTTACGATTCGAGGAAAAAAATCCCTACATAAGAGTCTGGCCTCGACAGGGATTTAAGATACAATAGAGAAAGCTGGATTTCATTACTGAGTCCAAATGACTGATTCAAAATGTATGAATAGTTCAGGACGTTAATATCGGATGTGTGGGAGTTACAATGATGTCGCGTTTGTCTTCAATTTTTGCTGCGAAAATAGTGATTGCCTTGCTCCTGGGAGTTTCGAGTCAACAGGCGATGGCTGCAGGGTGGTCTTGGAGTTTGGGTTATAACAATCCTCCTGGTGCAACTGTAGGGTTGAATTTTATGCATTTGTGGAGCAATTGGGCTTTTGAAGTTGGTATAGGTGCCGTTCAAGTAAAGGATGAGAATTCCACCACAAACAATGAAGATGCAAAGACCCTGCAGGTCGCTGGCGATGTCGACTTAAAGTACCTTTTTGGCAGCGGCTGGTTTCGCCCTTACTTACAAGGCGGAATGGGTGCCGGGATTGGCGTTAAGTCTGGCGACGAGACCTCTGCAGGCGCTGGAATTGGCGGTGGCTACTTTGGTGGCGGAATTTTTATGATCGGCAATCCATTCTACTTGTATGCGTCCTACAACAGCCCATCATTTGCTCAAGTGGGAATCGGCTTTGGATTTTAGTGCTTAGCCACAAAAAATTTAACGAGCTCCTGACGGATTGCGATCATTAAAAATTCCCGGGCCTGGTTCAACTTTGCGTAGTGGTTTGACCGATTTGACTCGGTACTGATCGTCGAGCTCGACTTTCCACCCGCGTTGGCGCGCATTTTCTATAAATTTTTCTGCATAGGCGGCTCGATAGGCCTCATCGTATTCAGCTTGGCGTTGATTTTCGAAGATTTCCTTTTGAATCAATTGTTGCGGATCTGGAAAGGCATCGTAAACGCTGCCTCGACCGGTCTCCTCGATCAACTCCTCGCCGACGCGCGTTTGCTCGTAAGAATCGAATTTGACGTTGTTGCCCGGAGGCACATGAACAGCTCCGCCTCCTGATTCGGAAAAATGGCCTTGTTTTTCACCGTCTTTGGCAAGCTCGAGGCGCAATTTCTCTTCGGAATTGACAATCTTTTGCTTCGTGAGGCTGAGATGCTCGCTGACTTTATCATTATAAGACGGTGAATTGTGGCGTTGATTTGCCATATGCGATTCAGTTTCATTGTCGTCCAAAAGAAATAGGAAAAGCAGAATGATAGCGAACAAAATAAGAACGAGACCGATTTTTTTATTCACATACTTATTATCGGCAATTTAGAGAGCTTCTTTATACCAACAGGCTCCTGACAAAGCACTAGCCTCAACTCGACAATAATTTTTGGTCATAATCGCTAAA
>CAYMBJ010000131.1:0-6921 GCA_964388665.1 uncultured Pseudobdellovibrionaceae bacterium | reverse complement strand
TAAAAATTGAATTTTACGAAAAACCAAATTTACGCGGAGATTCCACCGATCCGGGCGTTATTGGTGAACTGATGAAACAGTTTTATCAAAAGCCACGGCAAAAAAAAATATTCCAATAGCAGGTTCATACAATGATTTGAAGTCATTTTGATTTTTTCCTCTCTCGGCGACACCTGTAGAAAACGAGTCGACAAGTGACATAATTCAGCAACTGCAGAGCTAGACACTGCGTCCGCTACTTATCGAGTTCCATTTTTGCAATCGTTTGCAGTTGCATATTGGAGGTGCCCTCATAGATTTGGCCAATCTTTGCGTCTCGCCAAAATTTTTCGACCGGGTACTCTTTGGTAAAGCCGTTGCCGCCATAGAGATCCACAGCCATGGATGTGATCTTTTCGGCGGCTTTGGATGAATACAATTTTGCCATGGCAGCCGCTTCTATAAAATCTGCACCGGCGTCTTTGAGGCGGGCAGCATTGTAGACCATAAGCCGAGCCGCTTCGAGAGAGGTGCGCATTTCAGCAAGCTGAAACTGCACTCCCTGAAATTGGCTGATGTTCTTGCCAAATTGCTCGCGAGTTTTGATGTAATTTTTTGTGGCGTCATAGGCGCCGTGGGCAATCCCTA
This sequence comes from uncultured Pseudobdellovibrionaceae bacterium, assembly GCA_964388665.1. Taxonomy (GTDB): domain Bacteria; phylum Bdellovibrionota; class Bdellovibrionia; order Bdellovibrionales; family Bdellovibrionaceae; genus CALCCV01. Next base: position 6,294 of record CAYMBJ010000131.1, on the reverse strand, counting down.
GCATCTGTGCGCCAATGCCAATTCGACCTTCATTTAGAGTCTCGATGGCAATTTTGTAGCCCTTGCCAATCTCTCCGAGAACCTGAGCGCGATCCAACTCGCAATTTTCAAAAAGCAATTCACATGTGGAACTGGCGCGAATGCCGAGTTTGTCTTCTTTCTTGCCCACCTTAAAACCAGCACTGCCCTTTTCGACCAAAAAGGCAGTGATGCCTTTGTAGCCCTTGCTTGGATCGACATTGGCAAACACAATAAAGACATGGGCCTCTTTGGCATTGGTGATCCAGAGCTTGGTGCCATTCAAAACAAATTTTTCGCCTTTGGGTGTAGCGGTGAGCTTTAGGGCAAAGGCGTCACTGCCACTGCCGCTCTCCGACAGAGCGTATGCGCCCACCCATTCACTGGCCATTTTAGGAAGGTAATGATCCTTTTGCGCATCGGTTGCCCACTTTAGGAGAGCATTTGTCACGAGAGTGTTTTGAACATCCAGTAGCACGCTGACGCTGCCATCGACCTTGGCAATCTCCTCAACAGCCAGGCAAGCCATTGTGAAGGTAGAGCCGGCACCGCCCCATTTTTCAGGAGTTTCAATGGCCATAAGTCCCATTTCAAAGAGTTTTTTTACCACATCGCTGCTCATCTCAGCCTTTTCATCCATTTGTGCCACTTTGGGGCGGATTTCTGTGTCGGCAAATGAGCGCACGGCCTCGCAAAAAGCGGTTTCATCGTCTGAAAGTTGGGTGAGAGCAGGTCGGTGATTGAGCTCACCCAAATTATGTTCACTCATGGTGGTTCCTTTCGCGGCGGGGCTGGGTCCCGCATTCCACATATATTTGAATACATGGTTCTGGTGTTGGAGTTTTTGTTCTGTCGATATCGCTACTATCAGTGTTGCAGCACTCGATATGGCAGCTTTGGATATTGCAGCAGAGTCTCGCGCCTGAGGCTAACAAAAAGTTAACAGAATCTCAGGACCTTAAATTGTGCGTTATAAGCTCTGCCGTAGAGTCCATACCACCTCCCTTTTGTAGACATTTCTAGACAGAATCGAGGGATTCGACTAACCTAGGTGTCTATGGATTTGATGGAATTTGCCGCAAAAATAGCTGTGTTTTTTGTTCCCATGCTCTTCTCACTCTGTGTGCACGAATTTGCACATGGCTGGGTTGCCAAAATGAAGGGCGACAATACGGCGGAAATGATGGGGCGGCTCACCCTGAATCCCATTCCTCATATCGACATCATGGGCACGATCATCTTGCCCATGATGGTGCTCCTGTTCAATATACCAATCTTCTTTGGGTGGGCAAAACCTGTTCCCGTCAACTCCCGCAACCTCAAAAATCCGCGCCAGGATATGTTTTGGATTGCCTTGGCAGGGCCTCTGTCGAATTTGATTTTAGCGACTCTTGGCACCGTGGTGATCGTTTTGGTCGCTTATAATTTTGTCAATTGGAGCCTGACCTCCTCAATGATGGAGATCATCAAGTCCTTTATTCGCATCAATCTCTTTTTGGCCTTTTTTAATGCCATTCCGCTGCATCCACTGGATGGTGGCAAGATGCTGGCGCGTTTTTTACCCGCTTCTCTCAATTATAAATTGGAGCAGAATGAGCAAATCAGCTCCATGGTCCTTTTGGTGCTGATCATGACCGGCGCCCTGCATTTTTTAGCCATGCCCGTGATGTGGACCTACTATTTTCTCTTGTCGCTTGCCCAAGGCCTTGTCGGTTAGTAGTCTTTTCTGAATGATGGTAGATTCAAAAGCAATTGCAACAGATTCAAGTGAAGCGCTGACGGGTGAATCCGGGGCGCATGAGGTCAAGGCAGCACAGGCAAAAAGTCAGCGAGTGATGAGTGGAATTCGTGTATCGGGACGGCTGCATATTGGCCACTACTGGGGCACCATCAGAAACTGGCTGACTCTACAAAATGAGTACAGCTGCTATTTTGGTGCGATGGACTGGCATGGCATGACCACCGTCTATAAAGATCCACGCGAAATGATGAGTTGGTCTCGAGCGACCCTGGCCGAATGCATCGCCTTTGGGCTCGATCCGGAAAAATGCGTTCTTTTTATTCAAAGCCAGGTGCCAGAGCATCTCGAATTGTATTTTATCTTTGCAAACCTAACACCCATGGGGTGGTTGGAGCGCGTGCCGACTTGGAAAGATTCTGAAGAGGAAAACAAACGCAATGATACCCACAATCTGGGGCGATTTGCCTATCCTGTGCTCCAGGCGGCAGACATTGCCATCTATCGTGGCTCGCTGGTGCCAGTGGGGCAGGATCAGGTTCCTCACTTGGAGCTCAATCGCGAGATCATTCGCCGCACCAACAATCTCTATAAGACCAAACTTCCTGAGCCCAAGCCCCTGCTCACCGAGACACCTATGATCACGGGCCTGGATGGTCGGAAGATGTCCAAATCCTACAACAATACGTTGCTGTTGGTTGAGGACACCGAAAAGCAGCTGCGCAAAAAGGTGAACTCCATGATCACCGATCCTGCACGCGCGCTTCGCGAAAACCCGGGCGAGCCCACGCGCTGTTCCGTGTATGGTTACCACAAGCTCTATTCTTCAGCAGAGGATTTGGCTTGGGTGGAGACGGGCTGTCGCACCGCTGGCATTGGTTGTGGCGACTGCAAAGGACGATTGTTTGAAAATATCGAGAAAATGACCACTGAGCCACGCATCAAAAAGCAAGATCTCTTGAAACAAAGTGAGCAACTCGACAAGATTTTAAAAACGGGCAACGAAAAGGCCCGCGAAGAGGCGCAAAAGACTTTGAAGGAGATCAAGAGGGCTATGAAGTGGCAATGAATCTATTGGTGCACCTGCCTCGTTTTGAAGGGCCGTTGCCTCTACTATTGTATCTGATTCGCAAAGAAGAGATGGACATCATGGACATAAAAATCCATGAGATTACCAAGCAGTATCTCGAATACGTAAAGCAAATGCGCGAGCTCGACTTGGAGCTAGCTGGTGATTTTGTTGCCATGGCGGCCACACTGATTCAGATCAAATCAAAAATGCTCCTGCCCAATTACAATGCTGATGGCGAAGAGATCGAATCAGAAGATCCGCGCAAAGAATTGGTGCAACGACTATTGGAGTATCAAAAATTTCAAGAAGCCGCACGGCTACTGAGCGAGCGCCCTTGGGTGGGGCGAGATCTGTTCTTGCGTGGGTTTCGCGAAGATCTGATCACCGCACCAGAAGACATTGTCTTAGAAGAAAATGCTCTGTTCTCTTTGATTTCTTCCTATCGTCACGTTTTAAAGAGCGCAAAGTTAAAGGTTCACCAGGTTGGTCACAAGCTGCAATCCATCTCCAGTCGTGTTTTAGAAATGGCTAGCCGCCTATTGCCAGGAAAGTCCGTCGGCTTTAGCGACTTGATTCAAGTGACTGAGCATCGCTCACGGCAGATTTTGATCACTTTTCTTTCACTCTTGGAGCTTGCCAAGTTGGGCTATGTGTTTTTGTTTCAAGCGGATATTTACAATGAAATTTGGATAGAACCTAAAAAAGAGATCACCCAAGATGTGATTGGCAATGTTGAAGAGTATGGCGCCGCAATTGCTGTTTCTGAAGCTACAGATTTTCCGGAGTCTGTTTCTCCAAGCCCTCTCTCCTCAGAAGATTTGGCAGAGCTAGAAGAGCGAGACACGGTGAGTGGTGCCGGCGAGGCTGACGCATCTGATGATGATGAGCAGAGCTTAAGTGCCTTAACAGCGGAGCCTGGGCAGTCTGTTGCCAATTTAGAAGCGGAACTGTTAGAGACCGATCAAAACTTCGAAAAACTTGATGAGCTAGCCACTGACGAAGAGATTCTTCAAGCAGAGCTGGAGTTGGGCTTGAGAAAGTCTAACGATGAAAGTTCTGAAGAGGGCGGAAATGAGATGATGGATGCATAAGCAAAAAGGCAAGGGCGCCAACAAGGGCCAAAACAAAAGCAAAGGCCAAAGCAAGAATCAGGGCTTAGGTAAAAATAAAAGCCAAGGTCGAAGCGAAATTGACGAGGCTTTGCCGGGAGACGACAATCTAACAGAGGAAACTCTCGTTGTTAAAAACGCTACCATTGTTTTGGATTTTAGTGAAGTGGACGAGAGCGAAGTTGATGAACTTGACACTGATATCGATGAGTCTACTGATGCCGACATGATTTCAGATGAAGCGACCGACGCGCACGCAGGCGCTGATGAAGTCACGGACCTGAACATGAGTGCCGATGACGATTTGGACGAGTTGAGCCAGGTTTTGCGCGAAGAACTCAGTGGTGAACTTCGGCAGGGTGAATTTGATTTGGGCGGCTCCGAGCTGGAGTCCTTTGAGTCAGCAGAAATTGACGAGCTCGATAAACTCGAAAACCAAGAGATTCAGTCCATCATTGAAGGCGTGCTGTTTGCCTCAGATAAACCTGTGAGCATGGCTGCGATCAAAGCGATTTTTAAGGGCACCAATGCCACCAACGAGAGAATTCGCAGGGCCCTAGATGCTCTCTCAGTAGAGCTTGCAGGAGCCAGTCGCGGAGTGTCTTTAGAAGAGGTCAGTGGTGGCTTTCAATTGCGAACCAAGCAAGATCATATCAAATTCATTCAACGCAATATGCGTGCGCGATCATTCAAGCTCTCTGGACCTGCATTGGAGACTTTGGCGATTGTCGCTTACAAGCAGCCCATTATTAAATCAGAAATTGATGAGATTCGCGGTGTGGAGTCAGGGCATTTGCTACGAGCCCTGATGGAGCGAGGTCTGGTCGCTTTTGATGGCAAGAGTGAGCTTCCTGGACGCCCCATGCAGTATGCATCGACCCGCAAGTTTTTAGAAATTTTTGGCCTCAGAAACTTGCGAGAATTGCCAACCTTATCGCAAATAGACGATCTGATTCCTGAAGGAATTTCGGATGACTTTGAACCAGAAAAGAAAGAGTCACTTTCCGAAATTACCGACAACCTTTCGCAGTCCATGATGAGCAGCTACTCTGAAGGTGAAGACGAGCTTAACAAGATTCAAAGTAGTCTTGAAAACATCTCCACATCATCAGAATTTTTTGAAGAAGAAAAGCGTCGGCAAAAGGCACAAAAAGAAAAAGAAAAAGCGGATTTTATTCGCGAATCCTTGCTGTTTAATGAAAATGTTTCTGAACGCGACAAGAAGTGGCTGATTCGCTACGACCAGCAGATGGCCGCCGGCAACGCCACTCCAAATATGCCTGACGAAGCGGGTGCAGAATCCTCTGCGAGCACTGATCCTTCTGAAAATAGGGAGTCTGTAGAGGCTCAGGAATCTTCCGCTTTAGAAGCTGAGGATAGTGACCTCGATGCTGAAATGGATACTGAGGGCTCAGATGGTGAGTCTGATGATGAATCAGAGGATCACGAGCCTGAGATCCAAATGTAGGAAGTCAAATCTATCCCCAAGCTCCTAGGCTGGAATGGAAAGCAGTCTTTTTTGAGTTTGGCCCATTTTATTTTATGATAAAATCTGAAAAAATCAGATACGAAAGGCCCTGAAGTAACGGGATACTGAAGCATAAGAGGGGAGATGAATATTTCTCTTTCCAGCTTGAGAGTCGGCGATCATCAAGGGTAGTAAGCCTCTGACCATTTGAAAGAGGCCCCCAAGCCATATAAAAAATACTCGATTCAATACAATAATTGTTATTATTGATGAGGCTATGCCGCTCCATGTGGTTCAGATTTCATGGCGTCCTGGTACAGAGAATGCAAACACAGAGAATGCAAATGATGAAAAGCATGGAAACTGATTTCGGCATGCAATCTACTGTCGCTATTCAGCTTTTTATTTTTAGAAATCGTTTACTTTAAGTAAGGGAGATTTAAGTGTTTAAGAAATCTTTAATGACAGTCTGTATTGCCTTCATTGTGACATCATTTGCCCAGGCTATACAGGTGCCACCGCAGGTAGACTCAGACTGCGAAGTGAAGGGCGCTGCGCAGTCTGCATGCGATGCTAATGTCAAGGCTCGAATGGAAGGCGACCAGAATGCCCAGAATGCCCAGAATGCTTCGAGCCTTGTGGCTTCGCAGTTTTCGCAGAGCCTTAAGGCTTCGCAGATCATAGATGCTTGGGGTGGCCGCACCATTCATGGCGAGAGAGTTCTTTTTGTAACCCATCCATCCACGGAATTTGATACTAAGAAAATCGCTGAGGCTGCTATTCGACGGGAGATTATAGAGAGCCGGGAAAAAGGAATTCCTGTGATCATACTTCTGGAGACATCTCAAAGTTAGTTGAAACTTGAAAGAGGGAGCCCTTTTGTGGAAGT
>CAYMBJ010000130.1:0-7215 GCA_964388665.1 uncultured Pseudobdellovibrionaceae bacterium | reverse complement strand
AAAGAAAATCATAACAAATCAAATATGTCCACTAGCAAATGGCCTGGTCAGTATATATTGATTACAACTTTTTATGAGGAGAACTCAATGAATAAATCCATTTACACAGCCGTGCTTGTGCTCGCATTCAGTATCAATTCTTTTGGAAAAACGGTGAACTTTGTTTCAGACACAATAGATCAGGATGAAGCTGAAATGTGTACAAATGAATTTTCAATAGATACGGGTGAAGATGTCAATTCGCAGACCTTTAAGAGTGTCGCGGGAGTCGAAGCGGGATCCAGCGCGACCTTGATTGAAGATAGCAAGTCTTGGGGTTCGCAATCAGGCGAAACTCATACGACTGTGTATATTGTGAAAACTGCACTTAATTTTTACAGGCACATTGTTATCAAGTCCTCTAAGAAATCAGGTCAAATCAATTCGATTCAAGTTGAAAACAATCCGCTCAATTTTCTCGAATCAGCTGAAGTGAATGAAGACTTCCATTGCTGGAATTTATCATATTCACCAAAAAAATAATTTCCTAAAGTCTGTACTGTTTTTGGAGATTTAAGTTGCTTCTTAGAAGAACAGATGAATTCAAGAAGCAACTTTGTAAAACTGATTCGCGACTCAATCAAGATCAAATTCGGTTAGGGATCTGGTGATCCGTCCAGTTAATCGAGAATGACCTTCTTGGTCTCCTATACTATTTTGTCTCTCGCGCTTTGGCTGGTCGAACGTATTCGTTTTGTTCTGTGAAGTCGTATAATCCGTGGTCGCCCTTCATTCCCATCGGCCAATACGCCAGAGCAACTGGCGGCCAAAAGATGGAAACCACCCTGAAGCTAGATTTGAGGGTTCCGGATTCTTGGATTTTGCCGTTTTTCTCCAATCTGTAGGGGATGCCAGCGGCTTGGCCCCAGCCAAATGGTCTTCTTTTGTACTGAGAGTATTCCGATTTTTCGACCTTATTATTGAATACATAGAGGTCCGTTCCTTCAGGAACCTTAAATCGAGCAGTTGTGCTACATGCGGTGATAAGTGAAGTGCAAAGCACCATTAAAATCAGCTTCATAAGAGGACTCCTATCCTAGGGTTATAGATTAATGAATCTTTTCATTTGTCTTTAGGACTTTTATACAAAAATCAAATTAAGGCAATGGCTAGAGCCCTGACTCAGGACACTAGCCTCAACTCGCCAATATGAACTGCATTCATGCCAGGGAGTTTTGCAGATCTTGCAGGCTTGGCGCAGAGCTGATGGCACCTTGAGCGAACTCGGGGCGGCCGCCACCTTTGCCGCCATGTTTTTCGGCAATGGTCTTTAGGATTTTTCCTGCGTGAATTTTGTTGGATTTGCCAATCAGATTCTTAGATACAGCCACCAATGTTGGTCTCTGTCCTGCGCCTTCACCTTGGCCCATCAGAAATACCACGGCGGATTGCACTTGAGACAAAATTTGATCGCTCACTTGACTCAATAGCTCGCGCTCTTCAATGGGCACGTCACTTAAAATGAGCTGCAGGTCTTGACCGTGAGCACTGAAAGCGGTGGCGCTCATGACGATGGCTTTGATATCCACTTGCGAGGCCTTGATCTTCTTCAGAGCTGCCTCAAGATTTTTGATTTGCTCTTTGAGCTGCTGCACTTGAACTGGCGCCGACGGTTCCGCCTTTGCCAAGAAGGAAGTCCAATTCTCTTGAATCCCGAGCTGATCACGGGTCATGGTATTTTCTTGCAAGTGCTTCTCAAAAAATTGTAAGGCATTCATGCCGGTGAGAGCCTCGATTCGGCGCACGCCAGCGCTGACTCCGGTTTCTGAAACAATTTTAAAAATCTGAATTTCAGAGGTGTTGTTCACATGCGTACCGCCACAGAGCTCGCAAGAAAACTCTCCCATTTTGAGAACGCGCACCTCATCACCGTACTTTTCGCCAAACAGGGCCAGCGCTCCTGATTTTAGTGCAGCATCGTAGGACATCAACTTTGCCGTGACCGGATGTCCTAGAAAGATTTCATTGTTCACCAAATGTTCAATCTGTTCAATCTCTTCACGACTCAAAGTCTTGCCATGGCTAAAATCGAAGCGCAATTTCTCGGGGTCCACCAGAGACCCGGCTTGCGCCACGTGGCTACCCAAAACCTTGCGAAGGGCCGCGTGCATAAGATGCGTGGCTGAGTGGTTGGCAGCCGTTTTACGGCGATCCACCAAGGACACCTGCAATTGAATCTCTTGATCCTGTTTCAGCTCGCCTTGAGTTATCTGCAAACGGTGCAAAAAGACGTCCTTCTTTTTCACGCAATCGCTGACGGTGGCAGCACCCTGTGGCCAGCGCATGCTGCCCATATCTCCGACCTGGCCGCCGCCTTCTGCATAAAAGGATGTTCTGTCACTCACAAGCCAGCCTGTTTGATCTGTGCTGAGGGCGGCTTGGGCGCTCTGGCCATCGGAGAGGCCAAGGACTTTGGCAGAGCCCATGGTTTCTTCGTAGCCAATGTACTGTGTGGCCGGAAATTGCGCGCTCCATTCGAGCATATGTGTTTCGTTTTCTTCAGTGCCTCGCCCCTTCCAGGAGGCGCGGGCAATCTTTTTAGAGTCCTCAAGCAGAGTTTGAAATCGCTCCTCCTGCACATCGAGACCGTGCTCTCGAGCAATCAAGTGGGTGAGGTCCAAAGGGAAGCCATAGGTATCGTAAAGTTTAAAAGCGATTTCTCCGGGAATCAGTTTTGCATTCTTGGCTTTTAGTTTCTTAATTTCAGAATTGAGAATCTCATTTCCTGAAGCCAGCGTTTGCAAAAATCGCTCTTGTTCGTCTTTTAGATTTGTCAGAATCAAAGTTTTACGTGCCTGCAGCTCTGGATACACTTCGCCCATGGTTTTGATAAACTCTTCGACCATGGCCATAAAAATGGGTGCAGAATCACTGAGGTTCTGTGCATAGCGAATCGCACGCCGAATGATTCGACGCAAGACATAGCCGCGTCCTTCATTGCTAGGGACGGCGCCATCAGCAATCAATGTGGCGGCGGCGCGGCTGTGGTCGGCAATCACACGAAGTGCAGCGACTTTTCTTTGTAATTCAGGATCTCGCGCCAAGATTCTGGCGTCTTTTACGTAATCAAATTTAATCAAGGCGCTGGCCTTGTTGATCATCGGTAAAAAGAGATCCGTGTTGTAGTTGTTGGACTCGCCTTGCAATACAGCGGCGACTCGCTCAAATCCAGATCCTGTGTCCACAGAGGGCTTTGGCAAGGGGTCCAGTTGGCCAGGAGCTTTTTCAAAGTACTGCATGAATACAAGATTCCAAATTTCCACATACCGGTCTTCGCCACTCAAAATCCCTTTGTAGGGGTCGGTCTCTTTGCCAGCATCAGGTCCATGATCATAGAATATTTCGCTGCTGGGACCGCAAGGGCCGGTGTCGCCCATGCGCCAGAAATTGTCTTTTTCGCCAAAGCGAAAAATGCGCTCGCGAGGGACTCCCTCCTGCTTGTGCCAAATCTCAGCCGCTTCATCGTCAGTGTCAAACACTGTGACATAGAGTTTATCTTTGGGAATGCCATACTCTTTTGTCAAAACTTCCCAGGCATAGTGGATAGCTTCTTTTTTGAAGTAGTCACCAAACGAAAAATTACCGAGCATTTCAAAAAAAGTATGATGGCGGGCAGTGAAGCCAACATTTTCGAGATCGTTGTGTTTACCGCCCGCACGAACACATTTTTGAATTGAAGTGGCGCGCGAATATTCACGTTTATCAATGCCTAAGAATACATTTTTGAATTGATTCATTCCCGCATTCGTAAATAGCAGGCTTGGATCATCGTGTGGGATCAGACTTGAGGATGGCACCTCAGTGTGACCGTTGCGGGCAAAATAGTCCAAAAATTTTTTTCTCAGCTCAATACTTTTCACGAATGACCTCTCTGGCAATGTGCATTTCAAAACCGCGACTCAGTAGAAATCTAAAAAATTTCTCTTTCGGCACGTTTCGACCTTTTTTTTCGAACAGTTGTTTAGCTTTTTCGAGTTCCATTTCAGCATCATAATAGTCTGTGGGCAGTTTCTTTTTTGCCAAAAACTGACGGATGTAGTGGGCTCCCTTGAGCTTTTGGTGGAGCTGTCGGACCATCAGCTCGGCAATCTCCTCAGGCGCCTTTAAATATTTGTGTTTTTCTGCCCATTCAAGCCCCTGGAGTACGATCTCCTTGTCACCGTCCTCTTTGATAAAGCGTGATAATTTTGTCTTTAGCTCCGCCAAGGAATGGTCCCGTCGCGAAAGATAGTCGACAATTTTTCGTTTTACAAAAAGCAGCTCCATTTTTTGAGTGGATCATATTTTCCGGTGAGAGTCAGCAGGCAACATGCACCTCGCCTGACAAGAAGTTGACAGAATCAGTCTGCCTTGATTGATATTGATACTGAACCTATCTAAAGCAGACCCATCCATATATGGTTTTGGAATAGGCTCTAAAGCGCTAAAGCTAAGGGGGAGTCGCATGGGATTTGTCAGCCGGTTAAAACTTGCCAGTTTAGCCACTCTTTTTGGCCTCGGGAAGTCTCCTTGGGCACCCGGAACATTGGGGTCGCTGGTGACCCTGCCTCTGGCTTGGATTTTGACCACGGCCGGGCCACTGGTGTATTTGCTGGGAATCGTGGTTCTTTTTCCACTCGCAGTTTGGTCGGCGCAGGCCTACGAAAGTCAAAGTCAAAGTCACGACTGCAAGTGTATCATCATTGATGAAGTTCTCGGGATGCTGATTACACTCTTTTGGTTGCCGCTCACCTGGCAAAGTTTTGCATTGGGTTTTTTGTTTTTTCGAATTTTGGACGTTTTGAAGCCATATCCTATCTCGTATTTGGACCGCAAGGTGCCGGGCGGGGTTGGTGTAGTGTTGGACGATGTGGCGGCAGGAATTGTGGCAAACATTGCGCTGCAGATTTTGGCTCAAGAGACGACGCTTTTGGGAATACAGGCAGTCACTTTTACCAGCTAGTGATTGTTGCATGAGGTTATCGCAAGGGCTTTTCGCCATCGTATTGCTGTGTGGGGAGATGAGATGAAGGATTCACGCGCGACTTTAAGTGATTTGTTTTTGAAGCAAAATCTGAAGTTGGCCTTTGCTGAAAGCTGCACTGGCGGCAAAATTTCTGGGCATCTTTGTGAATGGCCAGGAATTTCGGCATTCTTTATGGGAAGCCTGGTGAGTTATGCAAACGATGTCAAATTTGAATTGTTGGGCGTAACGAAAGATTCATGGACGCCGGGTCAAGAGGTGAGTGCAATGGTGGCACTGCAAATGGCGGTGGGAGCGCAGCGGCTAATGCATGCCGATTGGGCACTGAGCTGCACAGGCTACGCGGGTCCGGCGGGAGGATCGGCAGCAGAACCTCTGGGTTCTATTTGGATCGCTATTGTTGGGCCGAGTTTTGAAGTGACCAAGAATTATCGATTCGCCGGGAATCGAGTGGAGATTCAGAACGCAGCTGTTGATGCAGCAATGCAGCTTCTTGTGAGCAGCGTTATCAGTCATTCTTCTTGATAACCCGTGCGGCTTCGAACACTTTATAACCATCTACAAAGCATCAAGTTCCTTGGTGGTTTGTAGATCTTCCTCGTAGGTGACGAAAACTCATTTACTTAATCAAAAGGCGGTGAACATGGCAACAATGTCAACAGGTGGCGAACGCCACTCAGAAAAATCTCAAGCTGAGCGAGTCAAAGCATTAGATCTAGCGGTTTCGACGATCGAAAAACAATTTGGTAAAGGCTCGATCATGCGCCTTGGGACCAATGAGAGTCTTGTTAAAGACGTTGAAGTGATTCCTACGGGAGCGTTGAGTTTAGATATTGCGCTCGGAATTGGTGGCCTACCGCGCGGCCGAATTGTTGAAATTTATGGTCCAGAGTCTTCTGGTAAAACCACCATTGCCTTGTCGGCAATTGCTCAGGCGCAAAAAAAGGGTGGAGTTGTGGCCTTTGTGGATGCAGAGCATGCTCTGGATATCAATTATGCGCGCAAACTGGGAGTGAATACAGAAGATCTATTGATCTCACAGCCAGATACAGGTGAGCAGGCCTTAGAAATTACTGAAACATTGGTGCGCTCTGGTGCGGTGGATGTATTGGTTGTGGATTCTGTAGCGGCTCTGGTTCCTCGCGCCGAAATCGAAGGTGAGATGGGCGACAGTCACATGGGTTTACAAGCGCGTCTGATGTCTCAGGCATTGCGCAAGTTAACGGCGGCAATCAGTCGCTCAAAAACTTTGGTGATTTTTATCAATCAGATTCGTATGAAGATTGGCGTGATGTTCGGTAATCCCGAAACAACGACCGGAGGCAATGCCTTGAAGTTTTATGCTTCCGTGCGCTTAGATGTGCGTCGAGTGGGTGCTATTAAGAGTGGCGAAGAGGTCACCGGCAATCGCACGGCAGTTAAAGTCGTCAAAAACAAAATGGCGCCACCTTTTACCAAGGTGGAATTTGACTTAATGTATGGCGAAGGTATCTCTGAAGAGGGCGATATCCTGGATCTTGCCGCCGCAGCCGATATGGTGGAAAAATCTGGGGCGTGGTACAGCTACAAGGGCGAGCGCATGGGTCAGGGGCGTGATCAAGCTAAGAACTTCTTAAAAGAACACCCTGAAATCAAGGTGGAGTTGCGTAACCAAATTTTGAGCTCCAAAGGAATTGGCAAAATTTTGATGGACAATGAGGCGGTCTTGCCTACTTCCGAAGCGGAGCTAGATGCCGCGGCTCTTGAAGACGCGCGTCCCAAGTCGAAGAAACCACGAACGCAATAGTTAGGTTCAATAAACTTTGGGTTTACTAAACTATAGGTGAGTCCGAAACTAATGTAAAAAGAGCCTACACGGTACCCCCCAGTCTCAGGAAAGTTGTCGCGTGAACAAAACACAACGCGGGGCGAGATTTGAGATTTGAATGGGATTGCGTCAGAGTTACACAAAAGAGTTCCAGAATGCGATTGTCAGCAAAGTCCTGAACCGTGGTGATCGCACCATAGCTGAAGTTTGTGAGCAAGAAGGCATAAATAAAGGGACTGTTTCAAATTGGCTTAAGATCCGTGCTAGAGTCGGCGACATGCCAAAACAAAAATCATCCCGTAAATCATCTGCCGAGTATAAACTAAAAACAATTATCGAAACGCATAATCTTTCAGATGAGGAGTTGGGTCGATATCTTCGCAAAGAAGGACTTCACTCTCACCAA
>CAYMBJ010000129.1:0-7252 GCA_964388665.1 uncultured Pseudobdellovibrionaceae bacterium | reverse complement strand
AGTTGAAAACCGAAAAAATCAAAAAAATATGAGTTTTTCAGGAGCCTGTTAATTGATTTGAATTGAGCTATAGCAGTGCAATCGTTCTTAATCCTCACACAGCTGGCGCGAGCTTTAGCGATTATGATCAAAAATTATTGTCGAGTTGAGGCTAGGCCGGCCCTTATCGGGCCAAGGCTCTAGGGGGCTGAGTCCTATTTAGGGTTGCAACCGCCAACTACGGTGAAATTTGGAGTGAGCTCAAGAGTGCCTGTCCATTGAAAAACTTCGTCAGACATGCCATCGTTGCCCTCTTTTGTCTTGTCAATTGTCAGCGTTGTTTTCTCAACATTGAAATTTGGTGAGTTGGGTTGAGCGACGAGGTGACCATAGGTGACTGTCAAAGTTTTAGAAGTTTCGATAACACTAAAATTGATAGGTTGTTTCGATTGATCAGAGCCAGTGTCACTAAGGCTCTTCTCAACGATTTGATACTTTCTTCCCTCTTTGTCTAGGTAAACACTTATAAATGGCTCGGTGAAGTGACAGACCGCTGCCTTAGTTTCGCCTTTACCGGCCATTGCGAATGGGGCCACCAATACTGTCAACATCACTACAAATACGTTCTTCATGCGCTCTCCTCATTTGGTTAAATTGAACCAGAAAAAACTCTGGTCAATCTGGGTTTTATCGGGCTTCTTAAAGGCATGCAGATAATGTGCCGACTTCCTTTAGTTCAGGAGTGCGTATTCACGAGACTTAACTAAATCAGCACAAGTCGCGAAACGACAGATTGCTCAACAACCATAAAGATTTTGCACGATCACACTAGGGCACTTGATGGCTTGGAGCCAGCCCTACAGGTTCCTCGGGAATTTTTTGGACAAACCAAGCCAGGCATCATCGATTCGATCTGCTAATAATTTTCTAAGGCCAATTTTAAAAAAGCTGTACGTTGCGAGTGCAGTGTCAAACAGCGTTGACGTTGAAAGCGACAAGCCTGAAATTTTTTTAGTAGGGGTGAGCGTGAGGTGCAATGCAGAGGCTCCTGGCCTGGCATACAGATTGTAATGAAAGGAGCTGAATCGTTTTTGCAATCGGCAGGGTGGGTCCTGTTGGGGAGGGTAACACATGAAGACTCAATTTTTTCGAACCTTGGTATTGGAGCTTCGAGCTTTCAATAATTCTATGAGTTCACTCGCGTTTGCCAGTTTGATGGCTGTTGGCTTGGTCTCTACTTTGCCCAGTGCCACTCTGGCGGCTGTGGACGATGGCGCAGAGGCGCTCTTTTTTGACCAGAACGCTGCTGTAGAAGCTGGTGTTGAGGAGGAGGCGATCAGTGCAGAATTTGAAGCTGTTCGTAATGACAAAGAGGATTCACTGCGAGTACTCGCCGATTCAAAGGCGAAGTTTCAGGACCGCAAGGAGCAGTCTGAGCAGCGTGTTTCTAGTTTGATGCAACAAATGAAACAGATGCAGCGTGAACAGATGGCCAATGAGAGAGAGTCTCAGCGACTGGCGAATCAAAGCAAAAAGTTGGCTGCAGAAGTGGCAAAGCTAGAGAGCAAGGCACAGGCGGCCGGGCAAAAGCACAAGCACAGTGAGGAGCGCTTGGCGCAAACACGCGATGAAGTGTCGCGCCGAAGTTCAAATCGCGATCAAGCCAATGCTCAGTACAATGAGAGCCGTCAGCGCCTGGCAGAGATAGAAAGCGAATTGCGCTCACAAAAGAATGAGTTGGCACAGGTTAAAAAGCAGGAGCGTCAGGCTAGCCAAAAAGCAAAATTGGCGCAGTCCAAGTGGCAAAAGCGACGAAGCCTGATTCAATCGCAATTGGCAAAGATCAGCCGGGACATCAAGAATAGCACGCGAAATGCAGCTAAATTGGAGAAATCTGCAGACCTAGCTGACGAGAGAGTGGCTCGACTTGAGGAGCAGTACGCAATGAAGAAAGAACGATTGGCTGAGGCCAGATCTCGCGAGAGTGCGGCCAGAAAGCGTGCTGCGCAGGCCAACCGCTCGTTAATGAAGGCGAAAAAACGAACGGCTTCTTTGCCGTAATCGCAGATTCCATCTAGACATTCATTGGGTTTTAATGTTACGCAGTAACCAAACGGCCCGCGAGGGCCCCGCTGCAATACCAATTTCAAATCAAGTGTAGACCGAGCCCGAAGCCAACGCTGGTCAATACGTGAATCGAACTTGGTGTAACAAGCTCAAAGAACCTCAGGCACGACCTTGGGGAATGGAATAAAAATGATTTCTTTTTTTAGTCTTACGCTCGCCGATCTCGAAAATATCATCAAAACACACGGCAAAGAAAAATTCAGGGCCCAGCAGCTCTACAAATGGGTTTACGAAAAGAAAGTTCGTGATCCTGCTTTGATGTCCAATTTATCAAAAGACTTCCGAGTGCAAATCCGAGATATCTTTGATTTTAGTTTGCCGACCGTGACAAAGCACTTGAAAAGTATCGATGGAACTCAAAAATTTCTGTTTGAAGTTGGCGAGGGACTCTCTGTGGAGGCGGTTCTCATCCCTTCTGATGACCGACTGACATTGTGTATTTCTTCTGAAGTGGGCTGCAATATGGCCTGCAAATTTTGTTATACGGGAAAACAAAAATTGAAGCGGCGATTATTGGCAAAAGAGATTGTTGGTCAGTACATTCAAGCAGCTGATCTTTTGGGCGAAAGCCAGCGTATCACCAATATTGTATTTATGGGGATGGGCGAGCCGCTTGATAATTCTGATAATGTTTTTCAGGCCATCGAAATACTGCATAGCCCTTGGGGCATTCAATTTTCTAAGCGAAAGATCACCGTGTCGACTTCGGGGCTTGTGCCAGAGATGCCTAAAATCAGTCGAGCCAAGGTGAGAATGGCCGTGAGTTTGAATGCGCCGAACAATGCCATTCGCGATGAGGTGATGCCCATCAATAAACGTTTTCCCATTGAGGTTTTGTTGGAGGCCTGTCGTCAGCACTCAAGGGAGACGCGCGATAAAGTCACGCTGGAATATGTGCTGCTAAAAGGTGTGACAGACCAACTTGAGCACGCACGTGAGTTGGTTCGCCTCACTCGTGATGTCCCCAGTAAAATCAATATCATTCCGTTTAATGAGCACCCAGGTAGTGACTATCAGCGCCCATCTGACGAGCAGGTGGAAAAGTTTCACGCGGAGCTGATGCGCCTCGGAGCCCATGTTTTGCTCCGAAGAACCATGGGGCGAGACATATTTGCAGCTTGCGGTCAGCTGACTTCTGAGTATGATAACAAACCTGAACAAATGGATATTTCAAATTCTCGCATTGGAGGCAGATTTGGCAAACGTTCTCGTAGTCGGCAGCTTAGTTTATGATTCAATCACGACCCCTTTTGGTTCAGCACCAAATACTCTGGGGGGCTCCGCAAATTACTTTTCATTAGCAGCCAGTTTATTTTCGCACGTTAGAGTTGTTGGTGTGGTAGGCGAAGATTACCAGGAGGCGGACAAAGAGCGCTTGCGCGCGCGAAATGTGGATTTGGCAGGAATGCGCCAAGTTCCAGGAAAGACCTTTCGCTGGGAAGGCAAATACGAGGGCGACATGAATGAAGCCCAAAGTTTGAAAACAGAACTTAATGTTTTTGCTGACTTCAATCCCGAGCTTCCGGCGCAATACAAAGATTCACGATTTGTGTTTCTCGCCAACATTGCTCCTGAATTGCAGTTGCGCGTTCTTGAGCAAGTCAAAGATCCACTTTTTGTCGGAATGGACACGATGAATTTTTGGATTGCCTCACAGCTGCCCAAACTCAAAGAGGTGATTGCAAAGGTTCCCATGGTTTTATTTAACGAGACCGAGGCCAAAATGATCACTGGCGCGCCCAACGCTATTGCGGCAGCACCCATGTTGACAAAGATTGGACCCAAAGGCGAAGGCCCCCGATTCGTTGTTATCAAGCGTGGCGAGTATGGTTTTGTGCTCTATTCTGAAGGACAATACTTTATGTTGCCGGCGGTACCTGTAGAAACGGTAAAGGATCCAACTGGGGCGGGCGATTCCTTTGCCGGTGGAGTTTTTGGCTATTTGGCTGGGCTCAATCGCGAACCCACCTTTCAAGATCTCAAAGAGGCCTGTGTCAAAGGCACTGTCATGGGAAGCTTTACGATTCAGGATTTTGGAGTAAAGGCTTTGGCAGAGGTGAACAAAGAAAAATTTGAAGAGCGTTTTCAGATTTACAAAAAAGCCACGACAATTTAGAGAGTGTTTGCAATTTGACTTAATGAGTAAGATTGTGAACATGCCCTAGTTTCTCTAGCCTCAATTCGACAAAAAAATTTTGAGGCTAGATTTGGCAAAGCGCATCCCTTCGGTAAGGATTGCGCTTTGTGGATTCTACTTTTGGATTGGCACTGTCACGGTAACATTGATTTCGTCTTTCACTCCCATTGCCATGTATTTTACGCCTTCGATTTTGTAATCAGGAAGGTTCAATTTGAAGTTGGCGGTCAGCTTGTCTCCTGAAACTTTGTAGTCGCCCGCGATTGGTTTTTCCACTCCGCGAATCTTTACTTTGCCCTTGCCTTTGCCATTTTCGCCCTCTGCCACTAAAAGAACAGCCGTAGGATACTTGTTAACCTCAAGTCGTTTCAAAAGATGATCATCACGTAGGCCTACGCCGGTTTTTAGTGATTTTAAGTTAACAATGATGTTTTGCGCGACGACTTTGTTACCGACCATTTTGGCGGCTCCCTTGACCTGAGAAGTTTCGGCTTTAAAACTTCCAGCAGGAGAAAGTTTAAAAGTCGCTTCAACTTGAGCCAAACTCAATGCTGAGTAAAAAAATAGGCCACCCATTATAAGTGCTATTTGTAGTTTTTTTTGAATCGAATTCATTCTTAAAATCCTCCTGGTAGACGTCTTCATATGGTGTTGTTAACGGTACGGCCCAAGAGCGCAATCGCTTTGGGTATATTAGATTGCATCGCAATCGCACTGAGAGTTCAAGATTTGATTTTTACGAGAGCAGCGAGCTGATAAATGGCGGCAAGTGAGAGTGCTAAAGGCCAGCTGGTCCAGCCAAACACCTCAAAGGCAAACACGACGCTGGTCCAGGGAGCTTTTAAGAACAAAATAAAAAATACAAGCATTCCCAATGTCACTCCAAGATTTCGTGGCCAGGCAAACCAACTGGCCGTTGCACTCCCCCAGCTTGCGCCAATGCTCAAAAGCGGAGTGACTTCGCCGCCGCGAAAACCTGAGGCTTGCGAGATTGCCGTCAGGACCGATTTCAAAATGGGAATTTGCCACGCCTGATGCTGTTTTGCTGAGGTGTCAATCAGCTCGACTCCCAAGCCACGTAGTTTGGACTCTGAAAACACGAGGCAAACTGAGGTCAATGTCACCGCCAATAGGAGTTTGCGTAACCAGGACATGGACCTGTTGGTCCAACCCAAAAGGTGCATTTTGATTGTCGTATAGGTCCAATAGAGAAGTGCCGCGGAAGCCATTGCCGCGGCAATTTCAAAAAAACGAAAAGTAGAGATCCATGTCAGTCCTAGCGGGGCAATGGGGTCGTAAATTTGGTGATGATACTGAGTCAGAAGCACCACGCCGTGGCTGAGCCACGAACAGAGGAGCAGTGCTGGCAAATGCTTTAGAGGCATTTCTTTGTAGCGGATAAATCGTTCGAGTGCAAAGAGGGCGCCCGCCCAGGGTGAGCCAAAGATTCCACCAAATCCAGCCGCCAATGCACATGCCAGTAGCTCACGGCGATGCCCAAAAGTTTTATGAATCACGGCAGTGGAGTCAGCGCCAAAGATCAAAGCTGCACTCTCTCGACCGGTGGAGATGCCAAAGATCTGTGAGACGGCAGAGAGCACAAGGTGAAAAAAACCGCGCCAAAAGTTGGCGTGAAAGGCGGTGCGTGGCTTTTGCCACTGCTCCTCAAGGCGAGAGAGTTGGGCCTGAAACTGTGGCCAGCGTTGCTCAAAACCGTAAATCAGCATGGCAAGAACCGGCGCAAACACGATCATCCACAAGTGATCTTTGTGCCAAGTTGAAAAATAATGCAGCGACCACAAAAACAGAGCAGATTGTGCGCCGACGATCAGTCCAAGCGCAAGTGCAGATGTATAAAAAATCATTGGCGCCTCATTCAAAGAAAATGCTAAGCTCAGGTTTTCCATAGGTAAAGACTTAATGATAAAATATTTTAGAAGTTCACTTTGGATCACTTTTATTTGCTTCGTTGCTTTGGCCCTATGGTTTGCTTTTTCAACTGGGCAGTGGCAGATGGGACTTCAGGGGCTATTTATAGCTTTCGTCTTGGCCATTCTTGAAGTTTCACTTTCTTTTGATAATGCGATAGTCAATGCAACTGTCCTAAAAGAGATGACGCCAATATGGCGTCAGCGTTTTTTAACTTGGGGCATTTTGATTGCAGTGTTTGGCATGCGCTTGATCTTTCCTGTGGCGCTGGTCAGTATTGTTGGCGGAATTGATCCACTGAGTGCTCTGCGCCTGGCCTTTTTTGAACCTGTTGCTTATGCAAAAATGATGACAGACATGCACGAAGAGATTTCGGCTTTCGGTGGGACTTTTTTGCTGATGGTGTGTTTAAAGTATTTTTACGACACCAAAAAGGACAAGCACTGGTGGCGGGCTCTTGAAATGAGGCTATCGCGATTGGGGCATATTGAAGCCATCGAAATAGGAATTACTCTTTTGGTGCTTTTGGGGCTCACACACTACATTGTGGCCGCCAAACAATTTTCTTTTTTGACTTCTGGGCTGGCGGGGCTCATCACCTATTTGGCAGTAGGTGGCGTATCTTCGCTCTTAGAGTCGCATGAAGTGGGTGGAACAGTAGATGTACACCGTGCAAGCATTGGTATGTTTTTGTACCTTGAAGTTTTGGATGCATCATTCAGTTTTGATGGAGTGATCGGGGCTTTTGCTATCACCAACGATATCATAACGATCATGGTCGGCCTGGGTGTCGGAGCCTTTTTTGTACGTAGCCTCACCATCTATTTTGTCGAAGAAGGGACTCTTGATCAGTTTGCATTTTTAGAGCATGGAGCCTTTTACGCCATTGGTTTGCTGGCGCTGCTGATGCTCTTCAGTCCGTTTTTGCATATTCCCGAATGGATCACAGGATTGAGTGGGGCAGCCATCATCGGAGTGTCCGTGGTCTCGAGCATTCGTCATCAAAAAGCAATGACAAAAAGTTAAGGCTAGTGTCCTGAGTCAGGATAAAATTGATATTTAATTTTTATGCAGCCTCGA
>CAYMBJ010000128.1:0-7289 GCA_964388665.1 uncultured Pseudobdellovibrionaceae bacterium | reverse complement strand
GTATAGATCAAGCGCATCACTAAGTGTCAAATTATATATGACTCAGGACACTAGGGCTTGTTTGCAATTTTACTCATTAAGTTAAATTGCAAACACCCCCTAGAACTCATCTCAAATAAATTTTTCGGAGATACTGCTGGATTTCGATAGCATTTCCTTTGAACATAACAGGCGAAGCTCTTTTGGCAAAGCTTCGCTGATAAAAAGGATCATAGTACTCTTGCAATAGCGGGATGATCCACAGATCATGAGCGGAAAAATCTTGTGAATCTGCAAGACTGAGTTTGTGGGCTTCCTGCATATACGCAAGAAGTCGCACATAGCGCTCACTGCCCAGACGCTTAGCAATTGCCAATAGGGACGAACTTAACTTTTCAAGCACCTGATCGGGGTCATCGCTATTTTCTTTGTAAAGGTTTTCGACATAGTCTTTGCGAATATTAGCAACTCGGGTTTGCAAATCCTCAAGCAAGAGAACCACTGGATTGGATCTAAAGTTAAAAAAGATGCACTCGGGCAAGGTGATTTTACCGATCATGCGGCTCTCATCTTCCACCAATATTGGCAAATCTTCAGCCTCATCATTCAAAAATTTTACCAACTCCCATGCCAGGGCGTTTTCAAACATGGCCTGAGCAGGTTGCGGGCCCCTGTTGCCAAATGCAGAACCGCGATGGTGCGCCAATTCCTCCAAATCCAGAGCTCGCAAGCTTGGCAAAGCACTTCTCTGACGAAGCAGAGATTGAATCACCTTGGTCTTTCCTGATCCGGTCATCCCAGTCAGAGCAAAGATTTTTTGCGTTCGCGCACAGTTGGCTATGATCTCCAGCACCTGCGCACGAACTCTCTTGTACCCACCAGGCAAAACTCGGATGGGCACATCTGCCCTGGCCTCATGAATAAATTCTGCAGTGAACTGTGATCGGAGTCCACCACGATAGCAGTGAACAACGGGCGAAGACACTGGGATCGACAAGGCGTTCGACTGCTGATTTTGAAAAATTACCGAGAGCCATTGATCTTGCTTCGCCCGCAGATTGTCTCCTCGCACCAGCTCGCGACCCAGCCTGATTGCGGCCTCGCGGCCCTCGTGGCGGTAGCAAGTTCCCACTTGGGCTCGCTCTTCATCATCCAATATCGGCAAATTGATGGCACCAGGTATGTGACCCTCTGCGAACTCAACGGGAGCACGCACGTCAATGATTAGGTTTGCACTTTGCAAATTTTTGATAAGATCAAATTGATCTATGGCCGATTCCAAATTCTGCTCGTTGAACAAAATTCCTTCCTTATCTAATGTGCTGGCCTCAATTCGAAGATAATTTTTGAAGCAAGCTGTGAGTGGGCCATCATGAAATTCTGAGTCGTGGCCCTTCGTGCGGCAATACCTCTCCTACCACACTTGCCATTGGGAAGCGAGCGCGCAATTGCGAGAGCGCGGTCTCCACATCAGCCTCCGCCACAAACAGCAACAGACCACCACTGGTCTGCGGGTCAAAAAGCACCAGCGCCTGTTCATCACTAAGACCAGAAATTTGCAGCTCTGAATTTACGAATTCTCGGTTGGTGCGATGGGCTTTTGTCAAAAAACCCTTTTGTATAAATTGCAATGTGTTCTCAAACAGCGGCAGCGATTGAAACTGAAACCTAAGAGCCACTTGGCTAGCCAAGGCCACGTTGAGCGCATGACCCGCCAATCCAAACCCCGTCACATCGGTGGCGGCATGCACACAGCCCATATCAAATCCAGGGGGCATGGTATTGAGTGCGGTCATCGAGGCAATCTCTGCCTGCAATTGCCCCTCATCCACTTCACTTCGCTTTAGCGCCGCACAGGCCGCGCCCGTTCCGAGCGGTTTTGTGAGAATGATTTTGTCACCCACTTGAGCCTTTTGATTAGTCCAAGCCTTTTTCTCGTCCACCGTGCCCGTGACAGAAAGACCAAATTTCAAAGTGTCATCGTCAATGGTGTGCCCGCCCACGAGCGCTGTATTGGCTTGCGAAAGAATGTCGGCACAACCTCGCATCACTTCGGTACAGATTTCCAATGGCAAGGTGGCCAGAGGAAAAGCCAAGATGGCCATTGCCGTAAGCGGAGATCCACCCATAGCATAGACGTCACTGAGCGCGTTGGCAGAGGCGATTTGCCCAAAAGTGCGTGGCGTATCTACAATGGGTGTAAAAAAATCAAGAGTTTGCACCAAGGTCTGTGGTGAGGCTATTCTTACCAGAGCGGCATCATCAAAGTGTGAACCATCAACAATCACACACTCATCGCGGCGAGGAAAATCAATTTGTCCAAGAATCGTTTTTAAATCAAGAACGCTGAGCTTGGCAGCGCAGCCGCCCTTTTGCACGGTCTGCGTGAGACGAATATTTTCTTTAGAACTCATCTCAAAATACCCCCTGCAAATTAAATCCAATCTGCCAAAATCTGTGGTCGCTGCCGCCTAGGAGTCGGAGCTTTCAGATTTGACTTTTCTCTCTGATTTGTCATCTTGAGTGGCTTTGTCGGCTTCATAGGTTTTTTTGGACTCTTCGTGAGAAAGACTCTGACGAGCTTCCTTCACATCTTCCTCATCCGTATTGATCCCCTTTTTGAAACCACGAATGGCTTCGCCCAAGGACTTTCCCAATCCAGGCAAACGGCTAGGACCAAAAAATATAAGGCCAATTCCCAATAGCAACAAAAGCTCTGTCCAACCTAAATTCATAACTATTCCTTCTCGCCAATCACGGCGGCTTCAGAGCGAGCTTAAACCCTTTTCTCTTCCAAAGTACTCATTGATGCTCTGCAGGATCATTTTGAGTCAGCCCCCTTACAAAAGCTGCCTTTTCACGTATCCTGTATCCTGTATCCTGTATCCTGTATCCTGTATCCTGTATTCAATCAAATATCGCACAATAGCTCCGAAAAGGTGAGTAGATATGAAAAACTCAACATTATGTTATTTCTCTGTGTGCCTCGCACTGCTGCTTTCGTCTCAATATAGCACAACAGCAAATGCCCGCCGCCTGTATCAAGACGTCGAAGAAAAACTTGCGGGACCTGCCCTTGTGACCGACTTTGGCTGGAAGGACAAAAAGAAGAAAAAGGACTGCCACGCCACCCTTGAGGTTCTTGGCGGCGAAGGCGGCAGTCACTCGTACACCGCCAAGAAAAAAGGAATCTGTGGAGAGCTCGAAAAGGCCTACACCGGGCGTGACAAAATTAACTTTATGGTCGATGAGGCCGACGAGTCCCTTCTCACCAAGGTGCAAGCCGCCAAAAAGGAAGGCGCCCCCGACGACAATCGCTAGCGGCCTGCTCTACAAAAATCCTAAAGCTGCGACTGCAACGGCTGTTGGCAACAGCGCCCAGCGCAAGAGCTTCACAGCGTTGAATCCTAAGGCAAAGCGAGATTGCAAAACCGAATAGCCGGCGGCATTGGGAGCATTGGCAATGATTGTTAGCCCTCCCCCAGCAATTGCTCCTGCAACCAAAGCATATTTTGACGCTTCGCTGAGACCCACCACCTGTGAGCCAAGGTAGGTCAAAGCGGCATTGTCAGTAATGGCTGTCAACAGGGTCGCCCCAATGAACATCTTCAGGTTATCCAATTGTGTCAATAAAGGTTGAAGCCACCACTGCTGAAAGCTCCCAAAGAGAATGATTCCACCAAGAAAGAACGCCACCAAGAGGCTCTCTCTAAAGCGCAAGGTGTCTTGATATTTTTTAGTCACCGTCGTCACGCCCAAAAACAAGAGAAAAATTCCCATAAAGACCTTGGAGTGATGAGAAGTGGCCACGAGCAAAAATAAAAACAAAAGATGAATCAACCACACGAGAATGGGCACTCTTCCTTCGCTGGTCTCTTGACGCTGAATGAGCGCCTTCAACGAAAAGCTCGACGATTGAATCTCATTACGAAAATAAATCACATACAGGCAGGTGTTCAAAGCGACAGCCAACGCCGCCTTCCAACCAAAATTACTGAAGATGTATTGAAAATCCCAACCCCAGGTTTGAGCCACCATGAGTATGGGCGGGGCCGCAAAGTGTGTTAGAGCGCCGCCAATGGAAACATTGACGAAGAGCAAAGCCAAAATAGCATAAAGAAGGTTTTCACTCGGCTCTTTGAGCATTCCATGCATTAGCAGCGCGGTCACAGTCATGGCCGCGGGCTCGGTAATGAAACTTCCAGCAAGTGGGCCCACTATCAAACACACCGAAAAGTCCGCAACCGCCGTAGGCATGCGGGTCAGAGTTTGCAGCACCCCAGAGATCGCAAATATCAATTTGCGCGCAACATAGAGGACGGGACGAGTCGATGAGATCACCATCACCGTAAAAACAAACAAAGGCTCAGTAAAATTAGTCCCTTCAATATAGTTGACCACCGCCTCATGGCCGAGGCCGCCAAACACCACGCAAAAAAACAGAGCCGCCCAGATACCAAAAACCAACTCCACCTCGCCTAGCAAATGAAACAGAGACTCATAAAAAGAGCCTTTCGGAAAGCGATGCGAAATTTTATTTATCTTTGGTGCTAAGAAGATGTGGAGCACGGCCAGAGCGAAAAATGTGGTGCCCAAAAGAGCATACTCCATTATCATTACAGTCCCCTTGTCAATTTAGTCTTGTCAGGATGGCTCGGCCATTTTAGATAGAATCGTAGCCGCTGTCGACAAATTTTGCTTTTTATCGGATATGACGTGTGAGAAAAAAAATCTGTAAACTTGTGCCAAGCGCCCAGCACGACCCTCAAACTCTGGCCGAGATCTTTGCGTGTTGGGAGGGCTCTGTCCAACTTTGGCAGAGCAATGTGATTTCTGCCGCTGAATTGATCACACGATTGCTTATGCTTGAGAGAGCACAAGCGCTGCGGGACCATTCGCCCTGGCCGATTTTAGGAGCAACAAAAAGTCTGAGCGCACAGGGCTTTTGGCAAATGATGGGAATGGATATGCGACTCGCAAAAGATATAGAGTCAGCGATAAAAAATCTGTATGCACCTCTTCCAAAACCAGCTCGAGACGCTTCATCCATTTTGAGTAAAACTCCTCCCGCGCAGCATTGTCCCATGACTCAACTGGGCCTTATCATGGCGGCGACGCCATCAAACGCTTTTGTTTCACTTCTCGCCCAACGCGGCCTTCTTGGTCTCTCAGAAAAAGCCAGTGACACCCTTCTTTATTGGCAAACGCAAATCTGGCACTTTCGCGTTGTACATCGCGAACTCACTCCGCGTGAGCTGCTGGAGTTGCAATGCTCTGGCAAGCGAGTGATCTCGTTATTTTGCGAGAAAGACCTGTTTGTCAATTTTCAGCATGGCATCCATGACTCTATCGGTTTTATCTTGCACGACCTTGTTCATGGCGAAAAGTACTTTCGTTCCCGCGAACAGCAAATGGAGATCTCCTCTTTCTATCATGAGTTTTTTGATTTTATTGAAAGCATCATCCCTGATAGCTTGCGCGAACGCTGGCACTATCTAATTGCAGATATGAATACACACTGGAAGCACTCTGTGCAGACCTTTCAGAGCTTGCTATTTGACTGGCACCAGCTGGTGGCGCCCACTGAAAATTTTCAACAATGGCTGGTGCAAGGCATGAAACCGAGTCAGCGATGACGGCAAGGAATTATCGGGGCGCACGGTTTTGGTATCCAACAAATCCATTGGTTAAAAAATTCACCATCGAGGGTCATCAATTTGTCTGCATAGACAAACCTTTTGGCTTTTCCACTTGTGCTGCCGATCCTCTGCACCCAGGAATGAAAGAGATTCTTGAGCAGCAGATGCAAAAAGAGCTGTGGAGACTTGAACAATTCAATGATCAAAATGAAACTGAGATCAGCGGATGCCATCTGTTTGCCGAAGACCCTGATTCGGCTCTGTGGTTCCAATCGCTAGATGCATCGCAATCGCCGCAAAGAAAATTTTGCTTTTTAACAGATCGCTCAACTCCCGCAAACAACCTCGTGCATTCGAGCCATATCGAGTGGATCCATAACAGAGCGGTCTCAACTTCAAGGCCAAATCCCAACTGTGAAACACGTTTTGAATGGGCAGGCCCCCGTGGTGATTATCAACTCTGGTGGGCCTATGCGCGCACGCCTTTGCCTGGGCAAATTCGCGCTCACGCCCGAGACTGCCAAATTCCAATTTTGGGTGACGTGGCAAACGCTGGCACACCTGCAATCAGAGTTTTTATCCACTCTCTGACTGCAGACTTTTCAAATCTCGCTAACATCAGTGGCGATATTAATTTCTCAGCACCTTGGTGGACGCATGCCGCCCTTGCCAATGATGACAGCGATGTTTGGCGTGAGATCTTTGAAAATCAGCAACGTCTCTTTCAAGCGGATGCCAACGCAACACTTCATCTGCCTCACCCCAGAGACGAGAAGTGGCAGTTGGAGGTGATGGGAGAAATTGCGATATTTTCTAAGTTTACCGATGCACCCATGGAAGAAATAGAGCGCAAATGCTTGACTCAGTGGACCACAGAGTTTGGGAAAAAAGCGATCATTAAAACAGAGCCCAATCGCGAATCCTCCAGCAGCAAAGCAGAGCGGCAGGTCTTTGAATCGGCTAATATTCCCGACTCATGGATCGTCAACGAAGGATCCTTGCGATTTATTTTAAAGAAAAACCAGGGACAGTCAGTTGGGCTATTTTTGGATCAACGAGGCAACAGAGATTGGGTGCGCAGAAACAGTCTGGGAAAACGCGTCCTCAATCTGTTTGCCTACACAGGAGGATTTTCGCTGGCGGGTGCGCTAGGTGGAGCGAGCGAAGTGACCACCGTGGATGTCAGTGCAAATTATCTTAATTGGGCAAAAGAGAACTTTGCGCTCAACAACTTGGATGCAAACGCGCATCGATTTTTTGCAATGGACACTTTTGAGTTCTACAAATTTGCAACAAAAAAGAACCTCAAATATGATCTGATTGTCTGCGACCCACCTACTTTTGGTCGATCTAAACTGGGCGTCTTTAAAATTGATCGTGATTTTCCTAATCTAATCAACGGAGCTCTCTCGTTATTAAACCCCAGGGGTCAGATTCTTTTTTCTACCAACTTCCAAAAGTGGGACTATTCACTTTGGGAAAAAAAACTGCGATCCGCGTTTTCGAATCTGCAAATCTCTCGAGGCCCTGGATTCAGCCTTGATTTTGAAAAGAATTTGGCGGAGAGAAAAATGAAGTCTTTCCTACTTAAGAGCATAGAGAATTCTTAACGAGGCCCTAGTGTCCTGAGTCAGGATAAAATTGATATTTAATTTTTATGCAGCCTCGAAG
>CAYMBJ010000127.1:0-7312 GCA_964388665.1 uncultured Pseudobdellovibrionaceae bacterium | reverse complement strand
CACTGATACCTATGCGAATTCTGGGAGGGCTGTTTGTGTTCGGATTTTCCACAACCCTCCTTGGGGACCTTTGGGTACTTAGATTCTTTATCGAACGAAAATGTCCGGAGCGCCAAATACAAACGCAGTTCCCAGAGAGCGACGCATGATCAAGCGTGCCTTGGCCATATAGTCCTTTTCTTTTCCTGCGGCACTGGGGACGTACTTTTCCCAAGCAGCGTTGTCCCATGATATCGATCGACCTACTGAGTAATTTCTATATTTTAAAGTCTCCTTATCTTCATTTTGCATAGTCAATTCAATACTGCCTTCTTCCCAGTCATTGGCCGAAAGGGTGAAAAGGCTCTCAGGTGGATCATTGTAGTAGGCAGGAACATCAAGTGTCACAGTTTCGCCTGTCACGGAATCCTTAATGGTGGCTCTGCCGTTCACTACGGCGACCATATTCGACACTCCGGTTTTTAAAAGTGGCGTATTGGATTCTTGGTATCGAGCGGGATTGATTGCAAAAGTAGAATTGCCAGGTTTTCCTTGAAGGTAATCATAGGCCTGCTTACTCAATATCACAGCGTTGTTGAGATCTATGAGGGCGTATTTCATGTTCTGTTTGCCGGTAGTGGCAATCTCTAGCCAATGCTTTTTGCTGACAGCTTCTGCTACAACTTTGTTCCGTTCGCGATCTGTAATGCCAAAAGCCCCTAGGCTGGCGGCAGCGTCAATTCCGTAATTTTTACCCAATTCTTTGGCGATCCACAGAAGGGCATCTTGATTGAACGAATTGAATACTCGAAGATCATGAGCCGCTTGGTACAGCATCGCTATGGAAAAGGCCTGCTCCGCTGGTCCATATCCTACAAATTGCCTAGCCTGCCCGCTGAAGTTAGCTACGCCAAAGGTAATCTGATTGTCCCAAACATAGATGCTTTCGGGGTTTTCACTCAAATTTCCTTGTACCGATTGAGCAGAATTTTCGATGTATGGCAGCACGTACTTTTGTAAATAATCTTGCAATTGCGCAACCGTCTTAAATTGGCTATCCAATTTCATTTTTTTAGTGGGTGTCACCAAAAATTCAATTCCTGCGTCCCACTGATCTGTAGGCATAAACATTTTGATACCTGTGACGACATTTCTGACAAACTGCACAGCCATTGCATGGGTCGCTTTGCTGCCCGAAAAAAATCTTCCGGTTTCAAATAGTGGCCGCATCTTCCAGATAATTCCACGCAAAGGTATCATCACGTGAAGGTGCGGCAAAAAGTACTTCATATCAGGAGATTTCGCCAAAGTAGAATTTGGCAAATTGAGTTCATTGTAGCTTTCATTTAGCAGCTGCTGAAGCCCTTCAGCATCTTTGACCGCTAGCCATTTGCTTCTGAAATTCTTAAACGCGTCACTTAGATTCGACTCTTGAAACTCTATCTCGCTTGCAACTTTTCTTTTTCCTGTCTTCTTTTCTGCCGCAGTCCAAGCAGCTTTGAGTCCTTTGACAAAGTCTCCATCTTCTTTGAGTAATGTTGGTGCCTCAACAGTGGGTGGTGTGAACTCTGGCTTCACTTTTGTCGCCTGTTTGGCTATTGAGACAGTTGATAAACACATGGCCGCAACCACGCCAATGGTAAAAGACTTCATTAGACCTCCTTAAAACAATAGGTTTCATTGTAAATAAAATTCATGTTGGAAGAGAAGTCGAAGTATAATTCTTTTTGCTAGCCCTAGGTCTAGAACGTCTGCACCACGAATAGTCGAATAGAAGGCTAGTGACGCCCTGAGATCAGTTGCGGTCATTGAGATTGTCGGCGCCGGGAAAATGGAAAGTTTTTTGCCACATTGATCCGAAAGGGGGGCAGCAACTCACGTCAAGACCAAGCGCTCGGAGACAGCATAGTCGTCTTTGACCTTTTCGACCGTGGCCATATTGCAGTAGGGATCATGTTCGAAAAATAGAAACCAATTCTCACGAGCGGCCTTTTCTAAAATCTTTCGCTTTTCATCAATGATCGTTAGTGGCTCGAGATCGTATCCCATGATCCATGCTGAGCGCACGTGGCTGGAGGTCGGCACGACGTCGCCACAATATAAGAGTGTGGTGTTGCCGTCGCTGATTTTGATCATTTGGTGATAGGATGTGTGACCATGAGAGAGGAGAGTCGAAATTCCCGGAAGGATTTCAACTTCACCTTCGAGCAGATGGAGTTGGCCAGATTCCTTGAGTGGCATATAGTTGACTTCAAAATAGCTCGCTCTTTCGCGGAGATTTGGGGTGCGAGCATGATCGAAGTTGCCTTTTTGCACATAGTATTTTGCATTGGGAAACTGGGCTTGCACTTTGTTATCCCGCCAGCAGGTGGCGCCGCCCGCATGGTCAAAGTGCAGATGAGTCAGAATCACATGTGTGACCTTGTCTGGCGTCACGCCGTGGTGGCTTAGACTTTTTAAAAGCGAGTTGCCATCTGGTTTCATTGCATAGATCTGTGCAAATTTCTTTCCGAGTTTATCGCCATACTTTTCTTCAAAATCTTGGCCATTGCCCACATCAATCAAAATAATGTGTTTAGAGCTTTTGAGCAGCAAGGCCCGTGCTTCCATGGGGATGCGATTTTGCTCGTCAGGAGGATTGGACTTTTCCCAGAGCACCTTGGGGACTGTGCCGAACATGGCGCCGCCATCCAAGCCAAACTCCCCAGTCGGGATGGGGTGCAATTCATAGTCACCTATTTTTAGTGGAATCTTGCGAAAATCTGAATTTCCATTTTTTAAAGGTGCCTGAGTGGGTGTTTGTTGAGTCCCTGGCGGCGTTCCTTTTTCTGGTACCTGCTGAGATGTTGGTGAAGTTGTCATTAAAAATCCTCCCCGTGTGATGTGGGTGATGTGTCTGTGGGTGCCTTGTTTGTTTTTTCTAAATCATCAACGTCATCAGCGAAAGAATCTGGGGCAATGGTCTTTACCCACTGCTTGTAGGAGGCATAGACATCTTTGATCGGGCCGGGCTGCTGTACAGGTCCGACGTGAACAGTGAGTGATCCAGGTTTTGGGACGGCCTTGCCCTTTGGCCACAGGCGGGTATTGCCATCGATGTATAAAAACAGAATTGGTGTTTTGGTTTGCTCCGAAAAAATACTGACGCCTCTTTTGAAATCATGGATCTTGCCGTCTTGACTGCGAGTGCCTTCGGGAAACCAGATCAACCACATTCGTGGCAGAGTTCGGAGCAAATGAATGGTCAAATTGATGGCCTCGCCGCGCCGATCTTTGCGATCAATCGGGATGGCACCTAAGCAGTGCTTAGAAAAAAACGCAAAGAAAGGATTGGAAAAAAAATAGTCCTTTGCTGCAGCTATATACAGCGACGTCCAGTAGCGACGAGGCACTGCGGCCGCAATGGACGTGGCATCCAAGTGGCTGGCATGATTGGAGATCAGAATCAATTTGGGATAATCACGATACAAACTCTTAAATGTGGTGCCTTTGACTTTGAGGCGGACATAAAGCTTAAAACAAATGTCCTGCAGGATAAAGGACCACAGAATTCGAAAAAAAATACTCATCCAGTCGGTATTTCGCGTGAACAGGGGCAAATGTCGCAAATAGCTTGGTAGCTTGGTCCATTGCTCATTGTCGTAGGTCCAAGGTTTAAGCGCTTTCCGATTTACATAACTCATCCGTGCAACCACCTCATCACATAATAATAAATCGGCGCCACAAAAATCAAACGATCCATGCGCTGTAAATAATCTCCACGACCCAGCACGAAGGGGCCCACCACTTTCACGCCTGCGTCTTTTCTTACCACAGTCATCACCAAATCTCCAAACATTCCGCCGATACTGGCCACGAGACCCGAGGCCAACCAGTACTGCTCAGATTGGGTGGGCAGCATCTCGCGCATCAGGTATGCCAAACCTAGAGTTAGCAGTATGGAAACCACAGTGCCCCAGAGGCTTCGTCGCGGATTGATGCGGTTGAACAGCTTTGGTCCACGAAAGTATCGGCCGATGGCTAGATTGGTATTGTCGCAAAACTCTAATAGCACGACCAAATACATCACCTGAAAGACACCTGAGGGAAAGTTCAGTATCAGACCCAAGTGCATGAATGACCAACCCAAGAAGATGAAAGCGAGAAGTGTTAAAGAGATATACTGAATCATCTGTTTGTAATTATTTCTGATCAATGGCACAAATAAGCTGGCACCCAAAACCATCATTGGCATTTGATTGAACAGATCCCATCGATCATAATAACTTGCAAAGCCCAACGCCACGATTCCGGCATAGCAGATCAATACAAAAAAGTTGCGATGGTACATCCCGATCAGTTGAAAGAATACTTTTGCGCCAAACACTGCCAACGCCGTGAGACACACAAAGGGCCAAGGTGCAGGCAAGCCAAAGAGCACCATCAGCAATGGTGCCACCACCAACCAGGTGCGAATGCTCGCCCAGGCGGTGATGAAATAATAATTTTTTTTGCGCAACAAGAATACGATAAATCCCGAGACAAACAGTATCGACAAGACGATGGCAACGGTTTCGCGGTAAATGGGGCTTGACCAAGAGGCATCCATTATTGCTTTTCCTCCGAGATTTCGTAGTCTTTGATTTTTTTGTACATATTTGATCTGGAGATCTGCAGCTGGTTGGCCGCTTCATCAATTGAAGAGGTCTGTCCAATAACTGCACGCAGGATGGCGGCTTCATAGTCGGCCATAAGTTTTGTTAGACCTAA
The DNA here is from genome assembly GCA_964388665.1 of uncultured Pseudobdellovibrionaceae bacterium. Taxonomy (GTDB): domain Bacteria; phylum Bdellovibrionota; class Bdellovibrionia; order Bdellovibrionales; family Bdellovibrionaceae; genus CALCCV01. The sequence goes on along the minus strand of CAYMBJ010000127.1, from coordinate 2,584 downwards.
GCTGAAATCAGGGACAGAGCTGCTTGACTGGAGTGTGCCGCTTTCGCCAATCAGACGTCGGACATCCTCGGCGCGAATGACGGGAAGAGGTGAGGCCAACAGCAGCTGTTCAATGATCCGCTTCAATTCACGCACATTTCCTGGCCATTGGTATTGTTTTAATTCGGCGATGGCGTCAGCGCCCAAAGTTTTAAAACGCTTGGGGCGACTGGTTTCAATAAAATATTGAGCCAAGGCCTCCAGATCTTCAGTTCGCTCACGAAGCGGTGCAATGACAATGCGATGAGATGCCAGGCGAAAGTACAGATCATCGCGAAATTTATTCTCTTCTACCAACTTTTTTAGGGGAATATTGGAGGCTACAATCACGCGAGCCTGTGCATAAGAAATTTCTTTTGAGCCCACTCTACGAAACTCACCGGATTCTAAAAAGCGCAGCAGTTTGACTTGTTGGGAAGTTGGCAAGGCTTCAATTTCGTCTAAAAATAAATCACCACTGTTAGCAGCTTCAACCAGGCCCATCTTGTTTTGATCTGCGCCAGTGAAGGCGCCTTTGACATGACCAAAGAGCTCTGACTCAAATAGATTTTCAGGGATGGCCGCGATATTGATCGACACCAAGGGGCGTGTGCCCTCCTGTTGATGCAAAAGAGAGGCGATCACCTCTTTGCCTGTTCCCGTTTCACCCTCAATCAGCACAGCATTTTCTTCGCCTTTGAGTGCCGCCACTTGCTTCAAAACACTTTGCGAAGCCTCAGAGGTCCCGATCCATCGTGCTTTAAAAGATTGCGATCGCAGATCAAAGCTCCGTAGTCGCCATAGCGCTTCTATTTTGCCTAAGACAAGCGAGAGTTCCTCAAAGGACAGGGGCTTGGCCAAATACCTCTGCGCCCCAGCATGAAGACATTTTTCCATTAGTTGGCGGTCTAGGTCACCAGACATGGCAACGATTTCGCACTGGGGATGACTCAGCGACAACTTCTTGATAACTTCCAATCCCAAAGGCTGCGGATTCTTTATTTCTAAGTGCATGTCCACCATGGCGGCATGAATCAAACTGCGCTCTGGAATTTCGCTCATCTTTCGAGCATGCAAAGTTCTCCAACAACTAGGCACGCTCTGCCTAATAGCTTGATGAATTAGCATATCATCGTCTACGACCAAAAGTTGAAAACTTGCGCTATTGACCACTATGAAAACAATTGTCACCCTGCTAGTGGAAACTTAGAAGAACTTTTGCACCACGTTGTTGGTAATAAATGAGAATTCATTAGTGATTTGTCAGATTCATTTGATGGATCACTTGTTTTGAGGAATGAGAAAACTGATGAAAAAAATATTATTGGTTGAAGCGATCCATCCCGTTGCTAAGAGCCGGCTGGAGTCAGAAGGCTTTGAGATTACACTCTTGTCACATTCACCATCAGAAGAAGAACTGGTGGGGCTACTGCCGCAGTACAATGTCCTGGGAATTCGCTCCAAGACCCAGGTCACAGCTGCCGTATTGGAAGCAGGAAAAGACTTAGATTGTATTGGCGCTTTTTGTATTGGCACCAATCAAATCGATCTTGATCATTCTCAAAAATTGGGAGTGCCAGTGTTCAATGCTCCACATGCTAATACCCGCAGTGTTGCGGAGCTTGTGATTGCCGAAATGATCTGTTTGGCGCGCCAGCTCGGAGATCGCAACACCGGTGCACACAGGGGGGACTGGATAAAGTCGGCCACTGGGGCACGCGAGGTTCGCGGTAAAACGCTGGGAATCATTGGCTACGGTCATATCGGGAGCCAGCTCTCAGTCATGGCTGAGGCCATTGGTCTGAAGGTCGTATTTTTTGATATTGTTAAAAAGCTACCACTCGGGAATGCCGTTGCTATGGCAAGAGTTGAGGATTTGCTCAAAGTTGCTGATTTTGTTACGCTTCATGTGCCTGAAACCCCCCTCACAAAAAATATGATGGGAAAGCAAGAGTTTCAGATGATGAAGAAGGGCGCATACTTTATCAATGCTAGTCGTGGCACAGTTGTGGATATAGAAGAATTGGTTCAAGCGCTCAAATCCAACCACCTGGGCGGATGCGCGATCGACGTGTTTCCTGTGGAGCCAGCGTCCAATAAAGAGAAATTTGTATCGCCTTTGCAAACTGTGGCCAACGTTATTCTTACTCCGCACATTGGCGGCAGCACAGAAGAAGCACAATACAATATTGGTGTGGAAGTGGCCGACAGCTTTCGCAAGTTCTTGCTCTATGGCTCGACTGCGGGTTCCGTGAATTTTCCGATTGCCGATTTGCCGCCTGCTGTTGATTGCTATCGCTTTATCAATGTTCATCGCAATGAACCAGGCGTGCTAGGAGAGATTAACAGTGTTATCTCAAGTCACGGTGCCAATATCGTTGGACAGCACCTTTCTACGGCCGGGCTCATAGGGTACATTGTTACAGATGTTGCCGGCCCAGACATAGATCGGTTGGTCACAAAGATCAGCAAGCTGCCGCGCAGTTTGAAGACCCGCTTGCTTTTTGTTGATAGCTAGTGTCCTGAGTCATATATAATTTGACACTTAGTGATGCGCTTGATCTAT
>CAYMBJ010000126.1:0-7686 GCA_964388665.1 uncultured Pseudobdellovibrionaceae bacterium | reverse complement strand
GAACTTAAGCAATCCAGCTAAAGTTCATGCGACAACTATCCTGAAATTTTCCGGATTCGCGATTTCTGACTCAAATTCCATTATCCAGTGGCCCACCAGATCGCCTATGGACGAAACGTGTTGGAACCATCTTTGCTTTCAGTCTGAGAGGAGCAGTACTTATTTAAGGAGGCATTTTGAATAAGTTGAAAAAGTTGAATATTGATCGAAGATCCATTCTTAAGGGAGCCGCGGGCCTCTCTTTGGGAACCTTCTTTTCGCAGAAACTCTTTGCGCAATTCCAAGTACTGAGTACTGACCAAAGCGCCCTCGAGGACATGGTCGCAGACGGAGCGATTGAGAATGTAGAGATCTATCAATCGGGACCAGATAAAGTGGCTTCTTGGCTCTATGTTGGCCTTTTACCCAGAATGCAGAGGCCTGAAGGCATGAAAATATATGCTTCGGTGCTTGGTAAGACAGTTCGAGTGACTCTCAATCTCACGCGCGAAGAGGTGCAAGGATATTCCGCCTACCTCCTCAGTCGTTACCAAACAATTGAAAGAGCAAAAAATGGCCACGCGCTCTTTAAATGGCGTTACCAAGTCGCTGAAAGAACAAAGGATGGCCAAAAAGTTACGAGATGGGCTGACCGACTGGAAAACCCAAAGTTCTCAGTGTTGGATTCAGCCACCTATAAGGAGTACCAGAATCAAATCAATACCCAAATCAGACCCATTGTATCTTCTGACTTCGCCACAAACTTGGAGCTCCTGAAGTCGCTCTTTCCTGGAAATGTTTTTATCGAAAGTGACGGCAGCGTTACCATGCATGTGGTTTTTCCGACGACAACTCCAGCAAGCGGAAGATCGCAAGCAAGTAAATTTACAATCTCAATCTTCGAAGAGCGCCGCACGCATTATTCCGTAAACGGATCAGACATCTTTGCAGGCTTTCCTACCTTTTGGTTTAATGGAGGCGTCGGCTTTCATGGCCCCATACGTTTTGCAAACGAAAAGGACAATCCCCATTTGTTGTCCGGTGAGGACTCCGACATTGGCGGTATCGATGCCCAGCGAGGGAAGAAGCCGACGAAGCGCTGGCAGCTCAGTCGGCAGAATGAGTCTCATGGCTGCTTTCGCATGGAACACACTCCCGCAATGCGCGCCATGCTGCCTGCGCAAGATGGAAATGTACCGGTTCAAGAAGGAAAAAGGGAAATGGGACCAATGGATCAGCCCTTGGCTCGACAAGTGGAAATTATTGTTACCAACGACTTTGATCGACTCAAGATTGGCGATACTGAGTACATTGTGGGTGTGAACTACTATTGGCAAAGCCATAGAGACTCTCAGAAAGGCGTTGCGGTGGACAAAAAGCAGGACTGGGTTGCAAATAACTATACAGTCAACGGAGTTAAGCTCGATGATGTTTATGAGTTTCCATACTTAAAGCCCGAAGTAGTGCAAATTGAGCCTCTGGGAAATTCTTTTGCGGCCATGTCATATCTTAACCGTGCCCCTTTTCAGCCAGACGCTGAGGGAGCTGGTTCTATTATCACTCCCGCAGAGTTGTTGAACAAAACAGACGAGCCACAGGACATTTAGGATTCCGCCAAGCATCATCTCCCAAAAGGCGAACTCTCAACTCCTATGATCCCAGCCTAGCGGATCATAGGACAATCGCAGGCTACCAGGAACTTGACAATCAAATAATGGACACTATGTTTTATATTGCAGAGGTATCGTTATCTCAAGAGTAGAGAGGGGATGATCACCAGAGGAGTGCAATATATGCAGAGTTGCGAAAAGTACAGTTCGCTTAGCAGCGGAGTGCCTGGTTTAGATGACGTTTTGGTCGGCGGCTTTCCAGCCAATAGAATTTATTTAGTTGAGGGCAGTCCAGGAACCGGGAAAACAACGCTGGCAATGCAGTTTCTTATGCAGGGCCGTGACAGTGCAGAAAGCTGTCTGTACATGACACTTTCTGAAACCAAACAGGAGTTAACGCAAGTAGGGGCCTCTCATGGTTGGAATTTGAATGGAATTGAAATTTTCGAATTGCCGAGTGATGACAATCTTGCCACAGCAACACAAAGTAATTTTTTTCACACATCTGAAGTTGAACTGAGCCAAACAAATAAAGCGATGTTCGAAATTGTTGAAAAAATTAAACCCTCGCGAGTTGTTATTGATTCTCTTTCTGAACTGAAGCTCCTCACTCTGGATTCTGTAAAATTTCGTAGACAGGTCATGGCTCTCAAGCATTTCTTTTCTGAAAGAGGAGCAACCGTGATCCTCCTTGATGACAAAATTCAACTGCAAAAAGAACAAGAAATTCAAAGTGTCGTCCACGGTGTGATTTCTCTTGAACATCTTTCGCCCGGATATGGCGCAGAGCGCCGACGGCTTAGAGTAACAAAACTTCGAGGTGTTCCATTTAGAGGTGGATACCACGATTTTTCAATTCGAACGGGCGGACTTGTTGTTTTCCCTCGGTTAGTGGCTTCTCAGTATGGAATCAAAGAAAAATCAGGATTTGTGAAAAGCGGGATTGTAGAGCTCGATAACCTGTGGGGTGGAAGTATTGACTCTGGAACGAGCACTTTGCTCATGGGTCCTGCGGGTTCTGGAAAATCCACAGTTGCAGCAAAATATGCTGAATACACTGCGAATCATGGTGAAAAAGTCGCGATTTTTATATTTGACGAAGGCAAACGGACCCTACTTGATCGAACAAAATCACTGGGGATTGATCTTCAGAAAGGAATTGATTCAGGAAATATCACCTTACGACAGGTTGATCCCGCCGAGATTTCGCCCGGAGAATTCATGATGGCTGTGAGGGAGATCGTAGAAAAAGAAGAATGTAAGGTGGTGGTTTTAGACAGTCTCAACGGCTATATGAATGCCATGCCGGAAGAGCGTTTTTTGATGATTCATATGCATGAACTTCTCAGCTATCTGCGGCAAATGGATGTTGCAACATTGCTCGCGGTAGCGCAGCATGGACTTTTGGGCTCTGCGATGGAAACTGCCATTGATGTGAGTTACCTCGCAGACAACGTAATGCTTTTTCGATATTTTGAGGCTAACGGCGCGGTCAATCAGGCGATTTCCGTGGTCAAACGTAGGGGCGGAAAGCATGAGCGAACAATCCGCGAGTTGATGTTTTCAGATGGCGGAATCTGTGTCGGTCCAGCTTTAAAAAACTTCCGTGGTGTCTTGACTGGAACGCCAGAGCTTTTGGTAAATGGAGTTAGACCGATTGATAAAGAATCTTGAAGTTCTTTTGCATGCAGCCAGCGACAAAGATGCTGTGTTGACCAAACACCTGTTGGCAGATTTTGGAATCTCCTGCAGGATTTTTTCCAGTGTTGAAGAATTAAATTTAAATATCAGTGAAAGCACTGGAGCCATTGTCCTTGCCAAAGAAGTCCTTGATGCCGCAAAAATTTCACTACTTGTAAATCGTTTGAATAAGCAGCCTCCGTGGTCTTCGCTACCGGTAATTTTGCTCGTCAGTGCAGGTGATTTGAGTAGCTCCATTGCACTTGATCTCGTAACACCTATTCCAAACGTTACTTTGCTCGAAAGACCCGTGCGGCAACGTGCACTGACTTCTTTGATTCAATCTGCCATTGCGGATCGTAAAAGGCAGTTAGAACTGCGTGATTCTCTAAATGATGCCATCGAAGCGAATCGGGCTAAAAGTGAGTTTCTTGCGAATATGAGTCACGAAATTAGAACTCCCCTAGGAGCCATTCTAGGATTTTCAGAACTCCTTGCTGAACCGGGCCTAGGAGATTTAGATCGTAAAAATTATTTAGATACGATTCAGCGCAATGGCCAGCTTCTGACGGCCATCATCAATGATATTTTAGATCTTGCTAAAGTTGAGGCGGGGCGACTCCAAATTGAACTCTGTGAAGTCTCAATAATTGAAATTCTTTCTGAAGTCGTATCGGCTCTAGAGCCAAAGGCAAAATTGAAAAATGTGAAACTACTTTTAGAATTGAGTCCGGAGTTACCTGAACTCATATTCACAGATCCCCTACGATTAAAACAGATTCTTCTCAACATTGTAGGCAATGCCTTAAAGTTCACTGAAAAAGGCAAGGTCTCCATTGCTGTATCAATGGAGGGCGTGAAGGGCGATGCCAAAACCAAAAACGAAATCCTGTTTGCCATCACTGACACTGGAATTGGAATTAAGCCTGAGCAAGCAAGCCTACTTTTTCAATCATTTTCTCAAGCCGATAGTTCTATCACCAGAAAGTTTGGCGGCACAGGTTTAGGCCTTGTCCTTTCACAACGTTTGGCTAGAGCATTGGGGGGGAATCTCAGGCTAGTTGAAAGTAAATTTGGTGCCGGTAGTACATTTGAGATCAGCATCTCGACCGAAGTGGCTACAAACCAAAAAAAGGTCACCGGAAAGAATGAAGAACAGCTGCTGGATCCAATTCGTTTAGATAAAGTGCATATATTGGTGGTCGAGGATTCTAAGGACAACCAATTCCTTTTAACAAGAATTCTTGCTTCAACCGGAGCAAAAGTGTCCGTCGCAGACAACGGTGAAGTCGGCATTCAACTGGCCCTTGATCAGCAGCCGGATGTCATTTTGATGGACGTACAAATGCCAGTGTTGAGTGGGATAGATGCCACCATTCGCCTCCGGACAATGGGGTTTCGCAAAGCCATTGTCGCGCTCACCGCCCATGCTCTTAAAGGTGACCGTGAGCATTGCCTTGACGCTGGATGCTCAGCCTATCTTACCAAACCGGTTCATCGAAGTGAGCTGATTTCCACTATTCGGCATGTACTCTCAGTGCAGCACAAAGGGCGCCACTGCCAAATCCATCGTATGGACTTGAGTCCCTGACAAAGCACTGGTGTCAACTCGACTGTGACTTTTGGTCACTTTGATCTTTGACTTCAGTTTTCTGGCGGTTTTGCCGCCGGTACTGAATCTTTCTGAATTTTTACTTTGCCTTTAGACTTAGAACTGTGTGGATCCCTTGAAGCCTTGTTGCTACTCTTATTATTTATAGAATTGTGTGTGGTATTGAATTCTTTGAGCATAGAAGCGATGTTGGGATTTTCGGGAGTATCGACTTCTGCGAATAGCTTTGCTACACGATGAAGATTAGAAATCCAATCCGTGATTATCAACTTGTTTCCAGGTGTTGTGTTCAACTCACCCTCATTTGACTGCAACACTCGCATCTGTCGATAGACGAGTTCAGCCGGTAGATGGTTGAATTCATACACCCAGGTAACCATCTTTTGCGGCCTCATAGGTGGCAAATCTTTAACGACTTCAACATTGCCACGCAAGGCGCGCCGAGCTGGCTGTATCACAATTACATTGTCTCTTTTCATCCACGCGTAGCCATTCAATGCAAGAACTTCAGTGAGCTGATTAAAGGCCTCCTCCTTCGAAATGGGTGAGGGATTTACCAGACTTCCCTTTCCCTTTAACGTATCGTCAAAGACAAATTGCTGTCCGGTCGCCTTTGCATATTGCCGAACGATTTCAGGCAACTCGACATTGTTGAAGTCGAAAGCAAAATTCCCTTGGGCCGCAGCCACAAAAACTAAACTCATTAACGCATGAACAATCATTCAATACCTCCACGCAGAGCAAATCGCGATTTTATATCCTTGTAAATCAAATAGTTTGATGTGACGAAATGTCCTTACTGAATTCAAGATAAATTCTAGCTGATCAACTTACACCTTTGATGTTTCTAAACTATAGAGCTGGGTACTGAAGCAGTAAAGTTTGGTTTGATTCTTATTGCACGTCATAAGCTTATTGAACCTACGATTGAACTCGCTGACAAGTTTCTTGGCCTCTTTGATTTGATTTTCGTCTGTGCCGTCTATAGCAAATATCAAACTACTAAAATGACGCTCATTCACGTTTTGGTTTTCAACAGCTTCATGAGCCTTTTTTAGAAGATCACAATGGAACTTACGGATAGCAGCGGATGGAACTTCTGAAATTGCGGCAATCATGTCATCGCTGCTTGGAACCAACTGCTGTCCCAGTTGCTTCAGTAGACCAAGTCTCAAAAGTCTTTTTACCGCTTCACGGGTAGAGGATATAGATATCCCAAGCTTTTCCGCAATCCAAACTGGACATGAGCGAAAACCGTGGATTCTTGAAAGTTCGAGGATCGCCAAATGATACCACTCCGATATACTTTTGAATTGATCTTTATCAAGTGGGCTCTCTCGAAGCTCACGAATGCTCTGCACCTTCTCTTGCGCGAGCGCTTTGAGTTTCTTTGAACGGGCATGGGCGCTCTCCACCAAGGCCACAAAATACTCGGTCTCAATTTCATTCATCTCAAGTATCTGAGCAATGCATATCGCGCGGTTGCAAGAGAGGCCACGCTTTCCACTGAGAATTTCACTCAGAGCTGGTGCCGGAATATTCAATTTCTTCGCAAACGATCGCAAAGAATACCTGGAATTACTGCTTTGTCTGCGTGCAAGTTCGTGACTCAATACGTCCCGGTAGCTGCTGTGAGCAAGAAATCTATGATTTGCCATGAGTTTCAGATACCAAGACTTGTAAGGCGGGTCATGAAAAATCCATCCCCGGTCCCCGAAAAAAGCAATTGTGCTAGGAATTTCACGGAATCTTGCGGAACACAAAAACATGATTCACTTGCGAACCTTCCTCAAATACATAATGGTCACCAAAAAGGAGAAAAACGAATGAAAAATCTAAACTGGAAATTGGGCTTAAGCACTATCAAATCAATGGGGTTGGCCGCGCTAGTAGTTGGCGGAACCGTGGCCTGCTCAGTAAAAACGGAAGACAAGTCTCCAGGCCCTAGTCCTGACAATGATCCGACGCCGTACGCAGAGGCAAGCATGGAAGGAAAAATCGGCGGCAATAATTGGAGTTTCCGATCGGGAACAGCCAAGGAAAATGGCTTTGACGCCGGAAAGTTTAGCCTGACTTTTACAGATGAAGACAGCACCGATCCTTGCAACGCCATGATCTTTCCCACGCGTCAAGTATTGGTATCTGTCGCGAAACAGGCTGGCGAGACAATCCTTGGTACCGGCGATCCTATGAGCTCAGCCACCTTTTATATCCAGAGCAATGGCACATCACAAAACCTAATAACAACTAAAGGAAAAGTTCAGCTCACCTCAGTTACCGACACAGAGATAAGCGGCAAAGCTGTAATCATTCTTGACGATGGCAACATTGTAAATGGAACATTCACGATGCCCGTCTGCCATTTTGGAAATATGCATTGAGGCGTTCTTAGTCACAAAAGCGCATTTTAAGCTTAGGATTGGTGATCTTGGCTAGCTCGCCAATCCTTTTGTAGTCCATGGAATTAAAAGCTCGCCCACAAAAGCTGAGCTCCTTTAGCTTTGGTAGCTTTAGCAAAAAAGTGGGAAACTCTCTTAGCTCATTGGCCTCAAGCTTTAATACCTCAAGGGCCTGCAAGGTTTCAAAATCAGACACTTTGAGATCCGAGAATAAGTTGCCTGACAGGTCTAGGCTTTTTAAACTCTTAAGTGACTCAGACATCAAGAATGTTTCTACATTCCTAAGCAAATTCTGGGATAAGTCTAGAGACCTTAAATTGACAAGTGGTTCGAAAACTCCTGATTTTAGAATGATCTTCCCCCAAAAAAACGGACAGTCGTTTCATACTGCTGACGCCAGTTTTTC
>CAYMBJ010000125.1:0-7800 GCA_964388665.1 uncultured Pseudobdellovibrionaceae bacterium | reverse complement strand
AAGAAAATCATAACAAATCAAATATGTCCACTAGCAAATGGCCTGGTCAGTAATTATTAACTTTTGAGATAGCTCTCGAAGATGTTTTGAAATCGCAAGCGCTGTTCTTGCAATTCTAAAAATGAATTCAGATTGAACTCATTTTCTGATTCACGAATTGGCGGTCTTAAAAAAGGACTCATCCAGGGCTCAAGCTCCAAGACACCCTGCTGCTGCATCAGCTTGAGCGAAAAAATAAAGCCCACATAATGCGGCTCCTTAGACACTTCCAGAGCTTTTAGGGAATTCCCCAACAGATTGTAGAGATCTGCTGACTGATCGTCACCCTCTTGACCCGTTCGCGAAATCGACTGCAACAATTTCAAGGCCACATCAACTCGGTCATAAGATTCACGCAACTTGCGAAAATCGCAGATCAGTCGCGCTTCTTGCACAGTCAAAATCTCGCGGCCATGCGAATTCTGCGAAGTGATAAACTCCACGACATGGGTGGGCTCCAAAACTCCACCACCAAAACGCTTGCGACTCTTTAGTGCACCCCGAGCCAAAAAGCTCATCTTGTTGCCCTCGTTGGTGAGAGCCTGAACGATGAGATCGGCCTCAGAATACTTGATTGCTCTCAATACGATTCCACGCCAGCAGTTCATACGCTAGCATTAGCCACCTATAGCTTGAAGCTCAAGGACTTTCTCGGCGGACTCTCGCACAGACTTTACCAGTTGGGGATGTTGCAGGGCCGGCATCATCATCAATAGCAAGGAGCCTGAATTCAGAATCTCAGCAGGAACATCGGTCCACCATTTGTGCATATCTTTATACGAAGTCGCATTGCATGGACTTAAGGGTACAATGTGACGATGCAAGGATGCTGGCAATTTTTCACAAAGCAAGGCACAAACCGCCTGCGCGTTGATGTCATTAAAATGGAGAAGCAGACGATCCTGCAACGCCGCTGCAGAGAGCTCCGAGCTTTTCGCAACCGCTGGTACAGTCGTCTCAGATGTCGGTTGTTTGGTAAAGACAAAGTCAGACAGTTTGTTTCGAATATCAGAGATCAAAGTCACATCTTCGCTGGCAGATGTTTTCAATTGTTGCAAGATATGTGCATGAGAGTATTCAAAATAGGGGGCGATCAAAAAGGGGGGACGATAGCGCCCACCATTGATCAGCGCTGCGAATTGAGGCGAGTAATTGAGCACAAAACATCCAAACGGAGAGGCTTCAAGAGATCGGTAACGGTGAAAGTCTTCCGAGGTGGCAAGATGATATATTCTTTTTGCATTGAGAATCTCATCCAACTGATTAAACACCGGATTGATCTCCCCAGTCACTGGATGATCGATGGTATTGAGCACAAATACGGTGTCCTTCGGCAAGCTCTCTACCCAGGCCTCAGGATCAAATTCGGCGCTTTGCCATTCGCTCGATTTGAGCTTTATGGCCTGGTAGCCCTCTCGCATGAGGTGTGTCACCACTGGCTCACAATAAGGAGACCAGCCTTCTAACCATGCAAAGCTACGTTTGTGTTGAAACAAAATCGCCAAAGACTGCGCCACTTCGGTAATGCCGTGATAGACCCCATAAAACGTGCGCACCTGTGAGAGCTCCGGTAGGTTCCATCGCTTTTCAAAATGATCTTTGACGGAAAGGTTCATTTTGAGCCATTCAAATACAGAAACTCGAGAGTGAAGCATGAATACCACGCTAACATAGGACGAAAAAGAACACACCGACCATTTACAAAGAGTCCATGACCAAGGACTGGCAAATTTCAATTTCTTTTACTAAATCTTTAGACCTATAATACGACCTAGGAGGCCCAATGACTTTATACAGAACTTCACGAATTTACCTGTCATGCTTTCGCAAAGGCTTTAGCAAATCTCTTGCCATAATATTTGCACTTTCCACACTCGTCTCGTTTGCCAAGATTCAACAAGCTCATGCGCTTTTTGAGGCTCGTGCCAGCGTGGGTGCCTTGTCTTCACAACTCAACCTGGCGGATGTTTACGCGATATCAGGCGCACCGAGCACAACTCCTGCTTATGGTTTTGGAGCTGACGTCATCATCATGCCTCCCCTGTTTCCAATTGGCTTTGGCGCGCGCTATGAAACCACGGGATTGAAATCCAGTGGTGGTGGAGCTGACTTTAATTTTAGCACCAGTCGCACCTCAGTTTTGATCAACTCACGCTTTATTGATTCGTTCATTTATCTTGGACCAATCTTCACTTACGGGATTTCGCACACCGCCACCCTCAATGCAAAGGTGAGCGATGTTGAAGTCGCAAATTGGACCGGCTCGAGTTTATCGAGCTACACCATTGGCGTCGAAGGCGGAGTGAACCTCATTGGCATAGTGATCGGTGGTGAACTTGGCTACGAAGACTTTCGTTGGAAAGGTGCAACTGACACCATCAGCTCACAGTCCAAAGACATCAATCTCTCAGGGAACTATTTGCGTATCATGTTCGGTTTCGGTATATAAGATTTCACTATGAATACACCTCAAGTTCCTCAAACGCCTAATGCGTCCATCAAAGCGCAGCCACAACCCGAAACGGCAGCTGCGCCTGAGGCCAGCCTCTCAGAATTGCTACAACAACTGCTTTCCAAAGACCACGACCTCACCGTGGGTCGCTTATTTGAAGACATTGGTGAAAAAGGTTTTGGTCTTGTGCTGGTGCTGTTTTCGCTACCGAGCGCACTGCCTGTGCCGGCTCCGGGATACAGCACACCTTTCGGAATTTTATTGGCGATCTTAGCTGTGCAAATGATCAGCGGAAGACACAAACCATGGCTTCCTCAGAGAATGTCCAAGATCCAAATCAATAAAGGCATGGCAACAAAAATGCTCAATGGTGCTGCGAGCTTTTTTTCAAGATTAGAAAACTTTGTGCGTCCTCGTTGGTCCTGGGCGAGTGGCAATGCTGGACACACCTTTGCTGGTGTGATCGTGCTCATGATGGCAATACTCATGATCATCCCAATTCCTGGAACCAATACAGCTCCTGCCGGCGTCATTTTTTTAACTGGCATTGCTCTCACAGAAGAAGATGGTCTGTTCTTGGGCCTGACTTCGTTACTTGGCATTTTGGCAGCGATATTCTATGCAGTTATCCTCGCAGTGGTCTTTCACTATGGCGTCAGCGGCGGTGGCGAAGCTTTGAAAGTCATTCAGGGATGGTTTTAGCAATAGATCAAAAATTTCACTGGCAACTCACTAGGGCGTATTCTCATTTTGACAAGCCAAAGTGCCAAAGTTATTTTTTCTCCACGTACTTCTATCGCAAATGGCAACTCTCGGTCCTAGGCTTAATGAAACAGTCGACAAAACTACGTGAATACTGCTAAACCCACCTTATAGTTGAGTTCGAGATCAATGCTTCCGAGGCGCCGTCAAAGGCCGCAAGCGCGGTCGCATTGAGTTCGTACTTCTCTATTAATCAAACACAACGGAGGAATACATGAAGAAAATTTTTATAGCACTTTTGACAGTAGCGATTGCACCCGTAGCGATGGCCGGAAAAGGCGAAACCAAAGCAGTTGTCTGTCATTTTACTGAGCCTTTCATTAAGGTGGACATGACAAAAGTAGGAGAGAAATTTGAAATTACAGTTAACAATGTTGATGATCAAGGTTCAGAAGTCGTCAGCCATCCTATCAATTTTCTTGTGGCCGAAACAAAAGAATCCCTTATTGTTACCTATGGCTATATAACTCCTATTCCAGACTCCCAAGATGTGAATATCGAAAAAATGACATTAACGATGGATAAAACAATCGAAGGCAATGACGGAATGTCAGATGAAGTTTTTGATTGGCAAGGAACTTTAGAACTCACTCCCGACTTTACTGTCGTCGGCGGATGCAATTTCGAATTGTAAATTAGCAGGCTCCTGAATATGAATAACTCAGATACAGGCTCCTCAAAAAGCTAAAGATGCAAGGCCCTGTGTCGTAGCTAGACACCTGCGCAGGGGCTCCTTCTCGCCCCTCATCCATTCGGGACAGGGGGCCGAGTCGTAGCATCCTGGGGGCTCAGCTCCCCAAAGCTAAAAATTCAATATAAAAAATTCAGAACAAAAAAAATAAGAATTCAAAGTAAAAAATTTTAGTTCTCGAGAATTTGTTTTAGACGATCTGCGCGTTCAACAACCTCTTCAATTTCATGTAGCGCAGATTTTTTTTCCGACGAAGTCAGGCCATCAGCATACAATGCCAGCGCCATGTAGGGATGCGCCACCATTGAGCGACCCAAGTAACAGTTTCTCGGCGCCTGATCAGTTGAGGGCAAACCGACGCCATCATGATAACGCAAATCGAGCTCCTCATACGTCATATTCCGCATCATCTCATCTTCTGAGCGCACTTGAGCATACTGGTCGGCGCAGTCAGAGTATTTTTTCGCATATAAATCCATGATCTGATATCCAAGGTCCGCCAGATCGTAAATCTCCGCTTGCAATTGCTCTTGGCCATAGTCAGCATCAATCTTCTGGTATACACTTTGCCCAAGGGCCTCATAGGCGACAAAAATATCTGCCTGTGCAGCCTGACCCATCACCATAACTCCCAGTAAACTTGTAACTAGCTTTTTCATCATTGCTCCTTGTAATGCGCGAAGAAAACACTCTATACAATTTTACAGAGTCAGCTCTTTCGCTGTTATTGAAGACAGAGGCTTAGGTAAAAATGGCAAGCTCGTCAAATAAGATAAAAAAATTCGCTACTTTTCTAAATACACTTTCAATTGATTTACACATGATTCTCAATACGGACAGGATTCGCCGAGCGTCCTAGATCATTCACCTTCTATTTGGCAGCCCCCCGGGCGCGAGCAAACCCCTCGCTCAGTGGTAAAGTTGATTATAAGCTGTAACATATTGAAATTAATTCATTTTAAAATTTAAAAAGTACCTGGAAATTATCACTGGCGCAGTGCATAATTTATCCATGACTGCAATAGCTGCAGCCCTAACACCAAAGGAGTACGTATGAAAACAATCTTGATAACCCTAGTTCTGATGAGTGGATTCAATGCCCACGCCATTTCCGCAGAGTGCGAGTTGGCCTTTTCCGATTTGCAATTGGTAATGGAAATGGGAGAGGACGCCTTGCACACTGCAAATTTCAATGCACTTTCGGATGTACAGGACAACCTTTTGCAAATTAGAGATCTAACAGATCGTCTATTTGAATTAGAAAAGCCTGAAGCCTTAAAAGACTACGCCAGTGGAATTGCTTCTGACTATAAAGATTTTGTTTTTCACCAAAATATTGTTTGGAACAATCAAAAAGAGCTTCGTAAAATGGCCATTGACAAAATCAGGCCCTGCCTGAAGTAACTGAGCATTCAAATTTTATGGAACAGTTGTCAGAAGGGGGGGCTGACCCATTTACGTCTTGAAAAATCTGGCGGCAAGATCTCCAAAATCATTTTTGCCTCGCTTTTCCATATCCATTTTAATTTAGAACCCGAAAACGAAATGATTGCAGTCTTTGCCGGCGCACTATTGCGCCAACGATGCAGCAATTTTTTGAAAGCAAGACGCGAAGACTCGGTGTAGATTTGATCCCAAACTTCGTCCCACGTTTCAGCCATCAAGCTTCCGAATTCGCCCCGTGTGGCAATCTGAATGGAAAATGCAGAAATTAGTCTGGGCAGCTCCATGAACAAATTTACTTTTTCTCGGTTGCTCAGAATCAACGCCGGCAAATCAGAAGGATGCAATCGATAGCGGCGAATTAAATTTTCCGTCACAATGGAGGTGGCTTTGGCTTCAATTCGAAGTAACACTTTGCCGCAATCGCACTCTTGATAGGCTCTCTGTACATGGTGGTTGGTTCGATTGCCAATGATCACCCTATTCCAGAATGTCTGTGCTCTTTGCAGCTCATTTTTTGTCGAGTGAAAAAGCCCGCGAATAAAATTCCACTGATCCCAATAGGTAACGTGGCTCTGGGCCAAGACTTTCTTCTTGACCTGATTGAGGCGTTTTTCTGACGACCGTCCCAAATGCACTTCTAGCTCCACCAGAAGCAACAGAAACATCAGGGACTCGCGGTCCTTGTGCTGAAAGACCTCCAAAGCAGATTTCAAATCCCTTAGAGCCCTCGCATAACGACCTTGAGCTCGGTCGATTTCAGCGCGAAAGTAAAAGGCACCAAGCGCCAAATGAGGATGTGCCTTTTTATGTAAACCAATGTAGTTGTCTAACTGATCACGCAAAGTTGGCAATCTATTCTGCAGGCCAATGCTCACGTTTAGATTGACCTCTGTTCCAAGAATATTGAGTTCTGTGATCGCAAAGTCATATTCAGAATTAGAAAATAATTTCTTTCGCTCCTCTAAATGAAAAAGAGCCTTCTCATAGTTGTGTTCAATGCTCGAGAGGTTTCCACAATGATAATGATATTGCGCAAGCGCACGTCTCTCGGTCGGCGGACTATTGAGATAAAGCAATCTTAAAGCGGAACGTGTGGCTCCAAGTTCTCCAAGAATCATGGCCTTTTCCAAAATCCAGTGAGCTTCGTCAGCACGCCGAGAAATCTGCCACAAAGCCAGATCATAGTACCCAAGCCGTCGTAAATTCTCTATCCAGGTTGCGAAAAGTCTTTGATCAACAATTTCACTTCCGTCAACGTCTTTGACCAATCTTCTCGCTTTGGTGAATTGGCCAGCGCGAATAAGACTGTCGATATCCTTGACAGTTGTATGGAGTTCACCAAAACCCTTTTTAGCCAGTCGAGATTTAGCCAATGACTTCCTTTATGCTCACTCTAGCTAGATTCCTGATCGGTATATGTCTTGCACAGTTTTTGATTCATGAAAGCCCAGTCCCATTTGTTTTTATGGATTTTGATTTTTACTAATTTATCTGTTCTGTCACCTTCCGTCCAGGCGAAAAAGAATGGATTTGTCGGCGGAGGCAGCGGAGTATCAAAAGAACGGAACCATCAGCTTGAGGGCAATGACGGAGATACAACAGAGAGCCAAATCTACCTTTTTGATATTCTTGGACCCGATCTGGAACCGATGCTAGAAGATCCAAAGGATTCCTTAGCTTATTGTCCAACGTCGGGTTTTTTTGAAAAGACTGGATATATTACCATTCAGGCCAATCAGTTTTCGGAATACTCTAAAATGGTAGAGCTACTTGATCAATGGGAAAAGATTGAACCTTCGCTGAGCCCAATGATACTTGCAGCTCTACACGATGTACGCTGGAGTTGCTCTCGCTGGCCCATCCCATTAGCAATGGGACTGGATCTGGGAGACCTCAAAATTCCGCCAGAGCAAATTTTCAAGCTGGCTATTTACAATCCCATACTGGGTGTGCGCTTGCAACGTGATGAATGGTTGCGGCTAGGAGCCACTTCGCGCCTGGGACTATTGATTCACGAAAGCCTGCGGCATCTGCAAATCCGCTACAGCATACCATTCTCAGACTTAGAGATTCAGACCATTGTAAATCAGCTTTTGACAATTTCACCCTCGCAAAGCTCTTTAGGTGCAATAACTGACCAATTGAGCAAAGAGGTTCGCGATAATTTGGCTTTGCTTAAATCTGCTAGAGATCACTTTAAAATGCAAGATGGATCGGATAGACTTTTGGAAATTCTTAAAGCGAATGCTCGACGCGGCGGCATTCAGCCCATTGAAAGTGTCACATTGCTTGAAGAATATTTTCTCGAATGGCTGCCGCGCCTAGAAGCAAATTTGGCTACTTTTTTTAGTTCTCTAAGGTGGACCCCGTTGTCTAGACAAAAAAATGAATAAAATAAGAAAAAAAATTT
>CAYMBJ010000124.1:0-7833 GCA_964388665.1 uncultured Pseudobdellovibrionaceae bacterium | reverse complement strand
CATCCATTGATACCTGATCCAAGAGCTAGATATAGGCTTTGTTTTTCCTATGCTCCAACCCATTCATGAATTTTTAAGGCATCTTGTACTTCTTTAACGACATGTGGGTGAAAATTTTCTATCGACTTTGTTGCATTCGGATTTATCATTGCTTCTTCTAAAACTGGCCTCATATATGCTCCCTAGGGTTTTGGACTCTTCTCGCTGCTGACTTATTTTTAGGATAGGCTTTCTATAAATTGTCTTTGCAACAACCGATAGTAGAGTCCATTGGCATCTTTGGCAAGGACCTCGTGCTTTCCCTCTTGGACGATGCGGCCCTGATCGACAGCTAGAACTTGATCCGAGTTCTTTACAGTGGCCAAGCGATGTGCAATTACTAATGTTGTTCGCGATTGCATTAGGCGAAGCAGGGCCTGTTGTGCCAAAGATTCACTCTCGGTGTCTAAGACGCTTGAAACTCTTTAGCATTTTTGCGAATTCGTTTACCAAATACAGCCGCTGCCAAGGCTGTCGGAGGTGTACCCGCGATACTTTGTAAAAAAAAGGCAGAAAATAAAATTAGCACCATTGGTAGTAAGCGATCGGCTCGACGTGGTTCCAAAACATTGTCCACCATCCAGCGGACAATTTGTGGGTAGGCCACAGTCCTAACGGCGTAGTCAGGACGCAATGGCATGAAAACTCTAGTTTACAGATGTTGAATTAGCTCGGCTCGATTGCCAAAGGGGTCGCGAAACTCGAATGCTCGCGCGTTCGGAAAAGGAAGGCTATCAAAAATCTCGATTCCTTTTTGGACACCAGCTGTTTCTGCTGAAAAATTTTACCCTTTTTTAGTCGCAGAACGATGGATTTGTATAGCCCACTTCGCCTTGGCAATTTCATCTTGTTCACGGTGAATCATCAGAGCCGAAATATTGAGTACATCCAAAAAATAGATCAATGCGAAAGAACATGAAGGTTACTGTGGTCCGGTATCGATGAATAAGTGCCATTATTCAGGATGATGGAACAATTCCATTATCAAGCTGACTGCGAATGTGCTCGACAGGTAGGTGCATGATCCCATTCCAGTCTACCGCAAAAAGGGGCGGCCATTCTTGAGCAAGTGTCCATCCCCGAACAATACTTTCCATTATGGGTGGGACTTGGGATAGGTCTCTAACTAAACAGCGTAGTAGCGCCCCGCCGATAAAGGCAACAGCCTGTGGAGACCGTAGCTGTCCAAATTGAAAAGCGAGAATTCCCACTTCACCTGCTTCAGATGTGTCAAACCCCAAAACTATATGCCAAAGATCATGGGTCTGCTCAATGTGATCCAATACCACATTACCCTCTGCAGGAGGGTGATTTCGACGAAAAAAGTTCGGGTTAAGATTGTGGGCGGTCATGGTAGCGGCAAATTTGTACCCAAGCGAATCCTTCGGAAAATTTAGGAATCGATCCAGATCAAACTCAGACATTGAAAGCGGTCTTTCCAAGGCCTCAGCAGTTTGAGGGTTTGATTTGAGGTGCTCCACGCTGAACTTAAATAGCCCTAATTCTAAGAGTCGGTCGGAAACAACCAAAGCATTGCGCGTGCTTTGTGGATCAATTGCAAGGCTTAGGAGATTGTACCCAGCCGAAGCAATTGCTTTAAGATTGCGAACTCTTCTCAAGAAAGTCATGGCAAGCCTCGCGACAAAAATTCAATGACTGCCGGAGTGACTATTTCTGGCCTTTCCAATTGCGGAAGGTGCGCGGCCCTTTCTACAGGTAGAAATATGGCATGAGGGATAGTCTCAAGTAAATCTTTGGAGAATTTAAATTCAAAGGAAATGTCATTCCTGCCCCATACCAGTAGCGTCGGAATTTGCAGTTGTCCTAAACTGCGGTACCCATCGAGGTAAGCCTTAACGGGCATGTTACGCATTGTGGAGAGTATGGACTGCTTTGATCCTGGAACTCGCAATTGATTTTCGAATCTTTTCAGATATACTTCAAAGTTATTTGACTCAAAAAAGTATTCACGATTTCTCTTTGCGAGAATTGAGCTTCCAACAACTGCAGCCAGCACATCGCCAATTACAGGTGCCGTACTTAATTTTGAAAGTGGACCTTCATCAAAACTGAATCCAGCAGGCCCGATGATGACCATCGATTTGACCTGAGAGGGGTGCAGAAGGGCATATTCAGAAGCAATGATATTGCCCATTGAGGAGCCTATAAAGTGTATCGATTCATTCCCGACGCTCAGGAATGAAAGGAGCTCTACGAGTTGATCCTGAAAGAGTCTGTTTGAGTATGTATTGGAGACTCTTTCTGACTGTCCTCTGCCTAATAGGTCATATCTCAACACTCGAAATCCGGCATTAGTGAGTGGCTTATAGAGAGCATCCCATACCATCATTGGTCCCAAGACCCCGTGAATCAATACTACAACGGGTCCTTTCGGATCTCCTTTGAATTCGAAGGCAGTTTTTCCCGATGGGAGATCTGCAAATTCAATATTGGCAAGGCCAGGGAGTGCCAATGTAACTCCGGCCAATAGAATAAATAGTATTCGGATCATATTTTCTCCTCTCAATTTTCCCCAATATATTGAACTATCAGGCTTTTGGCCTTATCATATGTTTAGTGAAGCCATTTTTAGATGAAACAGAAGCCTTATTTAAGCAGTTAGAACAGTTAGGAAATCTCACTCGAGAGGATTTCTTAGAAGTTCAAAAGTATTTAAAAGCGGAATCTTACCAACCCGGAGCATTTATTTGGCGAGAAAGTGAATCCTATCTTCGAGTTGGATTCATCTTTAGAGGACTTGTAAAAAAGTACTATCTGACCCATGAAGGGAAAGAATTTATAAAGGAGTTTAGTGCAGAAAATGAGATCATAGCACCTCACTCTTCCCTTATTCAGGGGAACCCGGCTCTGTTTTCGGCTCAAACTCTAGAGCCCACCGATATTCTTTCTTTGGAATGGAAAGTCATCGAGAATCTTTATCAGAAAAACATGCGCTGGATGAACTTGGGCAAAAGGTTCGCGGAGATTCAATTCATTCGGCGCGAACAAAGAGAGCTAGAGTTCTTAAAGTATAGTGCCAAGGAAAGGTTAATCGCATTCAAGAAGCAGTTTTCACACTTGCAGTCCCGCCTAAAAAAACAAGATATAGCCTCCTATTTAGGAGTGACACCGGTAAGCCTAAGTCGTATTTTAAATGATATTTAAATGCGAAACCGAATCAAAATCTGGTGCAAAAACTGGTTGCAGACTCAAACCAAGCTCTAACTAAGTTAAAGGCATGAATCTGTTTTCTAGCGGTTAACACCTTCGAACAATAAATCGTGCATTCTGTTTGTCCATGCTTGAGAGACGCCTCAGACACTCCCAATCAGTTGCCGCGCGGGGCCCTTAGAGCCTCGAGCTTTGGCTTCAGCCTTGACAGCTTGGCGAGGCAGAGCTATCGGAGTATGCATGAGTACAACAATGAAACTATCGATTTTTTTTGGATTATTGGCCGTGAATTTTTCTGCCCATGCTGGGGTGACAGTTGGTAATGGCGGCGATGCAGTTGTTTGTGAAGAGTCCCCGGCTTCAAGCTACACGGGATACTACTCCTTTGATTATATGATGACCCTGAAAGAAGACAATTCTGATCTGCCTGAGTTTAGTGATTGGGCCGGGTATCGCCAGCGGATTCTTCAGCTGTTTGCGGAAAAGTACCCAGATCTTGAACGGCTGTTTTTGGATTTTGCATCTCGAGTGCCGGGCGAGGATCTGGTGCCACCTGATCAAATTTTTTTACAAGAAAGAATCTGGCTTGAAGCGATATATGGTCTAGTGGATCTGCAGGATGAGCAGGCCATTCGAAAGTTACCACCCAACTGTTACAAGTCTGGCGAAGTGGAAAATACGTTAAAAGTTGTTCAGGCCGTGATCCGTCAACCTGGCGAGAATGTGATAATTTATAATTATGATCCCGATGTTTTGAGAAGACTCAAGAGTCGCCCTTTGCAGTACTCTTTTTTGCTGGTTCATGAGTGGCTCTGGGATCTGGTTGGAGATCCTGAAGTTGTGAGGCGGTTGAATCGCTTTTTGCATTCAAAGCTTGCTGAAGACCTCAATAGAGATGATTTTCAGAAAACACTAAAGAATCTTGGTCTAGAGATACACCCGCGAAGCTTTGTTCCCGTCTGCAATCGAACGCCTGTGGTTGTGGAGGTGATCACGCAGACACTTAGACTGTCCTGCGAGCAGATTGACGAAAAATTGCAGAGTTATCCTAATTTTGGAAACTTCAATACGGCATGGGAGGAGTATTATTTCTCCAGTGCCGTAAAGTCCTGGAACTATGTTCAAGTTATCGAGCAGTATGTGCGTGATAGGGCCAGTGGCTTTGCCTCCGTTGGCTTGACCTCGCTGCGGGCAGGAGATCTTACGGGATTAGAGGGATTGTTTCGTTTGAGTTTTCATGGAAATGGCCTAGATTTTTTGTTTCAGGACTTATTCTATGGTTTTTATGACTTGAAGCTCTTGGACTTCTCCTACAATTCTTTGGCACACTTTCCCGCGCGTATTCTTGAGGACACTCCCAATCTTAAATTCTTGGATTTGACGGCCAATGATCTTGAAGAGATTTCTTTTAGAAACTCTACCAAAATATCCAATCATCTGACGTACCTTATCTTGAATGACAACAGGCTGCCGTCTTGGCCTGAAGACTTGGCGAACAAGGCACCGAATTTGTTTTTGCTGGGTATGGCCAATAATCAGATGTCGAGAGTTCCGAACGAACCCTTGCCCAAAAGGCTTGAGTGGTTGGATCTCTCTGGAAACCCATTTTCCGAACTCGGTCCAATGAAAGCTATCTCAGAGTTACGGAATTTGAAATATCTGGATCTGTCGGGAATTCCTTTGGTTGATTTTAAGGTAGACCAGTTGGCACCGCTTTGCGATGTTTGCAAGGGTCGTTATGAAAAGAATCACAATACGGGCGCCTATCTAGGAGCCCTGTTTATCAGAATATCAAAGCCTTCAGAGGAAGAGTATGACGAACAGGAGTACCTGGAGTTTGTTGAGACCTGTCCATGCATTAAAGCAATAGACCAAAGTGGTGACATTTGGTCGCTATCAATAACAGACGCTGAGTGAAAGTCCCTTATACCACTCCTTAAAGTCATGAGGAGGTGGTAGGCTTTCTTTAAATCGTGATGGCAAATATAAGTGTAAACAGGAAAATTTGAATTGATTTCATACTCCGAGGATGAGTGAATGTCGTCACGGTGCGAGCTGGCCACATGCACAAACACTTGGTCCAATTGAATTCAAAATTTTGTGAGGTATAGACATGGGAGTTGCGCTGATTACGGGAGCCTCATCAGGACTAGGGTTAGAATTCGCAAAGATATTTGCTAGCAATGGCCACTCTCTAATTCTAGTTGCCAGAAGACGAGGTCTATTGGAGCGTGAAGCTTCATTATTGATCGCCGAACATGAGCAAATAAAGGTAAGTGTCTTAGAATTGGATTTGGGCGTTCCCGGCGCAGGGCTTCAGCTCTTTGACAAAGTGAGATCTCAAAATCTGAATGTGGATTTTTTGGTTAACAATGCTGGTTTTGGCAGTACGGGTGCCTTTGAAGCTCAATCACTAGAAAAAGAACTGCAGATGATGGATCTCAATATGCGTACTCTCGTAGAACTCACTCATCTATTTTTGCCGGCGATGATAAAACGAAGATCTGGAAGGATTATGAATATTGGATCCACAGCTGGATTTCAGCCGGGTCCATTTATGTCGACCTATTACGCTTCGAAGGCCTTCGTAAATTCCTTCAGTGAGTCTCTGCATGAGGAGCTTGGGGGCACAGGCGTGACCTGCACAGTGTTTGCCCCTGGGGCGACGGGCACTGAATTCGCGAAAGCCTCAGGCAACGCTGAGACACGATTGTTTAAATCTGGATTCGTGGCCAGACCTAAAGTCGTTGCCAAATCTGGTTATCGCGCCATGATGAGTGGTCGAGCAATCGCAGTTCCCGGTTTTTTAAATAATCTCATGGTGCAGATGTTACGAGTGTCGCCTCGAATTGTTTCAAGAAAACTAGCCGGTTTTCTAAATAGACCAGAAAACTAGCTCATTGCCTCTGTAGAGCAATTGGTCGACGTATGGCCAAGAACGTCACCCCGGGGCTGGAACGGCCTGGTTCTCTATCCAGTGAGCTCTATGAGCTCCGGTCGCAGAGCTCAATCCTGGCATTATTTTTGTTAATTAACTCTGAAACTCTGAAGTAATGGAGAATCAGAATAATGAAGAAACCCATGTTTGCCGTGATTGTTAAAAGAGCCACTTGTTTCGTGCTGTCGTCAATTTTCGCAGTTAACACTGCCTTTGCCGCTGGCTCGGAGTCACAGCTGATTCTTCCAGATCTCTCTGTTTCTGGACACCTAGAACTAATTCGCCAAGGAGAAGCGAGAGCGAAGTTTGGCCTTCCTGTTCAGATCTCAGCAAATCAATTGGATCAGAAAGAATTGATGTTGAATTTCCAGGATGAAATACTTTCGACATCTCGAAAAATGCAGGGGCTCTCTAAAAATCTCAGTCAAAATAAAAACTGGGAGCCCGCTTTGAATGACTACGCTGCGACCTTGAAAGAAACAGTGGATCAGCAAAAGCAGGGCCATGAGCCGAGCCCTGAGCAGGTGGCGGAACTTCAATCCAAATTTGGAATTATAGTGGGCCTCTATGTCGTTGGCCAAGTGGCGATGAATGAAATGGGACTCTGGGATGAGGCCTATGAGGAAGAACGGGCCAAAGGCGAATACATCTCAAACATTGGGGCTCGCGCAGCCCACAATCGGGGGAAGGGTCCCGGATTTGATGAGGATGGCCCAGAGTGGAATCTTCTAGCCCATCCCGGGATGGGTGCCAACACCCTGCAAATTTGTGTAAAGACCTTGAATCCAGGCAAAGACGTCCTATTTGAAGGATACCATTTCACTTTTTCTGGCGATATGGATCCTAAGTTGCTCGCAGATTACCAATACTGCCTTGGGTTTGCATTTTTCGCCTCCGCGTACTGGGAGTTCGGGCCCGAAGCCGCAGGCGAGCAGCCTTCCATTCAGGATTTGATTTTTACACCACTCTTGGGAATGCTTCTGAACATCGCCGTCAATTACTCGATTGATCAGCTGCTCAGGTACTCGAAAAGGCATCCCAATTCCCTGCTGGGGAAAATGTCCTTTGTCCTTGCAAATGCCATCAATGCGGTGTTCTTTAGTTTTCAGCATTTTACAGATGCGATCCACGAGAATCTGGGACCCCTTGACCTTAATATCACTCCAGAAGCAAAGGGTGAATTTAGAATTACTGTGAGAAAAACAATACCCCTATGGGAGCCACCGCGCCCAGTGAATGAGCGAGATCTGCCTCCTCCAGGGATTGACCGCCCAAACCTTTGCAGACATATGCCTGGACACATGGCCTGTGCCGGACAAAAGAAAGATTGAGCTACTGCTTTACATCGGCAAGGGTCTTGAAGTTATCGAGGCTCTTTTGATGCTTGTCGATCTCTTTTGACCAGCGACCAATCTCACCCTCGTAGCCGCGCTTCTTGTTTTGCCAGAGCGTCTCTTGGCTTGCAATTTCACGACTCTTGTTGGTGATCTGTTGATTCTCAGCATTGAGCTGATCATAGTTGCTCTGCCAGGCCTTGCGCTCTTCTTTCACCTGTTGAATTTGAACTTCGTAAGAAGAAATAATTGCTTCTCGTTTTTGTTTATTTTGTTGAATCGTTTCTATTTGCTTCTGTTCGACTCACCAGGTATCTCGTTAGACAAAAGATCATCGTTAAAGATGAAGAC
>CAYMBJ010000123.1:0-8185 GCA_964388665.1 uncultured Pseudobdellovibrionaceae bacterium | reverse complement strand
CTTCGAGGCTGCATAAAAATTAAATATCAATTTTATCCTGACTCAGGACACTAGGCCAATAGCGACAATAAATTTCGCCTCTTTACAGAATTCAAGAGACAGTGTTAGCTCTAGTGCATCATGTTTTTGCAAAAGACCATTCGGAAAAAGGCAGAGGTACAAGGCGTTGGTATACACTCCGGCGACTCCTGTCGGCTGACGTTCAGACCGGCGCCGGCAGACACAGGCGTCTGGTTTGTGCGCAGAGATATGCCGGGATCTCCTGCCATTAAGGTGGATGTGGATCGCGTTCAGGCCACAAGTTATCAGACTTCTATTGGTAGTGATCGCTTTGCCGTGGCAACTATCGAACATTGTGTCGCCACCTTGTCGGCGCTTCGAATTGACAATATTTTTATTGAATTGGATGGGCCAGAAATTCCGATTTGTGACGGCAGTGCTCAGTATTTTTTATCGGCAATATTGGCAGCTGGTGTGGTTGAGCTCGATCAGCCGCGAAAGTATTGCTATATCACCGAGCCCATTTCCTATTCGGAAGGCGATAAGCATGCTTATGTTTTGCCCTACCATGGTCTGCGCCTGACGGTAACCATCGATTTTAATCATCCCGAAATTGGGCGCCAGAAGCTGGACATGGATATTCATGAGGAATCTTTTGCCAGAGAGCTCGCGCCAGCTCGGACGTTTGGCTTTTTAAAAGACATCAAGGCATTGCAGGCGAGTGGCTTAGCAAAGGGCGGATCCCTAGAAAATGCAATTGCTCTTGATGACAAATCCATATTGAATCCTGAAGGTCTGCGATGGCCTGACGAATTTGTGCGCCACAAAACTTTGGATGCCTTGGGCGATCTGGTCACATTGGGAATGCCGCTGATGGGTCATTTGGTGCTCTTTAAGGCGGGGCATGACATGATGAGCAAGCTGGTGAAGAAGATTCGCCTGTCTGAAGACTCCTATCGGCATGTGGAGTTGGGCGCTGACATTGCAGCAATGGAGCGTCAGTTTCAGGATTGGAATCTCGGAGAACATTAAATGGAGACATTGCTTTAGCACAGGATGTTTTAATTTTATAATAAAGATAAAATTCACTAAAAATGAACGTTCAAGATAATAGAAGTACAGTTTAGAAAATAAAGAGAAAAAAGAAAATGAGAGGCAAATTATGATTATCGGAGTTCCAAAAGAGATCAAGATCAGCGAAAATCGAGTCGGCATGACCGAGGCGGGCGTTGCGCAATTAGTGAGAGAAGGACACACGGTCTATGTCGAAAAGGACGCTGGCCTTGGTTCCCTCATCACCAATGAACACTACGAAGCTGCAGGTGCAACAATTTTGGATACAAAAAAAGAAGTGTATGCCAAAGCGCAAATGATAGTGAAAGTGAAGGAGCCACTTCCTGACGAATATGAATTGATGCAGGAAAAGCAAATCATGTACACTTATTTGCATTTGGCCGCTGAACCAAAGCTCACAAAAGTTTTGGCTGAGCGCAAAGTCAAGTCAGTGGCCTATGAAACGATTCAGTTAGAAGATGGCTCCTTGCCGCTCTTGACGCCAATGTCTGAAGTTGCCGGTCGTATGGCTACGCAAATTGGGGCCTTCTATTTGCAAAAAGACCACGGTGGTAAAGGCATTTTACTTGGTGGAGTCACCGGAGTGAGACCGGCCAAGGTTACTATTATTGGTGGTGGTGTTGTCGGCACCAATGCCGCGAAAATGGCTGTGGGCTTGGGTGCCAATGTTACGGTGCTGGATGTGAATACCGCACGGCTTGAGTATTTAGATGATATTTTTCAAGGCCGCTGCATGACTCTTTATTCAAATACTAAAAATATTGAAGAGGCAGTTCATGACTCTGATCTTTTGATAGGCGCAGTCTTGATTGCCGGTACCAAAGCTCCCATGCTTGTGACAAAAGATATGATCTCTCGCATGTCCAAAGGGTCGGTTGTTGCTGATGTTGCTGTCGATCAAGGCGGTTGTATTGAAACCTGTCGACCGACCTCTCATCAACAGCCCACATACGAGGTGGACGGCGTTATTCATTACTGCGTGCCCAATATGCCGGGCGTGGTTCCACGCACGTCTACCTATGCTTTGACAAATGTCACTCTCAAATATGCGTCGATGATTGCGGCGATGGGTCTGGAAACTGCGGTCGAGAAGAATTTGCCACTCAGAAAAGGCATCAATGTATACAATGGCTTTGTCTGCTATGAACCAGTAGCAAAAGACCTGGGGATGGAATACAGGCCGTACGGCGCTTAAGACCTTGAGATCGAGCACTCGTGGTGCTCATCCGGAAGGTGAAGCGGCCTTCTTAAATTATAGAGGTGTCGCTGACGATTGCGAAAATAGAAATAGGCAAGCGTAGTTAGTGACACCAGAAGCATCATGAGCGTGAGATTTCGCTCCCTTAAAGCCGCCCAGTTGATTTTTTGGGC
Source organism: uncultured Pseudobdellovibrionaceae bacterium (assembly GCA_964388665.1). Classification (GTDB taxonomy): domain Bacteria; phylum Bdellovibrionota; class Bdellovibrionia; order Bdellovibrionales; family Bdellovibrionaceae; genus CALCCV01. Next base: position 5,740 of record CAYMBJ010000123.1, on the reverse strand, counting down.
GGGCTGCGAGTGAAAATAGTGTGCGAGACCTAGAGTCTTCCAGAAAATTTTCAACAAAAAATGTAGCAGATCTGTGAAAAATGGCAGCCAGCCCAAAAGGCCTAACAGCGCCATAAGTAAGCCGCAAAGGGGACCTAGAATAAAATTATAGACGACATTGATAGGCAGTTGATGCTGCTGTAGCAGCGTCGGTAGCATAAAAATATACATCCACAGAGAGAACTTAAAGCTGGCCTCAAGAGGTGAAAGTCTTTGCTTAGAAGATTGAAGCCGTTGCAGTGAAAAGAAGATCTGTACACCCAGAGACGCCCACAAACTCATCATAAACGAGAGCGAAAAAAGCCACTTGGGTGCAATAGCCAATGTGAATATAAATGTGAGCATTAGACGAGAAAGAGAGCCGGCGTGGAGACCAAGAACCGACAGATCAGCTAGCAATATAAATAGCAGAGCTCGCACCACGGGCGGCTCCAGTCCCGTGGCAAAGCCATAGAGCAAAAGCAAGGGCCAGATCAAGAGCCGCTTGAGCCGAGCCAGCTGACACAGCCATGCCAAGAGAAGAATATGCGCTCCGGAAACCACAAAGATGTGAAGAAGTCCTGACTCCTTGAGCATTTGCTTGGCGTGTTTGTCGCGAACGGGCTCGCCACAAAAGAAACTTCTTAGTGGACCTTGAGCTTCTTTAAAGTGAACATTGAAGAGCTGATTGCATACTTTACGAGCGGCTCTTGCGTTTTTCTGTACCGCTGCGAATTGCGGAGAAACAAAAAAAAATAACACCAGCACGATTGATACCAAATACATTGAACCCCATGGCCGTAATCGAGAGCGTGAAAGAGATAGAGACTGGGACCGAAACCAAGAAAAAAACCAAGACAAAAACAGAGACGACGCCATTCCTGCACATTCATCGGAAATGGGTGGCACTTGAATTTCGGCCCCTGTCTTTTGGTTGCTGACGGGGCTCGGAAATTAAGAATCTGAGATGGCCAAATTGTGACCCTTGTGAAGTGCTGGCAATTGGGCCAGTGTCCCCGGCCATTGTCTGGTTCAGGGCTAAATCTAGAAAGTAGCCAGGTTAAATTTAAGATCTGTTATTTTTTGTGTTGGTTAATCTTTAATTTCAGATAATTCGTCGTAATATTAAGTAGTTATAAGTGCATATTTGACGATCATTTCGCTCAAAACCTTGATAGGCAAACTGTCCGTGCTCTAAAAAAAAGAGTACTCAACATTAATTGTGGATAACTACTGCTTGGTGATGGATTTCAAGCCGTGTCATAATTGTTTGAGAAATAGAGGTGATAAAGTATGAGGCAAATTGTTTTAGTATTTATGCTCTTCAATTTCAGTTTTGTTAAGGCAGCGACTGATCAATCTGCACTTTATAAGCAGAAGCAAAAGAAAAGCAATCTCATGAAAGAGCTAACTGGCGAGGATCCCAGTAAGAAATCTGAAAAAGATTTGTATGTGGAGATTCTTAAATCCTATCAAGACAGTAAGCCTGCGATCACCCACTCACTGAGACAGCAAATGGAAAAAAAGTTCAGCTTATCGCCTTTATTGGACAACTCACTTTATTTGGAAGGGCTAGCCTATTATCAAAAAAAGGAGTTTGGCAAATCTTTGTTGGCTTTTGATCGAATAATTAAAAAGTACCCAGGATCCAACAAAGTGCCTGCTGCACATTTAGCCAAGGGGCAAATTTATAAAGCTCTTGATATGAATGGTTTTGCCAAAAACCACTTCTCAATTTTGACCAAAAAGTACCCTCAAAGTCCTGAGGCATTTCAAGCGCGAGAGGAGATGCGGCTCATCAAATGAGAATCATAATAATTCAATGTGATTTCGAGATTACAGAGGAACATAGTTCTTTATTACGGAGCATTTTGGGGATTCATCTGTGAACAAACTATTCAGCTATTTAAAATTTTCCTTTTTTCTAGTTACGATTAATCTTGTAGATGCATCGCTGGTCGCAGCCAGCGAGCCCAACATATCTAAAGAGCAATACTTTCATAAAATTTTTGAAACTTACAATCGAGGCGGCACCGATCAATCCGCATGGGAGCAAGCCATTGCTGCGCGTGCAACGAGTTATGAAGTCCAATCAGGAGATACACTTTGGGGCATTTCATTGACTCTTTTTGGTGATCCGAATTATTGGCCGAAAATGTGGTCTGTCAATGCAGACTCTATCTTTAATCCTCATGAAATTTCACCGCAAATGCGCATCAAGTTCTCGCCGGGCACGATGACATCGGCTCCACAGGTCACATTGACCAATTCCGGCTCGGGACCAGAGCAGATGCGGAGTGGCTCCCTTGTGGCTCTGCCCTCTCAAACGGATCCTTCAACTGGTCAGTTTTCTTGGGACACTAAGAATCGGCCAGCGTTGAAAAAGCTCCCGCCAAGTATTCCTGAGTACTCGGTTTTTGATGAAGAGCAGGTGCAACAGGTGGAGTTTCAATTGCCGCCTCCACCCAAAGCGATCAGTTCTAGAATTGTGTCTTACTATGCAGATGTGATACCAGAGGAACCGCTGGGTGAAGTCGTCGAGACTGAGCCCGGATTTATGACGGCATTTACCAATCAGCCTGTGATCGTAAAGCTGCGCGGAGCGAGCAGCGGGCGCTTTTTAGCCATTTCTGATGAAGGGCGAATCAGTAGCCTAGGCCTGGATATTCCGGCTTTGCATCTGATCCAAGTGCAAGGCGAACTGGAAATCGGCGAAGTGGTCAATCCAGAAGAAGGACTCTATAGGGCCACGATCAAGCGAGCCATTTTTCCTGTGAAAGTCGGCTCGATTTTGGTCAATTCACAGATTCAGGAAACAAGTACACTCAACTCAGGGACTCCAGGTTCGACCTCGGGTTTTGTAATTGGTGGCGAGTACTTTAATGGCAGGCGCGCACTGGGTTTAGGATCTTTGGTGTTTTTGTTTTCACCTGAACAGGCAAGCTTCAATCGAAATGAGATTTTGACAATTTTTCCAAACTGGGAGCGGCGCAAAGGGTCCACCGGCGTGAAGATCAATGCTAAGCCGATCGCCAAGGTTCGTGTTGTTCGATCACAAGGCACTTACGCCACTGGCATAGTTGTGCAATCCGATACCGAAATCGAAATGATGGACTCGATATCTAGTTATCGATCACCAGACTGACGCCAGTTTCGATTCAAGCCTTGACTTGAAATTGGTGTGAGACTCGGACGAGCCACTGCGCTTGGCTGAGGTGGCTCAAAGAATAAATAGAGCATGGTTTTGCATCTCTTAAATGTATGATTGAAGAAAATATAATTTACGAATTTGTCAAAAGCTTGCAGCTGAGTCCTAATAAATATCGTTCGCTACAAAAAAACATTGATGAGACTGTATCTACAAATGGCTCGGTGTTGACGGATCTACAAGAGTCTGTGGTGCGCATGCAGCTGGGGCGAACGTTTTCAGAGAGGCTCGAGCTTTTGGTGGATGGATTGGTCGCCAATGGTTTTGACTATCAACGATTGCGTGAGCTCTATGACGAAACCCTAAGGTCAGAGAATTCTGCCATCCGGATCAATGGGCAGAGTTCAGGATTGAGGTATAAATTTGTTTACTGGGGAGATCCCGATTATCCGCGAAAATTGGCAACCATTGTCGATCCGCCCCTTTGTTTTGCCTATATGGGGCATTCTGCTCCGTGGCTTCAGCGTAAGGGGTTGGCAATAGTTGGCAGCCGAGATCCCGATTGCAAAAGTTTGCGCTGGATGCAAACGGAGCTCAATGCCTTTCTTGCCCAGGGGCGCGGGGATCAGGTATTTTCAGTCAGTGGCGGTGCCATTGGCATTGACCAGGCCGCTCACTTATTGAGTATTGGTTTGGAATTACCGACGCTCGTGATTTTGCCGGCGGGCCTCGGGCAAGTCTATCCAGCCAACCTGGTTCGTCTTTTCGACAGCATATTCGCGGCCGGCGGGGCGATTATGAGTGAGTATCCCCTGCAGGCCAAAATGCGCAAATATTACTTTGCTGAACGCAATCGGCTGATCTCTGGCGTGGCCGAAGCCACTTTGGTGGTGGAAGCAAAAAAGAAAAGTGGCACGTTGATCACAGCTCATGCCGCCCTTATTCAAGGTCGCCCACTGTATGTGGTTCCAGGTCATCCGGAAAGCAGATCCTATGCTGGGAACATTGAATTGCTAAAACTGGGCGGAGCAATGGTGAGCTGTGCCGAAGATTTAACCCTGAGTTGGCAATTGGACACGCCTCAGTTGCAAAGAAATTGCTCCTATATCTAGTTGAATTCAGCAAGTGCATACCGACACCTAGTTCTAGCTGTACCACTGTGTTCTAATTCTTCATCAAAATGAAATTATCTTAAAAAGTCTTTGTTTTTTTTTAGAAACACCACTTATGATAGAAATCAGGGAGGGGCGATGTGGTCAGGGATGACCATAGTAGTAAGGACGCTGCTACATCGCTCATTTTCTTTATGGTCCTTTCATCCACGTGAAACTTCAGAATTCTTCACAAATGACCGTTCAGTGAATCCAGATTTTTCTCAAAGAAAAAAGGGCAATTCCAAAATAAAGTGCATTTGGCAGCCAAATGGCGATACCCGCAGGAAGTGTGTGTGAGCGTGCGAGGCCCTCGCAGGTCAAATAGAGTATCCAGTAGCAAATGATCAATCCTATGCAAAGAATCATGCCCCCAGCCTTTGGTGTGCGGCGATTGGTATTCACTCCGAGCCCAACTCCCAACAGAGCGAATGAAAAACACAAAAAAGAAATGGCTATACGCTTGTGAAACTCGACATCAAGCAGTGTTCGATTTTCTTCGTCGAGCGGCGTTTGGAGCTTTTCACGAATTTCATGAAAACTTAGGCTTTGCGGCGATTTTTCGCGGTCTTCACTAATAATGGGGTCGACCAGCTGAATTTCGGTAGATTCAAACGAAATCTTCGTGTGCGACTTGTTTGCTCGGTGAATTTCGCCATTGAGCAATCGCATTTTCGCCCGATGTCCAGGAAGCTGAGAGTCTGGGATAATATAACCTTCTTTGGCTATAACGGTAACCGGGGGTTCTGAGTTTTCGTCATAAATAAAGACATTTTTTAATACGCCACTTTTGGAGTCCACTTCATTGGCATAGATGACCATATTGAAAAAGCCTTCAGAAAAGGTCGCAGGCCGCAAGTTGGCAGCTGCTTTCGTATTGGCAAGTTGAGTAAATAAAACTTCGTACTGACGATTGCCCCATGGCGCGATTTTAAACGTGGTCTGAGCTGACATAACAAAAATAAGGGCACCGAGAAGAGCTGCAGGAGCGACAATAGACCACATCGAAACACCACAGGCCTTGAGTGCTATGATTTCTGAATCTGAGCTTAAGCGATTGTAGGTCATGAGTACGGCAAACAGCAAGCTCATGGGGAGCAGCGCTGGTACGACCGCAAGACAGATAAAGCCGACGATTTTTGCCAAGGATACAAGGCTTACACCGTGCACAAGCGCGAAATCCGTAAGGCGAAGCACCTGAAACATCAAGATGATGAAGACAAAAACCACGATTCCCAAGAAAAAGCTCGGCAGAAGTTCGAAAAAAATATAGGAGATCGCCCGTTTGCTCACTGAGATCAGAGTATATGAGCGCCCTAAAAAGTAAACCCAGAAAACTCATCAATAGGCAGGCAAGATCAAAGCCTGTTAGCCTCAACTCGACAATAATTTTTGAGGCAGAACGCGCCAGAAGGCCCAAGGC
>CAYMBJ010000122.1:0-8243 GCA_964388665.1 uncultured Pseudobdellovibrionaceae bacterium | reverse complement strand
ATGGGTGGTCAAATGTGGTGAAACCGGGGTGGTCAGATCGGTGAAATCGGACATGAAAAAGCACGGGCGGGTTCTTGGAGTCATTCCTGATTGTAGATTTTGTTTTGATTTGCGGCAACCCTATTCAGACCCTACAGAATGGCAGCGCGAGTTCAAGGACCATATATGGGAGTTAGAAGACGACAATTTGAGACGTTGGGTGCGGTGGACCTCCCCCAACTCAAATTTTGAAAGTCTAAAGCAGCGAAAATACTCTGTCCATGCTCACTTCTACACACCCGAAGTACTTAGAAGGTTAATCGTAAGCGATCTATCCAACCCAGTATTGATTTAGTGTAAATGTGACTTTCTCACTAGCAATGCCGCGAGACTCTCAAAATCTTCAATTGTGGTAGCCGTGGGCAGGGCGGTTAGGATTTCAGTCATAGCCAAGAATGGATCTTTATCATTTATTTTTGCGGTTATCACGAGGGAGTACAGGAGACTGGAGGCCTTGGCTCCGTTGACGGTGTCGGAGAAGAGCCAATTGTTTCGACCAATGGCAAATTTTCTAATCGCTCTTTCGATCCAACCATTGTCAATTTCATAGCGGCCATCTTTTAAAAACCCAGTGAGCTTGTCATACTCTGCGAGATAGTAGTTGATAGCGATGCCAAGTGGACTTGATGGCAATACCTTATTGGATTTTTCGTGGCACCAATTGAGGATTTTTTCCATGTAAGGCTTTACTTCTTGAAGCCGTGCTTGATGGCGCTCTTCTTGAGATAGATTCTGTAACTTATAAGCTTCTTCAAACTTATAGAGTTTTTTAATCATCTTCAGTGCATTTTCTGCAAGCCCCGATTTTTTCTGAGCAGACAACCAGGCCTCATGGAACTTTCTTCGAGCATGCATCATGCAACCCATTCTGTAGACTTGAGTGTCCAGTCGATTATAGCCACGATGAGCATCCGCTTGAAGTGCACCATTAAAACCAGCGATTGATCTTTCAGCGACTTTTCCCGCGCCGGAAACATCATAATCAAAGAGAACGATTCCAAGCTCAGGAGAACCGCGAGCCCACATAAATGATTTGGTCTCGGGTTTTCGGTCTTGTTCTTTTAGGACCTGCACTGTGGTGGCATCAATGCCCAAATATCCGCTAGCTAAAGCCCACTCTTCAAGCACATTCCAAATAGGTTGCAATTTTTCTGCAACTCTAATCAACCAGTTGGCCATAGTGCCCCTGTTCACCTCGATTCCTTGCAGTCTAAACAGCTCCTCGAGTCGGTAGAGGGGAAGGCCCTGATAAAATTTTGAAAAAATCAAAAATGAGATTAACTCAGGAGTTGTGATGGTTCCGGGTAAAATGGAGTTACTTTTGGCTTGCGCCATATGGCTTTCACAGCAGGGACAAGCGTACTTTTTCTTCTTTTCAACAACCACAATCATCTGAGCTGGAATGGTCTTGAGCTTTTCCGTAATCTCAAAACCAATTTCTTTTAACTCAGCTCCATCGTGGGGACAGATTTTTTCTGACTCTGGCAGTTCAATAACAACTTCTTTTCTGGGAAGGTCCTCCGGAAAGGGCTTTCTAGCAGCGCGACCTATTTTCTTTCGAACATAGCCTTCAATTAACTCTACTTGCTCAGGTTCAGGCGGCCTGGATTCTCGCTCCACTTCGTTGAATAAAAGCTGCTCTTCAAGCAACTCCACTTTCTCAGATTTGGATCCAAATTTATCTCGCTTCAAAAGCTCAAGCAAATGACGGAGCCGCTCATTCTCATGGCGCAAATATTTGTTCTCCTTTTCAAGATCTTTTACAGCTCCGTCCTGCATGATCCAAAGCTAATCAGATCACCTCTTCAAAGTAAACACTTTCAAAGCGCGTCCAAATATTTATGCCATCTAGCAACAGCTCCAAATCCTTTGCAGAGACCTCAATGACATTTTGATCAATGTTACGCACCCACGAGAACTTGGCCTCTTCCAAACGCTTTAACCAAAGAGCAAATCCACTTCGATCAAAATACAGCATTTTCATGTGGGTGCGACGCTGGTTACAGAAAATAAAAATTGAAGATTGCTTCAGCTCTAAGTTCAACTCGCCCGCCACAATTGCACTTAACCCGTTGATGCTCTTTCGAAAATCCACAAACTTCTTATAGATGTATATCTTTTCAAAGCTACCAAGAGCTCTCATCGATGCAGCTCCCGAATGAGCTCGGCTACCCACTTAGCATCAACAGTCTGTGGATAAATTGACTTTTCCACAGCAGCTCTTTTGACAGCCACTTTTTCGACGGCTCTGACTTCACTAAAGTTTGCAGGCTTTGAATATTTGTCTCGATAATATGTAAAGCGACTCTTAACCAAATTATTCTGACGGCAATACTCAGCTTTGGTTCCAGAAAACTTTGCAGCTTCAGCCAAGTGATGAAGCCAAAACTCTTTTTTATTATTGTTGCCGATGGGTGAATTCACTTTTGCCTCCAGATTTTTTCCGGAAGTTAGTACATCTTCACATTTTAAAAAAGAATGGGACGGATAGATCGCTTACGGTTAATCCTCCAACCTCAATTGAAAGAAATGTGTTACTTGGAGTACATGGGGATTCGAAATAACAACAAAGACTTTAGTTTTTCAATTCGGAAAATTTATTGAGCGATGGGAGGGCGCTCCTGAAATGATTAGATCCAGTTTAACAGTGCGCATACCGCGAAAAGGAAGATCCACTTAAACCTTCTTAAATCAGTGAGAATTCAAATCCCCTATGCTAAAGTTGCCATTGTATTGAACTTCAGAATTATAATAAATTTTTTCTATAAACAGTATACGAACCAACCATACCGTCTTTTACGTACTTTTCGACTATGAAATTATAAACCAAATAGTGAGTTTTCACCGAATTCCTATTTTCCAATCCATCAAAACAGTAGTTTTCATCCCATAGAACAATCTTCGGCAAAGTTTTTGCCAACCTTTCTACAATCTCTACTTGCGATCGAAGATCTGTGAAAAAGCCAGGTGCTAACAGCATCGAGCCTCCTGAAAAGCCCCTTTCGGATATAAACTGAACTTGTGGTAAAAAAGGAAAAACATTCACGCGATATTCGGGATTCGCATTGTCATGTATGAATACAATCAATTGACCAATGTTGCCAAAAAAATCATTTTTTGCCATTTGCCGAATTTCTGATTTCGATTTTGAAATATTACGCAGCAGTTCTATTGGACTTTTCAAATTATTAAAATTCAAAGATGCCGTCCAAGGTTGAGTCAAAAATAGAACTATCCATGCGCTTACTCCAAGCAGAGAAAACTGCATGGCTCTATTCATCGAAGTTGGCATTTGCCGAAAAACACTGGTTAACCAGGATAATAGCACAAAACTTGGAATGGTTGCCTGAATAAGGTGACCGAAATCAGATCGATGAGCGCTTTGCAATAGATTCATAAAACTAATTGAAACTAAACAAATACCGAATCTGAAATAAAAGGTTGAAATTTTTTGTCGAAATATCACAATCATCAACAACGAAAAGACAGGAATCAAGTACACAAAAATATAGGCAATTGAAATGCCAAAAGGCACTGTCTCCGATCCAATAGCAAGAGCCGGATTTGGAAGACTTAACCCCTCCGCAACGCCAAATGTTACCGTCCAAATTTGTTTAAAGTACGTAAAAATTTTTCCGTTCATCCATAATAACAAGAGCCAAGGGGAGAACACCAGAATGGCTCCCGCTATGAAGAAAAAGAATCTTTTCAGGAGGAGTTTAGAGCTTCTAGAAATAGTAAATGCAATAATCGAGGCTACCATCGTATACCCGCCAAAGTCGTGTCGAAAAAGACCGGCGAAGGCGACGGATGCGCCCATTGCGAACGCCCCAAACTCATTTTCATATCTTAGGAAACTATAGTTTGCCACAATCCAAATCATTATTGTTAAAACTGCGTAATACTTATATAAGACTGGCATCCAAATTAGGGCAAGAATGAGAAGGAAAATTGTCCATCTAAAATCTCGAACCAATTTTTTGATCACCCACCATAGGGCGAGATAAGTCACCAGAAAACCCATTACTCTTAACATCACTTCACCTAAAAAAGTTTCATGGGATAATTTTTGGAAAACTGCAGAAAAGTAGAATGCCAGTGGACCATATGAAGAGAAAAAGTCCAAAAAGGGGTGCTCGTTTAAGTGGATTATCTGAAATGCACCCAAAAGTTGGTGCCCACCATCATTGTCTCCCACAAGGGCATTCAACTCTGGGATCCTTAAAAAAATCCATGCGGACACCAAAACAAACGCTACTAAAAACTCCAAAGAGAAACCATTCCAAATTTTAAAGGTCATTGCCGTATATTTCTATGGACTTTACATTTCGCAATCAACGATGTTCCTGCAATGTATTTAGGACATAAAAAGTACTCTAACAGAAGAAAATAAGAAAATAATCGATGAATCCCTCGACCCATCGCCGAAGGTGAACTCACTTGTTTAGCAGCGCTCCCCCTAATTTTCCTTAGAATGGCCAATGGATAAAGTGATTGAAATAGATACTTGATACTCAGCACTTGCAATTCTTTTATGGAATTTATTGTGTTTTCAAGCTGCTTCAGACTATATCGCATCTGATGACCGTAGTAAGTATCAAAAGCAGACCAAAGTTCGCGCCGAGCTGGAACGGTGATAATTAAATACTCTAATTTTGGAAAGGCTAGAAGGTGAGCATTAAGAAAATCTGTCGGATTCGCTTGATGTTCTAACACATCTAAAAACAAAAGATGTGTAACCTCAGACCTAACAGACAATGGTAAATTGCTAGCAGCCAATCCATAATGTAAATACGGAAGCTGCCGGACCCTTTCATTTGTTGGTTGACTGAGATCACAGCCAATAACATTAATCCCTTTTTCTCGACAATAGCAGACAAAATATCCAGGTCCGCTTCCCACGTCCAAGGCTAAGAATCCGTCATTGAATATTTCTGACTTCAAATGATATTCAACAATTCTATTTCTGGCAAGTGTCCAAAAATGATTCTCAAATCCATCAGGAAAACCCAAGTGTATTTGATTGGCATTATAGACTGAATTTTCAGAAGCCCCCGACTTTAGGTTGGCTCCATTAGACCCAAAATTTTTGAATTCTGAATCTACCATTATTTTGAGTCTCCCAACTGCGATTGCCAGCATCGTTTTAACGATCCCAAATAGGATTTTTCAATGCGATAGGGTAGATTATTATGACAAGAAAGAATTTCACTAAGTTTTGGTAAATTGTAATACGGAACGTTGGTAAACAAGTGGTGTTCGGCATGAAAATTGAAATTAAGAGGTGCGAAAAAAAAGCGTTCGATTCTATTTGACTGAACAGAAACTAATCGGTTGACCTCGATATTGACTTCGTCCAGTTGATATTCGTGCTCAATATAGTTTCGCAAAGAATTAAGTGATTTTGTTATCGTAAAAAGGGGGGCTATCCAAAACAAAAAATAGTCTTTCCAGTCCGAAAAAAACACAAACACTAGGAGAATCGAGCACTGTGTGACTAGCAATAATATCAGATCAATTGGGTTCGAACGGGTCGGCTTTGATTTGTCTAAATCTGAAGCTGATGATGATCTTATTTGCCCTTTTAGATAGTAGGATATTGCCTGCTCAACTGTCGCAAAACCTGAAAGAAGCAATACAAGTCTCATAAAAGTTGCCTGCTTACCTTTTAATGGTTTTTCATAGTTTGAAAAGTCTGGATCTTCCTGCGTGCCGAGAAATGCGTGGTGTCTTAAATGATGTCTACGATAGGAGAGAGGAAATCCTACCATAAGGCCAAAGAAACCTCCGAAAATGTCATTAAATCTCCGTGTCCTAAAAAGAAGAAAGTGCAAGCTTTCATGTTGCGCAATAAAAAGGTGATGCTGAAGAACCGCAATCAAAACAAATATGCCACCCTTAACTAGAGCGAAATCGTAAAAAAAGAACAATAGAAATAACAAAAACAAAAAGGACAGCATGAGCAAGAAGCTGATGGTGGCGCCATTAACATCTGAGGTTTTAGTCAGATTCGCCAGCTGGCCCTCAGGAATGAGTTTATGGATTTCGCGATTTCCGGGCTTCAAATCGAATCACTCCAGTATTGCTAAATATAAATTGAATGATACTTACTAATAAAAACAGGATCAGCATGTAGGGATAATACCAGTCCCGAGCGCGTTCCGGCGAGCAAAATCCACTTTTGCGACCCCTCAATGTATTTTGAACCGACATCGCCCAATGTCCAGTGTGAAGACTGTTCATAATTTTTATGTCCGTAAAACCAGCAGACGTCAGTGCCTTAGCTAAGTTCTCAGGGGAAAAGTGCCAGAGATGCCTAGGCGCATGGCCGCCTCCCCAGAATCGGCCAAACAGCTTAAAGTCCCACGAATCAATGTTTGGAAGTTCTCCGACAAAAAAACCACCCGGCTTTAAAGTTTGCAATACTCTATTTAGGGCGACCCCTGGGGCATAGAGGTGCTCCAACACATGATTCATTATCACAATATCGTAAAAATCAATTGGTAAATTGACACTTTCAAAAAATCCTGAATAGATTTTGAGATTTTGACGACTGCTCGCGCTTTTCAAACAATCTTCATGCGACTCTATACCATACAATCCTAGCCCCGCATGTCGCAGTCCAACTGCAATTAAAAGCGCGCCATCCGAGCAACCTACATCTAGAATATTTCCACTCTCACTATTCAATATTCGCAGGATATATTTCGCCTGAAGACCTAAAGAATGCCTTTTAAGATAATTTGTAATTCGAGATTTTCCAGGTTGGTATGTATGATAGTGGTCTGGGTAGGCAGATTTAAGAATGTCACTTGTTGGAACAGGTATCAACTGTGCCATTTTACAGATATTACAGGCCATCAGATCATAAACCCCAGGGCTACAATATTCCCAATCTTCGAGACCTGTTGCAATCAAGGCGCCAAATTTGCTTTCACACACCCAGCACGGCTTGATGATCTTTTGCGCTTCAGAAAAACTTGATCGTCGTCCTTTCTGCCGATTGAAAATATTTGAGGACTTGACCTTTCGAGACTGCGAGCTCAACACGGTCACCTTACCAGCCTCCAAGCTCGACCTATTTTCATCAGGTAAAATTTAAGTCGCGCCAACTTTGTTGCCATCTCAACTGAAAGCCAACTCATTGCCATTTTCCTAAGCTTTTCTGGTATTGAAGAATAGTCATGTATAGAATGACTTAAGGGAACTTGGGTCTTTAAAATTTCAGAGGGGAGCTCTTGCATGACACGTTTTTTCGCATACAAAAAAACATTTCGTCGATACCAAACCTCGATTTCCTTGTCCGCTTGTATCCAAGGTCGCACAAAATCAAACATTGAATATCCAGATTCTTCAAACAGTTGCCTCCAATATTCGTAAGTACGCTCATTTACGTGATTTTCGCCGCCTTGGCCTGGTACTGCAGCTGAAAATAGAACCAAATCGCCATGCCTGCAAATCGTCTCAACCAGGATTTTTGAATTGGAGGGACTCAAATGTTCGGCCACTTCTAAGCATGTCACTAAATCGAATTTTCGCTCTAGGCTAAATCTTTCATTTAAATTTTGCGCAGAAATCAACTCTTTCGGTATCATAAGCTTAGAGTTAAAAACATAGCTCCCATCAAGGCCGTGAACATCAATTATGCCAAGGTCCAACCAAGCCCTCAGCCAACTTCCTGAGCCACATCCAATATCCAGTACTGAAGAAACATGCGGTAAGCTACTGCGTACCCGCGAGCAAATCTTGCGCGCGGACATCCAAGATCGATGACTTTGGCCTTCATAAAATTTTTGATCGTAAACATAATTAGTCATTGCAATACTTATTAATTTCTTCACAAAGAGATCGCGATGTTGGCGTCTTGTCCAAATCTATTTCATGTGCTTTAAATCCAATCGTTTCAGAAATTAAATAAAGTGGCCGCTTTTTCTGTTCAATGTAGATGCGGCCAATATATTCCCCCAGCAACCCCATAGCCAAAAGCTGAAAACCACAAGAAAATAAAATGACAACCATCAAACTTGACCAACCAGGAACCACCTTAAATTTCAAATAGGCGTAGAAGGTTATTCCCATGCCAATAGTCGCCAGACCGAAGATCAAAACCCCCAAAAATGAAAGAAATCGAAGTGGCTTCATTGAAAAGCTAGCAGGCTCCTGAAAAACTCATATTTTTTTGATTTTTTCGGTTTTCAACTTCT
>CAYMBJ010000121.1:0-8311 GCA_964388665.1 uncultured Pseudobdellovibrionaceae bacterium | reverse complement strand
CAACATTTTGATTTAAAAATCAAAAAATTATGAGTTTTTCAGGAGCCTGCTAATCCAACACAAAGTTCTAATCCTTTGCCGTCAACTGGCCAAATTTAATTGGCAAAAAATCGAAATTTTGGCCATTTTTAAATGGCGGATAACAAAAGCGAGGGTCCGCGCTATTCACATGTCGGTATTGTCATTCGCAAACATCCCAATAAGCCCGAAGGAAATTGGGGATTTCGTCACCTATTGCTAAAAGTAGGGGGCAAGAACCAATCCGACATCATGGATTCCTCACCGGCTCAATTCTTTGTAGATGACCCACACTCGTATCGGTTTGGCATTGCCGTCCCCACGATAGAAATGCAGCATAAGATTCGTACATTCATCCTAAATACTGATCATATTGATTTGACCCATAACCCGGCCTATAACAGCATTGCCTATCCGTTTGTGAATGATGTTCATCCCAAGAATCTAGATATGAATTCCAACCAGTATGTCTTGCATGCGGTGGTAGCGGCAGCTTTGCCAGAAGAGCTCAAGTCTGAACTCGCCAGAAAAAAAGTGGACTTTCTTCAGCGGCGCATTTGGAATCTCAATTTTGAGCCTGATCACTTATGGGTGGGAACTGGCTCAAACCTTGGCGGGAACCCACTGAAAACCCTTCTTTTTGGAATTGTTCAAAAGAGTGGTTCCGCTAGTCTCCGAACGATTCCAAAAGCAGATGGGCGCAGAGAGTACGATAATATTGTAGCCCCAGTAGTGACTTTTGAGTCTATGGTTCGCTTTTTTGATAATCAAGGTTGGCTTCAAAATACCATTGGTAAAGGTGGCGTTATCCACGTAAAAGACTATAGAGACTTATAAAACGAACCTAGCCTCCGACGAAGCCATTCGCCATCAGGAGGCGACGGCCACATCATAGGGATATATCACGACACTTGCAAATCTTCGCGGATCCACAAACTGCTCTTTGCGCGCTGACTTGGGAAAGACACGAGCGGGCACCCAGCAAAAGACCAGCACAGTAATGGGCAGTGCCCAATTCACGAGGACTCTGTTCGTGACGTAAGGCTATCGCCTGTGAATCAGTTTGAAACTGTCGGGACTTTCGACGTTGTACAATATCCGTAATTTACAAGACTGCCCAAAACTAAATAACAAGTCGCTTGGATAAGCTTTTTTGGATAAAGCTTTTTAGGGCCTCTATTGACCTTAAAAGTACTGCTGATTATATAAGCGCTATGAAAATGAAACCCTGGTCAAAATGGCGTTTAGGCTCCCACCAAACCTTTGAATCAAAATAAGAGTCCTTTTTGCGAATTGAGGTCCAAAAAAATAGCGCATTCAATCAAGAGGTCATTCAATAGTTGCAAAGCAAATCGGATTCTTGTTGACCAATCAAATTTTTTGGATCAGTCACTTTCAACTTTATTTCGTCTTTAAAAACCTTCATTGATCCAGCAGGCAGGCCGGCCCGAATGATCTGTTCCTCGAATCTTTCGACAAGATCCATGGTGACTTGCTCGCAGGCGAGGGGGCCATTCCCATGCTCGGGTTGAATATCCTCTTCTCGTGGATCTAGACGTTCAACCTTGAGGTTAACATTTATCCGTTGATTGATGGGGTCGAATTTGGGATCTTCAGTTTGCCAAAGTACTACAATAGCATCACCTAAGGGCACTCGGAACGGACTTCGCATAAAATCTTCGGCGACACGCAGGGCATGTATTCGCTCGCACTGACCTGCGATGTCTCGTTCTGAAGTACTAATAATCTTTTGAGCAAGTGATTTACTTAATTCAGTTTGAGCGGCTAGTTTATGGTTCTTAAGCCAAATTTCATAATATACTTGAGTGGTGTCGGTCCAAATGCCAGCTGCATCAAATCCTGTAAGGCAAAGGCCGCGTTGGAAACTCCTTTTTTGTGAAGTGTCAAGAAGATCAAATACCTGTGGCGACACTGTGATCTCGCTGGATTCAGGATTTAAGTCTGAACCAAATGCAGCATGTGTGCAAATAAGGCTCATTAGAATTGATAACGAACGATAAGTCCATGATCTGTTGCGGGCTTTGAGGTTGTCGAACATATTTAAACTCCTGGTTTGTTTGTTTTGGAATTGCGGACACCTTTGTAAAATTAAATTAGCCTAGATGTCGTATTCAAACTACAGAACCAAACTAAAATTAATGGTGACGAAATTTGGCGGGTGTATACTGTGTAGACAGCGATGAAGTCGATGCAAAAGTCATTATTGGCTCTGATCGAAGTTAAGTAGACCAAAAAATTGTAGTCGAAGTGAGGTTGGCGGTCCGACCACTAGCTTTTTTGAAGTGTTCCGATGATAAGAGTATTGTTTAAGCAAACGATTTTTTCCTCGCAGCTGATCTGCAAGCCCGCTTTGCGCAAACGTCTGAGTAGCATGTCCAGGGGGGCGTCATGAAGGTGAGCAACAAAGGGTCGACTCCAAATGCCTTTGAAGAAGGCTTCTCTTGAAACAGGTCCATTTTTGAGATGCTCACAGGCTCTCAAGAGTTGTTTTGGAAGAGGCTGAATGCTCCATGGTGAAATGTGGACAGCGATTTTTTTCTCCAATAACACCAATGAAAACGTAGATTCGAGAAGATCAATTAATGAAGTGTCAGGTGCACTATGGGAGTCTGAAAGCTTGTTTTGGAGAGCGTATTTTTGGACAGATTTCAACTGAAGCGTAGTCGGACAGTCAATTTGATCTTTAGACGCGAGCTTTTCATAAAGCAATTTTACTCTTTCATGGCGGTCAAGTTGAGCCATGAGATAATTGGACCACAATAAATTTTGTCTGGATTCATCTCCAAGTGAAAAGTACAGATCCAAGAGCGACAAGCCAACGTATAGATCGTTTCCAATTGCGTGGCTTAAAAGATAGCAGGCCAATGCTAGCTCAGTTATGCTTTTTCCTTGAAAGCTATTGATGGAAATTTCGGAACGAAAAAGAGCGAGAATGTCGTCACGAGTTGCATTCTTCCTGGAAACAACTGCCGACCATTGGTTTCGAATCATCACTTCTGCCCGTTCAAATTGGCCCATTATTGAAAAAATTTTAATTTGCAGGGTTTTTGAATATAGAGCTGCCACGGAGTGCGGATATAAGGAAATGAGCGATTCTAAGTTCCTCAGGTCGCGTTCACAGCCCTGAAAATCCATCAATTCGAACTTTGCTAGTGCCCGAAGATTCAAAAGAGAAAGTAATGTGATTCCGACAGGATTCATTTCAATATGCTCGGAACACAGCCTTGCACACTCAGCCCACCGGCCTTGTAAAGCATACACTCTTGCCAAATCCATTCCTACTTCGGCCCTATCTAAAGGATTTGTTAGTTTAGATAGCAAGGCCTCAATAATCACTGTGGCTTCGCCCAATGAACCTTTGGCGATATAGGCCCTTGCAAGGAGTATCGGATGGGTAGCGTGAGTTTGAGACAAAGCGAGCGCCATGTTCGCATCAGAGTCTACGAAGAAGCTCTGTTGAATTTTTAATTCTAGATCAGGACCCTGCGGCAAATCTCCAGAGGAAAAATGTTCAATGTCGATATTGATCAGCTGAAGAAAGTTTGTCTTATTCAAGCTCATTCTGAACAGCCTTTCGCTTCATCGCTATATACGTCCCGCCGAATTCCGCAAATACTTTGGTGACTGTATCAAAGCGTCAAATGCACAGTGCATAAAACAGAGAATCTAGAACGTCTTTTGTATTCATAACATAGATGCTATTTGCAACATGGATGCCAAAATTCCACTTGGCGATCTTCTGGGCGAGATTGCCATAGAAGGTGCAGTCGCAACCGAAGTGCCAATGGAATTGACGGACGTATTGTATATGGACAGATGGCTGCCTCCGAATTGCCAATTGCATTTGGTCGCAATCGCTAAATCTCGTACTTTCAGGAAAGATTCTGTTTTTTGTTTAGTTAATTTTAGTCGTATTTAGTGGTTTTTGGATGAATCAAGGGCTACTCCCAACCTACTGGCATTTTTCAGGGAGGCCATAACCAAACATTTTAAAAAGGGGAGAAATTTTGATTAAAAGCTATGGTCGTTATTTTGGTGGCAAGAATTTTGCCGCACCAGTGATACTCACTTTAGTCTCAATTTTTTTAATAGGCTCAACTGGAATTGCATCTGATATAGATTGCAATGAGATTGGAAGCGAATTGAAAGGTACTCTTGATTATTATAGATCTACTAGAGACTATTCAATCGGTGCGATGGACTATGCAATATCCAATTTAGACACTATTTATTATCACTCAAAGACCTACGAGGGAAAAACAGTTTATATTCCTATCGGAGCCTTTGCGAACGTTAAAGTAGCGTCTGATAATGTGTACAGCCAGAAAGGAAATGCCAAAAAATATTTTAATAAAGTGGAAAAAGATTTGATAGATATATTGGAAGCTATTGCTCGATGCAAATAGTCTCAATTTAGAGGGCTCTTTCGAGTTGCGCTTTTACTACAAATGCGAATTTGCCTTTCCAAAGGAGGGATTTCAGAAACTGTTTGTGGGTTGAATGCAGAATCTTATCACTCCAGATGGGATAACGTTGTGACCATTGGGAATGACCCCGTGGCCGTTTGGTTTACAGGAATCGTTTGGAGATTTTCCCAAATACCCACGTAATCCATCATGAGATTGAGAGGCTTGTTCAAAGATCTCGCAAGCCTGACTTGCAGGACCATTGATTTTCTCTTCGATCAGTTGTAATAAATCCAGGATGTTCGCTAGGTTCGTTGTGTA
This sequence comes from uncultured Pseudobdellovibrionaceae bacterium, assembly GCA_964388665.1. GTDB lineage: Bacteria > Bdellovibrionota > Bdellovibrionia > Bdellovibrionales > Bdellovibrionaceae > CALCCV01. The sequence goes on along the minus strand of CAYMBJ010000121.1, from coordinate 3,545 downwards.
CTTTTGACCGTTTACGGAGTCCACGAGTGCGACGGTATTGTTCAGATCGAATTCCATTAAGCCCCTAGCTTGATCGCTGATTACGAGTTCGAGTTGCCTTTCGAGTATACCCAATGGCGAAAAGAGTGCTTCCTGGTTTGCATGGTCTGATTTCCTCGACCATCTAAGCACTACTTCAGGAGCGAGACTTATAAGCTCTGCAGACGTTACATCTCGATCAAAATACACATTAGAGATTTCATTGATAATGGTCCTCGCAGCCTCTGACGCGAACTCAGGTCGATTCGATTCAAAAAATAGAGCTGTTAAAAATCCGAGTAGACCCCTAGAAATTAAATTTGATTGATTTTGGTCATACAAATTCGAAAATACTCCATTCTTTTCAAAAAGAGAAAACCCGGCATCTTCTGGGGAGATTCTCCGTGGAGATTTTTGATCAATGTAGTCGCCGTGCGAAAAGGAACCGAGTGTTTTTTGATAGTAGGCTGCGGTTACGGCAGCCAAGGATTCGTCCAGAAGTATGTAGCTTGTAAGATCCGAAAACGGATTTTGGGGCCCCAATTTGTCGCGCAACAGGTGATCCAGTTCATGAAAGAAAACAGCGGCCAAGTTTAAGGGGGTCTGAAAGGGATCTATAAAGACTTCGGATTTCCTACAGTTGTAACCGGCTAAAATTGCATACTGTTCCTTTCCTTTGGTCATGATTGTCTTTTGGAAGGGGCATGAAGATCGCATGCGAGCATCGGGCGTTAAAACATGTACTTTGTCAGGAAATGCATTCAAAATAAATATTGATAGCATGGCTAACTCTTGACCAGAAAATTTCCTGTTTTGACCAAAAGGTTGAGACCGAATGTTTCGAATGAGAAGAGTTGAAATGGATTCTAGAAGGTAAGCTTTTGCTGCGAATGAGAAGCAAGACCTTCGCAATGGATCTTGATAAATGTCTTTCAAATATTGATTGAAGGCCTCGCCAGTTGCAACAAGATTCCGCTGTATTTGTTCCCGCTGGTTTTCCCCTATTCCGGGTTCATCAATATCAGCGATCATTTTGCGATAAGTGGGCATCCGGTAATAGAAAAAGCCCAACTCTTGAAAGCACTCAGAATAATTGTCATTGTGGGCTAAGAATCCTGATAATCTTCCCTCGGCATAATCGGGCCTCGGAAGGTTATTGATTTGACCAAAGTATTTATCCCATAACGCTTGATATTTCTTAGGAAACAAGAGGCCAGTGGTGGGATTGGGATCAATCCTTTCGCTAGAAAGCTTGGGCTGTCTGAGTGTGCATTGAACAATCACGGAGTCGTTGAGGACGGTCCATCCATCGGAGTTCCTTTTGATATAACGAAACAACGTTCCCGATCCGTTCATATTGATGCTGGCCGTGAAGGTCATGGATTGAATAGCTCCCTCCCTCCTCCACAGATAAGTGAGGAACGTTTGATCACTAGAAGGGATTACCTTTGTGGGATCAAAATGAAGCTCCCCGTTTGGATTCGAGAGCAGGGTGCTATCAGTAACCAGGGAGGTCCCAGTCGTGCTCATTGAAAATCCTGAATTACCGGCCATAATTTTCATGGAAACTGACTGGCCTTTGTCATCCCTCCCACGGCACTCGGCTTCCATACCGAGGCTGATTGCAGGTGATAGCAAAATAGAAATGGTTAGGCAGGCGATGATTTTGATTTGAATCATTATTAAAAAGATGACTCTTCGATCTGCCCGTCTTTCACCGAGTATTGATTTTTGAAGGATCTGATCGCGAATCCGACCACTCGTGCCCTCTTGTATCGTCTCAAACATCTTTTCTCTTTCTATTTGTTGGCAATAAATATTAGGTGAGCAATTTTAGGGCCGATAAAGGCTCTCAATGGATTGTTAGGGCCTGTGTGAGTCGAGGAATTTTCAACATATTGAGGAGATTTGTGATCTGTGCCGTATTTTGTTCGGCAGACGTAGAGATTCACTACAGTTTAAATTGACACACCTAAAGCGCTAACCCCAATTCGACAAAAGTTCATGTGGAATCACTGCTCTGATTACGCTTATGCTCTTGCTGTTGCTACCTAAACCTCAGGGTATTGAGGAAAGTGATAAGTCGCGCAGCCTCGTAGAGGGCAAGAAGACGCGGCGAAGCACTTAAAGTCCATTTCAACGATTTTCTCTGGCTGAGGATGCTTTCGTAGTTACGCAAGTATGTGCATATTCTTAGTAAAGTGAAGCCACTTCAGTCAGTGGGTCAGCGCCAAGATATTCTAAAATGTCGCGAACCACCTCAAATTGGCGGGCTCTTGCTAAACCAACATTCGTCAGATAAGCAATGTTGTTGCGAATCCCAACCTGTCCTACTGCCACGGCTCTTTTCAAGAGCGGCAGACGTGATTGCCTATTGCAGTTGCCAGATAGGTCTTCCCGACACCAGTGGCGCCAAAGATCAAAATGTTAGTGCCATAATCTAAGAACCGAAGCCTTGATATTTCTTGCACCTGCTTTTTTTCGATGTTTCGCGCCTTCTCATAAGTAGGACCAACTCCCATATAAAGGTTGATGGCAATTGATTGAACCTCCTCTTTTGGAATTTGTTGCCAATGTCCAGTCCCTGCGGGTTGCGCAAGGGCAGGTTCAAGAGAGGATTGCGCCAAGATCGATGTTGCGATCAGTAAGCTTAAGAAGAAATCAAATGTGGACTGAGTCATGTTCATATAGACTCCTATTCAGTTTGTCAAAGAACTCAGATCGCTGCTGGATCTGGAGTCACTGAGCGGTTGATAGCGCTCTGTATCATCTGGTGTTTTTGATGGTCAATGGGCTGAGTTAGAAAGTGTTTCCCAGTCTGGCAACAGCCATGTATTTTTCCGGTTTCAATCGCAAGGACGGTTATGGAAGGAGTAGGTGAGCATTTGTTTTCTAATCGCCTCAGTTGACTTTGCCAGAGAGCCGTGAGGAGGCAATGGACTTCGCTTTTAGTTTTCGTAGGCATTAGACTTTGAATAAATCACAATTGAAACAATAGAGCTCTTCCTCAACAGAAGGTTCCACAATTTTTCTAGTTTGCTGAATAAAATCGAGGATCATTTGTTTTAATAGCTGACAATCTGTCAGGCTCATTGTGTACAAAGAACTGTAATGAAGACTGTCAGATTGCGAGAGACTAGATAGACTGCGATATCGCCAATGGGAGTGATTGATTGCAGTCAATGGTGAATCAGCTGGAAGATGTAGGTTCTTTGACTTTGCCGTCCAAATTGAACCTGATTGAGATGCTAAATTGAGATCTTTCAAAATATTTAATACCAGTAATGTTTGTTCTGTGGAAATATTGAGGCGCTCTTTTAGGCGATCGAAGTCTTGAAATCGAGGAATAGTAATTAAAAAATGAACAGCCGCATTTAACCAAGAAGAGTAATAGATCTGCTGCTCCTCCACTTTCGACAATTTTTTAGGAGTACTTTGAAAGCGGAAATCCTTTTGGCTTTGTTCTCTCAGTTGGAGAAATTTCATTTTTAGTTGAAAGTCGGCAAGAGAGCCGGTTGATTTAGCTA
>CAYMBJ010000120.1:0-8340 GCA_964388665.1 uncultured Pseudobdellovibrionaceae bacterium | reverse complement strand
CAACGCCGCCAAGGGAGAGGTACGTGCTTCGATAGACACAGCTTACAGAGCAACCGTTAAGGCAGGTACTATCTAAGTGGGGATATGGCATTGGAATCACATTTCAAAGCCATTTTAAAGACTTTGTGAGCTGTCTTTGGGGGAATTATTGAAGGCTAAATATAAGTTGCTTTTGGCAACGTCATTTGTTTTGGCGGCGCTTTTGTTCCAGAACTGCTCTCCAGGATCATTCGATTCGAAGGCCACGTCTAACACAATATTGAATTCAAATTCAGCAACCGGCGCAGGCAGTGGTGCTGGCGCGGGCAACATAGGCAGTGGGCCCACTCAGACGAAATTGGACCATGGGCCAAGACGACTCACATACCGTGAGATGTATTATACTTTGCAGATGCTGTTTGGCAACGCCATCCTAGCCGTTCCACAGGTTAAAGAAGCTCGCGACAATATGACCAAGGATCCGACCTTAGATTTGGTTGAATCGTTTAATTCTGATGTTGATGAGTTGTGGATGAGAAATCTCCGCACCTTGGGTCTGAGCTTGGGCGAAGCGGTGGCCGCAAATGATGATTTTATCAAACAGATTGTTGGCAGCTGTGCGAGTTCTACAGCGTTGCCGCAGGATTGTCTGACGAATTTTGTATCTAATTTTGGTCTTAAAGTTTATCGACGCCCAGTTTTGCCAGCTGAAGTGAATGCCTTTGTAAATCTCTCTAGCGGCCTCAGCGCCAAAGAGGTCATAGTTTCTACGATTGCATCGCTAATACTTTCTCCTGAGTTTAATTTTCACGTTGAGGGTGGCAATCATTTGGGAGATCCCAACCTCCTCACACCATTTGAGGTGGCAAACCGTCTGGCATTTTGGCTGACAGAAAGAATGCCCGATGCGGAACTTTTGGAAGCTGCAAAAAGTGGCCAACTAGGCACTATTGAACAGGCGCGAGTGCATGTTCAAAGACTTTCGTCGTATCCTTCTGCCGTAGAGAAGATGCAGTCGTTTTTCTATTATTGGCTGCACTTTGCAAACAACACAGATCCTGATCCCGCCTTTGCGAAATTCAATGGCATAGAGGCTACTGGCTTGGTTTATGAAGCCAATCGTGAGCTCTTTGCCTTTATCCGGCACGTGATCTACGAAACACCTGGCACTGTTAAAGATTTGATGTCAAAGCCCGTGGCTTTTCCTAATACGGCTCGACTCAAAAAAATCTTGGGAGCGCCAGAGAGTCACGATGGCACAAAAGCATTTCCTACTCAAAGACATAGAGGTCTTTTGCTTCGTCCTGCGTTTTTGTTAAGTCCAACGGGTAACACAAAGCCCATCATTCGCGGTGCTATCATACGTCGCGAAATCCTTTGCGACCATGTTCCGGATCCACCAGATAACGCGGAAAATATGGATGACTCCAAAGAAGAGACGGTGCTTGAAAACCTTTCTGGACGTGATCGCGCCAGCTACATCACGAGACTACCGGCCTGTGCGGGTTGCCACACTATGCTCAATCCTTTGGGGTTTGCGCTAGAGTCTTACGATCCACTCGGTGCGTGGCGAGAAAAAGAGCTTGTCGTCAACAGTGATGGCAAGGTCTTAAAGGAATTTGCCATCGACACTAAAGTTTCAAAGGCGATTGTGGACTCAACTCAAGTGGTCGACATCAATAATGCTGATCACCTGGTTGATTTGATTGCCAATGGCGAAAAGGTCAAAGCCTGTTTTGCAAAAAAGATATTTGAGCGAATGCGATTTCGTGGTGTGGAATCTGAGTACGACAAGCAGGTTGTAAATCTGGTAAAAAATCGATTTGGTTCGGGAACAATTTTAGAGGGTGTCGAAGAGATGATTTTGCAAAGAGATCTTTTCGTAAAATAGTCCTAGGGGGATATTGCAGTGAAATATGATAGCAAATCACGACGAATGTTTTTGGTGGGCGGTCGTAACTTTGTATTGGCAGCACCATTTTTGCCCTCATTGTTGCCAAGAGAGGCTTGGGGAGCCACCTCCGCTCCCACGCGCTACGTGCAAATGATGATCAATTGGGGGCACCATCAACGTGCTCATGCCGTTCCCGACGCCAGAGCCTTTAAAAGCAAAAAAACGGCAAATGGAGTTAGTTATTTAGAAAATACTCACGCAGAAGTTGCGGCGGCACTCAAGGCCGGCGTTGGTTCAGGTCGCATTGATCCGAGCTTGTATAAGCATTTGATTTTTGCTCGTGGTCTCAATGGTTGCCGTTTTGCACACACCCATAATAATTCTTTTGCCACTACGGCGAACATTGGTACACAAGGATCCCACTCAAATACCGATCTTGAGAATCCAATTTCCATCGATTGGGTTTTAGAAAACTCAAAATCCATGTATCCAGGGGCATTTTCAGGTCGCAAAGCCGCGCGGTTCATTTCGGGTCGCAATCCACTCACACGGCAGTATGGCAGCAATTCCTTTCGTCCGAGCTCAAGTTCAGGAACTGGCGCAGTTCAGCTCACTGGACACACTTCTCCGCGCGCACTCTTTGATGATCTCTTCGATGGCTTTAAGGCGCCGAGTGGCGGTGGTGGTGGGGGCTCTGGTGGTGGTTCTGGCATTGATCCACAATTAAAGGCGCAGGCGGAGCGCGAAAATCGTGTGACGAATTTGGTCTTTGAAAACTACAAAGCAGCCATGCAGTCCCGAAAGATATCGTCGCTGGATCGCAATCGGTTAGATCAGTTTATGAATTTGATCAATACAACCACTATGGAAGTTCCAAAGGAGTCAATGGTACAGATGCCGAGTGCTACTAGCACAAGCCAGTGCGTGAGTCCGGCTCGCCCAGCAGACACTTGGGCAAATTTCAAAGCGCTTCATGATAAAGGTGTCGACATTATGTTGGCGGGACTTCTTTGTGATCGGACTCGAGTAGGAAGCTACCAAATCTTCGAGGGTGATGCAGGTATGGCTTACAACTATGATCGTATGCACCCATGGTCTCATGGTTCAAGCGAAGCGGGAGGCGTCAGCGCTGCCGACGGTATGAGCGTGATGACTCGATTTAAATTTGATGTTATGAATCGCTTTCTAAAGGGACTCATGGAGCTCCAAGATCCAAACGGTGAGCCTTTAATGCAGTCGACGCTGTTCTATTATGCCAATGAGTTTGCCTCAGCTTCAGAGAATCGCCGGCCTGAACTTGGTTCTGATACTACGCCAAAAGACTACTATGACGTGCCGATAATTCTGGCTGGCAATGCCAATGGGGCTCTGAAGCCTGGGTCAACACTGCACTTTGAAGGTCGCCCTTACAACTTGCTTTTCAATACGATGTGCAATGCTCTGAATGTGCCGCGATCAGAATATGAGCGTGGGACTCCTGGATATGGTATCTATTACCGATCCATTCGTGGCAATGCGATTGATCAAGCTCAGTATGTAGCGAAAACCTTTGATCAGTACTGGCAAAATGACGGTCAAAAACGCGCCAATTTGCCGCTGATCTATTAGATTATTAGATTTAGATTATTCGTTATTCTTTTTTCCCCAGCGCCCGAGGAAGAGTGGCAGAATAAAAAATAAAAAAATCGGACCCAAAAGCACTGCCACCGCGTACCAGCGACCATTGATGTTCACTCTGCGTCGCGAAGCCTCCAATACCAAAATTCCGAGTGCAAGTGCTCCAAGACAAAACCAAATCACAATGTATATAGCTATTCTCATAGAGGCTAGATGATAAAACCTATGCATCCTCGTGGGTCAATAGAAATCAATTCATTTTCGATTGCGCTCAAGAGTGCCGGTTTTAGTTGTGTTTGGCCAGAATTGCGGCTAAAAATCGCTGCATGAGTTTTAAAAGTTACGATGGTGGAAGTTTTGGACGTGGGCCTATGGATCAGTTTCCTGATGAATTTACCGCAATGATAAAATCAATGCGCGATAATCTTCATCTGATTCTTTTCGGCATGGGGGGCGTGTTCTTGTTTTGGGGAATTTATTCCAGTTTTTATACCGTGCAGCCGAGCGAGGAGGCCGTGGTGACGCGGTTTGGTCGCTACGAAAGAACGACGACTCCAGGGCTTCACTTTATGGCGCCCTTTGGAATTGAGACCGCCACCAAGGTAAAAACAAAGCTGGTTTTGCAGGAAGAGTTTGGCTTTCGCACCTCTGATGTATCAAGATCAGTTTCTGAATATCAAAAGGACGCTTTTGAAAAAGAGTCATTGATGCTCACTGGGGACTTGAATGTTGCCGATGTTGAATGGATTGTGCAATATCAAATCGCTGAGCCGCGAAAGTACTTGTTTCGAGCCCAAGATCCCACACGCAATATTCGTGATGTATCAGAGGCGATTATGCGCAGAGTGGTGGGCGATCGCACTGTAAATGAGGTGTTAACAACCGGTCGGGTTGAGATCGCAACCGATGCGCAGCAGTTGACGCAAGAAGTTCTCGATAAATACGACATTGGCATTCGTGTGGTGACGGTGAAATTGCAAGACGTCAATCCACCTGACAGCGTCAAGCCCTCCTTCAACGAAGTGAATGCCGCCAAGCAAGAGCAAGAGCAGGCGATCAATGTTGCCGAAGAGGCATACAATAAAGTTGTACCTGAAGCGAGAGGTAAGTCTGACGAAACCATTTCTCAGGCGGAGGGCTATGCTTCGGCTGTTGTCAATCGCGCCAAAGGAGATTCCGCCAGATTTCTTGCGACTCTCAAGGAATATCGAAGTGCTCCAGAGATTACACGAACGAGAATTTATTTAGAAACAATGGAGGAGCTGTACTCGCGATTCGATAAGCTCACCATCATCGATGATAAAGTAAAAGGCTTGCTCCCTGTATTCGGTACTGAGCAGGGTGGCCGAGCCAGCGGAGCACAATTGGCCACCGAGGGGGCGCGCAAATGATGAAGCCACTTATCACTATTGGACTGGTATTGCTTGGGGTCGCTGTATTTCTGAGTGCTATCTCGGCAGCCTACATTGTTCCTGAAGGTCGACAAGCCGTGGTCACACAGTTTGGCCGTCCCATTGGTGAGCCTGTAACCGAAGCTGGACTCCAGTTTAAGGTGCCATTCATTCAATCTGTACAGTACGTGGATAAACGAATTTTATCTTGGGATGGCTATCCCAATCAGATTCCCACTCGTGACAAGAAGTACATTATTGTCGATTGTACGGCACGCTGGCAGATTGATGATGCGCTAAAGTTTATTCAAACTGTTCAAAATGAAAGAGGTGCCAAAGCTCGTCTTGATGCCATTCTCGATGCCATCACACGGGACACCATCTCTAATCACAATCTCGTGGAAGCTGTTCGCAATACCAATTCTATTTTGGACTATATAAAAGAGCGTGAGCTAGAGACCAAAAAGAAGCTAGAGAGCGGCGAGATTTTGGTTGCAGAAGAAGAAGAGGTCACCGGTGAAATTGAAAACATTGAAACCGGGCGCGAAGCACTGAGCGCACTCATCGCCGCTAAAGCGGCCACTGAGCTCAAGCCTTTTGGAATTTCGATCATTGACGTTCAGCTTCGGCGCATCGCCTATGAAGCGAGTGTAGAGCGCAAAGTTTACGAGCGAATGATTTCCGAGCGAAAGCGAATCGCCGAAAAAATTCGCTCTATTGGTAAAGGTGAGCAGGCCAAGATTCAGGGTAAGACAAGTCGTGATTTACAAAGAATCGAATCCGATGCTTACCGACAGGCGCAGGAGATCAAGGGAAAGGCTGAAGCTGAATCCATTGGAATCTACGCTCGGTCAATGGCCCAAGATCCCAGGTTTTATAAATTTGTTCGAAGTATGGATGCTTACAAGAAAGCCCTTAAGGCCGATACTCAATTTATTTTGTCAACGGACTCGGACTTCCTGGAGCTCTTAAAGAAGAGCCCTTAAAGACCTGCTGGTATGTTTTTCCTCAAGAATCACTATCCAATTGAGGCGAGCTTGTACCAGTCCAAGCAAAATACGACCATCGCTTCTGAATTCGATTTATCAATGATTTTGCGACAGCCTAGAATTGTATCTTTTAGGATTTGCTGGACTCGATTGACGTCCTCCTGAGAAAGGCAATGAACGGCTGAGTAGTGAAGACTGTCTTCGCCACCCTCCTGGAGATGTTGTGCCGTTCGATTTCTCCAGATGGAGTGAATGGATTTCGCTAAAGGATGATCAGACGGCAAATGAATATTTCTAGAAGTTGCTTTCCACGTCTTCTTTTCGCAAATCAAAAGGCCCATATCCGTGAGCTCTAAAAGGACCTTGGATATCAATTCCAAATTGATTTTCAACTTTTCTGAAATTTCCTCTGCGTTTTATTTTTGAATCATGCAGAAGACATGTACCGCAGAGTAGACCCAGGATGAATAGTATTTCATGATGTCCGCATCTGAAATTTCAGATTCTGTGTGCACCGAGGAGCGTAAATAGCGAGCCTCACTTTTTAAAGAGTCTAATTTTTTTCGAATTCGCTGCTGCAGTTGAGGGTGGGCAGCACGCTCAAGATCTACCAAATAGAGGAAGTAGTCGATTTCATTTTCTGCGAGCTCAAGGTACAGCGCAATTCCCAGAGCTTGATCCGGCGTGAGCTGCACATTCCCAGTTAAAACGCGTGTAATCCACGAGGGGCTGCATTGTGCGGCCTTTGCCAGGCGGCCCTTTGCGCCGCGATCAGATTCGCTCTGTATCCATTCGTCAATCACCTGGCGATAGTCGTTGTGTTGAAAAACATTCATGGCACTCATGGTATGTAGTCTCGCATTTGATAAATTGTAAATTCTAAGGCCAGATTATTGATAATATTGTTCTAGCGAAAAAACAAGTTATGCAAGATAAGGACTGGGCGGGCAAAAGCTCGAAACAAATATAAAAGGAGATACTCAGTATGAAAAAAGATTTGATGATTTCAGTGCTTACATTTTTGGTCTTAGGCTCTACTCAGGCCATGGCGGGCGGCGGATCCAGCATTGGACCTGACAACCCGGCTTCTTACCATTGCCTCGAGTTGGGTGGGAGCCTAGAATCTGTTAATTCGCCACAAGGGCAGTATGCAAATTGTGTCATTGAGGAATGGCAATTGTTTCGAAAAATGCAAGAGCAAGGCTTGGTTTTAGATCACAATTATGGGCCTGGCGTAGGCTTTCCAAACCCTGCTTCTGTAAACTGTGAAGATATCGGAGGGGCATTGCGGTCTATTGAGTCGCCACTGGGCCAAAGTGCTATGTGCATTGTTGAGGAGTGGGCCCTCTGGAGAGTTTTTCACCCGATCAACTGAGCTATTATAAAATCTACATATATAGCAGGCGCCTGAAAACGGAAAATCTGCTGCGTTCTCGGCGCCAAATCTCACTTCGAGGCAGCACATGCTACGCCTACGTTGGATTTGGCACCTGCGGCCTTGCCTCTTCACCTTTTTGAGGAGCCTGTTAGCTGAATTTTTTGTTTTCTTACCGAACTTTTATGCTAAAATTTTTCAAGAGCTCTGTTGGACAGAGTTGCCATGCAATTTTGTTTTACAGGGCCTTAGCAATTGGGGAGGAAAATTGAGATCAAGTCGGTGCACGAGATTAGTAAGATCATCCAGTCCGAAGGTTTTGGTACTTCTCCTGTCACTATTTGTAGCCTTAGTCGGCTGTAATAATGGCAATAGCAATGGCGGAAATCCTGGAACTAATGACCCCAATCATGTTCTCTCTGATCTGCCGCTCGCAGGAATATTTAACGGTGGCGATTTTGAGGTGCAGTCTGCGGCCGCATACCTTGGTGCAGACAGCGATGGCAAGCCAGTGACCTTAGTGAAGTTGTACAACAAGGTCAAAGCTGACCCCTGTGAGGGAGCGGTTGGAGAAGACTATAAAAATATTGCCTTTGGTTTCCCAAGCGTTCTGGGAGACTACTTTTATCGTGGAGAGGTTCCTTTTGATGTTGTCTTCACAAATTTAGAAAGTAAGACCTCTGATGGCGAATTTGACAATAATTTTGCGGTCTATTCACATATCTCATTGACTGAGGTCACTAGTGAACTCGTTAGAGGTAAGATTTATATCAAGAGCAAGACTAACGAAAATGGCGGCAGTGAACTCAATGGCACTTTTCAAGCGGCCTACTGCGATTAATAACTGACCGAATGCGATTAATAACCGACCGAAAGTAAATCAACAGGCTCCTGAAAAAGGAAAATCTGCTGCGTTCTCGGTGCCAAATCTCTACCTTTTTGAGGAGCCTGTTGATTCGAAATGGGTCTTTTAAAAAATCTCTCATTTCTTTGTTAAATTACTTTCGATCGGGTCAATAAATTGCAAATCTAAACTTCCCCGTATTGACTCATGGGTAGATCGTACTTAGGAGCAGGGTGATATTTTATCCTGCA
>CAYMBJ010000119.1:0-8483 GCA_964388665.1 uncultured Pseudobdellovibrionaceae bacterium | reverse complement strand
TGGTTGTTCGATGTGCCTCTCATAGATCACATCGAACAACATTTTGATTTAAAAAATCAAAAAATTATGAGTTTTTCAGGAGCCTGTTAGTCCAGTGCTTTTTCTACTCATAGCGCTTGAACCACTCGAGCATTGTGGATACTGCGTCGGGTTCGTCCTCTTGCTGGCGAAGCTCAGTGGAGAGGACCCACGCGCCCTTCAAGCGTTTTCGAATTGAAAATTGCTGTGAATCTGTAAAGTCAGAGCCAACATTGAGGCTTGTTGTATCATCAATCTTCATTCGTGCCATGTAGGACTGAGTGGCAGGGTTGTACGACACGGACTGAATGGGTGTGGAGGAAAGAAAAACTAAAGAGAACAAACCAAAAGCTCCATCGCTGAGGGCGTTGCTAAAATTGGCGGTGGAGGCGCCTTCATCATCGGAGAGTTCAGCGAGCGAGCGGTTGTACAAGATGACTGACAAAATGTCGTTTCGATTCAAAGGTGGATCACTGATGAAGTCCACTTGCGGTCGCTCGGTGCTCCCAAGAAGAAAAATATCAACCTTCACCTCAGAAGTTTCATATTTTATCACTCCATCCAGATTACCAATCTTTGATTTATCAGTATAAGAAATATTTAAAAAATCCAAACGGGCCTTTTTGTTAAAAATTTCAAAGGGAGTAGATTTAATCTGTATCTGGCCCTCCATGGGTTTTTTTGCCATGAGTGCCAAATCCAAATTAATTGGCAGTGGGTCGTTTAAAAGATTCGAGTAAACCACAAGAGGATTTTTAGTTCTGACATTCACTTTCCATTCGATTGGGATGGGTGCGACTTTCGCTTGAGTTTTCTTTTCGGTGCTACTGATAAAGCGCTTGTCTTTGAGAAGTTGCGGTGGTTTTTGCATGCGCAGTGGTGGGGCTTCGATTGCGACATCCTGAAGAAGGGCATCCACCACTAAAGAAATGCTCTCTGGCTTAAGCAGGGGTCCATGAACTTGAACCTTGGCCTTGGACTCACTGGCCAGTTTTTGCTTTTCGTCCTTGAGATTCGTTGTCAATTTAACGTCAATATTTAAGTCTTTCGTTAGTTGATTCAATTTTGATTGGGCTTGCAAACCCAATGAACCCTCCAGGGTACGAAATGGCGCTGGAAAAGAATACTGGGTGCGATCAAATGCCCTCTTCCAAACCTGAAACTGCGGAATCTTGATATCCGCTGAAACCGCAAAGTCTGGCACTTCAATATTTGCTGGAAAATCTGGGTGGGAGAATGCAGCGATTGCAAAATCGACTTGGGTGCGTCCAGAGATGCGCCCACGCAAGACCTTTTGATGGCTTGTTACAACGGTCCGAACATCGAGAGAAAGCACAGCCGGCGCACTTTCAGTGACATCCAAATGGGTTTGAACCAGCAGCGGCAATGAGCGCACGGGACCTTGAGCCTTTTTCAAGCCAAAGTGGAGGGCACAGTCCACATCTCCAAATTGTAGCACACCGCTATCAGCATTGAGCCAAACTTGCAATGCGCAGGAATACAGACTGAGTCTTCCGAACTTGGACTGCTGTCGCCACCGAATGTTCTTAACCTCTAAATTCAAGAACTCTTTTGTCCATTGGAGTTGCGCATTTGCGGAATAAGACTTTTTGGAAAATCTGATTTCGGGCTTAAAGCTTAAATTGAGGTCATCGGCCCAAGTGAGAGTCAATGGAGTGGTCACAGAAAACTTATCCGTAGCAACAGATAGATCACCAGCATAGGTCAACCCAACCTCCTGGATGTTCAGTGAGATATTACCATCAATGCCAGCCTTTAACCCGTCGGCCATTTGGATCTTTGCGTTCAGTTCAATCGCCAGTGGATGATCGCCTGCCACTGACTTTTTGACATGCGCATGAGCAATGAGAGGGCTTTCCTCTCCGCTCTGAAAGACAAAGTCATCAATGCTCAAATCGACAATGCCAATCTTGTCAAAGGGAAACTGCTCAGGGAGAAGCTCGGACAAATGCGGAAGTTGCAGATTGGGAAGAAAATACTGGGACGACAGATCTTTATCATCATCATCAGCTCCAGTCGCATCCTGTTTAGCGGGCGCCAGGTACTTGAAGTGACGAACTTTTAGAGTCACCTTTGTAATGTCATCAATAACAAAATTAAAATCCTTGAGAGAAAACTGAATGACAACGTCGATCTCATCTATGCAGGTATCGATGCTCTCTTGAAATTTTACGCAGAGGTCGGCGCTTTGTATATGCACCTTTTTGGATTCCAAACTCAGAGTTTCAAAATCAATATTCAAGTTGGTCCAAGAGATTTGGATCGAATCAGGTGCAAAGCTTAGGGCGGAACGCACGGAGCGCTCGCTAATCAGAATTTCTGGTTTCCACCAAAACAGGGCGACCACGGCGATCACAAGAAGCAGCAAAGAACATAAAGTTATCAACACGATCTTCAAGGTCTTCATGTCAAAACTCCTTGCCAAAGCTAAAATAAAACTGATCATGGGGTGGTGGCGCATCGCCAGCGGGATCTTCAGCAAAACCACGAGCATAGGTCAGGCGAAGCGCGCCAAATGGTGAACGATAGCGGGCACCAAATCCGTAGGTATGATAAAATGGGCCATTGATGGTTGAGCTGCTATCTCCAGTCCAAGCCAAATCGACCAAGAGCAAGGGTTGAATATTTATCGAAAACCACTGTCCAGTTCGTAGCTCCCAGCCATGATAAAAGATGGTCAAAAGGCCGCTGCCGTTTGATGGCAGGGACTTTCGCGAAAAGCCGCGCAGGTCAGCCTCACCACCCAAGAAAAAGCGATCTTTAGCGGCAAGATTTGCCAATTGTTTTTCTTCAGAACCCATCAAAAAAGTGGCCATGTGACTGCGCCATCCCAACACCAAATATGGGGGATCAAATTCGCCCAAATTCCAGAGCGCATGCATTCTCAAGTTCGCCTTATGAAACATACTCTCATCAACACTTTTATCAATTTGTGAATCAATATCAAGGGTGAGGTTCCAACCCTCTTGTGGATCTTGTAAATAGTACTCATAAAAGTGACTAGAAGCCTCTATGCGCGAAAGGATTTTTGTTTTTTTGGTAATGCTGGGGCCTTCGCCACGCTGAGTTTCGACCTGCTCCCAGTAGGGACCGGTGGATATTTCAGGGCGAAATGAGTATTCCTCCCAGCTGTATGAAACTGAAAAGCCCATCTGAAAGGTTCTTGACTCATAATTGCTTTCATCCTCGCGCAGAAACTTTACTGAAGGCACCAAGCTCAATCGCGATTCCAGACTGGAGGACAAATAGTGACGATATTGGCTATTGAACCGCTGCTCACGTAGCGAAGAATAAATGCTCAACTCTGCAGAATCCGCTTTTTCAGTGATTTTGGTGATACGCCAACTGGCGCGAGCCAGAGGACCCACTTCTGAGTCCGCGCCAAAACCAAATCGCAGTAATTTCCGCTCGGCAGGGACCAATCGTCTCACCAGGCCGACTTTCCGGCCTCCTTCACACAAAGTATCAAAAAAGGAGCTCAAATACAGATCCTCTGCCAGGATGCGATTGGAAGTGAGCTCCAAAAGCCGAATGTCATATGTGTCGTCTTCGATGAATGCTGTGTAGCGATCGAGAGTTTGTGGCGGCACGCTCAGGTTACCTTGAGTGCTGTAGGTGCCAAAACTTGAGTGCAAACCAGGTGTCACAGTGAGTTCAATTTTTTCCGAATCGATGAGGGCTTGGGCTTCGACGTTGGGACAAGGGTAACCCACTGTTTGTAATCGACGGCGCGCCCAGTTGGTGACTTCATTGAGTAGGGCAGGGTCCAGAGTTCGTCCTTTGACGAAGCGCCGCTTTTGCCATTGCATCTCTTCGGGGGCGTCGATCACATTAAAGTCCTTTGCCCGAAACAGCTTACCCACATTGACATAGAGCAAGTGCTGTTTTTGCTCAAAACTGGGTTGCAGATATCCTCGAGACTGAAGAAAGTTCCGCAAAAAATAGGACTTTTGCGAGGGCGGGAGCTTCTGCCAGGCGACGCTTTCGTCTTCACCGCAGAGAATGGCCTTTTCCGTTCTGGAAAAAATAATGGGCAGATTGCTTTCTAGGTGGATATCACAGAAATCCTGAGTTGCCGCATAAGACGTGATTGGCAAAAAAAAAATACAAGAGCCGCAACAATAGATCTAAAATCAAAGGAGCAAAGGCGCATAGCTTTGATTTGGCATGATGACGAGGAGTGAGCAAGTAGAAACTCTTTATTTGGTGACAATTGACATTGCCACTTTATTCAGGAGGCCATAAGAGCCTCGAGGCGAGGTGCCTGATCCGTTGACACCCGGAATATAAAGTTTTCTAGAAATCACTCCTCACGATAGTAATGATCGTGAAATTGCCTCTGATTTGATACAATCCGGTCTTTATCTATCTACCTTTTTTTGGAGGCTGTATGAGGATTTCTATCATTCCCGTGCTTTTGGTTTTGTTTGGCTTCTGCGAAAGCAGCTACTCACAGAGACAGTGCCATATACCTCTCACAAAAGGCAACTCTCCGGCCTTAAGACACAATTTAAAGTTCGGCTATAGTTTTGTCAGTTTAAATTCCGAGACAGAGACTTTGAAGAAGGAGCTCGCGAGCATCAATCAGTCAAGAGGCGACGTTGCTTCGAAACTTGTATTTGCAGGACGCGGATCCTATGATTTGCCAATTCCCATAGAGGCGTTGGATATTGATTTCTTTCAAAATATCAGGAACACGCACTACCTTTTAGGACGCAATAACTACAGAGTGAAAGAACTCAGCTCTCGGCCAGGTGAGTATGTGTATGCAGCCACAAAAGCGGCCTCTGGATTCGTAAGCGCAGTTTCTTCTACAACAAAGATGTTAATTCGGGATTGGTCGGAACTTTCCATTGTGGATCAAGAATCTGTTATCGATATTCAAAAGCTCTCGTCTGGGTGTGCAGACACCAATCCAAATGCACAGTCGCAGCCACCGGTTCGTGTGATCGCCCAAGAGATCAGTGATTTCAATTTGTATATGGAAAAGGTCTACTTTTTATTTTTGATCTATGACATTGGAAACGGCAAAAGCAAAATCGAGTTTCACACAGCGAGTTTTATCCGCGAATCAGATTTTAATTTTTTAACCAAACCTGTGATGAAATCCACTCTTCCTGGAGTAAGTGAAGCTGAATTGATTGGTTACTCCGATCGTTTCTCTCAGTGTGCCGGCGGCATCTGTCCTTAGGATGCAAACATGCCCTAGTCGGTTAAGATGGACTCTTATTTCTAGTTGATTGCGGTAGTCATTTATAGCTCCCAATACAGATCTATTCACAGTCTTTGCTAAGGTGCGCCCACTCATTTGTATTCGCTCCGATTGGATAGAAGATGGATCCACATTGATCGCTCCTAATAGCCTACAAACGGCATCACAAATTCAATCAGGAAATTTTGTAAAAGGTGCCGCATCCAATACAACTGCGAGCCTAGATTTAGAACTGACGCAAAGAATGAATTGTCATCTGTTTAGCACCACGTCTATCGCGTGCCAGTCTCCCAAGCGGCTGCTAGATTCACTAATAAGACTGATCTAAGATCATTTCTTTCGCACGATAAAACTCACTGGGTGCAATCTGTCATTTGGTCCCAAAATTATTTAGATTTTACTTCCTCGATGAAGAGTTCGACTCCTTCGATCTCCGTGACGATCTTCCAAGCTCTATTGTATGCGGGCACTGGCATGTTCGAGTACTGCCGATCAATCATTCTCACAAGATCATCTCTATTCAGGGCAGTGTAGATGTACTTTTGCAGGGCCATCAGGTGGAGATGGCTTCTAACAACACGTTCTTCATTTTGATACTTGGTATAGAGAGGTGTAGGGAAGTTAACATTTTCACTCACCCAAGTGTGCAGGAGTTCATGAAATACAAGGTCTGCAAAAGAATCATCGGACCGAACTGGCTTTTCTTGCATGTAAGACTTCAGAAAACGTGTAACATTTAACACAAGGGGATTGCTGTATGAAGGCGCTGGACAAACTGAAAGTGTGGCCGTTAGCTCTCTTCTTGAAAAACCGGACCCAAAAATTTCAAATACTTTCCCAAAGAAAATAGGGCCGTTTTTTTCCCAAAGGTCAGTAAAGTTTTGCGTTTTCTCTATCGCTTCAGATGCCCATGCAGGTTCGATCTTCCTTTCTTCGGTGACAGCGCAGTTTTGGTCATAAAGCCAACTGTATTCAAAAAACAATTTGGGGGTGGCCGGCTCGGAGGCGAATGTGAGAGAGGAAATTAATAGAATCAAAATTCCGGTAATACTTTTTAGCATTTGCTCTCCAATCGACTTTTGTAGTTCACAGTCCATCGTGAACATTTCTGTCACTTTAATTATTGCCTAAGGGAATGAATTTCTACCAATTTTGCGTGATTTTCTACAAAATTGTAAAACCCACAAAAAAAACCACCAGATGCATCGGTGGTTATACCGAGTAGGCCTGGTTGTTACCCCAGGCCCCTCTCCGCACCACTACTTAGCCCATATAGGGACTTATCAACTTTCATGGGGACATATGGTGACGTGCTCATCTCGTCATTTGTGGCGTTCCACTTCGGGCTTTCTGGTCTTCGCCTCGCCCAAAGAATCTGTAGCAATTTTCATGCGGGGACTCATGTCCAAAACATTGAGTCCGTGACCCCGGATCCCGTCCTCTCACTATTGACCGAGCGGTCATTGTAGATTTCCGCGATTTACCAAACTTCACTGAGCTCATGCCAAATCTGATCAAAGGCCACAACGCGACTGTTTTCAAATTTGACGTTTTCAATTTGCGAACCCAGTTGTGGGGATAAGACCCAGCGATCCTGAATCGGGATTCCTAGGCTCAGCAGCAACTGAAGCTGTTTTTTTTCAAAGTCTTGAGGAGTGTTCTTCACTTCGCAGGCAATGTATCGATTGTTGGGGAGTCCAACTAAGAAATCAACTTCGACTTTTTCTTTGGATCGCACAAAATGCAGATTGGGATGTGCGGCTCGATTCGTAAAAAATCTCGTTATTTCGCCCAAAGCGATGTTCTCGACAAGATGGCCAATCATTGGACTAGTGAACAGTGGTTGAAACTCAGTCCAACCCTGGAGTCGCATCGCAAGGCCACAGTCTTCAAAATACAACTTAGGAGATTTAATCAAACGCTGATTCAAGTTTGTTGCAAAGGTATCTAAGCGGCGCAAAATACCATTTTGCTCCAATATGGAAACCCAAGACTGCAGCGTTGTTACATCAACCCCCACGTTCGTCGCAATATCAGAAGCATTAAATAACTGCGCTAATCTCCCCGCAATTAAATACAAAGATTTACTAAAGGCAGATCTCTTCTCTATACCGGCGGCGCTGACAATGTCTTTTTCAATAAAGGTGGCGATGAGATCATTCAGATACTGTGAAACATTGAGATCAGCATTTTTATGAAGTTCAGGCCACCCGCCCTTCAGGGCATAGGTGGCAAGATCCCATCTCCCCAACTCATGGATCGACAAAGAATTGAGATCAAAATAACTTGCGCGCCCAGAAAGCGATTCCCGTACATTTTTCTGCAGAAGTGTTTGGTTTGAACCGGTGATCCAGATATCAATTTGATTCTCTGGTGATACTTCTGCCTGCCGACTTTCTCTTCGCTCTGAATCGACCCGCCGTTTTAATTCAGAAAAAATTTCTGGCACAAGTGGGGCTTCATCAAGAATAAGGCGATTTCCCATTTGATCCAAAAAAAATCGCGGATTGCTTTGAGCCGCATGGCGAGTGCTGGCGTCATCAAAATAGATCACCTTGTGAGTGCCCATCATTTCCAAAAGAGAGGTTTTGCCAACCTGCCTTGGCCCCTTCAAAATTTTTAGGGGAAGCGCTCCACTTGCGCTCAATTTTGGATCAAAATCCCTTTTAAACCACATACTTGGCTATTTTAGGATTTAATCCAAAATTAGTCAAGGATCATTTTCGGCGCCGAAATAGTTTACCCGTGCAAATACTGGCGCGCAAAAAAAAGCCGTTGTCCGCGCACCACTACTTAGCCCATATAGGGACTTATCAACTTTCATGGGAACATATGGTGACGTGCTCATCTCGTCATTTGTGGCGTTCCACTTCGGGCCTTCTGGTCTTCGCCTCGCCCAAAGAATCTGTAGCAATTTTCATGCGGGGACTCATGTCCAAAACATTGAGTCCGTGACCCCGGATTCCGTCCTCTCACTATTGACCGAGCGGTGATTGGCATATTTAGGTCCACATTGAGATTGAAGTCAACTTCCTTTGATTTTGTTATATTGTTTTTAGGTGCGTACTAACGCCCACCCCGGCGCAGCCGGGACCATCTGAAATGTAAGCTTTATTTTTGAGCAGATTTTTGCTACAAAACCGACGCCCTGAGGACTAAAAAGGCCGAAGTACGTCTGTGATCTTCCCCCAAAAAAACGGACAGTCGTTTCATACTGCTGACGCCAGTTTTT
>CAYMBJ010000118.1:0-8506 GCA_964388665.1 uncultured Pseudobdellovibrionaceae bacterium | reverse complement strand
CGAACTTAAGCAATCCAGCTAAAGTTCATGCGACAACTATCCTGAAATTTTCCGGTTTAGGCAGTCTAAATACTATTAAGGAACTTATGCTCGATTTCAAGAGACCTCACAGCAATTTGTATGAGGTGGCGGTATGGGAAAACCTGGTTGAAGTTCAGGGCGATGAGCTTTTTTATGCTTACATGGTTGATAACCAGGCCATTGTGATTCCAGAAACCATCGACGCAATTAGAGCGCTAGATGGTCGTGTTCGAAGCGCATCGCAGTCGATGCAAATGACCAACGAATCACTTGGAATCCCTGGGCCATTTGGCATGAGCCGAGAAAGAAGGTCTTTATGAAGAGCCAAACCGCCCAGCCCTTGATTCTGTGGTTTAAGGATATAACCATTCACGACGTACCTATTGTCGGTGGGAAAAATGCGTCTCTGGGCGAGATGATACGGGAACTAACTGCCAAGGGAGTCAAGATCCCCGACGGCTTTGCCATCACGGCGGCTGGATATCGCCTTTTCATCGAAGCCAACCAGCTTGATAAAGAAATTCGCGAGACACTAGGTGATCTTGATACTCACGACATGAATAATCTCCGTGACCGTGGAGCAAAAGTCCGCCAAGCGCTTTTGTCAGCAACAATTCCTAAGATTTTGGAGGACGCAATCCTTGAGGGTTACCGAAAGTTGAGTCGTGGTCGTGAACGCCCTGCCGACGTTGCAGTTCGCAGTAGCGCAACCGCTGAGGATCTTCCAGATGCCAGCTTTGCCGGTCAACAGGAAACGTTTCTAAATATTCAAGGTGACACGAGCCTTCTCGATGCTTGCCGGCGTTGCTTTGCCTCGCTCTTTACAGATCGGGCGATTTCTTATCGTGTAGATAAAGGATTTGATCATTTTAAAATCGCACTTTCCATCGGAGTTCAGCATATGGTTCGCTCCGATCTTGCTTCAGCAGGTGTGATGTTTTCCATTGATACTGAGACAGGGTTCAGAAATGCGGTTCTCATCAATTCATCCTACGGCCTTGGAGAGAATGTCGTTCAGGGAAGCGTGAATCCCGACGAATTTTATGTTTTTAAGCCCACTTTGAAAGAGGGATATCGACCGATTTTGCAAAAACGGCTCGGGAATAAAGAGTTCAAGCTTATCTACGACATTGGCGGAACGAAGGGTGTAAAAAACGTACCGGTATCGCCAGATGATCGCAATCTGTATTCCGTTTCTGACGATGACATTCTTACTTTAGCCCGCTGGACTTGCATCATCGAAGATCATTACAGTGGTAAATTGGGCCGGTTCACGCCGATGGATATGGAATGGGCCAAAGACGGAGAAACCGGTGAGGTTTTCATTGTGCAGGCTAGGCCAGAGACCGTGCAATCGCAGAAAGTTCAGAATGTGCTGGAAACCTATCAGCTGGAGGGTCGCGGGAAAGTACTGGTATCTGGTCGCAGCGTAGGCGACAAGATTGCAAAGGGAAAAGTGAGGATCATCAAGCACGCCAAAGACCTCTCCGGGCTAAAACAAGGAGAGATTCTCGTGACGGATAAAACTGATCCTGACTGGGAGCCCGCAATGAAACGTGCTGCCGCCATCGTCACCAATCGCGGCGGGCGGACTTGCCATGCGGCGATTGTTAGCCGTGAGCTTGGGCTTCCAGCTATCGTTGGAACCATATCCGGTACGGAAGCACTCATGACCGGGCAAGAGGCCACCGTGAGCTGCGCTGAAGGCGAAGCGGGATACGTTTATGAGGGGCTCCTCTCCTTTCATGTGGATCGAGTGAACCTCGAAGACCTGCGTCGTCCGAAGACAAAGGTGATGATGAATATAGCAAATCCAGAGGAAGCCTTTAGGCTCTCTTTGATTCCAAACGACGGCGTAGGCCTTGCCAGAGAAGAATTCATCATTAGCAATTCAGTTAAAATTCATCCCATGGTCCTTGTTCACTACGACTCCATCAATGACTCATCGGTGCGTGCTGAAATCGACCGGCTCACAATTGGTTATGAAGACAAGCCCGCTTATTTCGTTGATAAACTGGCCGAAGGTGTCGCGATGATTGCGGCGGCATTTTATCCGAACGATGTAATCGTAAGGCTCAGTGATTTTAAAACCAATGAGTATGCCAATCTCATCGGGGGGCGAAACTATGAGCCTCGGGAGGAAAATCCCATGCTCGGTTTTCGTGGAGCCTCTCGCTATTATGACCCGCGATATCAGGCCGGTTTCGCTCTTGAGTGTCGAGCCATGAAGAAGGTTCGTGATGAAATGGGTCTTACGAACGTAAAACTCATGGTGCCATTTTGTCGGACTATTGAGGAGGCTCAAAAAGTCTTAGCAGAATTCGAAAAAAATGGGCTTCGGCGTGGAGAAGGAAATCTTGAAATCTATGTGATGTGTGAGATCCCCAGTAACGTCATTCTGGCGGATCAATTCGCAGAACTCTTTGACGGGTTCTCAGTCGGATCAAACGATCTCACCCAACTTATTTTAGGAGTTGATCGGGACTCCGAGATCGTCGCGCACGTGTTCGACGAACGCAATGAGGCGGTAAAACAAATGATCGCAAATGTCATCCGAGTCGCAAAGGCAAAAGGCCGAAAAATAGGAATCTGCGGACAGGCTCCAAGTGATTATCCCGAGTTCGCACAATTTCTTGTGCGAGAAGGAATCGACAGTATTTCACTCAATCCCGATGTGGTTTTACGGACCATGCTAACGATTGTGGAGGCTGAAGATGGTTAATGGAGTGGAATCCGTTATCCAATCCATTTCTGACTCCCGAGGTCACTACGATATCGACGGAGTTTCACTCTGGCACGGACGGACGATCGTGGGTTCGGGAATTTTAGAAACTAATCAAATAGGAGATCAGTTTATGGAAACTAAAGAGGCACCCAGGAAATTTACGCGCAAGCTAACAGTCCAGATTCAGGGCCTCGCCTGCGGAGGCGGAGGTTCGCTTCAGCTTGAAAGGCAAATTGAAAAACTGCTGGGAGTTGCCAAGGTTTATGTTAATCCAGCCACTCGTGAAGCCTATGTGGACGTGTCGGACGAATTCAAACTCGATGAATTGTTAGGCCTCATTAAGAAAAATGGTTTTCAGTATGAAGAACCACGATGGAATTGACGGGAGCTATGGCAACAGATAAGCGCAGCCTGTATTTTGTGTTTGTTTGCATATCCGCGATCGGTTTTTTATTCCATCTGATTTGGGAGTACATGCAGTGCTCACCATTATTTATTCACCTTAAAGTCACTCCAACGTTTTGGTCAATGATCTGCGCCACGTTTGGGGATGTTGGAATCCTATGGACAGCGTATCTGGTCACAGCCGCACTGAGCCGAAATATCTCTTGGCCGTGGAGCCCTCAGAACTTCGTGGCATGGGCCTTATTTGTTGTATTTTCCGCAGGTATTGCGGAAACCATCGAATACTTCGCTATTAGTCGTGAGCTGTGGACATATAGCCCAATCAATCCGACATTTAGAGGGGTGTCAGTGGTCCCTCTATTCCAAATGGCGGTATTAAATCCGCTGACAATTTCAGTAACAAAAAGGCTCTTAATTTTAAGAGAATCAACAACCTAACAGGAGGACCCATGAACACAAAAATGCTACCACAAATGATCGCGATGTCTTTGACAGCCATCCTATTTCTAGGAACAGGCTGCGCCACCACTAAAGCGGAAGCTCCCGCAGATGCCCAAGCCCAGAACCATGAAGAGCATCATCCCGAAGGAGAAGCTGCTAAGACGGACACCAGCCAATCCGACATGATGGGAAAAGGCGGAATGATGAACAATGGCATGATGGGTAAAATGGACATGAGCCAGATGATGGGCATGATGCAACAATGCATGGCCATGCATAAGAATGGCCAAATGTGTGATCATCAAACCATGGAAAAGTGCCAAGAGAACATGGGCAAGCAGCAATGCATGAACATGATGAAGCAGGCAAAAAAGCAAGAAAAGCCTACGAAGAAAGCAAAATAGTCTCTACCCACACCCACAGCAGGAGCGCCCATGGCGGAAGCGGGTACTCCTGCTAATAGTTCACCTTGATTGCAGTCCCGGCGCACGGAAGGAATTAAAAATGAAAACACTATTTATTCTAAACGATGCTCCCTACGGAACAGAGCGGAGCTATAACGGCCTCAGACTCGCCGGGGCTTTAGCAAAACGCGAAGGCCAAGAAGTAAAGCTCTTTCTCATCGGCGACGCAGCAGCCTGTGCCAAGAAAGGCCAAAAAGTTCCTCAGGGTTACTACAACACAGAACTTATGCTGAAAAGTGTGGCTAGGCATAACTCGGAAATTGGTGTTTGTGGCACTTGCATGGATGCTCGTGGAATCACTGAGGCGGAACTCACTGAAGGCGCAAAGCGGAGCACCCTTGAACAGCTTACTGATTGGACAGTTTGGGCAGATAAAGTCGTTACTTTCTAGAGAGACTTTTTAATGCAATCACGTTCAATCTATACCACTTACTCTCGTGAAGGAATTAAAGTCAGCTGTGGCCGTCGAGGTCTTGGGCTGGGTGGCTCTCCAAAAAGTTTTAGCACGGTATCTTTTGGCGTGTAGTCCGGTAGAACTAGCGAAATCAAATCAGCCAACCATAGCGACATTCGCAGAGGGTCGTGCCGGAGCTGGCCCGTTTGGGCATGTGCCTGAAGTGAGAATCGGCACTCATTCATAGAACCAAGAACAGACCGATTGACTGTTTTCGCCAAAATCACGTTACTCATTTTTTTGGTTTCTTCTTGGGCTTTCTCGTGTGGAACTCCGATTCCAACAAGGAGATCAACGAGAGCCGATGGAAGCCGTTCAGTAAAATTCGCGTAAGGCGCAGCCTTTAGAACAAGCGGAAGCCTTCCATTTTCGCTCAAGCAAAGGATATACTGCTGCCGATCGAGAACAAGATCGAGCGCATACCAGTCGCCCAACAATGTGGATGACTGTTCGTCGGTAGGCGTAAGCTTAATCTTCATTCGCTTGGCGAGGTCGCCAGTGGGTCGAATAACTATCATTGGCTACTCGCAAAAACCAAAACATGACCATCGAAATCTAGGCTGTATGCCGCCCAATCACCCCAATTTCGTTTCTCTAACGGACTCAGCTCTTTGGCCCCATATTTTAGGGCTCTTTCATGGTAGGACGCTGGATCTGATACGGTCAGATACAGTTCAGCACGAGGAGTGCCACGATTAAGAGCTGGGTCTGAAATGGCATCTCCGAGAAGTCGTTTTATTCCCGCTTCTGGCATCAATCCAAGGACATGGTCATCTGAAAGCTGGAACTCGGTCATGCCCGGTACATTAAGTTTGGCTTCGATCCTTAGGACTGACGAGTAAAATGAAGTCGCAGCTAGCTGGTCTTGAACATAAAGAATAGTATTCGCTTTCATTGTGATTTCCTTTTAGACGGAACAGCCAATTCCACCTTGATGCGCTCAGGATCTTCGAAAAATACAGCGTATGATTCGGGGCCACCGGCATGAGGGTGTTTGTCTTCGTAAAGAATACGGATGCCGCGTTCCCGAAGTTTGGCGGTCACTTCATCAACCTGTTTTGCGCTCGCGGCATGGAAAGCAAGATGATTCAAGCCGGGGCAACAGCGATGAAATGGAGCAGATAGATATTTCTCCTCGGCTTGGACAAACACAATGTAGGTGTCGGCGAGTTTAAAGCTCACCCCGCCATTCCATTTTTGAAATTGCTTATAGCCAAGTATACCGAGAAACCAAGACCAGAATTCCTCTGTTTTCGTCAAATTTGAACAGTACAACTCGATATGATGGGGCTTGCCCGCAGATGAAAGACGCTCGGATGTTAATGTTTCCTCATGAATCTCTTTTTTGTTGGGATCTAGAATCTCTGACTGAAATAGAGAAAACAATTTCAGAATATTGGGGTCTGAGTCAATCCGCTGAATGTCCGCACCAGGATTACTTCCAAAAAATCTGATGACTTCAGTTCGCATCGTCGGGTCTTTGGAGTCATGTAAGAAAAGAGCATCAACTTCTGCGTGAACTCTGTAGTGCGCAAGAACATCTTCTTGGAGTTTCAGATACTCATTCTCGGTTCCAGGGCGAATCTTGTATTTGTAAATACGAGTCAGCATCGAATTCATACTATTCACCGCTTTCTCTGGGCCGGAACTTCTGATGAGGCCGGACGTTCCGCCAATAGATCAATGTATAGAGATATTTTGTGATCTTGAAAGGCCCGCTCCCATTTCTTAGAGACAACCTCTAGAAAAAGCTGAAAACGCTTAGTCTCGACGTGCTCCATAGAAACGCCGCCCACATCGACTAAATAGCTATCCCCAAAATGATGATATTTTCCCAAGTGGGGAAACAAACCAGTCAGTTCCTCATTCCACTTTTGCAGAACAGGGTGCGGAATTTTTAAGAGGCGGCATGCACCTCGGATCAGCCATAAAAGCAGCCAAAGAAATCCGCCAAACATTGGCCCAACTAACATGACCCTGGGCACGATATCTCCCACATTGACAAACTGATGGAGAGAGCCATTAAAATCTTCGCTCCAGCTTTTGTCAGCAACGGGAGGAGCACCATAAGTGTAGCATCCGCGCAAAGTAGTAGATTTAAACTTATGAGCCGCGACGACCGCTAACGCTCCACCGAGTGAATGGCCGGTAATGTAGAGAGGAGTATCTCCTAGCTTTAAAATGGCCTCACGAATTTTATCTTCAACACATTTAAAGGCCGCAAGAAACCCTGAATGGGCTCCCTTACCATCAACGAATTCAAGCTTGCAGCGAAGATCCGTGAGGATATCGAACTTGTTAAACTGAGTTCCACGGAAGCTGAGAACCGCGAATTCAGTGTTGCGTGCCAGAAAGGCTTCAGTTCCGATCTTGTCATCATGGAATGCTTCGACAAATTCCAGGCCATTTTTTTGAAGCTCCACCTTCAGCGAGTTTGAATCTGTTTCGAATGGCTCGTAGGCCAGAGCTGAAAGAATCGCAAATTTATGTGCGAACTCAGGAGCCGCTGCCGACGCTGATATAGGTTCATTTTCTGATGCCTGCGGCTCCATATTTTTCCTTACCCCACCTGGATCGACACGAAATTCATCACCGATTTGGGTAGTATCTTAACGTTCAATTTCTCACACTGTTCCTGAAGGCTGGCATCATCAAAAGCACTCGTGACCATCACTGAGGACGGATGAGTGCCGCCGAAGCGTTCTAAAACAGAAATCCCGTCGCCAGCCCGCGAATTCAGGTTGTAGTCTGTGAGGAGGATAGATTTACCAAGAACATGGCGGTTTTGCACGATCCAGGACATCACGGACTCAGGCTCAAAGAAATGCTCTATCGTTACCTCTGGCCGAACGGTCTTAAGCCGCTCTTGCCACAGAGCGTGAATGGTGGGGTCGTCGTCCACCACGACAACAGTTTTTGAGTCTCCGAGAGAAATGGCATCCGTGTACCAGGACGGCGCTTTAACTACAGGAAGAGTCACTCGAACCGAAGTTCCGAGTCCCATTTCAGATGAAACTGAAAACGATCCGCCCCAGCCCTCAATCAATTTTTTGGCATAATGAACGCCAAGGCCGGTTCCTTTTGGCTTTCCAAAGGAAAAACCTCGTTCGCCAATTTTTGAAAGGACATCTCTTGGAATCCCTCGACCACGATCTGACACCTCAATGACGGCTTGAGTGCCATCAGAAAAAATTCCGATTTTGATAGGCGCATCTGGCGCGGAAGCCTCAACAGCGTTGTCGATAAGATTTGATAAGCTGCGCTTCAGTTCCAGTGGATTTACGGCACAGAAAGAAGAAAATGACTGATCGGAGGGCGACAGCAGTCGGATTTGTCCCGCTCGCTCCTTGTGCTGAACTTGTTTCTCTTCAATCAGTGATTCCATCAAAGTGTATAGCAGCGTGGCTTCTGTCTTTGTGGTTGTTGGCTCACTGGATTCAATTCTGTTTCTGCTTTCTTTTAGTGCAAGCCGACTCTGGTCGGAAATGCCAGATGAGATTTCACGGATTCGTTGAATCGCTGTTGTTAAGAGGCGCTTGGACTCCGGAGAAATATCTTCGATGGTGTCTAAAACTGCATTGAGAGTATTAAGCGGCGACCGGATATCATGGGCAACTCTAGCAGCCACCTCGCCAAGAAGAATTCTATTTTTGTTCTCAGCCGCAATTCTGCGGGATTCTAGCCGACGAATGTTAACGAAAAGAAAAAGCAGGAAAAATAAAAATGCAGCAACAGCCGCAGTAAAGCTCCGGGTTAAAAAATCAGAGTAGGTTTTAAAGCTCAAGATTAAGTCTGGGCGTACGGGTACACGATATAAAACCTGTCGGGACAGAAACCCATCGGTGAAACTCAGAATCTTTCCTTCTTGCAAGTCTTCCTGAAAATAAGGCTGAAAGGACTCACCGAACTCAATCAGCGCACCTCGCCCAGGCGCAGAGCTATCAGCACCATAGGAAAAACAAAGCCTATATCTAGCTCTGCGATCAGGTATCAATC
>CAYMBJ010000117.1:0-8607 GCA_964388665.1 uncultured Pseudobdellovibrionaceae bacterium | reverse complement strand
CTTCCACAAAAGGGCTCCCTCTTTCAAGTTTCAACTAACTTTGAGATGTCTCCGTTGAGAAGGACAAGAGGTCCAAATAGGCTTTATTTTATTAATGTGAGAATTTTGAGTATTTGTACGTTGTTTGGCCTGATACCTGCGAATTTATTCCATGGGTCGACTTGTAATTGAATTGACCAGTGCTTGTCCAACGCACGAAAGGACTTACAGAATAATACGCTTTTTAGATTAAATTGCTTCTTAGCCATTTTAATTACCTCGCTGTTTTGAGTTTTGGTTTGAACTTCTTACGTTGTAGCTGTCTATCGTCTTGAATATACCCTTGTGTTGTCTTTAGGTCTTTATGTCCTGCCGCCAGTCTCACATCAAGGTAGTGAACCGTCCTTAATGAGTTACTAATGAAAGTTCTTCTCAGATCATGAAACTGGTATTCAAACTTCAATTCAACCATGGCGGCGTCAAACAGGTGCGTAATAGTATCGGGGTGCAAAAGTCCCATTTCCGATATCCACTCGTATGCGTCGTTGGCTGTACAGTTCCAGTAGGGAACAAACCTATTCTCCTTACCCTTTAGTTGGTCGTATTGGGGCGCGGGCTCGACTTTGACAAGCTGGCGCTCCACTGCTAGACCGTCTTCAAATACACAGTCTAGGCTCAATCCAAGCGTTTCTGCTCTTCTAAGTCCAAAGGTATAAGCCAATTTTACCATAGGGAGTATGCGCGCGTCAATCTGAGCACAGATCCGGTCAAAGTCGGTTTCATTTATATACTTAGCGCGCCCTGTGTTCTTTGAGGTTATATTTTTAAGTACTTGTAACGACACCGGGTCGAGGCTGATCATTCTAACTTCTTCGGGGTAGGCGTTGTGAAGAAACTTTAGAAACCTGTTGGCGGTTTGAATGATTCTCTTAATTGTATCCTTGCCAATCTTTTGCTGTAGAAGAAATTCACCAAAACCGGATTCGTACTTTTTCCATTTATCAGGATCGGTGATCTTGATTGTGTGAACAAAATACCTACAGACGTAATTGTGCAGCATCGAGAGTTGGGTCTTGATTCGCTCTTCTTTGTTGGCTCTAGTTCTGAGCATTCTTTCAAACTGATCCAATATCTTGGTATTAATGAACGCATGGTCGTATTCAAAACGCTTCTTTGCTTCAAGTTCTGCTTGTTCGCGGCTGGCGTTTAATCTGCGAACTAGAGCTTCGACTTCTTGTGGGCTAAAATCGGCGTACTTATGTTTTGGATAGGTTTCCCAGACGCGGCGCTCGTTCACGTAACGATATCGACGAATGATCTTAACGCCCTTACGGTGTGTAGTTAGTGCCCACTTGTGCCAATGAGATAGCTTCATAAGGGACATATCGGCTAGTCGGGGATTAAAATCAATTGGTAGGTTGTACCAACTTTGGGCTTATTTCTGTACCAACTCAAATCTCGTAAGTACTTGAAATTATTGGTCGTCTCTACTGGACTCGAACCAGTGACCTCTTCCATGTCAAGGAAGCGCGCTACCAACTACGCTAAGAGACGATTATCTGGCGATATCAAAGAATGTTTGAGTCCCTGAATATGCATGATTCTTGAAACAGGCTCAAGGAATTTAAGCTTGCAGCAGAGCATATTTGATTTAAATTTGGCTTCTGCAGTTGTTGAGCCGACCCGATCTGATAATAATGTTGAGTAGAAAGTAGTCAAAAAAGCCAGGCTCCACCTCATTCGCCCAGAGCCTAGGTCTGGTCGAGAGAGATGAACCGTAGAGGAACTTGACGCTTCGATCTACTGTCCTAAGAAAAATCCATATTATCAATTTAATACCGAAAGTCTGGAGGCAACTCGCCGATAGGGCCAATGTCCCCTCTCCTAATGGCTCAGTCGTGGTTGGGTGAGCTAGAGTGGGGCAGTACAAAATTCTGGGGGTAAAATGGGTTGGGTATTTGTGGTACGTACGTTTGCATCTCTTGGTCTAGGCATTTTGATGTTGGCACTTTGTGCCTGCAATAAAGAAATGAATTTTACGGGTCTAAAGCAAGGAGCTTCCATTCAAAGTGGTGGCAAGACCGGGGAGCCTGAAGGCGGGGATAAAGTCACCGGTCCCTTGACGGACGAGGTGATCGTCGATGGCCAGTGTCTGGCTAACAATTGCAACCCAGATGAGCAAAAGCCAAAGACTGAAATATTGAAATTCAGCGTGGACTCGATCCGCTCGCAACGACCGCTCGACATCGTCTGGGTCATCGACAACTCCACTTCTATGAAAGAGGAGATTGCCCACATCCGCAGAAACCTAAAGAGCTTCATTGAGCATGTTCGTCAGTTTGCCAATTTGCGCACCATCATCTTATCCAAAGCCAACGCAAGCAATTACAATCGCGATTATGTGATCAATGTGCCCGACATTATGGGCGCCAGCTTGTCACAAGATGTGCTGTCCATTGATCATTTGATTGGTTCGCATGATGCTTTGTATTGGGCCAGTCAGTTGGTTTGCACCGATCCTAAAAAGTGCGGTGATCAAATCAAATATCCATTTTGTAGTGATTTTCAAAAGTGCAAGCAGCACTATCAAAATTTGGTCGGACTCAATAAAAGCCAAATCTTTCGCGATGCTGCCAAAAAGGTGTTTGTCTTTGTTACTGATGACGAGGCGACAGATGTTCAGGATCAGCGTTTTTTAGAGATCTACAAAGAAGCCACGGCCACCGCGCCCGTAAAGGTCTTTTCTTTTGTTGCACTTAGCAAATCTGAGTCTCCCTGTGCTGCCGGAGTTGGTCACGTCTACAAAGATCTGAGTCGTGCAACCAGTGGGCGCGCCTTTAACATTTGTGACTCCGATTGGCAGATGCATTTTCGTGATATCGCCGAAGACCTCGAGCAGTCTGTGATTCGTACTTTTGACATCAGGGGGAATGTGCAAATTCTCAATGTAAAGGTGAATGGAGTCAAACTTGAAGCCAACCAGTATCAGTTTGTTAGAAATGTTCTCGTGATTACCGCTGGAGTATTGCGCGACAAAGACGAAGTTGAGGTTGAGATCAAAAATCAGGTTCCTGTTGCAAGCAGGTGATTTTTAGGAGGAATCTGTTCTTTGCCAAATAAAACTCTTGTCTAAAAAATCTGTGAGAGTCACAGTAAGGAATGAGTTTTTTAAGCAACGGATTGCAGAGAGTGTACATGAGCTCTTTGCGCAGCACTTGGGATGCACAGCAGGAGGCCTTTTGGAAGCCTCGTGACTGGCAGATGCGTCGATTGAAAGCGTCGCTGGCCTTGCTTGAAGGGTCCTTTATTGATCGCCGTTTCAACTATTCTAAGATTCGCTCCTATAGAGAGTTTGCGCGCCGAGTCCCGGTGCAATCCTACGAAGAATGGGCCGAGTGGACAACACCCTTGGTGCATGACCGGCTGTTGTCTCTGACCTCTGAACCGGTGCTTCATTTTGAATGCACGGGGGGTACGCTTGCCACGCGCAAGTCGATTCCCATTACCCAGAGCTATGCCGACGAAATCAATTGCGTCAACAAGGCTTGGCTTTATGATCTCTTTCATCGCAACCCTGAGCTCTTTGGCTCCACCATGTATAGTGCCACAGAGTTTGGTGCTCCCAAATTTTTGCCAGGAAAAAATCCAATTGCTCGCCGTCTTTATGACAGCTTTCAACTGCGCAGTCTTCAGGTCGGAGGCTTTCATGCACGCAAAGATCCGCAGAGTCAGCATACGCACATGAATGAAGTTCAGCGCAATGAATGGCGACGGGCCATCGCCCGCCAAATGGTGAGCCAGCGTGATCTTGGTCTGATTTCAGTGGCCAGTCCCACATTTTTAATTCACTTGATGGAAGAGATCTTCACTCATTTTGACGAGTTTTTGTATGCACTTTGTGAATCTCGGCAAGACGAAATCAATGCAGGCCTTGATCGTCAGGGTGCGATGTGCGGTGAGGCCATTTGGCCGAAGCTGAAGGTCATCAGCTGTTGGATGGACGGCATTTCGGAGGACTTTGTTCCCAAATTGCGCGCGCAGTTTCCGCTGACCAAATTTCAGAGCAAGGGTCTGGTATCAGCCGAAGGAATTGTTTCCTCTCCCTACTATCAAGGTCCTGGGGCTGTGGTTAGTGTCAACGGCCACTTTTTAGAATTCATCGACGTGGACAAGCGCAATTTTAAGGTGCTCCTTGCAGACGAATTGCGAAAGGGAGGTGTTTATTCGCCGGTCATCACTGCCGCCAATGGTCTGCTTCGCTATCATTTGAAGGATCTCGTGGAGTGCGTCGGTTGGGAGGGAAAAACCCCGCGAATAAAGTTTTTGCAAAAAATGGACAAACTCAGTGATCTGCGCGGCGAGAAGCTCTCCCTGGGGCGAGTCCAAAAAGCCATCAAGTCACTGCTGGAGGTTTGGCCCCTTTCCTATGATTTTTTGATGCTGGCACCTAGCGAAAGTGAGCGCGCCAGTGACAGTGTCGAGGCCCATCGCCCCATCGAGCCCTTTCTCGATTCCCACGCAGCACCTCCGCCCGATCTGCGCTATGTGCTGTTTGTAGAAAGCAAGGAACCCTTGCACAAGTGGCAAAAGCTGTCCAGCGCCCTCGATGAGGAGCTTTGCAAGAGTCAGCACTACAAAGCCTGTCGTGAGCTGGGACAACTGCAACCCATCGAGATCATGAAGGTCAAAAATGCCATGAATATTTACAAGGCGAAGTTTTTTGCTGAAGGGCAAAACCTTGCGGACATCAAGGCGACACTCTTTGACTCTCGACTCAATTGGCAAGAGGTATTCCGCCGTGAAATGCGCGCTGAGCGAAACAATCCTGAGTATTTGCTTCCCAGCGATATCACCACTGACCTGCACTGAGCAGACCTGCACTGAGCTGATCTCCAGTAATCTGACCTCCACCAAAACCGTCCTAAAAGATCATCCACAAGTGTATTCTGAGTGTCTTCATTTTGTATTCTCATGACGTTGACATTTCACTTCGTTGAACTCAGGCTTGAGTCAATCCCAAGGGTTTGTGACTTACGGAAGGGTTTCAACAGTGACACTCGAAATGGTGACACTCAACATATGTAAAGGAGATTCAAGTGATTGAAAAAAAATGGCAAATGGTACCGGCTGTCTTAGCAATAACGCTGGCGCTGCCACTGGTGTTTAGCTCTCAGGTTTCTTTGGCCGCAAATCAAGCTAGGCTCGCATTTCTTGGCGGCGAACCGCAACCGATTCCACCGACAGACCCAAACTCCACAGACCCAAACCCGATCCCGACCCCAGAGCCTCTGAAGCCCATTCGTATGGCAAAGGCTCGTGCGGCAATGTACTTCCACCGCCTACAGTTCAACAGTGATGGCACTGCGACCAAAGAAGTCAGATTCATGTGTGGTCAGACATTGGCAGTTCCTGTCTATGACTATAGAAAGTGTGTTGACATTCAGAACTGTTTTTCTATGCATAGCTCTGGCCCGAGTTGCGATACAGAAAGGAACGGACCCGTCTCCTACAGTGTAAGCGTTAATCCTTTTATCTCCCTACGTGAAGTTGAAGTGATCCCGGGCGAGACGCCGACAACCATAAAGTCTTTTGGATATATTCTTGGTATTGGAGCCTCAAATGATGAACAGATTCCCAAACTTCATAGTGCTCGAGAGCTAATGAATGGGCTTTTTGAATTCAGTCCAGTAAAACTCAAGGATTCTGGACAACCAGGCACTCCTGAGACTGATCATCCCGAACCCACAAATCCTATTACCGTGTTGGGATTTCGAAATTACTCTGGGACCAAAGATCTTATGCTAATGAGTGCTGTGGATCACACATCTATTGAGCTTGGCAAATTCGGTGGCGACGATGCTGGCAGCGGATGGACCCTCGAAGATATAGATAAAATGAAACTCATTTTGCCTTCACATCTGCAGCGGCTTCGTGGCCTAAAGGACGGCGAGACTCGCCGAATTGTGAACTTTGATCCTCAGCCTTTGCCTCAGACTTTTTCCTGGATTGAATTGAGCATGGACACTGAGGACAAACAGTGAAGCAAAATAGTTTGCGACGGTTCTTTGTGGTTCTTTTTTTAGCGAGCGGGACCTTGCTTTGGTCCCAGGCTCGCGCCATTTCTCACATAGGAACTTCATTTATTTTTGACAATGAGCTTGGTTTTGAGGCCCAATTGCCACTGGCATTTCGGGCCTATTCGGTGACCATCGGAAACCGCAATAGCAGAAGCGATGCGATAATTGCGGTGCCTCAAGAGCAAAGCAGCGGTACCTTTTCGGCGGCGGAAGTCCTAATTGCCAATGCCGCAATTCAATTCAAAGATCAGCACCTATGGTCACGAACTGCGACTCATGAATACATGCTCGAATCTAAATACACTCCCATCGCGACTACAAACGACTGCATGGATGCTTATTTTTTTAAGGGAGACCTTGTTCAAAAAATGCCACCTGTGATGGTGGTTTTTTGGGGGATGGGCAAAGGAGTTGTGCTGAGTTCGGCAAGGGTTGAATTTGGGAGTGCTGATCTCGAGCAAATCAAATCTAGGTTGGAGCTTCGGGAGGGGGCCTGTCAG
This sequence comes from uncultured Pseudobdellovibrionaceae bacterium, assembly GCA_964388665.1. GTDB lineage: Bacteria > Bdellovibrionota > Bdellovibrionia > Bdellovibrionales > Bdellovibrionaceae > CALCCV01. The sequence goes on along the minus strand of CAYMBJ010000117.1, from coordinate 2,051 downwards.
TGGTGAGTTTGCAGGGTGAGAATGGCAATATTGCAGGACAGGAGCCAGTGCTGGAGCCGCAGCTGGTAAAATTCAATTGTTATCGCGAATATCTTCAACAGATTTATTTGTATAAAAAGAGCCGGCGAAAGGGATTTTCCTTTCGTCGGTTCGCCGCCATGGCTGAGATCAAGAGTCCCAACTATTTGCAACTCGTCATTCAGGGAAAGCGCAATCTTTCTGTGGAGCTCGCAGAGAAGTTGGCCAATGTTTTAAAATTCAAGGCCGCAGAAAAGAAATTCTTTATTGGACTTGTGCGAAGAAGTCAGGCCTCCACCGAATCTGAGCGCGAAGCTCTCACTTTGGAAATCGCCAAAGCCCGGCGCAGCTGCGCTGTGCATTTGCTCCAAAAGGGCCACAAGGATCTCATTCGCGAGTGGTTTCACCTGGTCGTCTTGGAGCTCGCACAGCTGCCGGGGTTTGTTGCAGATCCCGTGTGGATTTGCGAAAAACTCTCGGGCATGATCACCCAAGCCCAGGCGGAGAGCAGTCTTTCTTTGCTATTTCGTATGGGATTTTTAGTGCAAAACCAGGACGGGTCCATCGGAGTCAAATTTCAGGCGATAACGACCGGCGACAAGGGCTATGACCGGGAGCTTGTCACCAAAGCTCATGCTGGAGCCATGGCCAAGTGGGCACAGATTTTACCAGAGTTGGACGAGGACTCCCGCGAGCTGGGTTTGATCAATATTCCCATCAGCGTCGAAAATTTTGCAGCACTGAAATTGCGTCTTCGTGAGTTCCAAAAAGAGATCATTCAATGGCTTGGCGAAGAGAAAGAGCCGACCATGGTGGTCCAACTCGGAGTGAGCCTCATCAAAGCCACAAAATAGCTAGTACAGCTTATCATAAATTTTTGACGTCGTTGCTTCGTCGTCGCGGTATTGCCCATACAGCTTCCTCCTCGCGCCTAGAATAAACTTCCCTGACAAAGCACTAGGTTTTTCAGATCGCCGGATAGCGACATTCGCATTCGGGTGTTTCTTGTACGCAAACCTGCACAGTTTCGGGAATAAGGGTCAGAGCGTGATCATAGAGCCATTTTGCGATCACCTCAGAAGTGGGAACCTCCAGGCCGATGACATCATTTAAATAAACGTGATCAAGCTGGGTCACAATGGGTCCGAGTCGAGTTTTGATATCATGATAATCGAGTAACCACTGTTTTTTCGAGTCGAGCGGGCCTCTAAAGACAAAGGTCAACTTGAAGGAGTGGCCGTGCAGGCGAGAGCACGGGTGGGTGTCGGGCAGCTGTGGGAGGCGGCGAGCCGACTCCACCTGAAATGCGTGGCGAATTTCAAATAACATTGGGATCCCCTTTGATTCTCTGATATATAAAGATGATGGAGCAATCAACTCTTCATTTGTCAAAACAGGATTTTAAATTCAGCGCGGCTCATTTTTTGATTTTTGATGAGCACCGAGCAGAAAAACTTCATGGTCACAACTATCAAGTTCAAGTGCATATCAGTTTTTCAAAGGTGCCCGAGCAGAACAAAGGCTTGGATCGCGGCTATTTGGTGGATTTCAATGAGTTTAAAAAGCACATTCGCAGTCGACTCGCGGAGTGGGACGAGTCCACTCTCCTGCCTGCAAATCACCCGGACATGAAATTTTTAAAAAAGGGCAAGTCCCTCGAAGTGAATTTTCGTGATCGCTTTTATGTATTTCCACAAAACGAAGTAATTCTGTTGCCAATCACCAACACCTCCACCGAACAACTTTCACGCCTCCTGGCTGTGGAGTTTTTTCGTGAGTTTCGCAAGTTTGGCGTCGCCAAAGTGCGCGTCTATGTTGAAGAGACGCGCGGACAAGGCGCATCTACCACCTGTCGCTAATACAGGGGCGCCGAATCCTGCCACTCGCGAAAAAATGATTACCTGTGGAAATGAAGAAGATGGCCCAAGTGTTTCATCTTGGCACGAAAAGTAAGTAGATTGCTCTCAGGTAATGTCATTTTAAAATATTTTCTGGAGTTAGAGCATCAAAATTGTGAGAATGGGTTTAAATCG
>CAYMBJ010000116.1:0-9063 GCA_964388665.1 uncultured Pseudobdellovibrionaceae bacterium | reverse complement strand
TTTCTATGACTATTTTGCGCTACTCGAAGAGAATATTGAAAGGTTCGAGCGTCAGTTTGGCCCGCCATGCGCAGTCCGAAAGACATCATGACGAATTTCTTTCTAGGTGTTGGCAATGGAAGTAATGCTGGAGGCGGGAGCGGCTCTAAGGTGAATCCCGAAATGGAACGGCTCAAAGAGGTCTATGGGAAAAGCTACTTAGATTACATGCGTGATTCGATTTCTCAATTGAAGCGAAAGCTGGGCTCCTCGGACCAGAGTATATTGAGTGACTATTTGGAAGAGGTCTACGAAATGGAAAAAATGGCTACACAGTTGAATGCCAGCCCAGGTGACAATCCCTCTGCGCTCGCCTGTTCTGCGCCTACTGGAGCCCCCTCGGGCACTGTTGCTCCTAACACCCTTGCAACTTCCTTTTATGTGGACTTTGCAAAGTTCTCTGCAATGGCAGCCGTCTTAGGCATGAAATGTGACCGAGTTCGAACTGGAGCAATGATGTTTGCTACCGAATCAACCTATGTCAATTATCGAAATATCATCACCGGAGCAGATCGTTTTGACGGAGTAGACATGAATGCAAACCGCCACCTTGAAACGGCTCATCATGAGAACAATCCAGTTCGCATCAAGCGCTTACTATCGATTCATCACTTAGAAGTTAAAATTTTTAAACACATGCTGGATCTTTTGAAAAGCTCAAAAGACCCAGATGGTAGTCCCATGTTGGACTCAACAGTGCTCATGTTGGGAGGAAATCTTTCAGACGGGAACTCACACGATAGGACCAAGATAGTACGAGTTTGCGCAGGGGGAAAATCCTTGGGAATCCGCCAAAATAGAGTTTTGGACTCCAAAGGCAAGCAATTGTCTGAACTCTACCTCAGCCTCGCCAACCACTTTGACTGCGGATTATCCAGTTTCGGAACTCGAGGAGGAAGAAGCACCAACGCTCTTAGCCTAGTTTAGCTTGGGCTATCTAAGCTAAACTTACCTTATCTTGACTTGGATTAACAACTGAGGTGCACTTCCGGTCTAGCATAGGAAGTTTTTACCTGTTGAAAAACTAACACCTGCGGGCCCCTTTTGAACGGGGTAGGATACCGAAATCCTACCCCCACCCCAAAAAGGAGAGCCCTTCCATGAACACCCAATTCGCGTCCCTAAAGTCTAGATCGCAAACCTTGATTCTATTCCTGTTTCTTTTTCTCTTTGGTTCGCTCAGCAATGCCACCGCTGGTGCTAGAGCAAAAGAAATGAAATTCACCGTGGCCAACTATAATATTCGAGGCATCCCAACTCTAATCAATAAGCTTCAAAAATGGGGTGGCGACGGTCGCTTTGAAAAGATCGCTGCAGAATTCAACGAAAAGCTTGCTAAAGGCACAGCCCCAGATGTGTTGGTGCTCAACGAAGTTTTTTCAGATTCAGCGAAGCGGGCTATGAAGAAAATTAAATATCCCTACAGAGTAGAGAGCGGCTCGATGCAGGGCAACCAATCTAATGATCTTTACGGGAATGGCCTTATGATTTTAAGCCGCTACCCCATCACGGATCAATGGGATATCGATTTTGGTGATGCCGAAGGCTCTGATTCGGGATTTTTTGCTTGGACATCACGTCGAGTTGAAAATAGAGTTAGCAAAGGAATGATCGCTGTTAAAATTAAAGTGCCTCGACTTCCGCAAGAAATCCTTGTTTTTGGAACGCATTTGATTTCTCAATCAGAGCTAGACAAAGCTCGGACAGCTCAAGTGAATCAAATATTAAATAGTCTTGTTCCTGAGACTCCAGCTCATTCCACTTTAAGTTTTTGGTCTGGAGACTTCAATTTCAAGCCAAGGCACCCAAGTTATCACGCCTTTGTAAAGGGCTTGGAGGCCCAGGATTTCAAAGTCCAAGACCTTGGAGAGTATTGTGTTTCCAATCTCAGCTCTTGTGAAACCGAACTCACAGGAAAGGCTGATAAAAACAACCTCTATAAAAACTCGAATGATCGGCAGTTCTGGTCAATCTCTCGGGACTCCACCGTCAACCAAATCGAAGTTCAGCCAACGGCTTTGCGAATTTTGCTTGGCAAGAACAGGATACAAGGAAACACCAAACCTTTGTCAGATCATTTCCTGTATCAAGGTGAGTATCTTCTAAAGTGGTAACTGGCGATCAACTCGGCTCTGGACTATTACAATCCGCAGCCGAGAATCACCCCATATATCGGCCAAGTATTGTTTGTACTTCCATCAGTCTGATTACCTGGCTGGCAAGTAGCTCCGCTGCGCAATGCGTTGCCAACGACTTGAAATCCCTTTTTGCACTTAACACCCTTGGCAATACCGTTCTTAATATCGGGCTTTCGGGTGCAGGGCAAAGTGACCACTTCAAAATGATTAATGAGGTTGGACTTCATGGTGGTAGCCTGAGAATTCGCCTTTTTAGCAGAGCTCTTCACAGCCTCGAGCTTCTTTGAGGCGGCCGCATACGCTGGCGGCGAAAAAAAATTCATTACTGCATGTAGCAAATTCTTTGCTGCAGGCAAGACATTTGCACTTCGATAAGAATCAATAGTCTTTGTAAGATTGTTAAGAAGGTCTCTTGCCGTAGTAGCAAGACTCTCTTCTTTTTTCAGTCTGTCTTCTGCCGACTCCAGCATACCAATACCTCGCACTCGATCCATAAAGAAATTCATTTTGCCAATTTTATCTCTAGTGCCCTTCCAAGAATTATAGGCTTCTTTATTTCCATTGAGTACTGGCATAAACGTTTTCTCCAAGCTAGTTTGGATCTCTTTCTTATCAACCGCATAGAGAGCCGTATTATCTTTAAGAGCACCAAATACTGTAAGGAGACGTTCGTTTACGTTATGCATTTCCGCATAGACATAGTTGGCCTGTTGGTCCACTCGTCCCATTTGCCCTTTAGCTCCTTGAAAAATATTTGCTAGCTTTTCTGTAAGTGATTTATCGCTTGAAGAGGTAGAAGTGTTTTCCGTTTGGCCATCACCACTGCTTTGTTCGATGTGTTTATTTACGGCAGGTCCAACGTGTTGAAGTCCACTTGGTATGACGGCCTCGACAAATACCGAAGAAAACAGGGTTGCGACTAATGGCAAACATAACTTTGAGAACAGCATTGATTTTTCTTTCTTTAACAACATGGGATCTCCTTCTTTATATTCAATGACATTTCAGTTTCAAAACAACTTTGGAACTGACTGTCATTGAATGCAACCAGCACGCCTAGTCTCAACTTGATAGTTCAGACAAAGCGAGTTCGTCGCCACCCGAAAGCAAATCTGAGGTGTCTCAGTCTGAATCGTTCACTGTATCAATAGGAGAAAAAAAGAAGCGCAATTCAAGGGTCATCAATTTCTCACTGTTTACCTTACCAACAACTGTTAGCCCTGATGGGATCAAAAATCACAACCCTGGGAACCTCTTCGGAGTGTTGCCACTTCCGCTTCCCCAGCATAATGGTATTCCGTCCTGTTGGGTCCCGCAAACTCGGTAGCCACCAGTTTCCAATTCTGTGACATTGGATAGGTCTGGAATCTTCTGTGCTGTTGGTTGATTTTCGGGAGCCGACGATCCTCGGCCCATTTGGCCATTGCGATTGTCTCCCCAGCAATACACAGATTTTTCGCGAGTGAGAGCACAGAGATAGTGTTGGCCGCCAAACACTCTCATTGCACCACTTAGGCCGACAACTGGAGGATTGGGTCTGTAAGTGTTTCCCCCCACCTTTCCGGTTCCATTTTCGCCGCGGTTGTTTACCCCCCAGCAATGAACATCGCCACTTTTTCGAACCGCACAACCCGTGCCATTGCCACTACCAGCGATGTGAATGACATCACTGAGGCTCGGGATTTGGGTGGGAACAGACTTATTTTCTTTGGTTCCGAGTCCGAGGGCTCCCTTGCGATTATCACCCCAGCAGAACACGGAACCCGTGTTTTTTAAGGCGCAGGAATGATAAGTTCCGGCCTGAATCTGAACAACATTGTTCAGGTCCTTCACATAAGTCGGCTTATTTTTTGAAACTAAAGTTCCATCTCCCAGTTGACCGGTTTCATTCAAGCCCCAGCACATCACTCTTCCTCCAGTAACGAGTGCGCAGGAGTGTTTGTAACCTAGTGCCAACTGAACAATTCCGCCCTTTAGTGATTTTACCAATGTGGGCTTGAGACGCTTTTGAGTGTCTTCCACGCCAAGTTGCCCATAGGCATTATCACCCCAACAATAGAGACTCCCATCATTGGTTACTGCGCAAGCTGAATAGCCGCCAACATCTAGCATGGTGACATTTGCTATACCTGAAACAGCGGTTGGCACTTCACGATCTGTGGTTGTGCCATCGCCAATTTGTCCACTCCCGTTTCTTCCCCAGCAGGCTAGAGTTCCGTTTGCTTTTAGGGCGCAGGCTGTGACGAAACCCATCTGAAAATCAAAAGCTTTCTTTCCCTCTGGCGGCAAGGAAGCGGAGGGAGGTTCGCACAGAGATGGGTCCTCCTGGCACCCGCCAATGTCTACAGGCGACACCACGGGAGGCAAGTCATTCGAAGTTGCAGGTGGATCACTAACTGGCTTTGCAGGAGGCTTATCGTTTGACGATACAGGGGGTTTGTCGTTCGATGCTTCGGGCGGCTTGCCATTTACTGAAGCCGGTGGCTGGTCATCTTTGACATCCTTGGGAACCGCAAGGGGAACGCTAGAGTCTGCTTTGCTCGGCTTGTTGGCCTCGCGAACTTCGTCGACTTCAAGCTGACCGCAAGCTGCAATAAAAACAAGAGAGGAAAGGAGCAATGAGTAGCTACTTTGACTTTTTTTCTGCATGTAAGTTCCCCCTGGATATACTAAAGGCTATCATGCCGATTGGGCCCTCCCCACTTAACAAAAGAGAACGAACAAGTTACAAATTGAGACAGCTCGCTAGGTTTGTTCGCGACTTATAAGTTTGAGGACTTGGGGGGGTACAGTTAATATTTATACACCAGGGGGCAATTATGTTTTGTAGGACCAGAGCCGACGCTCGATATCTGTATCCTGTTTTTCTTTCTCTACTTGTAGGATGTGGTGCGACGTTTGACACGACTCAAAACACGGCTTCAAAAAGTTCGTCTGGACGGACCAATCAAACTGGACAGAATGGTCAGAACACCAATCCCGGGCAGCAGCCAGTTACACGGCCTCCCTCTAATTCAAATATTCTTCCGGCTGCCTCCCGATTTACCTGCGATAAAAATCAATCCAAGGCAATCCTGAAGCCGGGCCGGGCCTTAACAAAAGTTGAATTGGGAAATACAGTTCGCGATCTTTTTGGGCCGGAAGTGTTTGCTGTAATAAAAGTCTCTTTTGACGGTATTCCTGAGGATGATGAATCTCTCAATGGATCTTCAGAGTATACGGAAGTCCATGCGGCCTCTCTAATGCGACTTGCTTATCAATTGGCAGGTCACCTTTCACAGAATCTACAATCATTAACCAATCGAGGCTTTGCAAATCCTTGTCTACTTGAAGCAGCACCTACGCAGACTTGTAAAACTGAGTTCGCGAAAACATTGGCACTGAAGGTCATGAGACGACCGGCTGACTCTGAAGAACTTGCATCTCTAGCTCAGCTTCTAAATAAGACGGACTTTAAAACCTCTGTGCGAGACACGCTTTTCAAAGTTCTTATGAACCCTGAGTTTTTGTTTCATCTTTATCTAGGCACAACAAATGGAACGAGTATCGCTCAGACCAATTATGAAATCGCTTCGCAAATTTCGTATGCTCTACTGCACTCGATGCCTGATGCTGAGCTTTTCGCAGATGCAGCCAACAGCCGTCTCCAAGACCCAGCAGTTATCAGAGGGCATATTATGAGACTTTTAGGAACGACTGTGGGTCAAAATAGTTTAATTAAATTTTTCGACCATTGGTTACACATTGCCCAGACTCCAGAAGTGAGTGAAGATCCTGCGTTTCTAAAAGGCATGGACGGCGAGGGGCTCAAAGATGAATTGGTCGCCGAAACGCGAGCTTATATTAAACACATCGTATTTGAAAAACAAGGCACCTTTGAGGATCTCATTTCATCCAAAGTGGTGCTTCCGCGAAGCGCCCGAGTGGCTGAACTCTATGAATCTGCTGTTTGGAAACCAGGGGAGGCACCACCGACCACTTCTAGCGCTTGGCGCACGGGTTTACTGATGCGCGCCCCTTTGATGATTTCAGGAGACACGGGAACAAGCCCAATTTTGCGAGGAACATTTTTGCGTCGCCAGTTCCTTTGCGATCCATTGTTGGATCCACCAAGTGATGTTTTTGATAGCGCAAGTCCAGATCATCTCGACCCACTAACAAGTTCTACTAGACAAAGAATTACCTCTATGACGAGCGGACCCACTTGCAAAGGTTGTCATGCCAGTATTAACCCCCTCGGATTTGCTCTCGAAAACATCGATGGATTGGGACGCTGGAGAACTCGTGAAGAAGTGATTGTCGAGGGCAAAGTTGTTAAAGAGTGGCCTGTGGATGCCCGAGTCTCTGATCTGTACGTCGATGAAAAAGGCTTAACCTCCGTGCAAGATGCCAAGGATCTTCTGCAAGTGTTTCAAAACAGTACAAAACCCAGCGCCTGTTTTTCGCGTCAGATTTTTCGCTATGTAAGAACTCGACTTGAAAACCTAAAAGATAATGGCGATAGCTGTGCATTGAGCCAAATGCATGAGCTTATGCTTGGGGGTCAAGGGCGCATTCTTGACGTTTTTGCAGCAGCGCTATCTGCAGAAATTCTAAAGTCAAAGCAGCTTTAACATTAAGAAGAGATGACTGGAGAAAAGAATGAAATTCAATCCTCAATCAAGACGAAATTTTTTACAAGGACTGGGCGGAGCCTCATTACTAATACCCGTTCTTCCCTCATTAATCCAAAAGGCACATGCGCAGACCACTGCCCGACCCATTCGGTTCATTGGTTTCGTCAGCAAATGGGGTCAGTTCTATGAAAACTGGTGGCCCAAAGTCACTCCACAAAAATCAGTCGGCCCTGGAGCTTATGCAATGTCTCTAAAAGAAATCAAGGGAGATCTCTCGCCCATTTTCAATAAGCGCTTTGACCCCTATAGATCCAATTTAACCTTTACCAGAGGGCTGGATGCTATGTGCCCCATAGGACATAACTACAGTGTCCCCCTCACCTCAAGCTACTCGGGAAACAGTGAGACCGATGCTCCTTCTTTCCCTGCGTCCTTGGATGCAATCATGGAAAGATCCTCAAAAGTATACCCCACCCGTGAACCTATGGTACGTGCGTTGCGCTTGGCTCCGACCGTTAGTGGCAATTTTTCTTGGTGGCAACTGAAGAAGCTGTCCTATTTGGCGAACAACGAAGCCGTCTTCAATCAGCTCTTTGCTAATCTAAAGGGTGGAGCACAGACCATTGTTGATCAAGACAAGAAGACTCAAGCCACCCTGGTTGATTCGGTTCTGACTGATTTCAACCGTGTTCGCAATGGGCGTCAGATCGCCTTAGAAGACAAGACTCTACTTGAAAATTTTGTAGACCACCTTCAGGAAACACAAAAGAAGATCATCGCCACCTCCTCATTCGAAGTCACTTGTGGCCGTCCCACTCAGGTGGCGACGAGTGGCCAAAAAAATATGGATGCGCAATATACAAATGCCGCCAACCTCATGGTCGCGGCCCTCGCTTGCGACATGACTCGGGTGGGTTGCATTGCTATTCCCGTCGTCAAAAAAGACCGCACTTCGCCCGATAACGATTGGCATAAGTATACCCACCAAGAGCCTTCCCGCGCGGAAGGGATAAGAATGTCGTTGCAAATGAATACGTGGGTTGCAGATCAGTACTTCTATTTAATTTCCAAACTGGCTTCGATGTCTGATTCAAGCGGTGGGACCTTGCTCGACAGCACCATGGTCTTGTGGACAAATGAACTGGCCGAAGGCATTCACACCCATAACAATATGCCGGTTGTCATTGCCGGAGGATCCAACTGCCTCAATACGGGCCAAATACTTGACTATGAACAGAGGCCAAAAAGATCTTTCGGTTCTGGTTCGGGAAAGAAAAGTGCAACCAATCCCATTGGCCAACCCTACAATGGACTGTTGATGGATCTTATGCGAGCCATGGGCGTTACCCAAAAGGAGTGGGAATTGACTGGTGCGGGAAAAGGCTTTGGTCAGTACAGTGCCGCTGCCTATTGGAAAGATTATTTGGCTACGAAGAACACCAGTTTGCCTGGTCTATTGAGAAGCTAAGCAGCCTGATTGATCATTTTGATTCGTTTAAAAGTTTAACTGTTCCTTCAGCATTTTTATGTGTGTGAAAGAGCAGTAATGAATTATCCTAAATGCAGGGTGAGGTCTATGGAGAAACTATCGGTGCGTACCAATATGAAACGATTGATATCCGTTGCATTGTTTCTTGCAGTGGTCGTTGTCGCTCCTTTTCAAGCTTGTCAACGCGAGGCCATCTTTGATCAAACGATTCAAAAGAAAGGTGGAAACGGCGAAGGCTACGAAGGTATGCAAGGGCTCACCTCTTCTTACTCGATGAAGTACAATCCCAATGCAGCAACCTCAGGAATCTTTTATCGCGTTTTAAATTCCTTTGCTTGTGATGCGACCGGAGTTAGAACTCCAAGCCATGCGGGACGAATCATCCTTAATAGTGGTACCGCCAGCTTTCAATCCGATGTTTGTTCTGCAGAGCAAAGTTTGGTGATTTCTAACGATCAAATTTCCTATTCTCCGAGCTTCCTTCTTCATGATGGAATCGTTTACGAAAAATATGCGCAAGAACCTAACTATACCTCAGTGTCGGATGAGCTTCGCTCATTTTGTCGTTCAACAGATTCACAAAACACAGGAATCAGCGTGGCTCTGTATGAAAGACTCACAGCGGCAGTGGCGACGCAAAACAAGAACCTGATGAAAAACTCTGAACAATTAGAACTGCGCCCCTGGATTCATGGCCAGGCAGTCGCACCCAATGTAGAAATCGCACCGAGCATAGGAAAAACAAAGCCTATATCTAGCTCTTGGATCAGGTATCAATGGA
>CAYMBJ010000115.1:0-9267 GCA_964388665.1 uncultured Pseudobdellovibrionaceae bacterium | reverse complement strand
GCTAAATCAACCGGCTCTCTTGCCGACTTTCAACTAAAAATGAAATTTCTCCGAGATGGGATTTACTTTTTTCCTGAAAACACTGCGACTTTGGAGTGGCCCATGCGCTACGACCTAGATGGCAACTCTGATGGAATTAGTGAAAATTTAACTAATAAAGAGCTGTTCTCAACTCCAGAGATATTGGCCCGCGCCATTGAAAGGGAGTATTTCTCAAACGGAAAGGGCCGCTTTTCCGAAGAAAAGAGAGAGCAAATGTGCAATTGGTTTGATTGGGAAGATCGGTATGAGTACGTCCGTAAAAATGATTTTCATTTTCGTGTACTCAATTCCCTAGGTGAGGTTATTCGCGAATTTGGTGACCCAACCAAACAACAGGTCAATTTTAAGCTCATTTAGATCAAAATGGAGGCCATCTGCGGGAAACAGACGACCCGCCGGTGCCATCGCCATGATTGGTGGTGCTATCGTGACCAGTCTTGCTAAATTTGCCCGAGCCCCAGCACTTCAAGTTGCAGTAGATCTGGCTGCACGCTAATTGCGGAATTCACTGCACATCGTACTGCTTCGATAGGTCTTCGCGGAGCAGGCGAAAGAGGGAGTAGCCATTTTCGTGGGCGCAAAGAGAGTCTTTTTTTGCCATGCAGCTAGGTTGAATGTTGGCCATCCGCATTTCTTCGGCGATTTTGACTTCGCGCTTAAAGGCCTGGCTGGTGTAATAAGGGCTGACCTTTTCATTGCGGCGATTTTTTTCAATGGCGAAGCTATTTAAATCAGAATACAGATCGCAGGTGCAATACTGGTCGCATTCCTTCGCTGCGGGAAGCCCCGGACGATCCTTTTCGATGATTGTGGCAAATTCACCTTCAATTCTGGATTTTAGGAATTGAGGGAATACATTCAATTCGGATTCGTTGAGGCCGCAGTACTTTGAGTCCAGTATGGCGGTGCTGCGATTGGATTCAATTTTTGCCATTTGTATGGCAAAGGCCACGCGATAGATTTCTTTGAGCTTGTCAGCAGTCGATAATTTCTTCCAAATGGCCAGAGTTTTTTTACTATCAAATTGGTCCTGTGGCCCATTGTTTGCGGCCGTATCATCGTTTTCGCCATGGCCATCGTCTACATTGGTATCAGCATCAGTATCGGTATCTTCATCGGTATTTGCGCTTAAGTGGTCTTTGGCTGCTGAATCGGATTCTGGCTGATGAGCGCAAGATACCAGGGTAGCACTGGCAAGCCCCAAAATGAAAATCATGAGGCCGCCAAACAGTGGCAGATTGAATAGTGGTCGGGTCATATCAACTCCTTGCTTAGAGGCACTATGAATCTCATCAAAAAACATGCGAGTGAAAAGTAGCGACTGTCGCGATGTTTGCAACTCCAGTTTAAGTACCTAGTGCTCCGTCAGACAAGTTTTTTCACAATGCCATTTCAATAAAGTGGCAGAGTTCCTAAGGAAATCTCTCCTTCGCCAAAGGCCGAGGCGGCAAAGACTTCAAGTTCTGCAAAATCAGAGTCCTTTTCAAGCCAAGTTGGTGAAAGTTTCGTCTCTCCTGGAGGGAGTACGCCGTGCACACTGAAGACCTCTTGTTTTGGATTGGAATTGTAGGCAATCTCCATCACGAAATCTTGCTTGCGAAAGTCATCGTCAGTGATTTCAAATGGAAAGCACGTGGCCGATAGGCTGCCAAGCTCTTCCTCTTTGAGGCTAAGTGAGCTTTCGTAGGTCACTTTTGTTAGCTCACCTTCGGCATTTTGCAACTCCATTTTGCATGAATAGTAGGGGTAGGACTGATGAGGAGCTGCGACGGGTCGGATGCGGACCTTGTATGAACCAGCTCTTGCGGCGGGGGCGGTGAGGAGGATTCCCTCTTTCGCCATGGGCTGAGCTTTTTTGGCAAGCACCGACCATGCAGGATGCCCCACAAGCTTCAAGCCCAAACTTTGCCCCTGATTTCGCACGATCAATTCTGTGTCCGTTTTCGCAAGGGCTTCATTCTGCAGTTTCAATTGCAAAGGTGAAACCTGAACCTCCACTGGAACTGGAATCGCAGTTCCAGCTCTTCTGACAACGCCCATTTGAAAACGCCCCATCGACGCATCGGCGGCAGAGATCGCTACAAATTTTTCTAGGAGAGCTGCATTTCCCGCATAGTAGCGATCAACTATTGCAAAATTGAAATCATAAAACAGAGCTTGCAAGAGCAAAGCCGCTGATCTTTCAGCAATAAATTCCACTTTTGCGCCAATGGATCCTGCAACTGACTGAAAGTGCAGTCGCTGACCTTGTTCGGCCTCCATAACAAAAGGGAATTTTGCTGGCGAGTTCAATTCATAGGGATTTAAAATCACCACGGGTAGGGTGTGAATTTTTAGGCCCGACTGTTCATCAATAATATCAATGCTCCCGTGGAGCTCTTGAATAACTGGCGCCGAGTAGACTGCATTTGTCGCGCGAAATTCTTTGCGGATCGCATTCAAATCCAAACCCAAAGAAAGCCGCGCCTCTCCTGCGGCCAGCCACAATCGCGATGGCCCCTTCATCCAAGGGTGGGAATACTGAATCAGTATTGGGCTGAGTTTCGCGTTGGCCTCCTCCTGGGGCCAAAGGGGACTGGCTTCTCCATTGAGCGATATGAACTTTTCTGAATAGCTGGCCTGAGGAATTTTGGTTAAAAACACTCCCGACTGAGTGACATCACTTGGCAGATCACTGTCTCCTCGCACCGCCGCCGACACGGCCGGAAAGAGTTTTTTTGCAACAAGATCTTTATAGATGGCAAAGGCTCTCGCAACATTTGGTAGACCATAGCCTTGGTCCACAAAATGAACTCTTGGCAAAGGTTGGGCGCTCAGCCGCATGGCGTGAATCACGGTAAAGGCATCAACGGGAATCTGCGACTGCTTGAGCGCTGAGATCAAGACAGCTGCGGCCCCAGCCAAAGCTGGTGAGGCAGAGCTGGTACCACTGAAGGCGCCATAGCTTGAGTCCGTGTGGGTGAGACTTGCTAATGGCGAAATCACGGTGGGTCCAAAGCCACCTTCAGGTCCAGGGCCTCGGCTCGAATAAGACACCACTCGCCCTTCCTCAGGAAGACCAGTGACACCATGAACATACTCGTCAAGCTCTCGACTGACATGGGCGCCTGCGACCAGCACATTTTTTGGATACATTCCGCGTCGATTGAGGCTGCCAAGCCCCGGCCCATTGTTTCCAGCAGAAAATGAGATTAGCATATTGTATTTGGTAACTAAGGCGAAAACAGCTTTGTTCATAAACTCTTGCGCTTCGGCAGAAGTGTAAAAGATGCTGTAGCTGACATTGGCCAAATCCACATGTTGCTGGCCCAGATATTCAAATGCTGCGACAAAAGAGCCGACCGAATATACAGATTCGGCAAATGTAGCCGCATCTGTTGAAAAATCAAAATCCACGATTTGCGCACCGGGCGCCATTCCATCAAATTTTCCGCCCAATTGATGTCCGGCCATCACAGAGGCCACGCCTTCGCCATGACTGTCGCCTTCACGTTCGCCCGGGCTTAGTGTCAGAATTTGTGATTCAAGATCAAACTGCGCGACTATGGCCAAGGTTTTGGCTTGGTCCCAAAATCCATATTCACCTGTGGACTCAAAGAGCCCAAAACATTCGCCAGGGTCTTTGGTGTCATTCTTGATCGCATCCACACAAACTTTAAATGGCTCCGATTCTTGAGTTTGGTAAACAACAAAGTCGATTTCGGTCATTTCTCCGTCAGCATTGGCATCAAAGGACTGTGGCGAGGAGGGGAGAGTCACAGCCTTCTCTTCAGAGTACACGGCCGTCCAAATCGTCGTGCTTGCTGGCAGATGCAAGGACTTTACAAAATCACGTGCTGTGCTCGGGTCCGTCAAGAGAGTCATTTTTGCCGCGGTCAGTGAACTCGTGGTTTTGGCGTTGATGATTTTGCGCAAACCATGTGAGGTCTTTTGAAATCCAACCTTAATCGGCGAGACTCCATCGTCAACCACCCCCACCGTTACGCCACGACCATCAAAGAGCGGATTGTCTTTTTTAAACTGGAGAACTCCGAGTTCTTTTTGGGCTAAATAAACCACGGTCTCATCGGGAGGTGGTGGCGAGTGCTGCGGATCCGTAAGGTTTGCATCGACGGGAACGACTCTGACGCCCTCGTCTTCAATCACATGGGCGCTGCGGTTAACATTGAGATCGGCCATGAGATTTGCTTTGCCGCTGATTTCCAAGATGAGCTCTCCACTCACTGAGAGTCCCGCCTCCTCTGCCTGCGCTCGCGTGGCGCCGCGAGAGCCTTCATCTAGATCCAGAACCAAGGCAGTTCCCTCAGGGCGTGAAAAATTAATTTTATTGGCAAGCTTTGTAGTAGGCTCCTGCGTGCAGCCAAAAACAAAAAACGCTGCTGCAAGTAGCATTGTTTTGTGAGGATTCATGGACCTGAAAAGGCCCGTTTTTAAAACATCAGATTCAAAATTGAACAAAGTCGACAGTAGCTGCATTTTATTATCCCCCTCCGGATTTGCGCTGTCCGCTGTTCCCAGTAAGCGCATAGAGGAGGTACTACATTTAATTCAGTTTGTCCAACTGGTCCACCAGAGTATATAGCGGGCTAGCAGTGCCCTATGGTGTGCAGAGTTCTCGCTTGAGATAGATTTTAATGCTTTTCACAGAGGCCTCGCTCTGGCCCTGAACGGCTATCTGACCAAGGCCACTGCTGGCCTTAACATTGAGGCTTGCATTCAAACGCAGAAGACTCGCTTCGCCGCATTTTGTTTTAAACACAGGAGACTGACGCAATATCACACGAGCCGCGACTCCGCCGGCATCAGAAGCGACCACAGTTTTGCTAGCGACTTCATTGGTTTGGCCTGCAACAAAGGCTTCAAATCGGTAATGGGCACTTGCTTGGCTCTCAAGATCCACCTTCCCCAAAAGATCCACCTGCGTGATGACCAGGCGCTCATTGGTGGCAAGTGTGCCTAAAGAGAAAGGTACCACCAGAGTGCAGTTCTTGCGGCCAAAGGGTCGCTGACTTGTGGCGAGCACAGAAAAAGTGAGCGGAGTGATTTCAATTGCATTTTCATTTTGAATAAATTTCGCGGTGGCACGGTCTGGCGTAGATAGGCAGCCATTGCCGCCGACAAAAATTTGCTCGAGATCAAGAATCCCTTCGAGTGAATCTTCGGCAAGAACACTCTCCTTGGGTGCAGTGATTGGTGGAAAGGGAAGTTCCAATTGCTCCTGTGCAAAGAGGCCTCCAGAAGCCGCAAGTATAAGAATTCCGACACATGTCATTGGTAGCAGGCGAAAGTTCATAAATTGACTCCTCAAGTATTGAGCCATTATTAGCTCGACCAAAGACCTAACTCGCTTAGACGAAAAATTCCATCTAAATTCAATGATGTTCACGACTTGTTCAGCAACAATCATCAAGATTACAATGTTTTCATTTGTTCCACGCGATGAGATTGTAGAGAATATACTAAGGAGGCTTAAAGTTTGAAAAAGAAATGCATCGTACTGATCTTGTCACCACTCATTGCTTTTCACCTTATGGCAATTTTGCTGCTACCTAATTATGGTTCATTTTTAGGTCGCCAGTATTTGAGTGCATTTGCGCAGTGGGGAAACCTCTTGGTGCTGAACACATCTTGGAACTTTTTTTCTCCAGATCCCGCACACATAATGTATTTCGAGTATCAATATACAAATCTGGATGCCAGCCAGAGTCGTGGAGTTTTTCCGCCAGAAGGCGTGATGGGCACGCGTGATTTGCGCCATCGACGTGACCTCTACATGATGCGCTACTTGGCGCTGGATCCGGCCAGAATTCAAAATCTTTTGGGTCCATGGCTCTGTCGGCAAAATCCGCAGGCCAATGATATGCACCTTACTCATTACGTAAAATTGATCAAGCCTCTTGAAAAATCCCTCTTAGATGCTGACGGTAGATTTCCAAGTGAGTTTCAGACCTTTGAATCCGACTTCGTATGTGCAAACAGGCAGGCTCAGTTATGAAAAAGATGGTAGGAAATTTCTTTTCAACCATTTACGACTTTTGGTTTCAACCCATCAATCTCCAGCGCCTAGCCATTGTGCGGGTGATTGTTGGCGCGACACTTTTTTATTTAGCACTCTTTCGTCAAGCCAATATCAATTATTTTGATATTTCCAGCCCCATACCTCGTGATCAAGCTTTGGATCTTATGACAGGGCCCTATCGCCCCATGTTTGCCTGGTTCTTTTGGCCCGATCAGTGGGCCTTTTCGATGCACTTGCTGCTGGTGGGCTTGCTGTTGCTATTCACCTTGGGATTGAGTGGCAGACTTCTTACTCTCTTCACTTGGGTCGTCTACACAGGATTCATGCAGCGAAACTATTCTGTGCTCTTTGGCGCTGACTATATCGGAGGAATTCTGCTATTGTATTTGAGCATGACCCAGCACTCAGAGTTCTTTACGCTCAAGCACCGATTGTTTTCGCGGTGGCTTGGAGCCAAGAAAGTGGCCGCGACGCCACAGGATCTCACCTGGACGTCGGCGCTCAACTCCATCGGCTATCGATTTTTGCAAATTCAGATTTGTATCATTTATGCCTACACGGGTTTTGAAAAATTAAAAGGCAGTACCTGGTGGGATGGCACTTCACTTTGGACCGTGTTTATGAATACCCAGCTGACGCTTGTCGATCTTTCTTTTGTGAAGCACATTCCTTTGGTGATTCCGCTAGCCACCTACACCACAGTTATATTTGAGATTTACTTTGCCTTTGCTATGCTCAACTCCAAAACCAGAACACCATGGCTCATTGCGGGTGTGATATTTCACTTGGGCATCGGGCTCTTCATGGGTCTAATGCCATTTTCATTGTTGATGATCAGCACCTATGTCTTGTTTTGGGACCAGCAGTATCTGCCGCGTTTTGTTTTGAGACATTCAAAAGTCCATGCATAATTTTGCCGTATCTATGCAGTTCTTAATAGAAATTCGCAGCGAATTTGCTACTATATAGAGATGAGATAAGAAGATACGATAATTAGGAAAGAAATTAGGGAAAAGACGTTATCGATTGATCGAGAGGCGGGGTATGATCCATCGCACATGCACATTGCTATTTTTAGCGCTGACCATCTCGGCATGCAATACCAATAAAGGTAGCTCATTGGCGGGCGACTATATCGCCAAAAGCAATTGCCCAGATTCTGGCTGTGCCGACACCACCGCCACAGCCGAAAAGATGTCTATTGTCACTGAACCTGGCGTGCAAATTCGCCCAGCACAAAAAACATTTGAGCTTTCTGGCAGTTGCAATCCATCAACCTATCCGAACAATCGAATTGAAATTGAGTTCAACAAAACTTACTTTGGTGCCTACTATGCCACCAGTGATCCTGTGAAACCTGAGATTGCTTATTTTCCATTGGACCGCTTTGGCAATGTGCTTCTCACATCCTGCAAAAACGGGCGGTTTTATGCGCTCTTCAGTGTGCGCGCGGCCTTTTCCACCACTCTCGAACAGTTCCGCCTGGAGATCGTTGGAATCGACAAAGACGGCAACGAAGCGCGCTCAGAGCTCAATACCGTCCGCACCGTTCAAGTCAGTAAAGTCCAATAAATTCTATATAGACTCTTGATTGTCGCTTGTCTGTCTGTGCGCTAGTGCTTTGTCAGGAAAGTTTTTTCGTTGTTGCTTCGTCGTCGCGGTATTATTCATACAGCTTCCTCCTCGCGTCTAGAAAAAGCTTCCCTGACAAAGCACTAGTTTGGCAGGGTCATTATCATCGGCAAGCCTCTGGTGATGACAATTGTGTGCTCGTACTGCGCTGTCAAAAACCGCTTGCTCGTTGCCAGAGTCCAGCCATCACCAGCCTCAAACACCTCGCGGGCGCCAGTGGAAAGAAAGGGTTCTATTGTGATGACCTGGTTTTCTTTTAAAATCCTTCGGTCGTTTGGATCATAATAGCCTTGAATAAAACCGGGATATTCATGCAGTGTTCGGCCAACACCATGGCTGCCAAGGTTTTCAATGACGGATAGACCTTCTCTATGCGCTGATTCCTCAATGGCTTTGCCAATGCGATTCATTCGGCGTCCCGCTTTGGCTTCCCGTAGCGCAAGACGAAGTGCGCTCTTCGTAGCCAGGCACAGATTTCGTTTTAAATCAGATTCTGGCGGTATAATAAATGACCCGCCAGTGTCTGCAAAATAACCCCCAAGCTCAGCGGAAACATCAATATTTACCAGATCACCAGCGAGTAGAATTTTTGAACTTGGAATGCCGTGAGCCGCCTCTTCATTCACACTAATACAAGTTGTTCCGGGGAAATCGTAGCTCAGTTTTGGCGCTGAGCGTGCCCCATGTGCATCAAGAAAAATCCGCCCGAGCTCGTCAAGCTCCAAGGTCGTCATACCTGGCTCGAGCCGTGCCGCCATATGCTGGAGGCAGTTGGCGACAATTCTTCCAATTTTACGCAAACAAATGAGATCATCTTCTGATTCAATAGACATTCAAAAATACTAGCACACGAGAAATCAATTGTCAGGGTTTCCTGTGTGCCACCAGCCTTTAGATCTGTAGAGGCGCATATCAACGAGCTGTCATGCTTAAACACGAGTGAATAAGTCGCGCATAACATAAGACAAGCAGATTTAGTTTTTGAACCTTGCTTTTTTTTGAGTTTGATTTGGCAGTGAGGAGGAGCCACAAATTTTGGTGGCCATTTCACGGCACTGAGTGACGACCTATTGATCAATCAAAAATGGGACCCTATGGAAAGTGGCCGCGATTTTCCTAAAAATTTGTTTCAAAACAACTCACCACACTGGTCGTTGCTATCCTGGTTGAATTGGCAACTGTGGCACCGTGATTGCATTATGAGAAGATACCCCCCCCCAAATTCCCCTAAAGCCAGGTTTCCCCCAACCTGGCTTTTTTTATCACAGAGCGCAGTACCACAAGTGTTATTTCTATTGATATTAATTGGTACAGTAGGCTCGTCTGCCGCGTGTTCCTGACAAATATCGATTGCATTCGCGTAAAGACTGAGAGCATGAATTGTCATGGAATGAACGAGAGACTTGTCCACGGAATACGAGATAGGCTGGACAGTCATACCCCCCACCTGGTCCAGGCTGCCACGGACTTGGCTCCCACGGACTTGGCTCCCACGGACTTGGCTGGGTAGGAGGATTAGGTGTATTGCGCAGTACTTGATCTGACAACTCGACCTCGAATTTGAGTTGTCTTGT
>CAYMBJ010000114.1:0-9430 GCA_964388665.1 uncultured Pseudobdellovibrionaceae bacterium | reverse complement strand
AATATCAATTTTATCCTGACTCAGGACACTAGCCTCAACTCGACAATAATTTTTGAGGCAGAACGTGCCGCAAAGCGAAGCGGCTTCAATTCTATTTAATACTGTCAATCAACACCACTGTCGGTGCCAAGACCGGGGTTGTGGTGTTGCCACGTCCAATCTGCCCATAAAAGTTGTCACCCGTGCACATCGCCACACCACTCTTGATGGCGCAGGAACGATTTTCCATTCCACCTGCAGTGATCACGCCCTCAAGACCAGTGCTTAGTCCCGTAGGAGTGACTCCATAGAAACGTGCAATCCACTGTGTAGAGTCCCCCAACTCTCCTTTCGGATTATTGTAGCCCCAACATTTCATTCCCCCAGTGGTAAAAGTGACACATGCATGTTGACGACCAGCAAAAGCCGAAGCCACATTGGTAATGGCTGTGCCGAAACTTGAATTGACCACAACCGGTGTTTCTGAGGTGCAGTTGAGTCCAGCATTTAAATCTGTCCCACAATTAAAACTTCCCGTGTCCCAACTGTCCACGTTTTCATTGGCCAAAGCAAATTTGTCGTTATCACCCCAAGAGGACATTCCCCCTGTGGTCTTGATTGCATAGCTAGCGCTTCGACCCACTATGATTTTACTGACATTACTAATAGCACCACCGCCACCTTCTGCTTGCACTTGCACAGCGATTGTGGAGTAACACTGAACAGAATTGCAATCTGAAACCCTGGCGTTGGGCACAGTCGCATTGCTCACTCCCAACTGTCCAAATACGTTTCTTCCCCAACACCAAGCCGAACCATCAGACTTTCGCACGCAGGTATGACCATCACCCGCCGCGACCTCCGTCGCTCCTGTTAGATCGCCTCCAGAGTCCTGTACAAATCCTCCTGTGTGCTGACTTGCGGTATTGCCGTTCCCGAGTTGACCATAAATATTATAGCCCCAACATTTGACCTTTCCAGAAGCCACCACTGCGCAACTGTGATGGCTACCCACCGAGATTGAAGTTGCACCTGTCACCCCCGTCGCGGCGCTTGGAGTGTTCTCATAGCTTCCAGAATATCCTAGACCCAATTGAGCTTGACCGTTAGAACCCCAACAGTAAACCACTCCATCACTCTTTAGTGCACAGCTGTGCTGACCTCCCGCCGACAGGGCTGTAATTCCAAAGCCCAAGGTCAGGACGTCCGTCCAAATCGGCTGGCTCTGATTTCCAGTGCCCGCTGGATCTTTTCCGAGATTTCCCGAAGTGTTATTGCGACCCGTACAAGCGACACCACCATCGGTTGTGCCACGATTGATTAAAAAACAGACGTGCTCATTGCCTACGGCTACACCCACAAATTGTCGAATTTGAAATGTTATGTTTCGTGATGTGTTGCCGCTCACATTGGTCGCTGTCAGGGTATAGGTGGACTGGACCTGCGCTGCTGTTGCTGTTCCTGAAATTGCTCCCGTGGTCGTATTGAGGCTCAAACCTGTTGGCAATGCTGGACTCACCGAATAGCTACTCACGCTTCCTGTCACCGAAGGAGTGATCGCCGTCATCGCGTAGCCTTTGTATAATATATTTGTCTCTACAGAGTAAGTGAGACCACTCGGTGCAGCTGGCGCCACCACTTCTATAGTCACCGTTGCCGTGGTTGAGCCGTAGGCATTGGTGGCAGTGATTGTATAGACAGTGCTTGCGGAAGTGCCACTCGGAGTTCCCGAGATGACACCAGAGCTCGTGTTCAAACTGACACCTGCGGGCAAACTTGGATTGACAGAGTAGGCGTTCACACTTCCTGTCACCGTTGGTGACATACTTGTCAGTGGATATCCTTGGGTTACACTTGCCGTCGCATTGGAATAACTGAGCGCCGATGGTGGAGGTGGGGTCACCACTATCGTGATGACAATCTCTGTGGACCCGTCGCTATTTGCAGCCGTCACTGTGTAGCTGGCGCTGGCCACGGCTCCTGAAGGAGTTCCTGAGATCACACCAGTGCTTGTGTCTAAAGACAAACCTGCAGGTAAACTGGGACTCACCGCATAGGAGGTCACAGTCCCCGTCACTGTTGGAGTCAAACTTGCGATTGCAGTTCCCACAAAGGCAGAAACATTTGAGCTTGAGTAGCTCAAGCCCGTTGGTGGCGCGGGAGTTGGAGTGGGTTCTGGTGTAGGTTCTGGAGTGGGCTCTGGAGTGGGCACGACAGGTGCCGGCTGAGTCGTGCAGGAGGTGCCCCCACCGATACCAATTCCACAACCAGAAGCCACCTCTCCTTTGTCTTCATTGAGACAAGCCACCAATGCCAAGCTCAGTAGCAAGACAAGTCCCTTAGGATACGATAGAAAAGCCCATTGAATCTTAGAAAAATGAATCTTAGAAAAAGATCTTTCTATGAATTGCAAAATCATAATTCAACTCCCAATACAAGTTGAGTGCTATTGAATCGCCCGTCTAAGCCGCGAACCTTCGAAAAATCTCTTTGCCCCATACCTTGTCGTCCCTCTAGCAGAATACGAATTCCACCAAGAGGAATCTTGGCACCCAAAGCTACAACAGCTCCCAAATCACTGCTTTCCAATTGCAAAGCCTCATATGTGGATTTCGTTCCCGCAATATCCACTTCTCCCTGGGTCGAAGCATAATACAAACCAAAGCCCAAATTGAAATACTGAAAAAAAGTATACCGAGCCATAACTGGAACCTCTATAAAGTTCATGGTCACCTCAGTTCCTGCCTCACCAAATTTACGACTCACTTGCAACAATCCTAGGTCCCAGCCCCAAGAACCACTGCCGCTATATCCAATCTGCAAACCAAAGCCGGTCGTCGCCATCGCCGCCGAAGTGGCAGACTCCGTTGAGGTCTTTTCAATGTAGGACGTGGAATTAGAAAGGCCCAGAATCCCAAATTTTAGACCCGAACCACCTCGGCCTCCACCAGGAGCCGCCACCGCACTTTGAATTCCAATGCCCAACACCAGCATTGCTGCTATTTTCCATTTCATTATTACTCCTCATTTGTGCATTCTTTTCAGCACAGGTTGTCTTGCCATTGAATATTGCACAAAATCGATTGTACAAAATCCACCGAAGAGCTTTCCCACTTTTTTCAGCATCTGTTACAGCAAAACAACTCGAGAAGATTTCCGGCAAACCCTGTTCGGATGAATTCGAAATCTATTTATAGTTAGAAATAAATTTGACCTAAAAAAATAAGAACTGCTCTCAATAAATCACAAATAGCACAATAAACTGCGAAACAAATTCCATTTTTATGTTTTGACCTGAACAATAAGATACAATTCAATAGAAACTTATAAGTCCATTTCGCATTATACTGCGAGTGACCAAGTGGACTGGACTCCTGCAAAATAAGTAGGTAAGTGGGTCTGCGAACCTCTAAAAAATCTTGTCCGTCCTTTGGAACCATTCAGCAGCAATGGTGCAAATTTTTTTAAAGGTTTTCACGAATTCTCTATACACTCGAAGAAAATCTCCAAACCATGGATCTCGACCTGTCAAAATCTCAATTTGAATCACCGAGCGTCTTCAGATGAGATTTCTATGTCTAAAATATAAGTCTGTGAAGGCAAGAATTGAATTTACTCATTAGATATATTTAAGCTACAATAAAGAGGACTGTAAGATATCTGAGGGGAAGGGGGTCAATGTGAGAAGAATTTCTAGTGTCCTTTTTTCCCGTTGGTTGTCCCCGATTCTTGGAGCTTTGTTTCTTCTTCTTGCCTATTCCAACTGTCAAAAATCACAAATGGAAACCCACTTAGGTCAGAGTTCTGCCAATTCCACTGTGATCCAGAGTCGAATTTTGGGTGGCGACCTTGGCAATTCGGATGATCGCCCTCTCCTGACTAGCGAAAATGGCCCCGGAAATGGGGGTATTTGGGAAGGGAAGCTCTATTATTTTATAAATCCTCTTCAGTGTGCCCTTTTGGGAAAGCCTCTTGAGATTGTTGCCACAATTATAGAGAAAACTGAAATCGGCTATCAGGTTCTTCGCGAGAAGTGTGAAGATCTTCCCGTTGCTAAGGAGTTTAATTCCAAGGACCTATTTTCCGTTAACTTTATGCCTGAAATCTTGATTCAAAACAGCTCCACTTCCCAAGAGTCCTCAATTCTCGAGGCTCGCGAGTCAAAGCCAGTTTTTGAAAAAGATGGTGACGAGTTTATTTGGATGGCTTGCTCAGGAAATATGATAAACCCTGAGAACGCCTCCATTCGAGCCAAAGCGGGAGGAACGATCCGCATTGTTAAGGACTCGCGCGAAACCAATGGGGTGAGAGTGATCGCAAATGTCAAGGTGACTATCCCTAAAGACAAAGATTATTCTGGCGACAATATTCCTCTCATTTATAAGAACTATGAAAACCATCATATGCGAGTGGTCACAATGTACCACGAAATTGAGCAGGTTCGGTTTCGCTCACTGCAAGTGCTTGACGATCCTATTGCTCAAGCCAATGGCGATCAGTTCAATCGTCTTACGATTTCTGTGTTGAATATCGAGCGTGATGGCCCAGATTTCGGTAAACACAATGCCACCTTTCGCATTCCTTGGAACTATCGCAGTGAGCATCTCTTTCATTTTGGAGTGACTTGCCACCAGATCAATCCTTTTTATATTGAACCCGGAAAATTACAACTTTCTCAGTAAGGCAAGCAGCATTGAAGGCCACATCCATCGCAAAAGTAGAGTCACTCATTCGAAGCGGAAAGATCCCAGAAGCACAAGATAAGTTGCTGGCTGAGCTCCCAAATATGAAACCCGCAACTTTGCCCGCCTGGGCTCGACTGGCCCGTCGCGCTGGCATTAATGACAAACCATTGAAATTGCTCTTTAATAAAATTCGCAAAGAGACCAGCGATCTGATGCTAAATTCTGTTTCTGAGATCGCTGAGTACGCAGCTTGCCTCACCCGAGTGGGTGCCTGCGAGGAAGCTCTTTCACTCCTAAAGTCTTTGCCAGCAGAGGCCGTCCGCAGTTACCCCCCTGTTGCCCTCTATTGGGCTTTCTTGTATTCTCGAGATTGGAATTATGCGGAAGCACTGATTCATCTTCAATTTTACTCTGCTTCTAACGGTCTTGACGACTATGATCGGGCCATATCCCTGTTAAATCTGGCCTCTTGCCACCTTGCTCTCGGTGAAACAGCCAAGGCGGAGTCGACACTCCTGCAATTAAAAAAAAGCAAGCTGGATCCTTCTTGGAGTTTGTTGCGGACAAACATCCTTGAATTGCAAGCCCAATTGGATTTCAAAAAAAGGACTATCCAGCAGCTCTGGAAATTATCGGAAATGATAAATTGAAACTCAATTCTTACAATGATCTCTATATTAAAAAGTGGTCCACTCTCGCCTCGGCATTTTTAAATCCTAAAGACCCCCTGCTCAGCTCCCACTTTTTGGAACTTCGTCGCGACGCTGCCAGAATGAGGGACTGGGAAACTGTCAGAGAGTGCGACTATTATCATGCCCATCTGACCAAAAATAAACACCAATTGCTTCGCGTCCACTTTGGCACTCCCTTTTTACTTTACCGCGAACGCCTTGTTGCGGAAAACTCATGGCTCGTTCCCGACCTCAGGAAGGAGTACCTTCTAAAATCCAGTATCGATTCTGAATCTTCCAAAATTCTTGACCTGAAATCTGGAAGGATCAACGACGAAGCGACGGCCATGCGACCAGGAATGATTTTACACCGGCTCGTTCATAGATTGTTTTCTGATCTGTATCGCCCCCTCTCAATAGGGGAAGTCTTCTACATTTCTTCTCCTGATCAATACTTTGATCCCAACTCCGCGCCTCTCAGAGCCCACCAGGTCATCCACCGAATTCGTAAATGGACAGACAAGTTGGGCCTCGCATTAATAATCACAGAAAGAGACGGCTATTACCGCGCGCGTCTGGGGGCCGGGCTTTCCGTTCGATACTCTACCGAGGAGCCCCAAGGGGCCTCCTCACAAGAGGCTATTTATATAGAAAAGCTCAAAGAGCACTTTGCGAAGGATTTTTTTCTGCTTCTGAAGCCATGGAAATCCTCCAAGTTTCTCAGTCTAAGGCCAATCGCATTTTGGCCAGTGCTGCGCAAACGGGATCCATCTTAAGAGTTGGCGTGAGCCGCGCCACTCGCTACCACTTCCCAGAGTGATATGAGGTTGGCAAAAGAGAGGATGTTGGCGGATTGGGTCTTCTGGTGCGAGCTTTAGCGATTTTGGCCAAAATTTTTTGTCGAGTTGAGACTAGCAGCCTATTCGCTGAGAAGCCTCGACGGCATGGCCATTCTAAGGAATCGCCATTGAGTATCGGTCATAGCACCACTTTTGATCTTTTGGTGACACGTTATGACTCCCTTGCCACATTTCATTGGCCATTACATTGGTAATGGTCCAATCTGCACGGGCCTTATCTCTGATCATGAGATTTCTCATCTCTGCCGTTTGTTTTCCGTCAATATAGTAGCGAAGATACCCATTAGATTTACCAGCATCATTGAGAGCGACTTCGATCTCGAAGTCGACAAGGCGCCCTTGCGGAATTAGGCCGTCCTCGCCTTGCGCCCCCATTTTTCCACAATTATTATTGCCAGAGGCTCCGTTGTGTTTTGGATCATACCATACAGCTGAGTTTCGATTTAAAAAGTAGGCATAGGGACGAGTGACAATTCCATTGCTTCTATTGGCACTCACGTTTCTAAAAAAGGCGCCGACTTGGGAGGGAGGTGGACAGCCCCCGGCGCTGCATCCAAGTTGTCCAATTGCAGCCCCTCCCCAAGCAATCTTTCCAGAATGCTCAAAGCCATTATAAATAAACATTTTAGAGGTGATGCAAGCACGGGTAATACCTTTTTGTTTCGTAGGAAAGTAGAATGAAAAATTCTTAGGCGCCTGCCCCTTTTTATAGTTGCCGCAAAGCATACCCTTTTGAATGGACATGGAATCAAAACCGTGACTCCCTTCATTCGGCGAAATCGAAACCGCGCCCAATTTTTTCAAAACGGATGTCACGTCCTGGCCATCATAACCATCAAAGTCGACATCAATGATTTTATTTCCGTATCTTTTTGAACAAGGAATGGGTTCAGACTTGGGAGCTACATTTGTTCCTGCGGTGCTACCATAATCTTTCTGACTGGGAGCATTGCAACATGATTTATCTTTCTCGGGATTCGTTCCGCCACTCCATATTGTACAGGCCATTTTCGGCGGCGCCAAATAGGGCGGATCTGACCGAGGAGCACTATTGCCAGCTGGGTCGACACTCGCAATCTCTCTATCTGCACTGTTCCCTGCCGCTTGCTGAGTACTGGGTTTACTGGAATCTACATCTGGAGAACTCTTAGTCTCCTCTCCACTCTTATGGAACTCCGCCATCTTTTGATCAAGCTGTGAAAAAGGATCTGAACTGCCTCCAGTGGAATGTATGACCAGACCGTTGATCATTGGACAATTCTTATTCTTGCTAAAAGAGATATTTAAAGTTTCGTCTGAAACTTTAATTTTACTCTTTACCACTAGCGCTTTGAATTTCCCACCAGCCATCTTAAAAATATCTAGGTGAGAATGCTTCTCCCCTTCTACATTGACATCAAACACTCTGTCGCCAATGCCAGTCACCGCACTTGAAGTCTCTGCAAAATGCAGTTCCACTTCAAAGTTTCCATTCTTAACTGGGATTGAATAAGATTCAACACACCATGTTTCGGTTTGATAGACTTTAAGTGGCACCTCACCTGCACCTGAAATCTTAATGTCTCCGCGATCAACAGCTCCTGATCTCTGAACATAAAAAACGTCAGGAGCCCACTTCTGACCCTGCACGCTGATGGCACCGCCTCCGGCATTCATCCTAAATGCATAGCTCTCAGTGGTCTCTTTGTTCTGCGAGACCCCCATATCGGCTTGGGGAGACGCTTGCGACTGGTCAACAGCCAGTGAAGAAGGCAGAGGTTTGTTCACATCTATTCGTGATAAAAAGAACTCTTGTCTTTCAATCAAATCACTCTTCTCTTGTACAGGAGCCTCAATTGAAAAAGTTGTTGGTCGATCAAACTTAAAGGTTATGATTCCTGTGCTTGCCATTTTCTCAGAATTTCTTGATGTCCCAGAAATCAAAGGACCTAAAACACTCCAAATTTCAAATTCACTATCATCTGATTTCAATGTACTGGCCAAATAGTCCCGTTCTCTGTCGCGAAAATACTTCAGCTTCTCCAAAGAATCGAGAAAACTCAATCCAATCTTCCTCACTTTTGTTTTGACCAGCAAGGCATATACTCCCGGCTGATCAATATCAGCATATAAGCGACCCTGACGCAACTCAACCGCATAACTGGGACCGCCGGCTACAGAGTTATCATTCTCCTGAAACGAATCAATCATCTCAGTGGCTTTGGTCAACGAATCGACAACCTCAACATAAGTGAAATCACTTTGATCCAGAGAAGATCCAGAAAACTCCATCGCATCTAAGTCAGATTGGTTCAAATTCTGTGACTGAAAAGGCCTGCTACAGTTTTGAAAGGCAATCAAGGTCATCAAGATCATCAAACTCAGATAGATATATCGACCTGCTATTTTCACAATACGAATATTTGTAGTTGCCATGATTCAAACCCCCGTTTTCATCCTAATCTCAAGCATTCTAATCTCAAAGTCTTTTTTGCAATTTTATCGCAGTGAGAATTTCTGGTACAAATGCTCCGTCAACTGAGCAAGACCATAGCCGATGACCTCATACTACAATTGATACCAGTGACGTACAAATTACATGTTTGACTCACAAATCTCAAAATCCTACACGACTCCTCAACTGCCACCATCAGCCTGGACAAAAAGGTCTATAGATCTGTACCCCCTCGCACCACTTCCTGGATTGATTGGCTTAAAAGTGGAACGAAAAATAGCTGAGCAATTGTAAAAAGATTGTATATCCAAAGCCCTCTGAATCGCTTATTGGCAGTGTATCAGTTAGAGATTGTAAAAATCCCCATTCGTTTGAAAGAGTTCTGCGATGTGGCGATTTGCTTGCATTGACAGACATAGTAACCAAACCCGAGGAGTACAAAATGGGAATGCGGACACTTTTGCATGCAATCGTTCTATTGACTGTGGCCTGCGTGAGGCTTTCTCTGAAATCGCAAAAATCATCAAAATCGCAAAAAACCGCCTTCACTCCTATCATACAACAGAGTTCAATTACTCCCGCTGAGAGTGACGAGGATTTGGAAGATACATCGAAACCTGAATCAGTCTTCCCACCAATTAAACCCTACAGAAAAACTGACCTTTCAAGTCTATCTCTACATGGGACTCTAACATCATCCGTACAGGTAGCAAACAGTTCACAAATGGACGAAGATCCACCTTTCATTTGCACCATAGGAAAAACAAAGCCTATATCTAGCTCTGCGATCAGGTATCAATC
>CAYMBJ010000113.1:0-9645 GCA_964388665.1 uncultured Pseudobdellovibrionaceae bacterium | reverse complement strand
CGTGTAAGTACGGTTCGGAGAGGGGCCTGGGGTAACAGCCAGGCCTACTCGGTAACGATCCCCCTGCAAAATCCTCAAACATGACGTTTGTCACGAAGGCTTGCAAAGCAACCCTTCGCGCCAAGCCGAACTGCGGTTTTGCAGGGGGATCATTTGGCGCCGAGTTCCACAAAAGCAAATTTAGGATCGAAAACTGCCACTTGGCAGCAGTCTGAGAAAAAAATGGCTTAGAATTTGATAGAGAAGATCCGAAGAAGCTTCGAGGCTATCCCCCGAAGCTTTTTTTATTTCTGATGATTGGTTTTCGCCGATTCTTTCGCTGGTCAGCCGGTAATACCCTTTGCAAATTGGGAGCGTTCCCGCCGGGACTTCTGGCCTTCGGGGTTAAAACCGATAGCTCGTTAAAATACGTTTCTATCCTTGAAATTTACTGGTGGCCCCGAGGATCGCCGACTCTCATACTGGTAATATAATTATTTAACCTCCCTCTTATGCTTCAGTATCGCATTATTTCAGGGTCTCCCATCTATGATTTTATCAAAAATCGTTTTAAACTAGAATGTCAATTACCCACAAGTTCCGTGCCAATTTCGTCTCCAATTTGAATTTCAGTTAACCGTCGAAGGCCCCTCCAGATGACGGCATTGCCAGGCGGGTGATCAGAAGATCTGGCGAGGTAGCCGCCGAGCCTTGCAATCTTGGTAATGTAATTTGCAAGGGCTATTTAATAGCACACGATTTGCTAGTCGTGTTGCTAGTCATCAGACGGCCACCTCGCACTTTTCAGTTTTCCACTTCTGAATGGAACTGACGCCACGACTCAAGTAGATGGGTGCAGTCAAAGGATCTTTGAGCCATGCTTCCATTTCACCAAAGCCTACTGGCTTCTCCCAGGATGGATAGTTGACCTCCTTCATAGCGCGCGAAATGCTGTTGAAGATGCTTTGTTGATTCGAGATAAAGACAACCATGTCAACTCTTTTGACATGGGCGTAGCTGTTCATCATCGTCTTGTGCCGATCAAAACTTTTCTTTGATTGTTCCACTTCAAGAGCCACCCTACGAACCTTTGCTGGACTTGATAGTTCAATTGGTAGGTCTGGGAATTTGGCCTCTTTGCCATCCCGTGTAGTTTTCATCCACAGCCAGTGTTTTCGCTTTAGATCCGTTTCTGTCATAAATGCGTCTGCTACTTCCGCACGACTTGGGTTCATTATCGATGCCTAGTCGTTTAACGGTTACTTGTTTCATTAACACTCAATCTACCGGTTTCATCCCGGAGCACAGTTGGTCGTTCAAAAAAAAGCAGCAGCCTTTTTCGGAATCAAAATAACCTGCTTCTGTTCCAGAGTCTCCTTCCGGAGACGTTGAAGTTCCTACTGTCAAAACTGTTGATAGTACTGGTGACATTCTTGGTCACAATCTCTCCATGAATTTGTTCGATGTTGTTCGTCGAACATTCAAAAAAGAAAACGTAACTTCATAAATGCATCGGAACAACTAAACCAAATTTTTAGGAAGCGATACAATCAGAAGTATCACTACTAAAGTTTATTAAAAGGAGAACTATATGAGGTCCCAAATTGCAACGTTACTAATACTTATGTCAGTTGCGGCTGGAAATTTAGCACAAGCTAATTCTAGCTCAAATTTTGACATTCCCTGTGAGGCGAGATTATTGCTAAAGGGCAATAAGGGTCTTTCAATCTCTGAATATGAGAAGGAAAAGTCCTTTATATTTTCAGTATCAAAATTAAGTCAGCCTACCGAAGTAATGCTTTCAGGTTATAAAGTAAAATTTTTGCCATTGACTAAGGTGATATCTAGCGGTGAGCGATACTCTGAAACAGACTACTCAAAAGAGTATCCAATTAAGGATTTTCAAATCCTAGTTCAAACGACAATTACGTCTCCAACAGATAATAATCTTCATTTAGAAACTTTTGATTCAGTTAGGTTTTCTCAACCTCTAGCATTACTTGGAGAGGCCTCCGGTATTCTATATGGTCACTCTGTGCATATAGAGACCGCTTCCCTGATTTTCGCTTTAAATTGCCTCAATCCAACTCCATGAAATCAAGGGAAAAACTATTAATCCTATGGTACTTCCGGGTCGGAGCTGACAAGAATCCATGATGATCGGCATTTATTAACTGGCATCTGTCAGAAATGTGCCCGCATGGCCCTCATCGGTGAAACTCGTCGGCCAAAAGTCGAAACGATGGACCTAAGAGACTGACTCAAGGAATGAGTCGCCCCAATTCAAGCGTCGCTTCTGAGTTTGAACCTACCCCGAATTGATAAACACGCAAATTGATCAATTGACCAAACCTTAAGGGAGGTCTTTATGGGCAAACGGACAAAGCGTTTTTATACTCCAGAGTTTAGAAATCAGGCATCCCGGTTAGCTGTTGAGATCGGCACGAGGAGATGTTGTGACACCTTGGAGGTCAACCGCACTAGCTACTATGCGCGGCGGTCCAGGCCAGAGTCTCCTCGAGACTTCGAGAACACTGTTTTATTGGCGCACATTCACTCCATAAAGGACAAAACTGAACGAACCTAGGAAAATGTTTGGGCGGCGTACCAAGTTTTCGCCGGCGACTTCACCTACATTGCCACCGCAGAAGGCTTTCTATTCTTGGCCATCTTCTTAGACATTTTCACGAAAAAAGTGGTTGGTTTTTCAGCTGATGAAAATATGAAAACGCAGTTGGTTTTAGACGCTCTCACCATGGTGCCGAGCCAGCAAAGTGTTGAACCTGGTCAAACCATCGCTCATTCGGATCGAGGCTCTCAATACGCCTCTGGTGAGTATCGAGACTATCTGGCATTGGTTGGAATTGTGGCCAGCATGTCAAGAAAAGGAAATTGCTACGACAACAGTCACCGTGAGAGCTTTTTTCATTCGTTAAAAACAGAACTGGTCTAACGTCGTAAATTCAAAACCCGAGAAGAAGCAAGACAAGCGATCTTCAAGTGGATTGAGACTTGGTGCAACCGCCAAAGAAGTCACTCAAGCCTTGATAACATGTCACTGAATGAGTTTGAGAAGTTGGCGCTCGCTGCATGAAAAATGTGTCTACTTTTTCGGGGTAAGATCAGTTCTTGCGTAGCATGCGACAGCTTTTTCAGTCATTGATTTCTCCTGTTAGAATGAATTTTTTAAAAAAAGATCGATTTTCTGGGCAGGGATGATTTGATTTGCGCCAAAAAGAAAGAGAATGCCCCGTTTTCCATTAGAGTTGATCAGAAGGACTCAGGTTTTCGACGCTGAATTCTCTATGTTTGCAATCACCTTTTTGTTTAAGCTTTCGACTAAGTCGGCTGTAGAACAGCAACAATTTTCGGCTCTTGCTGGAGCTGAACTTGTTCGAAGTTGTTCAAAGCGATTTTTCTGAGGTTTAGATATTCTTATCAGGCACTCTTATAAAAAAGTGTCATAACCAAGGAGAACCTATGAAACACCTAATTGCTCTAACTCTCATTTCGCTTTTTACTCTGCAATCGTTGGCGTCGGCCCCTGCACACGAAGCGATCATTGAAACCCAAACGCATTCGACGGCTTTATTAGAACTCGTCGCTGAATTCGCAGATTCGTCGAACCCAAGAGAACTCCAAACCGCCGACACATCTTATAGCGGAGGCCCGTGTGAATCTCAAACATCATGTAAGCGCGGGCCCCCTGTTTATTGCACGGGTGGATACTCTTGCAACTCTGTTTATGAAGTGAGTGTGACTTGCAGTGGTTCAAGAGGAACGGTCAGCTACCATTGCCAAGGTAGGTAGTCCTTCGGGAAGACTCCCTTGCTGGAGTCTCCAGTTCTGGAATCTACGAGTCCAATACCGCCGTCCAAACAACTGTGTGATCAGAGTTAAGAACGACGCCCTCAGAGGTTATCGTTAAAAGTTGGACCCCGTGCAGGTGAACCTTGAGAAGTTCGTTGAGCCGATAAATGTTCATTCGAAGACGATCCTTCGCGCCGGTCAGATCTTTACCCCAGAGAGCCACGGCGAGTTCCTCGTGCGAGTACTTTTTTTGTTTTGCAAACAAACAAAGGATTTGCCAGGCCACGGGTTTGCGGCTGAGTTGGATCTGCACGGTATTGACCACAAGTGTGCTGTTTGCAGCTAGCGCAATTGTGGCAGACCTTTTCCAACCCGATAGATGTTGAAAGGCCTGCGCCAGTAATTTTTGGGAGTCGGGAGTCAACGTAAAAAGCCACAGATCCACGGTTTGTTGGAGCTCAGGATTTTTGCGAGCCAGGCAAACTAAAGTTTTCATTTTGCAAAAGGGAGTGAGAGCCTCTAAGTCACTGTTTGCGATCTGCTCAAATTCACTACGCATGATAAAGAGTAAACAAGATTCATAGGCCGCCGTCGGTGGAAACTCTGCAAAAATTTCCACGCTCAACGGAAACTCTTTGCGAGTCAACACTGAGACTTCAAGCAGGTCGTAGAGGAGCCACTTAACGATTTCTGGAAATTGCTTATGTTCTTTGGCGAAAGCTGCCCAACGCAGGGAGAACTGAAGTCGATCTAACAAACAAAATTCAGCAAGAACTTGAGCGTGAATCTTTTCCCAGTTGATCAGTAGTTGCTTCGAATCTGAGTTTGGCAAAAGCAAAAGGCGGTAGTTTTTGCGAAGCTCTTCACTCATACCAAAATACGTAAGAACTCGAGTGAGGTGAGCTTGCACCCTTTCTCGCCAGACGGAATCGACGTCCGGCAGTTCTATCGCCATTCGAAACAACTCAATGGCTAGCGCGACTTCGCCCTTCTCTTCTAAAAAACCACCGATGGTGATGGCGGCTCGCACCCAAGTTTCGTTTTGAATGGAGGCCTTCTGCTTCAATAGTGTGTCGTAGAGATTGTCGAGCAAATTAATCCACGCCAAATGCTGATGAGTGTTGAAGTAACATAGCAACAGATCAGCCGTTAGAAGTATGTTTGCACCCAGTTCTGAAATTGTTTGTTCGAGGATTCGAGTGGCCGACTTGTAATCTCCGCCGGCGAATTGAATTTTAGCTAACAAATGGGCTTTTTTTCGCTTCATCCAAACGTCATCGGGCTCGAGGGCCGTCAAGTGCTGCTGCGACTCGGTCAGCTTGCCGGAGAAGATACTGACTTCAATTTGGTGAAGTTTCAGGGCGATGTTCGTATCCGCATTCATGTTCATGAGCCGCCCCCAACTTTTGGTCCTCGGGGGCCCGATCGACCTTTTGTCTCACCTGAGCGTACAAACCGAGGCTCTGAGAATGTTCGACACAAAAAGTTATTCCGGACTTTGTTTTCAGCTATAAAATTCCTTAAAACATCGGCCAATGGGATCTTAGGTTGCTCGAGATCTATTGTTCCGGTGATTTCGAAGCGGGCGACTTGGGCTTGAACCTCGGCGATGATCGAGGCCATCGCATCGTATGGATGCACGATTGCTCCACCCGCCTGTGTGGGTGACTTAGCCTCATTATACTCAGATATCACCTCTGCCAGCACTTGTTGATTCAGGAGACCGCAAAAATTGATGGGCTCCTGGTTAGTTGCAGTCAAAGCGTAATTCTCGGCGCGAACGGCTGCGAGGAACTCGGTGAACTCGGGACTTTCGTAAGCAACCAAAGTTTTTTTAGAAGGCAATGCAATACCTAAATTGCTAAACTGTTTTTCAAGGGTCTCAGATGCAAACATTGAGGTTGGCAAAAGTGCGTCTAGAGAGATCGCAAGTTCGTGAATGTAGCTTATCACCACATCGTTTGCTGTCGGAAATTGTTGCGAGTTCAAAAATATTAGCGTTTGTCCGCCAATGTCTGACCAGGATTTAATTTTGTAACTCGGGTCTTCATACACAACAAACTTTAAGTTTCGGCCGAATGGAAACGTGAGGCTGGGTCCTAGTTTGCTGTGTCCACACGGACTGGAGGACTCAAGCTTTGTTTTTGATAAAATTCTCTCTAAATCGTCTGAGTCAATTCCCAAGAATTTTGCAAATTCAGATTGATTCTCAAAGTTGAGATCGCAAAGAGATGGCGTGTGCGGAGGTAGAGCTGACTTGTTTTTATTGGTTAAAGTTAGGGCCGAAAGAACCACTAAAGCTGTCATTTTTCTTTGGAGTAGGTGAGATAGAAGCTGATAGTCTTTCACTTTGGCCGGAAGCTGCGGGCCTCCTAAAGTCAGCGTACTATAACGATTAAGAACGA
This sequence comes from uncultured Pseudobdellovibrionaceae bacterium, assembly GCA_964388665.1. Classification (GTDB taxonomy): domain Bacteria; phylum Bdellovibrionota; class Bdellovibrionia; order Bdellovibrionales; family Bdellovibrionaceae; genus CALCCV01. The sequence goes on along the minus strand of CAYMBJ010000113.1, from coordinate 3,451 downwards.
CATCGAGATCGGCGCTCTCTTGATCAGTCATACCCGTCGAACCAACGATCCAATTTCTGCTGCGGTTGACCAACCATTCGTGAGACCTGGTCGCGTCGTCGACTTCCGTCAGTGTCTGCGCGAGGAGAGACGATAAGGTTCGAGGCTTTTGTTCGGCCATAGCGGAAAACACTGTTCCCAAAATCACTAAAACTATTAATAACTTTTGCACAAGATCTCCAAACTCTTAGAGCATTCGAAGAGCAAGACTGGGACCAGAAAAACGCAACCCATCCGTAGCAAAACTGACTTTTAGGTCCTTACTTCGAAATTCGAGCCACGATACAGTTTCCAGGTGTCAAAAAGCTTGTCAGGCTTGTAACGAGAGCCACTTTTCGGCCGTCGTCCCTAGGGTCGGGAGTGAAAGGCCAGTTCGGACGAAGCTAAATGCGTTAACCAGCACGCGAATACGAGGTTGAAAGTTCACGGCACCACTCGTAAGCTTGCCCTTTCGCGGTAGAGAGTCTTTTGCAAATGGCCTGGAATTTCTCTGATCTGCTCTAGCATTGAGGCATGGTCTTTGCCATGAACCATTTCAAATGCGCGCTTTTTTCCAAGATCTGTGAACATGGTCACAAACTCCGTTGCGCCTTTTTTTCGGCGAAAGAAATGCTCGTCGATTCCCAGGGCCTCAGGCCATTGAAGAGCATTGTTGCGCTCTCTAAGTTTGATCTCCACCTGTTCGTAGTAGGTCGAATAAACAAAGCAACTGGAGACTCCATAAGAGCGACACACAGTCTTTAGATCGCTCATCTTGCCACAAGCCTGGGCTATGAATTTGCGAAATCTCTGAGTCGTTTTACGGCGAAACAAAACGCCATCAACTGCGTCAGCAAAAGTGCGCTTGCAGTCCTTGCAGTGAATCCGGTGCTTATGGATCTTTAGCCACAGGCAAGTCTGACGAATCGGCTCTTCTCGCACAGTTGAAGAGATTTTTCCAGCTCGCACCACTCTCTCAGAACCGCAGTGCTTGCACTCCTTTGCTGAGGTCGTTTTTTCCACTTCCCAAAGATATCCTCTGGGGACCTGCTTCATGGATATAGCTTTGAGTTCCGTTCCTAACAAATATTTTCTCATGGTATTTCAACACGTTAGGCAAGTTTGGCTTTAACGTTCAAAGGCCACAATAAGCAACGGTAAACAGTAAATAACTTTTATTTTCTTCGAGTTAGGAATTCTTCCAGATTTCGAATATCAAAGACTATAGTGTAGTCAGGGCTTCTTCGATTCCGGCTTTACGTCCCAGTCTATTACGGGAAAGTCATTGATGGTGGGGATTTCGCCTGTCAATTTATACCGGATCTGCCCTCTAGTGTTCTCGTCTGTACTGGAATGGTTCATGACATACACTAGGAGTGGCCTGTAACTTTCAAGTTTGGCCAATTTATTTAGCGAAGCGGCTACGACCCTTCCCACATATGGCGTTAATTCGTTTTTTCTCACTAGCGCATCAATAATTTGTGAACCGCTTGTGCCACTATTTTCAAAATAAAGGATAACCAAGCTGGTAATGTCGTCTTCCGTGAGGTCATAGTTTTTGATTAGCTCCCAAGTGATTGTGTCTGTAAGAGCGGTATACAAAGTCTCCATGACCACTCTTTTAAGAAAACTCTTAGTCCGCTGATCCTTCGCAGCTAACTCGATAATTTTATCTATCGCGGTTTTAACGTTGTCTGCTGGGACCGAATTAGTAAGCATATAAATTTCTAAATAGGCCAATAAATCGCCAACTTTCTTTTGGGTCATAATCGTGTCGAGTGAGAGCTTATTTAAGATAAAGCGTTTGTGCTCCAGTGGAATTTCAGCATCCTGAGTCAGCGATACAATATGGGAGAATATCTCCTCATCCCACGTCGACTTGCCCAGCTCATTTGTCAGCAATCCTAAAATAAATTTCAAACCGTATTTCGGATACTTTTTTGGTTCAGCCAAGACAGAAAGAAACAGCGACTTCTTCTGTTCGCCACTTAAAGCAGAAGAGGCTATCAGTGATAAAATTTCTTGTTTGATTTCGGGACTTATCGACTCAAACGAATAAGCTATAGTTTGAATTGCATCAGTTCTTTCAGCTGGCGATAGCAGAGTGCCAAAGCGTTTATAGACGTCCATAGTTTCCTCTTGACTGAACTGCCATGAGGAAAACGAATCGAAAACAGTTTGAGTGAGCACGGTGTTGTCTAGTCGATTTACGCCGGATAATACGATCTCTGCTCTCATTTTTTCATTAAACTGTGCTGTACTCAGAATCTTTAGAATTTTATGCGAAAAATAGACTTTGTATTCCTGGAAAATTGCCGACTCATAAATATGACTCAGTAAGGTCTTAACTAGAAGACCCTTGAGTGAAGATCGGGACGCGAACGTGTCAGCGATGATGTCATCCATCGCTCGCCAGCTTAGATTCCTTTTAAAGATCGCATCAAAAAAATGGTCTATCATCGCTGGAGTTAAGTCAGCTGCTTCGGTAAACCCACCATAAATAGAAAGAATCGCAATTTCGTCAGCTTCCGGCATAGCTAACGCGTCAGATAAGAAGCTCATGGGAATTTTTCTGGTTGGGGCGGCAAGATCCGTTACTCCCGTTAAAATCATTGCTGTACACAAGTGGAATTTGATATCGTCGGAGTTGCCTAGAAAATATGATTCGTCGTTTGGCTCTCTCACCTCGATGTAAACCAATTTTTTTTTCAGTCTCTCCAAAGCAGTCTGAGTTGCCAATTCGCTCGTTCTAAATTGTGGATCAAACATACTTGCATACTGAGAAACACAGGTTTGAGTGGCAGACATCAGTAATTCGGGCGAGACCTCAAACCGCGGCGATCCCGTAGGTACTGAGGCAACCTGCATACGATACTCAAATTCCAGAATATCATTGCGGGTAGCATTTACGGGCAAATCAGCGGCCACTGCCTGTGAATTTGACAGTATGACGAGAGTTGTCAATGTTGCGGCTAGCGCCGGCAATACTATAGGTATCAAATGTCCTCCAGCTTCAGTTCCGCAGTTTAGGCTTGCAGTTTCTGGACCACCTAAGCGCCTGCGAATTGAATCAATTGAATCTAATTGAATGATACCGACAGCAGCAGAAGTGAGTCTTTTGCAAATGGGTAAGTTTCCGCCTCTCCCGTATCGGCGGGAGAATTAATTGAGCTCAATTTCCATTTGCAAACGGTAATTTTGGCCAGTTGGAGGCCTGCGACTCCTTGATTAAATAGAGCTTGGCTAAATGAACTGCGTAGATGATGCGCGGGAGTTGCCCTGTTGATACAGCAAATACTGCGAGCATTGCTGCCAGTACGATGAGCTTTTTTAGTCCCATTTTCTTTTCCTTTGATTCCATTTGATTGTTGCTGGTCATAGCACCATAGGAAAAACAAAGCCTATATCTAGCTCTGCGATCAGGTATCAATCG
>CAYMBJ010000112.1:0-9698 GCA_964388665.1 uncultured Pseudobdellovibrionaceae bacterium | reverse complement strand
GCAATTGGTTCAGCGATAAGGTTTTTTCAGGTTATACACAACAGGTAGATCATTTGAATTTGAATTTAGAGGATTGGTAAACTATTGCCAAAATCACGGGTAAACTCTCTATAACAAGTCAACTTCCTAGTATCTAGACAGGAGTCTGCAAAGAACTCTATTGGCGTTTACATTTAGAACAATATAATCACCCATGCCCTCAGCTCTGACCTCTGGAGAATCTTCTGAGTCTTGATAAGACATTGATAAATAAAGATTGTCATGCAGGGCGCCTGAGTTGCTCACGTAGACACGGTAACCGCCAATTTTCTGACTCACGAAGATTTGAACATAATCATTTCGGAAGTATGGGAGGTCTTCAGTAGCTCCTGTTTCAAATTCAATTAAAACATCTTTTTTAAATGGATGACCTGAACAGGACACTTTTGGAAGCTCCTGAGCCAGAACCGAATTTGTAATGAGTAGAGCAATTAGACTAAATATGGCTTTCATTTCTTCTCCTTTTAGACTTTTACGTTGTCACTTATTCAAATCGAAACAAGCTGCCTTACAGTGACATTGTCAGGTTATTTCAAGCAGTATTAGGCCTTGCAAAATCAGGTCCATCAGATTTGGACTGAAAACTGGAATATTAAAATAGTCCGAAATCTCCGAGATGGGTAGAGGGAAGAGACAGCTCCTAGCGACGTTGGCTTTCGCCCCGCGGGGGGGGGGCTGAAATTCGAACTCTCACTTCAAGTCCCACACTGAGTTCCTTTTCCACGGTGTCGCAAAGTTGAATAATTGAAGCTGCGACTCCTTTCCCGAGTTTAAGGTTACAGCTGTCAATTCCGTAGACAATCAAAATCTAATACTCGCCTATTAAAGTCTACGCGTATAATAAAAAGCGTGCAAAAAAACTCTCGTTATCCACGTCACTACTTAGCCAATAAAGGGACCTATCAACTTTGATGGGGACATATGGTGACGTGCCCGTCTCGTCATGAGCATCTATATTGAGATTGTAGACATGCCTAAAACAGTGAATGAATCTAGGTGGTGGGTTTGGGTTTGGGCTTTAGGATGAGAAGCATGATGAGGCCCAGGGCCAAGAGCGGCACGCCGGGATATTGTGTTAGGCTTGCCAGGCCGATGCTGTCCTCAGGATTTGCGCTGCGACTGAGTTCTATTCCCAGGCCGCAGATACCAATGAGGTCAGCCAACACCCATTGCATGAGTTTGTCTGTGCCGCGCGCGCGCGCCTCGGGGCGCATTCGACTTGGCAAAACGAAAATGGCGATAAAGCTAAAGGCGGCCATTGCGTACATGGCCCAAACCATGGACTGCGAAGACTGTGGATAGACGTTGGGCGCCTGGTAATGAGTGTACAAAAGATAAAAATAAATAGCGAAGCTGTAGATGAGGCCCAGCCATAACATTTTTAAATTTCTATTAAAAGTGGATTTGCTATCTGTGGCGTTGCCTTGAGTGCTCACTGTTGAAGTCATTGGGATCTCCTCTAACTGATTCGTGATGCTTGTCCTCTTGAACAGAAAACTCTATTGCTAAAATTTGAAGTTCAGCTGCGCTAGAGGAGAACCCACCCTTCACGTTAAGTGGGTTTTGAAATTAATTCAAGCACATCTCATGTGAAAAACAAAGGTACCAAAAAGTTTCGCAAAAGTTTCGCATTAAATACTTATAGTTTTCCAGACGAAATGATCTCGCGAGCAAGGTTCTTGCCGAGCTCAACGCCCGGTTGATCAAAGGCATTGATCTCCAAATGTTTGGCCATTAGGGCAATGATCCACTGAAAATTCATAAACAGGGCCGCCAAACTCGCCTCATTGACTGTGGCAAGACGGACCTGAGCGGTGGAGATGTTATTTTTTCCCAACGCCTGTTGAGTGGCTTCGGCTTCGGCGCTCAAAATTTGACCAAGGTATTTGCCATTCAAATAATCCAAAGGTGAAAAAGCCTTAGATATTTTGAATTCCGGCATTGTTTCTGCCTCCTGGTTGCGCACAAACACCACGAACTTGTCCTTAGCTCCCTCCATCACCTGCTGCAGCACGGAGTGTTGATCTTGAGTGCCTAGCGCCCACATGGGAGTGCTCACACGCGGCGCTTTTCCACCTGCAATCCCGCTCTCTTTAGCTAGCGACTCGGCCCAGAGTTGATTTAACCACAGACCAAAGGATTTTAGCCGCCAACTGTAGCACCAAAAAAATGAAATCCACTCGCCTCTATCAAAACTTTTCAGAGCCTGTGTGGAAAAGTCTTGAATAAAGTCAGGCGAAAATTCGCTCGCGCCCGCCTTCAAATTACTCAAATTCAATCCTAAAAAGCGCGCCGGAATAAGGCCCACATTGGTGAGCACAGAAAAGCGCCCACCAATTTTGTTGGGAATTCCGATAACTTCAAATTTCTGCGTTCTGGCCCAAGCCTCAAGTGGATTTGGATTGTCTTTGTTCAAATCAGTGACAATCCACACATGATCTTGTAGGCGCAGTCCTTTTGATTCCAATGTGGATAAAACTGTAGATAAACTCGAAAGCGTCTCCATGGTTTTGCCGCTCTTAGAAACCACAAAGAACAGTGTGCTGCCAAAATCAAGTTCGGCAAAAATATCCTGCGTCTGCTGGGGGTCGACATTGTCAATGAACTGCAGTGTTTTGCCGTGCTTCTTGCCGGCCGCGCGCCCGAGGGAGTCATAAATGACCTGGGTGCCGATGGAGCTTCCGCCGCTTCCTAAAATCACCATGCATTTGTATTTAGAAAATGCCTCTTTGCCATACTTTTCTGCGGTTTCCCACATTTCATTGTCTTCAAGAATTTGAACAAAAGTGGGCGGCGTTGACTGAAGACTCTTCCAGCTCATGGCCACCTCGGCACTCGTGCCAGCGCTTGTTTTGCAAATAAATTCAATCTTGGGTGTGGTTGGTTTGGTCATAATGTTGCGGCCTCCTATGGATAAACAAAATGATCATGGGTAAATAAATTGATCAGCGCGAAAGTTTTCCATCTCGCTAATGGCGACAACTCCTCCTGGAAAAGGACTGTCGGTTTTGTTTCCTATCAAAAGATTGTGGCGAACTCCAAGACTATTTCCAAGCTCCATGTCCACCAAAGAGTCGCCCACCATCACGGATTTTGAAAAATCAATTCGGTAAAGGCGCTGCGGATACTCCATGGCGCCCAAAAATGGCTTGCGCCAGTGGGGTCGCAAAAAACCAAGCCGCGACTTTGCTTCGCGAAAAACGCTGGCAAAAAGACACATATCGATGCGCGCTCCTTGTGAGGTCAGCAGATGCAGCATTCGAGATTGCACCGCCTCCCACTGATTCATCGAAATTAGACCGCGCCCAATGCCGGACTGATTGGAAACCATCAGAGTCACCCAACCGAGTTGGTTGGCCTTGCGAATCAGCTCCACCGTGGGGGGAATCAACTTCACCTGAGTGGGATCGTTGAGATAATGAACATGCTCGATGATGGTGCCATCGCGATCCAAAATCAGTGCGGGCTGCTGATTGGAGCCCAGATATTGAATTTCGCCCAGGGCCTTGGCCTTCCACTCCAGGATCCCTCGCAGCAAATGCAGCAGCTCCTCAGTGTTGGCGGGTTGAAAGCCACGCATGGAAATCAGCTCGCCCTCCAAACGAATCACTGCCAGACTTCGAGCCGAGCGCGAAAACTCCTTGGCGCCATCGCGCAAAATCAAAAAGTCGCCGCGACAACCTTCCAATTGGCTGAGCTTGCGAATAAAGGTAAATTCTTTTAAGAGCAATATCAACGGATGGGCGCTAAGATCGTCTTCGATAAACAAAAAACGATCCTGATTGCTAATGGCCGAAACCAAAAAGGGGAGCAACGCAAATTTTCCCTGCGCTAAGATCAAAGCCTTTTCAAAGATCCAGTCTTTGAGCTCCCCTTGATCACTGAATGCAAAAAAATCATGAGGACAATCAAAGCGCCCCCCGGCAGTCACCTCTGAACGCATTTCAGCGCGCAGCTCCTTAAGGCCATCTGGCGTTCCGGCAACGGCCACGAGTGAAAAGCAACCGCCCGACTGACTCTGTTCCCAAGAGCTTGCGTGTTTTTTGCGAAAAAGGCTCACGGGATGATGTTTGAGACTGGGAGTGTCCAGCGGCGCCAGCAGCATTCGCGGCACGGAGTCGCTGCAAAAGACAATGTTCTCGCGAGCCTCAGTGGCCTGCAGAGCTTGCTGCAAACGTGCACGCAAATCTGGAGCTGCACCTGAATAAGAAATTATTTTCACTTCGATGTTTTTGCGAGTGCCGCTGTGAGAACTTTTTCCTTGGACAAAATGGCTAGCAAAGGCCAGGAGATCAAGTTTGACCGCCTCGAGCAAATAGGCTTCGTTTAAGCCAAATCCTGTATTGTGGGTCTCAGTACCCGTATCTGTCAAGAAAGGCTTCAATGAATCTTGTTTTAGCCAAAAATAAATTTCCAGAGAGTCATGCATAGCCTCTAGATAGCCGCAAAATTCGGGAATTCGTCAATAGACTTCTGCGAAGATTTTTGTCATGATAGCGTCTATGCCCGAAATTTCACCTGCATTGTACCGGCCCAATGTTGCGGCTTTGATTTTGAGTCGTCAATTAAGCTCGCCCCCGTTGGTCTTGGCGGGATGTCGGCCTGGAATTGCCAACTCCTGGCAACTGCCTCAAGGAGGAATTGACAGCGGCGAAACTCCAGAACAGGCCATTGTTCGTGAAGTCAAAGAGGAGACGGGTCTAACGGAAATTGAGATTGTCGCCAAATCTCCGGATTGGATTTATTACGATTGGCCAGCTGAAATGAAAAAATCCAAAGCACCGACGCTCGGGCAAAGGCAAATTTATTTTGTAGTAAAACTGAAAACTGATCAAGAACCGCAACTCTCAGATGAGTTCGAAAAGTTCAAGTGGATGACATTTAAAGAGCTCATCGGTTTGACCATCGCTTTTCGCAAGCCTGCATATGAGAAGGCCTATGAGATGTTAAGAGGCTACCTCTGAAAAAAGGAGATCCCCCTAAATGAATCTGACCCACCTACTGCGCAAGCAAGTTGACGCTGAAATTCGATTTCGTGGCCAAGAGTACTTTCGCAACGAACAGGTCGAGAAAGCTTTTGAACGCGACAATACGTTTTATTTTCAAGTTGCTGGCACTCACCTCTATGCTGCAAAACTGGTTTTGATCGAACCCGATACCGACGGCGTTCGCGCAGCACAAGATCTGGTGCTAACCGTGCAGGCGGGCTGCAGCTGCCCACACTTTGAAACGGGAAGTTTTTGCAAACACATTTGGGCCAGTTGCCTGCTTTTAGAAAAGAATTTAGCGGCACAGAGCACGCCCTTGTCGATGCGAATTGATAAACTCAAAAACGCCAGACTCGAGATTCTAGAAGAAGTGCCCACCATCGATGAGGTGCAACAGCTTTTGACCGAAAAAAATCGCAGCGAGCTCATTGCGCAGACGGCACAAGAAGATTATACGCCCATTTGGCAAAAAGAAATTCAAAGGGTGCAGGCGCGCTTGCAAGAGCGTGAGAGCGAAAAGAAAAAAAAGGAAGTGCTCTTTTCGCCCCTGCGAAAACAGTACTTGCCACGCGAAGGTCATTTTGTTTTGGATCTTGATCAGTCGCTACGAAAGCAAAAATTTGTTGTGGTCTTTTATGGCCGGGAGTTTTTAAAGGGCGGAAAGCTGGGAGTTCTAAAGCCCGTAAAGGTTTCTAAATCTTTGATATCCATCTATCCCGATGAGGCCGATCAAAATCTGCTCTGGAATCTTTTGGGTTACACTCAGGAGACCGGATACGGCATGTATCGCTATGAAAACGAACTCGGAGGCATAGAAATTGAACCACAATTTGCCGACAAGTTGCTGCTAGATTTAAGCCGCTCCGAGCGCTTTTACATCTCAGGAAGCAAGGGTGGGGCACATCAGATCACTCCCGACACCCCCTTTCCACTGGTAGAGTACAGCCGCGATCCTTGGATACTGATTCTGAGTTGTGACGAAACAGAGTTTGCGTATCGTCTCTCGGGGCATTTGCAAAACAGCATGCAGTGCCGCGAACTCAGTGATGACACCGAAATGCTTGGTCCTTACACGATTATGCAAAACTCCATTGCTCCCGCCGATTTTATGCAGCAGATGACCTGGTATGAGGTGATCAAAAAGAATCGCCCCCTAGTGGTACCAAAGGCCGAAATGAAAAATTTCTTGGCCCTGTACTTTTCGGATGCGCAACCACCAGAGCTGCGCCTTCCGCCCGGAATCGAGATTCCAGAAAATGCCCTGCAACCCAAAACCCAACTGCTGATGAACTTTAAGCGAAATTCCTCTCTGATAGAAGGGCAAGTTCAATTTTTGTATGGCTCAAAAAAGATCTCTGCCAAGGACACGTCTGAAAAGATTTTTTCTTTTGAAGAGCAGTGCTTTTACATTCGGGATTTTATTTTTGAACAGAACGAATTTCAAAGATTTTTGCAGCTGGGTCCAGAACTTGAAAGCAATTCGGGCCAGTATATATTTAAAGAGAATCAGTTTCTAAAATCAGCTGAGTCGGCTATTCAGATGGGCTGGCAGGTGTTGGCGCATCATCAACCCCTGAGCGTTGGCAAAAAGGTCAGCATGAATTTGCAGTCGGGGATTGATTGGTTCGATCTCAAAGCCAATTTTGAATTTTCCAATGGACTCAGTTTCACGCTGCCGCAGTTGCTGAGCAGTTTACAAAGTGGTGAGCGCTTGATTCGCTTGGGCGATGGCAGCTATGGACTTTTGCCAGTGGAGTGGCTCGAAAAATTTGGCCCGCTCGCGCAGTTTGGCAAAATTGAAGACGATGCACTGAGGCTCTCGCCCGTGCAGGCACTCTTTTTGTCTTCAATACTTGCCACCGATGCCGCCTTTGCTAAATCCGAGCGCTTTAAGACATTCACCAATTTGATTTCGGAATTGCGCTCTGCCAAAGAGGTGGAGGCAAGCAGTGATTTTCATGGCATTTTGCGGCCCTACCAAAAGCAGGGACTGTTTTGGTTAAAGGTGCTGAGCCAAAATAAATTGGGCGGAGTTTTGGCCGATGACATGGGCTTAGGGAAGACCATTCAGGTTTTGGCGATGCTTGGGGAGCACAAATCAGCGACCACTCTGATCGTGGCGCCCAAGAGTTTGATCTACAACTGGATTGCTGAGGCGGAAAAATTCTCACCCAACCTCAAGGTCCTCAATCTGACTGGCTCAGATCGTCATCAAAAGAAATCATCGCTTTCAAAATACAACATTGTGCTGACCACCTATCAGACCTTGCGCATGGATATCGAAAAGATCAAAGAGTTCAAATTTGATTATTTCATTATGGATGAGGCCCACTATATTAAAAATTCTGAGTCGCAGTCCTATATGGCCTGCCGAATGATTCAGGCGGACAATAAAATTGCCCTCACCGGTACGCCCATCGAGAACTCGGTCACAGATTTGCTTTCGATCCTTAGCATCGTTTGCCCAGGTCTATTGCCAGACAATTTAAATTTGCAAAAAGACCGCGATTACAACAAAGGCCGACTCAAGGCTCTTTCGCAAGCCCTCAAGCCCTTTATCATGCGGCGAACAAAGGATCAGGTGCTAAAGGAGCTGCCAGAAAAAACAGAACAGATTCTCTACTGCGAGCTTTCAGCTCCCGAGCGCGCCCGATACGACGAGCTTCGCAACTTTTATTGGGGCAATCTGACCAAAAAGTTCGAAGAAAAGGGCTTCGAAAAATCCAAGATCGAAGTGTTGGAGGCGCTGTTGCGACTGCGACAAGCGGCCTGCCACTTGGGGCTTCTCGATCAAAAAAAGACCAGCGATCCATCCGCCAAATTTGGTTTGCTGCTCACTCAGCTCGAAGAGATCATGACCGAAGGTCACAAGGTCCTGGTGTTTTCGCAGTTCACTTCACTCTTAAAGATTTTGGGCGAACACCTCAAGCGTGATGGCATCGCCTACGAATATCTCGACGGCAAAACCACCAATCGTCAGGAGCGCATTGATCGTTTTCAAGCCGACCCAGAAATCAAAGTGTTTTTGATCAGCTTAAAGGCGGGCGGTGTCGGTTTGAATCTCACTGCTGCCAATTATGTTTTTATTTTGGATCCCTGGTGGAACCCACAGGCCGAGTCGCAAGCCATCGACCGAGTTCATCGTATCGGTCAAAAGCAAAACGTCTTTGCTTACAAGATCATTGCCAAAAACACAGTGGAAGAAAAGGTCTTGCAGTTGCAAAAAACCAAACGCGAATTGGCGGAGAGCATGCTTGGAGACGGCGAATCCGCCACTCAAAGTGTATTTAAAAAACTCAAGCTCGAAGATCTGAGCATTCTATTTTCATAGGGGGCTGTTTTCATCGTGCTTCTCATCGTGCCTCATGGAGAATAAAAAGTGGCCAACAAAAAAGCTGATGCTAACAAATCTAAAAATGGCGGCTCTAAAGAGACCCGCTCCAAAATGGAAATCGAGCGCTGCGGATGGTGTATTAAAGAGCCCATCTATGTGGAGTACCACGATCGCGAGTGGGGAGTCCCCGTCTTCGATGATCGCGTGCTCTTTGAGTTTTTGATTTTAGAGGGCGCCCAGGCAGGTCTCAGCTGGCTCACAATTCTTAGGCGTCGTGAAGGCTATCGCAAAGCCTTTGCTGATTTTGATCCCGAAAAGGTCGCCTCTTTTGATAAGAAAAAAGTTGCAAAGCTCCTAACCAACGAAGGCATCATTCGCAATCGGCTCAAGGTTGAATCCAGTGTCACCAATGCCCAGGCCTTTTTGGCCGTTCAAGAGGAGTTCGGCAGTTTCGCCAACTACCAATGGCAATTTGTAAATGGTAAACCCATCATAAACAAGCGCCGAACCCTTAAAGATTTGCCTCCCACATCAAAGCAGTCTGATGAGTTCAGCAAAGATCTAAAGCAAAGAGGCTTTCGCTTTGTGGGCTCGACTATCGTCTATGCGCATATGCAAGCCGTGGGAATGGTCAACGATCACCTCACCAGCTGCTTTCGCTACAAAGAGCTATCCAGAACTTAGTCAAAGCACAAACGACTTCACTCTTCGTTGGATCGACAAATCTGCTGCGCTCATCTTAATTTACTTATGGCTTCCGCAATAAAATGGGCTTCAGGGCCACTTTATCTCTCCTTTTCTGGCCCCTCAGTAAGATGGCAACATATACGTTGCGATCTTACTGAGGGGCAAAATAATGAACAAATCCAACCCCCTCAAAGGGCCAGGCTGTCGAACAAATTGTGGATTTTCAATTGAAAACTATGGCTGAGAATGAGGAAATTGAGATTGAGATCGAGATTTAGACCTCAGGGCATTCTTGACCGATTGGCAATTTAGGCGATTTGTATACCCTATTTTCCTGAGCCAATCTTTGTGGACGAAACCTTGGCAAGACTTCAGAAGTAGGGGGATGGGGTGGATCGCAGTAAAGTTGGTTTGATTTTGGTTCTTGCTTTTTTGCTCCTCTGTAGAGTCGCTCAGACTCAACAGCAGGACAATCGAGATTTGTCGGTGGCGTACGAGACCTATCGACCTGTCCTCGAGGAGTTGGCTGCTAACATAAGGGAACGGCATGGAGAAGAGCCAGAGTCTCCCGCAGCAAAGAAGGCTTTGGCCCAACTACTGACCAGGCCATTTGCTAGTGGACATATTTGATTTGTTATGATTTTCTTTGG
>CAYMBJ010000111.1:0-9776 GCA_964388665.1 uncultured Pseudobdellovibrionaceae bacterium | reverse complement strand
CTCCATTGATACCTGATCCAAGAGCTAGATATAGGCTTTGTTTTTCCTATGCTCTTTTTCAAACATTAAGTGCTTTGAAGATACACACCAGACGCCGAGGGGCACTGGGCAAAACTTCGTCTATTGCGGCTTCAAAAAGCGGTAGCGCCACCACCTACCGCTTCCCATGAACGCTTTGCTATTTTCCAAATGCCGGTCGCAGTTTGGCGTCGTGAGCAACTATTTCTTTTTCCTCACGATCTTCCGCCTGAAGCTCTCCTCTGGAACCTTGAATGCCGCCCAGCACAGCCGCACCTAAAGCAATGACATCCCCAAGGAATGATCCCCAAAACATAGCTGGGGTCATTGTGGTGAGCATGCTGCCAGCAGCGACGGCAAGAAACGGACAACCTAAAACACAGGCACTGGCCCATGTGATAAATCCATGAAGCGCACCGTCTCGTCTTGTAATTGACCTGCTGGAAATCGACGCTACATAGCCGCTGATGTAAAGGCTAATAGTCCAAGCGACAAAAGCCCAAACCCAAAACGCGGTACTCGCTTGCGAGAGTTCGGAGAGATTAAATGTCCACAGTCCAAATCCTCCGGCGAGAATCATTAGTAGAATCATAAGCGCGAATGTTGATAGGGTGCCGGCGACAATAGCCCGAGCACTCAACCGACTTGTAAGGAATACTTGTTCGTTTTTCATAAAAAGACCTCCTGATTATTTATCTCTTATTTGTGTTTGTACAATCTCCAATACTTGCTCCAGCAGCTTCGAATAATTGCCTGAGCGAGCGGAATCATTCAGGCACTCATTAAGGTGCTTTTTTAAAATTTCCATTTTCAGCGCATTCATTGCAGAGGTGGCCGCTTTAACTTGCTGAAGGATTTGTGGACAATACCTTCGAGCCACGATCATCTTTTCAACACCTTCGAGTTGGCCGATAATTCGGCGCACGCGAATGATTTCTGAGGAGTGATCTGGGTGCATTAGTTCTGATTGCTTTTTTTTAGATTTTCTTTTCATTCATTCGTTCCCGCGATGCAAACTCTTACTTTTTGCCCGAATCCGACTTTCCCTTCATTGCGAAGTAAATAATGAGAGCAATGAGTCCAACAATAACGATGGGCCAGATCCACGCTCCCCACATGTGCCAATGTGGGAACCATCCATCGTGCCACTGACCTTGAGGCATCATCCACGTTCTCCTTGTGTTCATTCGTACACAACTTCAATGCAGCTAGATCAAGGCCAGGTGGCATACTCCCTGCTAGTATGGAGTGTATTGGCTTAAAGCTGCTTTCAGAGCAGAGATGGAATGGGTTCTGTGACAATGTGACCCATTGCGAGCGTTGAAACGGGACTTTTAGGACAGCAGGGAGATTAGCAATGACTTTAGAGCACGGCCATCATCATGAGCATCATCGCCACGGCGCGGCGACAGATCAAAAGCAAGGTATAAAAGCGTCAAAGCCATCGCGCCACCACGACCACCACGCTCACATGGTAGAAGATTTTCGTAAACGTTTTTGGGTCTCCTTAGTTTTAACCCTGCCGATCTTGATTCTCTCTCCCATGATTCAAGAATTTCTTGGCTTTGGTGAAGCGCTCCGATTCCCTGGACATCATTACCTTCTATGGGCCTTCTCATCCATCGTATTTTTCTACGGCGGCTATCCCTTCCTAAAAGGCATTGTCGAAGAACTTAAAGCACTCAAGCCCGGCATGATGACATTGATCGCGCTCGCGATCAGCGTGGCTTATTTCTATTCTTCCGCTGTTGTCTTTGGTCTGCGAGGGATGGGTTTTTTTTGGGAGCTTGCCACCCTAATCGACATCATGCTGCTTGGCCATTGGATCGAGATGAAGTCGGTCATGGGAGCGTCTAGGGCTTTGGAAGAACTTGCGAAGCTCATGCCCTCCGCGGCACATAAGCTGGATAAGAGTGGAAACATTCAAGACGTTCCCATTGAAGATTTAGTTTCTGGCGATCGAATTTTAGTTCGACCCGGAGAAAAGGTTCCCGCTGATGGGCTTGTCATCGAAGGGCTATCGGCCGTCGATGAATCCATGCTCACTGGAGAGTCTAAACCAGTTTCTAAACAAGCTGGCGCAAAGGTGATCGGTGGCGCCGTAAATGGTGAGGGCTCACTTACCGTAGAAGTCAAAAAGACAGGGAAGGAATCCTACCTTAATCAAGTGATCGAACTTGTCCGTCAGGCCCAAGAGAGTAAATCCAAAACGCAGGATCTCGCCAATCGCGCAGCCGTAATTTTAACTTTTGTCGCAATCATTGGTGGCAGCATTACTTTAGCAGCTTGGCTGTCTTTTTCTGATAAAGATTTTGCATATGCTATCGAACGCGCTGTGACGGTAATGGTTATTGCCTGCCCTCACGCTTTAGGGTTGGCGGTTCCCCTTGTGGTTGCTGTATCAACAGCCATAGCGGCGACGAATGGACTCTTGATCCGCGATCGCGCAGCCTTTGAAAGGTCGCGAAATATTGACGCTATAATATTTGATAAAACTGGGACGCTGACTCAAGGAAAATTTGGCGTCACGGATACGCTTACCTTTGATCCAAATATCGGCAGGGAAGACGTTCTCGCATTTGCTGCTGCGGTGGAAAGTCATTCCGAACATCCAATCGCCAAGGGAATTGTTGCTTCCAGTTCAACTAAAAAATCTGTTTCTGGCTTTAAAGCAATTCCAGGTAAGGGAGCACAGGGTGATGTGGAAGGCAGAAAGGTGGCTGTCGTTAGTCATGGATACCTCAGAGAAAACAAGATTCAAATACCTGGCCAGCAATCCGAAATTGAAAAGCTCTCTTCCCAGGGGAAGACGGTTATCTATGTCCTCTTTGATGAAAAACTTGTTGGTGCTGTTGCTCTGGCTGACATCATTAGACCTGAATCCAAAGAGGCCATCTCGCGGCTAAAATCTCAAGGCATAAAATGTATGATGCTCACGGGAGACAATAAACTTGTCGCCAAGTGGGTGGCAGATGAAATTGGCCTTGATGAATACTTTGCCGAAGTATTGCCGCACCAAAAAGCTGAAAAAATCAAAGAGGTGCAATCTCGTGGACTCATTGTCGCCATGACTGGCGACGGGGTCAACGATGCCCCAGCTCTCGCTCAGTCTGATGTTGGGATTGCCGTCGGGGCTGGAACGGACGTGGCCATTGAAACCGCCGACATCATCCTTGTAAGAAGCAACCCGAAAGATGTTGCCGCTATCATCGGACTTGCGAAGGCGACCTACCGAAAAATGATTCAGAATCTATGGTGGGCAACTGGATATAACGTCATTGCCATTCCTGCTGCAGCGGGTGTTCTTTATAAATTTGGAATCATTTTAAGCCCGGCCATTGGAGCTGTTTTTATGTCCCTTAGCACCGTAATTGTCGCATTCAACGCGAAAGCGCTGAAGCTGAATTGAGGAAAAATATGGAAATGCATGAACATCAACACCAACAAACACACGCAAATAATGAGACCTGGCTTAGACGCCACCGCTGGCTAACATACGCAGCTCTCGGAATTCTTGGATATTTTTTGTTCATAGAGCACAGGGAACATATTTGGCCGCTTCTTCCCTGGCTAATTCTTCTGGCATGCCCGTTTATGCATATGTTCATGCATGGCGGCCATAGGCACGGCGGTCATTCACACGATAAGAACGAGGAGAAAAAGCAATGAATCATACGGAATCGTCATCAGCATACGGGCTTTGGGGCCTCGTTATCATCAATTCTTTGATTTTCCTCTTCTTCGCCTTTAGCTTTTTTAAGCCGCAAACAAAGAGAGACTGGAAGACACTTGGGTCGTTCTCGGCCTTCATCGTAGCTCTTATGGCGGAAATGTATGGATTTCCGCTGACGATTTATCTTCTTTCGGGATGGTTAATGAAGAAATTCCCACAGGTGGATTTTTTCACTCATGATAGTGGTCACTTGCTGCATACATTGCTTGGCTTAAAAGGCAATCCGCATTGGGACGTTCTCCACATCCTAAGCAATGTATTTATTATCGCTGGTTTCTGGCTCCTTTCTGTCTCCTGGCGAGTTCTCTACAAGGCGCAAAAGGAAAAAGCTCTGGCTGTGGCGGGCCCCTATCAGTACGTGCGCCACCCGCAATATATCGCCTTCGTTTTAGTAATGATTGGATTCTTGTTCCAATGGCCCACCCTTGTGACTCTGGTGATGTTTCCTATTTTAGTGTGGACCTATGTGAGGCTTTCACTGCGCGAAGAGAAGGAAGTTGAAAAAGAATTTGGTGAAATCTACAGGCGATACGCTCATGAAACGCCAAGATTTTTCCCCAAGCTGGGAAAGCTCATTGGAGCAGGAGAGCAGCATAGCAAGGCTTAAGAGGAAACGTGATGAATTTCGAGATGCACATCAATCGTTGTCAAATTATGGACGAGCTTCCACTGGAAGTCGTTGAACGAAAAGGCCGTGGGCATCCCGATACCATTTGCGATCTAATTGCGGAGAGAATTTCTTATGACCTCGGTCACTACTACTTAAAAACCTGTGGCCAGGTTCTACACTACAACGTGGACAAGGCTCTTCTCGTCGGAGGCCGATCAAGGCCTCAGTTTGGCGGCGGAGAGATTTTAGAGCCCGCTAAGCTTTACTTGGGTGACAGGGCTATTTCTAACTTTAATGGAAAAGACTTGGGGCTCAATGATGTCGTCCAGAATTCGATTCAGTCTTGGCTGAAAGAAAATCTGCGATTTTTGAGGATTGGAAAAACCTTAGGTTGGAAAAGTGAAATAAAACCTGGATCATCGGTTCTCAACTCGGTTGAAAAAAAAAACGTGGCTAATGATACCTCCGTTGGCGTTGGATATTGGCCGCTCAGCACCCTAGAGTCTTTGACAATTGAAATTGAAGATCTGCTTAATTCTTCTGGCTATAGAACAAAATACCCGGAGCTTGGTGAGGACACGAAGATTATGTCCATTCGCCGTGGGCGAAGTGTTGAAATTATTTTGGCATGCGCCTTCGTGGACAAATATATTTCGAGTGTTGATGGTTACGTGGAAAAAAAACGGCGAGCCCTAGAAGCGCTGAGGGCGGATCTATCTGAAAAATATAAGGATAGATTTGACCTTTCCCTAAGTCTCAATGCCCTCGACGATCCATCAAGGGGATTGGATGGCCTTTACCTTACTGTCACTGGCCTTTCTTGTGAGGGCGGTGATAGTGGACAAGTGGGAAGAGGAAATCGTGTCAGCGGTCTTATTTCTTTTATGCGGCCCCAGACCATGGAGGCCTGGGCTGGGAAAAACTTTAAAACCCATGTGGGGAAAATCTACAGCTTTGCGGCGCAAGGTCTCGCGAAGGTACTTGTTGAGAACGTTGACGAGATTAGCGAGTCGACCGTTACGTTGGTCGGAAAAATCGGCTCACCCGTTCATGAGCCGCTCTATGTCCTCTCAGATTTCAAAATCAGGAATGGAAATGAGTCAAAAATTCAAGAAAAGGTGCACGCGACTCTAAAGCGGGCCATCGCCTCCAAAGATATCTTTCAGCCAGAGGCGCTGTTTCACCTTTCTCGGAAGGAGATTAGTTATGGCATTTGAAATTCAATTTTTAGGAGCTGCTGGAACCGTTACAGGCTCTAAGTATCTACTCAAGTATAATGCCAAAAAAATCCTTATCGACTGCGGACTATTTCAGGGCGTGAAGTCCCTGAGACTTAAAAACTGGGATAAATTTCCCATCAATCCAGCCGAAATCGATGCGCTTATTCTAACCCACGCCCATATTGATCATTCTGGTTATATCCCACGCCTAGTTAAAGAGGGTTTCAAAGGAAAGATTTATGCGACTTCTGCCACCAAGGATTTGTGCGGAATTCTCCTTCCCGACTCGGGACACATCATGGAAGAAGAAGCGGATTACTTGAACCGCCACAAACGAACTAAGCATACCCCGGCCTTGCCTCTCTTTACCGTTGAAGATGCTGAACAAGCTTTGCAGTACTTTGAAGCTGTTCCATACAAGGAAAAAAGGAACCTGGGCGCTGATATCAGCTTTCAGTTTCACTATGTGGGCCATATTTTAGGTGCCGCATCAGCCATCATTGAAATCGCGGGTAGAAAAATCGCCTTCACCGGAGATATTGGAAGGCAAAGCGACAAAATCTTCTATCCCCCGGAAAAACTGCCATCTATAGACTATTTAGTAACCGAGTCCACGTATGGAAACCGACTGCATAAAAAAGCAGACTCTCTGGATGATCTTTCTGACGCCATCAATGAGACCTACAAACGAAATGGCGTTGTTCTTATTCCGGCATTTGCCGTGGGCCGCGCTCAGTCGCTCATGTATGACTTGTCACTTCTGAAGCAGCAAAAGCGAATTCCTGATTTTCCCATGTATCTCAATAGCCCGATGGCCACGAACGTCAGTCGGTTATTCTGCGATTACAATAAGCTTCATAGATTGTCCGATGACGAGTGCGTGGCCACTTGCGATGTGCTGAAATATGTCAGAAGCGTTGAGGAATCAAAGGCGCTAAACGAGCGAAAAGGTCCGATGCTTATTGTCTCCGCAAGCGGGATGCTTACAGGGGGGCGCATTCTTCATCACCTAAAAGCCTTTGCACCACTTCCACAGAACACCATTCTGTTAACGGGCTTTCAAGCGGCGGGAACCCGAGGAGAAGCTCTTGAAAGAGGAGCCGAAGAAATCAAAATTCACGGGGAATATGTTCCTGTTAAAGCTCAAGTCAAAGTACTTCACAATATGTCGGCCCACGGCGATTACAAAGAAATCATGCAATGGTTTTCAGATTCCAACATTCAGCCCAAAAAAGTCTTTGTAACCCATGGAGAGTCTTCCGCCGCCGATGAATTCCGGCGACGCCTAGCTGAAACTTTTGGCTGGCAGTGTTTCGTTCCGTCTCAAGATGAACTGGTAAGGTTGGAATAGTCATGGAAAGTCTACCAAAAAACTGCGAGAGACCCTGCGCTTGCAAAGTCAAAAGCCATGACACGCGGTTGGTCGTGCTAACAGGAGGACCTGGAGCTGGAAAAACCGCAGTTCTGGAGCTGGTACGAAAAGTTCTCTGTGAACATGTAGCCATTCTGCCCGAAGCCGCTTCGATTCTGTTTGGTGGAGGCTTCTGGCGCCTCGATTCCCCGACCGGAAAGATGGCAGCGCAAAGGGCTATATTTCATGTTCAAAATGAAATGCAAAGGCTTGTTCTTGATGAGAAGAAATGGTCCATGGGTCTTTGCGATCGAGGCACATTGGACGGACTGGCCTATTGGCCAGGAAAAGAGTCAGAATACCTCGCCACGTTAAGCACGACTCTTGAGAGAGAGTTTCAGAAATATAAAGCCGTGATTCACTTGCGCTCGCCGAGTCTTGCGAGAGGATACAATTATCAAAATCCCATCCGTGTCGAATCCGCAGAACTGGCTGCAAAGATCGACGATAAAATCCATGAGATATGGAAGCGTCATCCTAACTACTCCCAAATTGAAAGTACCGATGACTTTATTCACAAGGTGCAAAGAGCCGCAACTCAAATCCAATCGTATGTCCCGGGATGTTGTAGGGAGCATCTTGAAGGGGTCGGAAAATGAAGATCGCCTTTTTCGATACCCATCAATTTGAAAGAGAGGACTTCTCAAAGGCAGCCGAGCGATACGGGCTTTCTATTGAATTTCTAGAAGCACGACTCAATGATAAAACCGCACGTCTCGCGGAAGGGGCCGAAGTTGTCTGCTCTTTTGTTAATGATAAGATCGATGATAGCTGCATCATGGCGCTCAAGAAAATTGGCGTCAAACTCATCGCCCTCAGGTCTGCTGGATTTAATCATGTGGATCTGGTTTCAGCGAGAAAACATGAAATTCTTGTGGTCCGCGTTCCTGGCTACTCTCCATATGCTGTAGCAGAGTACGCAGTTGGCCTTTTGCTTACTTTAAACAGGAAAATCCACCGAGCCACGGCTCGGGTCAGAGAGCTCAATTTTTCCTTGGATGGATTAGTTGGTTTTGATCTTCACGGGAAAACGGTCGGTGTGATCGGCACCGGAAAAATCGGAAAGATATTTGTACAAATCATGGCTGCTTTTGGATGCAAAGTCCTCGTCAACGATCTCAATTTGGATGCGGACTTAGAGAGAAATCCATCCGTAACCTATGTTGACTGTCCGAACCTTTGTGCTCAATCGGATATTATCTCCCTGCACGTCCCACTGACTCCTCAAACCCATCACATCATCAATCGAGAGATGATTGAAATGATGAAAGATGGAGTTTTCATTATTAACACAGGTCGTGGCGCTCTCGTTGACGCTAAAGCCTTGATCGAAGGCCTAAAAATTGGAAAAATTGGCGGCGCAGCTCTCGACGTTTACGAAGAAGAAGAGAATATTTTCTTTCAGGATTTGTCTAACAAGATTCTTCAAGACGACATCCTGGCAAGACTTCTCACCTTTCCAAATGTCTTAATCACTTCACATCAGGCGTTTTTGACGAAGGAAGCTTTGCAAAACATAGCCGAGACAACTTTGGAGAGCATCGAAGAGTTCAAAACAACCGGCAATGTGGCTGCGGAAAAGGTCGTGACTCCTGAGGGGCGAGTAAGGCCCGGTGGATGATGGGACGGCTTACTCTTAAAACAATTGGCTTAGTTATTCTTGTCACTTTTCTATGGGCTTTGTGCTTTCCACTTATTGAAACTGGCCATCGTGCAGCTTCCCCGTTGCTGTTTGCTGCAATTAGGTCTTTCATTGCAGGGGCGCTGCTTGTGGTTCCGTTGCTTGTCTTGAGAGGGAAAGAGCTACTGAACCTTACTCTCTGGCGAGACTCTATTTTTGTCGGGTTGTCCTATACAGCATTAGGATTTGGAGGAATGTTTCTAGCCGATGGACGAATCGGTCCTGGACTGGCTACCGTCCTAACGGAATCCAAGGTAATTCTCGCGGCGATTTTAGCCTATCTTATTTTGTCGGAGCGGGTCTCTAAAAACACTCTTGCCGGTTTGTGCATTGGATTTTCGGGGATTGTAATCATCGCGTCTCCAGGCTTTTCGGGTGGATCGTCAAATGAACTCGGGGGTATTGGATACCTCCTGATGGGAGCTTCGGGAATCGCATTTGGGAACGTTTTCATTAGAAAATTCTCTCCACGAAACAATGTTATGGCATTGACGGCGATTCAATTTTTATTGGGATCGCTGGTGCTATTTGTGGCTTCCTTTATTTTTGAAGAATCTCCCATCATTTCTTGGCATCGGGAATTCAATTGGTCTTTAGCGGCCTTGTCGATCGGCACTGCCGCCAGCGAGTCAATCTGGATTTATTTGTTAAGGCAGGTGGAACTCACAACGCTCAATACGTTCGCTTTTCTGACGCCCGCTTTTGGCCTAGGGATAGGAATTAGTTTCTTTGGCGAGAGGTTAGGTGTCACTGACATCCTTGGAGTCCTCACGATTGGCGTTGGACTGTTCTTTACGATTAGACATTCCGTAACGGTACCTATAAGGGGGAGACGATGAGTGACCAACACGTTTGGCTCACATGGTCTGTTCTCTTTCTTGTACCTTGGGGAATCGTCTTCGCACTTTTCCCTTATTTTCGTTTAAAAATGTGGAAGGCAAGCATTTTCACGGCGCCATTTGGCTTAACCGAACCACTTTTTGTTCCTGAATACTGGAACCCGCCAACTCTGTTTGATTTAGCGCAAAGGACAGGATTTGACATTGAAAGTATTACTGACCAGGCCATTTGCTAGTGGACATATTTGATTTGTTATGATTTTC
>CAYMBJ010000110.1:0-9963 GCA_964388665.1 uncultured Pseudobdellovibrionaceae bacterium | reverse complement strand
AGGTGGTACACATTGGAGGAAATTCACCGGTACACTATACTGGAAATTCGACAGTATAGGACATGGTTTTTTCGTTACCGGATGAATTAGCTTTTTTTTGCATCGTGTTCCGTTGACGTCGTCCTGTGCGCAAGAGTCAGCGATTCTGTATAGGCGATGCGATTTCGGATGAATCTCAGAATAGACGGCCTCTCCTGGACGGAGATTCCCCTTCTTTTGCTCTTCACGAACCCATTTTTTGAATTCCTTTTGAGCCGATTCATAGGGCAGTGACTTTAAAAGCTCTTCTGCTTTTTGGAGCATTGGTTCCGCTTGAGGTTTTTTCTCTCTCAAAGAGGGGGCCTTGGTTTTATTTTTTGCGTAGCAAATGATGTATTCATGAGTAATAGAAACTTGTTTCGCATGTGAACCACGGCCTTTGTCCCAGACAAATGTGCCAATATCGTTTTCTTCTCCAAAGATTTGATTCATTAAAATTTTTAGCCGGGCATATTCACCATCACAGATGTTGATAAAAATGACTCCCTCATCACTTAGTAATTGGCGAGCAATTTTTAAGCGAGGCTCCATGAAATCGAGAAAAGCACCGTGGTCACCAGCCCAGTCTCTTTCTTTTTCGGATTGGCCCTTCCAAATATTTTTGTAACCTTGATTACCACCCACGTTGTAGGGAGGATCGATTGCTATTACGTCCACCTTAAAACTTTCCTTGGCAGTGCCAAATCCAGCTTTAAGGGCCGCAAGTGCAGCGAGATTTTCTCCAAATATTGCCATGTTTGGGCTGCTCTTGCGTCCTCCTACTCTCCTGATCAGACTTACTTTTGATTTACCTTTCACAAACTCTGTGAGGCTTTCTCTCGGTTTAAATTCCAACACTGTTGCACCCATTCGTTGTTCCTCCATCCATGCGAAACACGCACGTCTCCGATGTTTTTCCGATGTCACCTTTTAGTTCTATGTGGTGGACACTTATGGGTATCGGCTGGAAACGATAATTACCTGAACTATAAGACCATGGTGTAGAACTACATGGCATCTAACCAGACAAAAGACCACCCCCTAGAATTAAAAGACAGGGGGAGGAATGGCGTTAGGAAAGACAGTAGCTAAAAATGTGAAAGCCATCCGATTACGGCAGGGAATTTCACAACAGCAATTAGCGAACAAAACGGGTCTTACTGTGAGGTATATATCCCGACTTGAAAATACAGCTCCAAACGTGACGTTGGAGGTGCTTGAGAGACTCGCCGGTGGACTCAATTGTTTGGCGGGAGAGCTTTTGGGAGATGGAGGCCCGGATCTGGGACTCAAGAAGTCGACTGAAATGCTAGACCAAACGATCAAGTTCCTTCAAAGTTTGCGAAGTCGGATGTAGCTGGAGGCGGTACTTCGATGACGATTTTCTATCTGTTTAAAATGAAAGCGTATCAAAGTTTTATCGCCCACAGAGGACGAAAAATATTTATGCACCAGATACTGCGGAGCCATTCAAAATCAGTCGCAGTAAGCGGGATCTTTTTATCATCAAATTAAAGCAATTCTTTTTACACGCTCAGATCTGAGCAGATGGAAAGCCTACTTCACAGCGGTGTTCAGCTGCATCCGCAGTCAAAACATAACAACCCTAAGAATATTGTGTAAATTCAACATGTTGTCTCAGTGCCAATAATTGTGGTTTACTGCGCGCTATTTCGATCTACAAACTGAAAAATATACAATGTTCGTGGTGACTTACGCCATTACGCTAAGTTGGCATAACTATTGATAAATAATCAGCTGAAGACGAGCTTTGTAAGTTTCAACGCCGTATATTGCAGTAGGCGGCATAAAGGAGGCCTTTGAATGGCACAGTGTAAAATTTCTAAACAGATCAATCATGTAAGAGTTTGCAGAAATTTTTACTGTCTTTTCAGCCATTTCAGATCCCTCGTTTTGATTTTGATTGCCGGAATTTCGCTGGCCCCATCACTGAGTTCAGCGCAACAACAACCATCTCAGGCCGAAATAGAAACAGTTCAGCAGCTCCTGATTCGGTTGAAGTCACCGGATAAGCGCCAATCCAGTGGCGCAGCTCAGGCCCTTGGAAGTTACACCTACTTCGAAGTGAATCAGGCTTTGATTCAAGTAGCGACTCAAGAGCTGGCTCAAGCCAATCCCAACACCTTTGTGATTGGAAACGCCATCAAATCTCTCATTAGCCTTGCAACTCCACAGGACATTCCTGGGCTCAAGACCATCAAATCTCAGATCGATCAATTCGTGGCCCAAGGGAGTGCGAATCGAGCATTCCCTCATATCGGCGCGGAAGTAGATCAGGCGATCCAAGCGGCAGGTCAAAGACGAGATACGGATTTGCAAAGACTCATTCGACAGGCAGAAGTTCGAGCGATTGCTCAGGGAGCCTTGGCAGACAGACCGCTTTTGAAACAAGAACTTACAAACCTCTTGACCGGCGGCCAGAGGCCGGATGTCGAGGAGGCGGCAAGGATCGCGCTTCTCGCGACCAGTAGTTTTTTGAGCGACGAAATATTAGAGCAATTGAGGAAGAACGAGCAGTTTGAAATTTTCGGTCGGGACAAGGAAACCGAACAGGCCATCGACACTTTAACACGGGAAAAAGGCAAGAACCCTATTCTTGTCGGCCCACGAGGTGCGGGTAAAACAACCATCGTTCAAAAAGTCGCAAGAACTATTTTGGAAGGAAATCTCCCCGCCCATGCTGTTTATCAGAATGAACTTGCTGGAGCATTCGTGATTGAAACCACTCCAGCCCGTATTTCACGGCTGGCCAAAGCCAACGATAACAATTCCCAGGCCGCTGCTCTTGAAATGTATTTCGACGCGGTTTTGACTCTGGAGAGCAAACTGGGCATTAAGGTCATTCTTTTTGTGGATGAAATTCACACCTTCGGCCCCGGCCAGGTAGAGGCCATGAAGCCTTACCTGGATTCCAGAACGAGAGCCATCAAGCTTATCGGTGCATCCACAAGCGTGGAATATCAAAACGCCTTTAAAAGCAATCCGGCTATTCAAAGACGCTTTGACCCTATTGGCGTGAGTGAGCAATCCGTTGAAGAAGTTCGGAAGATCATTATGGCTTCCGAAAAACCGAGAACTGAAAAGCGTTATGGCTTTCGTGTTACCGATGAAGCCATTGATGTCATTGTGAACAACGCCAATCGAGTTTACCCCGACACCTCTCTTGTAGACGCTTCCTCTAAAATGCTGATGACGCTTTCATCTGTTGAAGCCAGAAAACTTGGAAATCAAAGGACACAACGGGCGGTGGAAATCACGGAAGGCATGGTCTACGAATTTATTCAGACCAAGCTCGGATACCCCGTAAATCCTCTCGATGTTCGTGCTCTTCAAAAATACAAAGAGGATTTGCTTAAAACTCTGAATGAAGAGGTCATCGGACAAGAGCGCATGGTTGGTGACATCACTGATGAGTGGATTCGTCTTCTCAAAAACAACAGAAAAGGTGTGCGTAGCGCTTTAGCTTTGGGACCGACGGGTGTTGGTAAATCCCATTTGGGCCGCGAGCTGGCCAAGAAAGTATTTGGCTCTGAAGGAGCTTTCCTAGAAGTCGACGCCAACCAATTTAAAGAAGGAAGTTTGAGCACCAACACGTTCTTCGGTGCTCCGAACGGAGTTTTGAGCAGCGACAAAACAGCTGGAATGCTCTTTGATTATTTGGACGATCCAGGAAAAGGAAAGTTCGGTGGCGTGATTCTCATCAATGAAGCCGAACGTGCCCATACGGATTTCTGGGAAAAGATGATGGAGATCATGGACACGGGCCGCGCCACGGGCGGCGATGGTAAAGAGAGAATTCTGGGCCGGCACTTGATCATCCTCACTTCCAATCGCGGCGATTTAGCGCTTTATCCCAAAACCATCGAAGATTGGACAGAGTCGGAATACAAAGCCCACATGGACACGCTTACTGAAGAACGGCTGAAGGCCGTATTTAAGGAAGCGACCACGGGCCGTGATCAATTCAGACTCCCCGATCCGATACTCGCTCGAATCGACAAATTTACTGCTGCGGAGCCAATGGTGCCTGCCAAAATACGATTGATCGCCATTCAAAAAGCGCAGAAGGTGATCCGACAAGTGGAAGCGTCGTTCAAGATCAAGATCGAACTTGATCCTAATGTTCCAGCTGAAATTGCCAAAGCCTCTTATCAAAAAGGTCTCGGTGCTCGTCCTGTTGAAAAGAAAGTGGTCGATCTTGTTGAAGCGGCTATTGATCGCTATCTGGCTCAGAACGATACCAATCGTGGAGATCAGCTTAGAATTTCTTTGGCTCAAGCCGGTCAGACAGCAAGCATCAATGTTCAAGGACCACAGGGCACAACGACGCTTCCCATTCCTATTGTGATTAAGCAGGATTTGTTAAGCGATCAAGAATTGCTCTCACGCCTAGACGGACTGGATAAAGAATTAAAATCTAGAATTTTTGGGCAAGACGAGATGATTGGTCGAATCAAAGACGCGGTCATTGCCCATCAAGCGACTCAAGGAAAAAGACCCTTAAGCATTTTCGCGGTCGGCACGACGGGCACAGGAAAAACAGAAACCGCTAAGGCACTGGCCAAGTCCCTTTATCGTTCAGAAACCAGAGTGATCGTGCTCGATATGGGCAAGATCATTTACGAGGGGGAGTTTAATAATATCTTCGGCTCTCCCGCCGGGCACGTCGGCTCACAAGATGAAAGAATTTTTGAGCAGTTTTTAAGAGAGAACCCCCAAGGCGGCGTCATTGTATTTGATGAAATTTCCAATATGGGCGGGAAAGACCCGGCGCAAAAACAGGCTCTTTTCAAAAAACTCTATTCTATTTTTGAAGAAGGCGTATGGACATCACCTGCGACAAATAAAACCTATGAACTTTCGAAGTACACCATCCTGAATACAGGCAACGATCTTGAAGGACTACTTCAGGGAATTTCAGCCGACGACTTAAGAGTTTCGATTTGGAATAAGAACAAATCCCCCTCCAATGTCAGAGCACTTTTATTAAAGGCCGGTGTGCCGGAAGCCTTCTTGGGACGCATGGCGGACATCATCCTGATGAAGCCACTCCTTAAGGCTGAAGTGAATCAAGTGACTCGAAAAATTTTAATAGAGCAAACAAGAGAGTTTAAGGAAAAGGGTGTCGACATCAAGTTTGAAGAAAGTTTTGTCCAGGATATTTCCCAAAAGTTCTTCACTCAAGATCAGGGCGCGAGATCGATTCGTAACTTGGTTGAGTTCCGGGTCAAATCCGCAATCACTCAACTGATCATTAAGGCTAGAGGCATTCAAAATCTCCAAGGAAAAACCATTTATTTGTCTATTGAAGACAATCAAGTGAACAGAACTTATATTCGCCCTTCTGACCCGGAGAGAAAAGTTACATTAAAGGCATCACTCAAAGGCAAAGATGCTTTGAGCGTTACATTGGATGCCACGGAATTCGCATCAAAAGTGAATCTACAAACTCGTAGAGAAGTATTAAGAACATCTTATCACGAAGCAGGGCATGCCATCGTCAATGATCCAGCTATTACGGGCGAGCGCGTGGCGATGATCACAGTCGTCGGCCAGGACAATTATTTGGGTTATGCCCGTTATGAGGAGATCACGGGCCGAGCGCAGTCGCCAACAGAGCAAAAAGTCATCGTAGAAATGGCAAAACTTCTTGCTGGACAGACCGCCGAAAAACTCGCGGGGTTTCAGCCGAGCGCGGGTTGGGCGAACGACCTTGAAAAAGCACGGTCTCTTGCGACTAGGTACGTCTTGGATTGGGGACTAGGCGAAAACATGGCCTCAGTGCAGGTCGATGAGAAAGGTAAGCCTCGCCTAAGCGGAGCTAAGGCCAGACAATTTCAAAAAGAAATGGATCGAATTTTTAGTGAATCTCAAACACTCGCTGAAAATGTTTTGCAAGAGAAATGGAGTTTTGTCCGCGCTGTTGTTGGAGAGCTTTACGCCAAAGGGCAAATGACAGGTGGTCGGTTCACGCAGATTGAATCACAACTCAAACAAACACCAGGACTTTTCAAGTGGATGAAACGTGAGGGCACAGATCGACTCGTTCGGCCTCGTGGTGGTGCAAATCGATGTGCTGATTTGTTATCAGGAAAACTTTAAGGGTGGGGGATTCAAATGGTAGAAAATAACAAATCAATAAGAAAAATGATGAGCCCCCAAGCCTTGTTGTCGGCCTTCATCTTACTGACTTTCACAATCGATGCCTTTGGTGCTACCGCACTTTCGAATCGCTGTGCCGACCTCTTAAGCGGTCGTGATGTGCGGATTGGCCGTGAAGTTGAAAGGCCCAGACTTGCCAAAACCTCGCAGAGTGGCGTTAGTGAAAAGGAACTCTTCGCGCATGTTTCAAGTAAGATAATTCAAGTTCCTGAGTTTCAGTATATTCGTGAAACAGCTCAAAAGATGGGACTCAGAGTTTGGCTTTTCGGCGGAACGGCGTCGAGCTTTCTTCACTATGTGAAGTGGGATTTAGCGAGAGCCAAAGGCATCATGGATCTTCAGAAGGACCGATTTGATTTTGACTTCACAAATATTTTTCGCAGCACACAGGATTTGGATATCGTCGTCGACGCGACGGTTGATGTCGCACGGCAATTCCAGAATACAATCGCTCAAAGATTCCCCCACTTTTTAGGTTCCAAAGCCAACAAATGGGAAGTGCGAACTCTTAGACATCGAATGGGCACTCCCGGCCAGCCAGGTTTTAAAGAAGCTCTTTTGAACGATGCGGATTTCAACAATCAAAATACAGATTCCAACTCCGTCGGTATGGTTGAAGTCACTTTGAGCAAGGATCCTGTTGTTCGTGATTTGCGACATTGGGACCAGGCCGGCAGCGTCTTTTTAGAGGACACGCTCAACAATCAAATTAGCTACTTCAGAAGTGATCGCCATTTCACGACATCAAGAGCGAAGGCCGGCGAGAACCCGGAGATTTTATCCGTGCTTCGCCTTTTGGTGAAGGCATTCCAATACGAGCTTAATTTCTCTGACTCTGATTTCAGGCAAATGAAAGAGATCGTGAGCCAATTTAATCCTTCGACGGTTACCAATAGTGCTGCTCAAAGACGGATGCAGGACACGGCGAAGAAACTGATTATCCACGCTGTGAATCTTGAATATGCGATCAATAAGCTCGATGAGTTGGGGCTTCGTCAAAAACTGATTAAAATGGGAAATCCAAGTGAGCAAGGTAACTTCGCTTGGTGGTTGAACCGAGAGCCACTTAGATCGAAAACTGTCGGCGAAGGTCGTGGCAAAACAGCTAGAGAGCTGAACATTCAAGTCGTGGCCCATGAGACCAATAGCTTTTTAGCCTATGAGTCGATCACCAGAGCGCACAGTGGTGAGCCGAATGTTTTGATTTCTCGACAGAATTCCGTGGGCGAAGCCGCTGCTTATGGAGATGGTTTCTACACAAGGCTAGGCAAGGTTGGCGCGAGAGGAACGGGACTTACCATCCGGTTTACAGTAGATCCCCTTGCCCGCGAAGGAACGGATTTCACCGCCAATGGAGAATACATCGTGTTTAAAAACAAGAAGGCTTTGAAGATCATTCAGGAGTCTCTGAACTTCGGCTTGGATGACCTCATGCGCTTGGCTGAGACCAATCAAGAAGTTCAGGTTGATAAATCGGACTTAGGACTTCTTGAAAAATTAAAAAGACGACTCAACGCCGCCCGTATCACCGATGAGTTGGAACGACTTCTCAACTCAAGATCGGAAAGCGATCATAACAGGCTTGTTCAAATATTGAGTGCTTTTCAAAACTCCAGCGTTTCAAAACTGATTTCCGAAGACGTGATGGCGTCGGTGGTTAAAAACATTTATGGTCGCGTGGCGCAGATGGCGCAAAGCTCGAAAGAGGCCGACATTTTGAAGTATGTGAAAACAGTCGGCCCGATTCTTAAGACTGTGGATACGGTTGGTCTTCTTAAAAACCGCACATTCATTCAATATTTGGAAAGCCTAAGCCAAGGCCGTGGCAGCTTCGATCTTCGCAAGGAAGCCGTGTTTGAAATACTGCTCAATGTTGAAAATTTCGAGAATCATTTGAACTTTAAAAGAGATTTGTCTGCACAGGAACTTAAAATCGTAACGGCTGAAATCAGGGGCTGGCACAAATCTTCTGACGCCAGAAAAAGGAAGTTCGCAGTTGAATTGAATAAAAAGTGGAGTGATGCCATCGAGAAGGGCGAAGTCAAAAGGCTTGAAGCCTTGGTGGATTCAAGTTTTTTTGAAATCAATCACAAGAACGTAAGCCAAGTGTCGATGCTGCAACTGGCGGCTTACTATAAGCAGAATAAAATTATCGATTGGTTAGTTTCAAATCCAGAGTTTGATTTCAATGCGAAGAATGCCCGTGGTTTTACGGAAATCGAACAGCTGCGCTTGAGCGGAAGAACTGAGCTTGCAGACGCCATAGAACAGGTGCGGCCCGATACAAGAGGGCGGCGCTTTCAGATCAAAGAGCGAAACGTGAATGAAAAAACGAGGGAGTATCCTGACGGGACGCCCATCGTTGATTTTGTGCGGATTGAACCAAGTTCATTTATGATGGGTGATGGGGACGCAAAAGTCCTGACCACGGTTTCCAAGCCTTTTGAGTTTATGTCGGTGGACGTGACGCAAGAAGTTTATAGAACAGTTGTGGACCTTATAAAACGCAATCTTCGAGGCGGAGAATACAACGTGCTTGAGGCTTCACCGTCGAATTTCAAGGGCGAGAGTCGTCCTGTGGAACAGGTTTCCCATGACGACACCAGCCTTTGGAAAAAGGGCTTAAACGAGTTGTCCAAAATGGATGACAGCCAAGTTCAGCAAACGCTTTTAGCGCTATTCCCAGGCCACAAGCGCGGTAAAATATATAGCCGGCCATCGGAAGCTCAGTGGGAGCTTGTATCGCGCTTGGGCGGCGTTGCTGAAAGCGACTATGCA
The DNA here is from genome assembly GCA_964388665.1 of uncultured Pseudobdellovibrionaceae bacterium. Lineage (GTDB taxonomy): Bacteria > Bdellovibrionota > Bdellovibrionia > Bdellovibrionales > Bdellovibrionaceae > CALCCV01. The sequence continues at coordinate 984 of CAYMBJ010000110.1, read as the reverse complement.
CATGGCAAGGGTGAAGCCGGCTTAGGCGACCATGCGGTTTATAGTTCGAATTCCGGTTCACAAACGAAGCCTGTCGGGTTGAAGAAGCCTGTCTTTTATAATGGCAAGCCGATCTATGATCTTCACGGCAATGTTTGGAAATGGCTTGAGGATTGGTATGGCCAGAGCCTTTCTGGCGGTACGGATCCCGTGGGTCCTGCATCGGGCTCTGTCCGCGTTTTTCGTGGCGGCAGCTGGGGCAACGGTGCTTCCGTCCTGCGCTCCGCTCTCCGTAACGGCGCTGGGCCTGCGGGCCGCGGCGACCTTGTGGGCTTCCGCCTTGTGAGGACTGCCGAGTAGCCCTTGTCCCTTTTACTCTTGTTCCCTTGAATTCCCTTGCGTAGCTAAAATGTAACTGGAGGAAAGCGTAGGCCCCGCGAAGCGCGGGCCGCAGCCCTCCAGTTACATTTTGGCGAAGCCAAAATCGCGCTAAATTTTTGGATCATTATGCGCCGCATATAAATCCGGTTTAGGGCACTCTTTGAATTTCAAGCGCCTAAATTTCATTAGGACTAGCCGAAAGTCCTAGTTCAAGTGTCGTAGGGAGAAGGGGTAGCTCTTTGGCAGTGCCTTCTTTTTGAAGTAAAATGTTAGTTTAAAAAAAACATAGCCAATGGTAAACCCAGTAACCACATCGTAGATTTTTCATCTCGATTACAGTTCAACACTAAAAAGATTCTTCGGGGGGGCGGAGTGCTAATCAAAGTCATTTCTTTATCTTTTGATTCAGCCTTCGGTGGCTTCAAAGACGAAGAAGTGCGGGAGTTCTTAAAAGATAAGGAACTGATATCTGCACAAGATTATTTCTTTGTAAAAAACGATATGCCTTATTTGGTATTTGTCCTTAAGTATTTTCCCCATAGGGCGGAAGTAGACCCCAAGCTTTCCACCTGTCGAATTTCCAGTATAGTGTACCGGTGAATTTCCTCCAATGTGTACCACCTG
>CAYMBJ010000109.1:0-9972 GCA_964388665.1 uncultured Pseudobdellovibrionaceae bacterium | reverse complement strand
ATCGAGCCGGATCTTCAGTCGCAAAGTCACTGCGATTGAGTTCGAACTCCGGCCATCAATGAAGTGTTATCTGCCTGCCTTTTCCTGCTGTAAATGTTGGTCAACTGTAACCCTTGTCGGCTTCTTTGGTTGCCTCGGCCGTGACAGAGGGATACTGGATTTGATTCAACTCACGCAACATTCGTTATAACGACCAATTTGTTCGGTCTCAGCGTGTGAGCTGTTTTAACTTGCGACGGAACTCCATTTGTTTTCGAAACGGAATTAGGATTTGGATAATATATCCCATCTTTCGTTCCAGCGTCTACGAATGTGATGTCCTAGGAGCCCATGGGCCGTGATCGTTCATTTGCACAGGTAATCAACTAAAAATCCTATGCTCTAATAAAAGAGGCCCGTTGTAAGGACCTCTTTTTGAGATTTTAAAAATCGAAACTGAAATTCAGGTGTTATAGGAGATTGGGGCAGCTCAGGATGACTGGGGCTGCGGAAGTTGAAGGTCTAGAAGCACGTGGGCGGCGAGGTATAGCTTCGGTTCGAACCGGCTCGGTTGAAATTGCAGTTTGGCTACTGGTCAATCCTCGACTAGCGAAAAACTCACTATTCATTCGCGACATTGAAACGGGTACAATGTTAGGTTGTGCACTGGTTCCAATTTTGCCAACAACAATGGATTTTTGGCCAGTTGGTCCAGTCAATGCAAAATCAATGACCAATGCAGTTTCGCCGGGAACTGCCTTGCGAGAATTGCCTAAAAATTTTGCGATCGACCATGAGAAGTTTGATGTGGCCGCGAGGGTCTGAGCAACTCTTGCAGAATCTTTAAATGTGAGACCCTCAGAAAACTCAATCGTCAGATTCTTTTTATCATCAGAGCGACGAATCAGTACTGAAATTGAATCTCGCGCGGTGGGAATTCCTGATTGGCTCATGATGGCCTTGATTGTTGCTGCAATCTGCAACTTAGCATTTGACCCATTTCGCGCCTCGGCGGGGCGGTCTGTGTTTGGAATGGTAACGATCGTCTGCGCTGACGATTTGCCTTTAACAAGAGGATTTGACTCTAGGGGCACTTGGGTAGGTTTCACTAAGAGTCGCTTCTGAGCCTCGGCCAATTTTCCTTTTAGATTTTTGCTATCACGAATATTGAGGAAATTGGCCACGACTTTAGAAGCCATCTCGGCGACCCGTGCAGACCAAACAAAGATCGAAACAGAATTAGCTGTTACTCCGCCCAAGAGAGGATCTTGGGAGTTTATGAGATCTGAATTTGTCGGTCCAGAGAGGCGAATCAATCCGTCTCGAGTTGACCGGCCAACAGGGACTTCATTGCCGGCAATCATACCTGTTTCAGTTGTAAAAGAACTTTTTGCGGTTCGAGTGTCTCGAGCACGATTCTCGCCAATGATGCCGGAAAGCCAAGAGAAGTCTTGAGTCTTGCCAGTGGCAAAAATCACATAATCGGCAGGTGCTTGCGTGGCTTTGATCGCTTGCTCGGCAAGAGGGTTCTTGCCTTGCTCTGCGCGTGCAGGTTCAAGAATGAACTGACCTGAACCTTCTCGAGTTTCGCGCAGAGTTTCGACTCGGCGGTCGATCGGTAAAACAATGAATCGATTGAGCACGTTGGCTACGTCAGAATAACGAGTGCGAACCGTGTCCAGATAGGCTTTGCATGTTTCGGGTGCTCCATACCAGATCACCTGCTTTGGAAGGCCTCCAGCTGCACGACTCAAGCCATCGCCATTTTTATAGGCCAGAGCAAAAAGGTGTTCAATCACAGTTTTTCCTGAGTCACCATCGCCTACGACTACGAGTGTCTTGTCAACAAATGGATTGCGTGGGCGGCCTTCCACATTTTCTTCAACAAAGCGAAAGTACTGCTCCGCAAAAGACACCTTGGCCAAATCTTCGATGTTTTCCGATCTATTGTACCGACCAAAAATCTCACGACTTTTTGGATCTCCAAACGGCACGACGGTTTCCCCAATGCCTTGCAAGCCAAATATCTGGTTCGCGTAGACATCAAAAATCTGCGGGACGCCAGTGACCAGATTGGTTCTTTTTAAGGTTACTCGAAAAAGTGCAGGTTCAGTGGGACGGGTCTCCACAACATTGACAATTTCAGTTCTGAAGAGTGTATTGACATTGGCACTCGCGAGGCTAAGGGAAGTGGCCTCCGCCAAAGATTTTGCCTCAGGAAAATAGCCGGCATCAAAGTCAGGTACACCAATGGGTGAGCCGGCAATTTGATTCTTGTCTCCAGCAGCTCGCGGAGCGAGCGGTGTACCCACAATTGCTCCGTCGTTTCTTGAGTTCAAATAGAATCCAGGAGTGAAGGTCGCGGCCGGTCTGTCCGCACGATCAATAAGGAGAATTTTCATATCAGGGGCAGCGTTACGAAGCCCGTTGGCCGCCGAAACACCGTGGACTCCACCTCCCAAAACAAGCGTGTCATATACAGCAGCTGACGAAAAAGAACCAGGCTTATTGGTTTCAACAATTTGGCGAGCCAGTTCTTCACTGTTTGCCAGGATTTGATCATTGATTCCGCGAACAAGGATTTCGCGGACATTTTCGTCGATGGTAAGGCCGACAAGAGTTTGGCGTGTCGCCTGGCTAGGGTCATTTGGATCGGCCAGATTTCTTTCAATGGCAGCTTTTAAATCTGGATCTGTGATGCGATTTGCAACTTCAGGATTTTGGGTCATTATAAGATTGATCAGATCACCGATAATGGTTCCTTTACGGAACATATCTGATCGGAAGGACTGCATTCTTCCCATATTCCCATTGCGCAAGAGCGCAACGAGGTCTTGGATCAAGCGACTTTGTTCAGCGGCACCGCGGCTGCCAACTTCTGCCAGCGCTCGAAGGAATGCATCAGATGGTCCCTTTTCTAAATTCAACATTTTTGTAACCATTTGATGCTGGGTTCGAGTCAGGCGCACCTTCGATAGGATTTGAAGACCATAGCCTTCGGCCAAGAGATTGGAGCTCAATCCAAAGGTTACTGCTAAAAGAGCGACAAATTCATTATTGCTCACTCGCAACTTTTCAAACTTCCGTGGATCGCGCCGTTCGAATTCGTCTCCGGTTGTTTGGAATGTATTGAAGGCTTCTTTGAGCAGAGTATTGATTGGTGCTGACCGCGTTATTGGGCCTTGGTAGTTGAGAAGCGAGGCCGACACAGAGAGCGCTTCTGTGAAGTTCGGAATTCTATCCAGAATTCGTTGCACGCCAACTCGCTCCCGAAGTTGGACAAGTGATTGAATGACTTCATTGGCTTTTCTGTCTGTTGATGGAGTGGCATTCGTTGGTGCGGTAAACAAACCTGCGACAACCGGTTGAATGTAGAGTGTCAGAAGTAGAGTGTTCAATGCCTTCTGAGCCGTCTCAGCGGATGGCTGGCTACCTCTCGCAGACAAAGATTCAAAGCTCTGGATTAGAAGATTTGAGGAAACATCGACGACTTCACTAAATTTTTCGACAATCGCATTTTTGAGAAGATCTTGGCGACCAGCATCCATTTTCGAGATCGTGCGCAAAAGTTCATCACTTGATTGAACTTCGCGAACAAATTCACTATCTGCCGCCTTGAGGTCGCCAAATAGGGCGTCGATCACTTCTCTTAAAATTTGGCTTTGGGGCGCAAAGTATCCGCTTGAAGGGGTGATTGCACCTGCAGAAATTTGACTGTAGATGGCTTGGCGTTGCGCTTCGACCACCTCAATTGTGATTTCCTGGCCAGCAATTCTAGGAAAGGCCGCTTCTTCTGTCACTTGAGCAATGCCACGAGTGACTCTGCTTAGGGCTAAATTTTCTTGCGGCGACAGTGTAAAATCTAGAGCTATAGTTTGAAACGAGAAAATCGAAACCACTGTAACTTGTCCGGCGATTTTCATACTCTTCTGAAAGTTTTTTAAGATAGACATATACAAATCCTCAACTTTTAAAATTAAAATTAGATGAAACTAGGTTTTTTTATTCGCACTTTGCAAAAGCATCTAACAGCTCCCGCATTTGGCGTTGACCTTCGCGCGTAGTAATGTTTACGCCCTTTTGACTAGCCAAAGCTCCTATGACGGCTTCACTTAATGGTACGCCTGTCCGCCAGCGATCGACGGCTTGTAAGATGACCTTTTCCCACAATGCGCGTTTTTCCGGTGCCATTTCGATAAACGAGTCTGCTTTTTCAATGAGCTTGAGAATAGATGCCTGAGCTTGCGCTCGAAGATTTGCAGGCAAAGTGACACCTGCTTCTTGCGCGACGTACCGTTCAGACAACTTAATGATTGCCAGGGCCACGCCGAGGTTGGCGGGCTCAACTTTATCCAAAGATTGGAGCCTCCCAAGAATCTTTACGACACCGGTATTGGCGGCCTCAGCAGCTGCTGGGTTTGGGCGGGGAGCAACCTCAAATGCACTCAAATTAAGTCTTGCAAATTCGGCCTTGAAGGCTGATTCAAGTTTCTTTTGGTCGCTCTTTGAAAATTCTTGGCCTGGAATTTTTGATTTGCCGGCGATGGCTTCGAACACCTCTTTGGCAGGCTTGATTGGGCGACCAGGGGCTGCGTTGGCAAAATGGCTCGCCGTCATCGCAAAAGCACTCAACAATATAGCGAATGAAATCGTCGGTTTCATATTTTGTTCTCCTATGGGAAAACTCTGTTACAAAATTGGGGCCATAGGCTTATAAACAAAATCGGGATCAAATTGAATCTGTGGCGTTATATATATTTTTCAAGATCGAGTGCCGAAAATTGACGTAACTATGTTAGAATTTCAAACAGTTCAATCTTCTTGAAAATCGGAAACACATTGCTTGAGGAAGTCGGAGGGGGACGTGAAGATAAAGAGTGGTCGACATGCGGGTTCTGGCAGCTCTCTAATCTCTCTTTCTGGCGACTCTGCCAAGGCCAAGGCGTTGATGGCGAAGCCAAAGTCGACGACCATTGCACCTAGAGTGGACAATAGGTAGGTGACAAATGGACCCAGATTTGAATCGCTCAGAAGGGTTGGATTTGCTGATTCAAAGTCCTTGATTGCGAGCAAGGTGAGCCTCATCTGGGCGAAAGCATTCTCTGCTCGATCCTCGGCATATTCATCCATTTCCAGAAGCTTTGTCAGCTGTTGAAGTTGATAATCAATGATTCTTAGTTGCGGATGAAACCGCGCCTGAGTCAGGAGCGAGCAATTGGCAAATATTTTTTCTTCGATGGGTAATATATCTGATTTGTCGAGAAGACAATCTGCGGTCTCTGCGGATGGTGATTGACCTATAAGTGCCAATTGGATGGTGTTTAAATATATCCGAGTCTCTTCCATCATCGTCGCTGCAATGCCATTGCCAAAGGGACCGAAATTCCAATAAGTCGGAGATTTTTGGAGAATGCGCTGCTTGATTGACGCCGCCACTTCGGTGTATCTATGGGCAAATCCATCAAACGCAGAGAGGAGCTCGGGAGTGAGATTTTCTTCCCACCACACCTCACTGTTGAAGCTTCCGTTTGCATCCATATAAAATTCGGCACGAGCGTTCATGCGAAGAAACTCACCGACGCCTTTGTACTTTTTCTCTCCATCCGCAGTCTGAACAAAAACATCCTCAGAAAAAAATCTTGCGATTGGCAAATGGCGACCTTCAGGCAGGCGATGCATAGAGCAGACATTGTACGAGCCGCCGCGAACTTTTAAAAAGGGTTCGATGTCAATCGGTGTAATCCTAGGGCCCGAAAACTCCACGGGCAGTCCAGCATGTTCATTTATAGTAATGAAGTTTTGCTCGGAATTCGGAGTCTTGCCGCAAATCATATCCATTAAAAATAATTCTGCTGGGGTTTGAATTTGAAACAAACCATATAGTCCAGTGGTCGCGACCGTTTCCGTCTTTTCTCTAAGACCTGGCAATTGGCTCATCACCTTAAAAAAAGCCTGCCCTTCGTGGATCATCGGCTCAGCTTGAGGACCTAAAAAATCTAGCATTGTTCGCAGTGATATAAGCAGACGCTCATCTTGCTGGTAGGCAAGTCTTGCTCGAATTTGTAATATCGCTTCGCCGATGAGGCTCGGATCAAGAGTTCCCAACTGGGCGATGAGTCCGTGCAAAATCAAAAAGTTGTCATTTCTCATCTTGCGAACTTCCCAGTCACCACCTTTACGAAAGAGTTTTGCGATAAAATGGGATGGACTTTTTATCGCATTCGCGACTTCAGAATAGAAATAGAAATTTTGACTCCTCAATCTTTTCGACCGGATGTCATTGGCAGGAATGGGAGTATCGATTTCCAGCTTTCGGCGAAGATCAGGAAGATCTTGGGCTTCGGAAAACGATTTTAGAAAGACCGAAGTGACTTCTTTTGGAAAATCTTGGTACAGTCCAGAATCTGAAAACTCTCGAGAGATGAACGCTTTTGCCGTGGCAAAACTCTTCAAGCTCCTAAGACCATTTTGCGCCTCATTAATGACAGAATCAAAAGAGACGATAGCTTTTGAGGTTGGCTCGGAGTTCGCCGAGGCAAGAGGTTGGAGTAGATCGTAGAGGGACCTCAGTTCCATGGATCGGTTCGTATTGAGTTGACGGGAAAGATGGTTTGCAAGAGCTGCAATTGGCAATTCAGACCAGCGGCCTCGACTTTGAAGTTGTTCTTCCAAATGAGGGAGTGTTTGAGAAAGTGTTGCCAATTGTGATTGCTTGGCTGAAGTGGAGGCCGACAGATAGACCGCTGGATTTGCATCGTTCTCTCGATCGAGTAGGCCCATCATGGGGGCTTTGAGAGTCCACAAGGATTCGTCACTCATCGCTTCAAGCAAGCTGCCTGTTTTTGGTTTAGATATATTGTATAGTTCTCGTCCCAGAGTTTGATAGAGAATTCGCGCATAATTGTAGCGTGCAGTCAGCTTCACTAAATATTTCTGCCACCTGGCGTAGCTCATCATTTCATGTTCGAGATTGTGGTCGCGCCAGTGTTTAGCGGTGAGCGAAAAGTCGCGAAAAAGATCGTTGAGTGATTTGTTTTTGCATCTTTTGCCGTCGCGTCCATTACTATTACCATTCCCATTATTGATACATTTTTGATAATTTAAATCCTGCCAATTTTTATCGCTGATTTCCTTGAGGGCTAACTTGAGTTCTTTTGAAAGGTTGCTTAAGGACAAGCTCTTGGCATAGCCTTGGATGGGATGTCGAACCCATGGGTCTAAAAAGGAGAGAGACAAAAAGCCAACGATAGGGCCAATCGACTTTGAGGCACCTTTGAATTTTCCGACGGTTGTCATGAGAGGTTCGGCGACAAAGCGAAGCCCAGTCACAAAATCCCAACCCCAGCCCAGAATGGGAATGAAGTGGGTCGCTTGTCGAGCGACAACTGGTGCGAATTTCTTGGCGGCGGCTTGAACAGCTCGCAGGCGAAAAACTTTTGGTCCCAAGCGTTTTGAAGCCTTGGCTCCTAACTTGATTGAGCTCTTTATAGCCGCTAATCCGGCATCGTAAGCAAGTTGTGAAATCCACACGGCAGCAATTCCAGAGAGAGCCTCGACGACTTTTCCCGAAATCACCCACTTTTCGTAAGCTGTTTGACAAGCCTGGGCAACCTGAGCTTTTTCTTGGACAGAGCTGTTTTGTGCTCGCGTTGCAAAGCAAGTGTAAAGATCCTTATCTGAAAAAAGATTGTACAAATCGTGAGTCATTGACGAGGCCAAAGATCCAAAAGCCATGCCAAGATATGGTATAAAACCCATAAGAGCTCTTCGTTGTATGTGCGTACCAGGGCTTTGCTTTGCAAAATTAGATTCTAAGATTGAACGCAGAGGAGTGCCGACAATGTGATTTGCAGCCATAAAGTTTGCAAAAGCCGCCATGCCAAGGGGATCCTTTTGACCTTCGAAAAATTCCTGCAACAAAACAGGGTTTTTGGACCAATCCAGGAGCAAGGTTCCGGCAGTGACGATACCTCCGCCAATCCCAAAGAGAGCGGCTTGCAATGGAAATCCTTTGTAAGCTTCTCCGGCAATCTGTATCAGTGATTGAGACTTGGGCGTGGCGCGCGATGAAATGTCATCTTTAGCTAGGAGGGCCTTCTCGTACTGTGCAAAGGTGGAAAGATTCTCTTTGAATTCGGCCGAGTCTTCGAGGACAAGTTGCACGGTCTCGCCGGTAGCTTTGTGGGCGACAGTGATTTGGTTATGACCTTGTTCAGTTTTTTGGGTGGCAAGCACCTCCAGCTCCCCATCCGGTGGAAATTGAATTGGAAGTGCGGTCTTACCAATTTGTATGCTGTGAGAGCTGGCACCTGGTGCCGAGGAATGCGGCGAAGTGACAAGATTTTGGTCATTCTGGGAGGGCGCCATCTGAGCGAACGCAGGAGACACTGAGTTGATCCCCAACAAGAAAGAAACAGTCCAGCAACGAATCATATGAAGTAGAGACGATTTATGATTTCTCACAATTCTCATATCAAGCAAGGAGTGTACCAAGTGAACGCCTAGCAAGGTGATTAGAGATTGAACATCTGTCTAATTCTTGAATGGCGGCGTAGTTATTGGCCTTATGCAGGCGTTCAAAAAAATTTTATGCTTGGCCTGCAGTGCAATCAACTCTGGCGATGACTTTGTCGATACTCTTTGCGATTCGCTCCGATGCAATTTCTCGTCTGCGGCGAGCTACAAGTTTTTCAGCATTACCTCTCGTAGCAACATAAACTTCGTAAAGTTTTTTGCCACGTTTCATGTAGGATTCAATCGTTTTCTTCCTCCATTCGGAAGAAGAAGCGACTCTAGGTCCCTCGCGCCACCGTTGCATTACCCTCGAATATGTAAATGCAGCCTCAAAAAGGTTTAAAGCCCTCTTTTAGAAGCCTTTGATAAGTTTTTCGATCAAACGAATATAGGCGAGCCGCTCGATGAGCGACATCCTTTTCATATTGATCGGTTGCAATAAGAAGTCCGAGACTTAGAATCTTCTTTCGAAAGTTGCTTGTGTCAAACTCTCTGTTCAAAACTACTTCATAGAGGGACTGTAGTTGCCCAATTGTAAATTGCGAGTCGAGAAGCTCAAGGCCAATCGGCCTGCGCAATAGATCGGAACGAAGGCGCTCCAGACCTTTTTTGAGAATTACTTCGTGATCGAAGGCCAGCGAGGGTGTTTCTTCAATAAGAAACCACGCGGCGTCCATCGCGTCAGATGAGGCCACCAGATTAAATACAGTCGGTTTCACCAGAGCCAAAAAGGCTGTCGATAACACTCTGCCTCGTGGATCACGATCTAGTCCATCGAATACTCCATACTGTTCTAGATAGACTTTTTTAATCCCAGTTTCCTCAGCTAGTTCTCTTTCGGCGGCAGCCTGCAATGTTTCCTTTTGCTCTACAAACCCCCCAGGAATCGCCCATTGACCTTCAAAAGGAGGTTTTTTTCTTTGGATCAGCAGAACTCTAAGTTGTCCATTCTCGTAACCAAAAACGAGACAATCAACTGAAACGGCGATGGAGTATCTATTTTTTAAATTCACAAGTATTGACTTATGGTATATTTAACCATAAGTCAATACTTAAAAAGGAGATCCCCAAATGAAATCGAAAATATTTGAAGATATCCGGGCGAACGCTAAATTCGTTTCGGAGAGATCGGAAGCCGTTCGCATTCGTGAAGACAAAATTTCTACGTATTGTGCCAGTCTGCCGAGAGATCAGCTAAGTCTGCCTAAGCTCGATCCAAAACATCATTATCTGGATCGTGGCATCGACACGGCCGCATTCATTCTTGTGCTTGATTCGATTAACTTTGGTTCAGGATATTTTCCACAATTAAGAAAACTCCCAGGGCTGTCCGGGTACTTTACCGTTGCCACGCACCTTACGAAGTACTGAGCATAGGAAAAACAAAGCCCATATCTAGCTCTTCGATCAGGTATCAATCGAGGTACCAATCAACAATTTCCTCATCTTCAATCTGAGATTTCAATTAAAAATGTGATT
>CAYMBJ010000108.1:0-10052 GCA_964388665.1 uncultured Pseudobdellovibrionaceae bacterium | reverse complement strand
GCCGCAATGCAATTCAACTGCTACTTTCGGTACGATTACCTATGATTCAATTCGGTAACCACTGCACCGAAAGCGCTTGGCCTAAACTTTGCTAAAGCGCTAGGCTATGAAAAATCATAAATTGACTATCGCCTTAGTGCTTTTCGTTAATCTTTGCACGCTTTCTGCTTTTGGTGAGGATCCCGCCCCTGAAGTTGCAGCGGTGTCTGAATCTGAGCTCTTACCGACTCCCCCTGTGTCGGATGTCTGGTGTCGACAAATGCCGGAAGATGTCGACTTATTTGACATTGAGAATTTCACGCCCAGCGCAAACTATGCAGCGATGTCAGCCTACGTTCGTCAGGAGTTTTATCCAACAACCAATGACGAGCGCCTGTTTCAGCATCTGGATCGACTCTTATCCGCAAGCGATGCGGCAATCGATTCGATCAATGAAAAAGACTCAGCGATCTTCTGCAAAATTCTTCATGAACTCCGCTTCAATGATCTAAAGCTCTACAGGAGAACGAGAGTCTACCTAAAGCGCCAGATCACGTACGCAGAAAATATTGCCTTGCGCTTAAGTCGTGGAATAGGCCGAACCGAGAGAGGCATTGATCCAAACTTAGCGGGCTTTTCTGGAAACTACACTGCAGATCAGATTGCGCGAAAAGTAAAGATACTCAAATTGGCCAAGTTTCCTATAGAAGAGCGATTGATCCTCCTCCAGAAAAAGACCCTTGAGGAGCCGCTCACCGAGTTCACTGCAAGCAACTTCATTTTGACTCCAGGCAGCCCTGGAAATGAGTCGCCCGAATTTGCACAAGCAATGAATCAAGAGGTTTTAAAAGCGATGCACGCCGAATCTGCAAGGGTGCTAGCAAATCCATATAACACCAGCCTCGATGTTGGGATCGATAAAGCCAAAGCCGTGGAGCTTTATGAAGCCGTCACCCGACACCCCGTTGTTCGTCTATTTGAAGTGAGCAATTATGATCCTGACCATATCTTGGGATTTTGCTTTGGTCGTGCTATGGCGGCACACCTTGAGGCCACACAAAGACATATCCATGGGGACGCAATTCGCAAAGTCTTTGTGACGGGATCAATGTCTGCGATAATTGGTGATATTGTCTGGCAATTTCATGTGGTCACAGCAATCAATAATATTGAAGGCGGTTGGTGGATCATCGATCCCATGATGGGCGAAATCGTTACACTTGACCAATGGATCCTCAAAATGAAGGCACATGACATTGATGGGTATCTCAGATTGTTCGTTTCCGAAGCCAATCGCTTTGGTGCGACCACGGCAAATGGCTATCAAAAAAGTCATCTGCTTGACGAAAGCTACAACAAGTACTTTGCAGATTTACTGGCCTACAATCGTTTGGCGGCTAAAGGCATGGCTCCGGAAAAGTCCCTTTTCTACAAATTACTCGATCCCATACTGAAGTTTTTTAAATTGGGTTTCTAAAATATTAGTGGTCAATCGTGGACCCAGAGGCAAGGCCACAGGTCCCAAATCGAACATAGGCGCAGCATGTGCTACGTCGAAGTGAGATTTGGCACCGAGAACGCAGCAGATTTTCCTCTTTCAGGAGCCGTTTAAGCTTTTTTCGCCCAGCTCGCACACCAGCTATTGGCATGAACGGCTTTGTTAGCCAATAGTGGACATAGACCGCGCTCACCATCGCTGCACTTTTTCAAATCATGCACCAATATGCAATTTCCACAATTTTGCTTTTCCCAAGCAACGCCACCACTGGCCTTTTTGAGAGAAGCATCTTTCACTTTGCTTTTATCAGCTAAAAAATTGATTCCCGGGTTATCAGTAGCCGTTGCCAACGCAGCGGAGCAAACGTCGGCGCCTCCAGCAGCTGGAGCGGCAGCACCACCGCCGCGCTTTCGTTGTGCAAATGCGAACTGCGCCAAACCAGAAAAAACCACTGGAATCGCCATCAGTGAAACTTGAAATTTACGTCGAGATATCTTCATCTTTATCACCTCTTTTGACAAAACTACGCTCTTCTGCCAGTTCGATCAACTGGTTTTCAATAAGCTAGATGGTGCGGGTTGCGAGGTATAAAAGTCGGTGTTGTTTTCTGCCAACTCGCGCAAAGCCCTGGCCGGCGCAAATCGCGATCCCTTGATGGTCATTTGAAAATGCTCTAAGCGCTCAATGATGCTCTTAATGCCCACCTGATCTGCGTACTTCAACATACCGCCGCGAAAGGGTGGAAAACCTGTGCCCATGATCATTGCCAGGTCCACCTCATGCGGAGTCCCTACGATATGATCTTCGCGAAGTGCAATCGCGCACTCATTGATCATCAAGTACACGCCGCGCTCAATGCAGTCCTTCATGTTGTGTTTTTTTGACGAGGGCTTTTGCAAGCCAAAAGCCCCATAGCAACTGCCGTCCACTTCTAAACGCTTGCCGCTGCTGTCGTAGTTGTAAAATCCCTTGCCATTTTTCTTGCCCAAACGGCCACTTTTGTAGATGGCCTCCATGATCTTTGGCAGCTCCATGCGCTCAGGAAATGCAGAGTGAAAGATATTGGCAACTTTGACAGCCGTGTCCAAGCCCACCTCATCCAAGAGTGCAAACGGACCCATGGGCATACCAAAGTCATACACTAGGGCATTGTCCACCTCAGCAATGTCACAACCTTCCATCAACATAAAAGCCGCCTCCGCCATATATGGCATCAACAGGCGATTGACCAAAAACCCTGGCCCATCTTTGACCACAACAGCCGTCTTGCCCATGCGGCGACACATCTCCACCACGGTGGCGATCGTCTCATCACTGGTGAGCGCACCGCGAATCACCTCCACCAGCGGCATCCGGTGCACAGGGTTAAAGAAGTGCATCCCAGCAAAATTTGCGGGTCGCGGATGACCACTGGCCATCTCTGTCACGCTCAATGAGCTGGTATTTGTCACCACGATCACATCGGGCTTTGAGTTCTCAACGGTTTCGCGAATGACCTTTTGCTTGAGCGCCATGTCTTCGACAATCGCTTCAACAATGAAGTCCACGGTTTTAAAGCCGCCATAGTCTTTGCCAATGGAAATTGCATTCATCTTTTGTTGGAATTCGTATTGGGTGATGCTCTTTCTATTCAAAGATTCCATAAAGATTTCTTGGGCGTGTTTTAAACCTTTTCCCAAGGCATCAAAATTGATGTCCTTCATTTGCACAGGAATGCCGACATTGGCTGCCAGTTGCGCGATACCCCCACCCATGACTCCCGCTCCGAGCACAGCCATCTTCTCGACTTTTTTTGGTTTGGCATCCACTTTGGCCAGCTTCTTACCGAGCTCAGTGAGTTCAAAAACATGAAGGAGCGAGCGACTCTCAGGTGTTACAGCCATATCACAAAACCCCAACCGCTCCACCGCCAAGGCTTGCATTCGCTGGCTGTATCCATAGGTCTGCTCAATCACTTCCAATGCTTTGAGCGGCGCTGGGTAATGCCCTTTTGTGAGCTTGAGAATCTGCTTGCGCGCCTGTTTGAAGGCCAGCGACTTTCCCACGGTTTCAATAATTCGATCTTTAATACCTTTAGCTTTGAATCTCTTTGGCCGTTTGCCTTTGGCAATGCACTCTTCGAGGGCCCATTTGAGGGCCTCTTTCTTTAAAAGTTTCGGATGCACAACTCGGTCCACAAGACCCATCTTCAAAGCTTTGTGTGCCTTATAGGATTTTCCCGAAGTCACCATTTCGATACCGGATTGTAAACCCAACACACGCGGCGCCCGCACCGAACCGCCAAATCCTGGAATGATTCCCAATTGCACTTCTGGTAGACCAATTTTTGTCGAGGGATCGTCACTGGCGATGCGGTAATCACAAGCAAGACTGAGCTCCGTACCACCGCCCATGCAGGCGCCATGGATGGCTGCAATCACTGGAAACGGCAGATCCTCCACCATATTCATGATCTCTTGTCCACCGCTGACAGCCTTTTCGAATTCATCTTTGCTATTCATGGCTTTGATTTCGTTAATATCAGCGCCCGCAATAAAAATATTTGGCTTTTGCGAAATGATGATCAGGGCCTTAAAATTGCTGCTCTTGAGCCCCACTAAGATCTCTTGAAATCTCTTCATAATAGGGCTGGAGAGTTTATTTACCTTTTCACCTTCCAGATCAAAAATCACCCAGGCAATCTCTTTTTCGGGAACCAATCGCACGCTATTTTCTATTCCCATTTTACGCCTCTCTCTCAAGAATCATCGCGCCCCCTTGACCACCACCAATACAGAGAGTGGCAAGACCAAACTGAATCGACTGTCGACGCATCTCTTTCATCAGTGTCAGCACCAATCGTGTCCCTGTTGCGCCAACCGGATGACCGAGAGCAATACCACCACCGTTCACATTTAAAATGTCATTTCGCAACTCGCCCACCTTTTCAGAAAGCCCCAATTTTTCTTGGGCAAACTCTGCAGAGTCAAAGGCCTTTTGGCAGGACAGCACCTGCGCTGCGAAAGCCTCATTGAGCTCAACTCTGCCCATCTCTTTTAGCGTCAAGCCAGCGCGTTTGAGTGCCAATGGTGTCGCGTACACTGGCCCCAATCCCATGCGCTCTGGCTCCAGACCCGCAAATCCATAGGAGCGAATGCGCGCAAAGCCTTTGTAGCCAAGTGCTTCTGCTTTTTCACGAGACATCATCAGCACCATCGCCGCACCATCGGTGATGGGACAGGAGTTCCCGGCTGTGATTGAACCTGTCCCCGAACGATCAAACATAGGCTTAAGCTTTTGCAGCGCCTCAATGCTTTGATTTTCGCGAGGACCAATGTCCTCTTGCAAAACTTCACTAAAATCGGGAGGCAGCGGAAAGGGCACAATCTCTTCTTTAAATACGCCCAAATTCTTGGCCTTGGTCGCCAGCTGATGGGATCGCAATGCAAACTGGTCTTGTTCCAGCCGACTGATGCCAAACTCCTTGGCCAAGATCTCTGCAGTCTCGCCCATATTGATGCCGACAAAAGGGTCAGTCAGACCTTCCATTATCGAAATTCTTGGTTTGTGAGGACTGGGCTTGAGAGGCGGAGTGGTCACCAACTCTTTGATTTGCAATAGATCCGCTTTAACAATCTGACCTAATATCTTCAATCGTTCCGGAAAGGTTCTGGCCATGCCAAGGCGCTCATACAGATCAATAAATTTTTTCGAATACAGGGGTGGCATTTGCGACATGGACTCAGTGCCGCCTGCCACAACCACGTCCATGGTTCCTGAACGAATTTTTTCAAACCCAGTGGAGATGCTTTCCATGGCTGATGCGCAGTTGCGGTGAACCGTATAAGCTGATTTATCCTTTGGAACTCCAGCATTGAGGGCGATCACTCTGGAGATATTCACAGCATCAGAGGGATTTCCGGTATTGCCAACAATCACTTCGTCAATCAATTTTACATCGAGGTTGGTTTTCTGAATCAACTCTTTGAGCGCAACCTTGCCAAGATCGGCAGGGTGGACATTTTTGAGTTTGGTTCCGGCCTTTGCCAAAGGCGTGCGCCATCCATCTATGAGGACGACATCACGTGGTGACTTGTTCATTGTGACTCCTGTGTTGCATAAACTACCAATGCTGTGGAACTGAGTGCCAGTAATTCTTATTGTGGCCATATTAAGGGTATGTTCTAAAGTGGGCAGACCCAATCGTAAACATTTTGCGTCACGATTCAATGTTCTTCTCACAAATTGACCCCAATGATTCCTCCAGGCTAGAGTCAGATCAGTTTCGAAAAAAATCAGAATAGCACTTGCACCCAATTTGGCACCAACAATTTTGATTGATCAGAAATTGGCCACGAACTGGTCAAGAGGAGATACAAGTTATGTCACTAGACAAAGAAGCACTCGAATTTCACCAAAAAGGCAAACCAGGAAAGATCGAAGTGATTCCTAGCAAGCCCACGAACACCGAAAAGGCTCTCTCTCTGGCCTACTCTCCGGGAGTCGCAGCTCCGTGCAAGGCAATCTTTAAAGATCCCGCGAAAGCTTTTGACTACACCGCACGCGGAAACTTGGTGGCAGTGATTACCAATGGCACGGCCGTACTTGGTCTTGGCAACATTGGACCTTTGGCCAGCAAGCCCGTTATGGAAGGCAAAGGAATTCTTTTTAAACAATTTGCGGGCATTGACGTATTTGATATTGAGCTCAACGCCAACGAAGTTGAGCTGTTCATTGCGACCGTCAAGGCCATGGAACCCACATTTGGCGGTATCAATCTTGAGGACATCAAAGCGCCTGAGTGTTTTGAAATCGAAGAGCGCCTCAAAAAAGAAATGAAAATCCCTGTGTTCCACGATGACCAACACGGAACCGCCATTGTCTCCGGCGCTGGCCTTATAAACGCCTGTCACATTGCCGGCAAAAAAATCTCAGAGATCCGCATCACCATGAATGGTGCCGGCGCCTCATCAATTGCCTGCGCAAAGATGTTTGTTTCTTTAGGTGCAAAATTAGAAAATATTATTATGTGTGACAGCCAGGGCGTGATTTATAAGGGCCGCAAAGAGGGCATGAACAAATACAAATCACTGTTTGCCAATGACACCGAAAAGCGAACGCTTACGGAAGCCCTTGATGGCGCCGACGCTTTTGTCGGCCTCAGTGTTGCTGGCGCCATCACTCCCGAAATGCTCATGAAGATGAACAAAGATCCGATTGTGTTTGCCATGGCCAATCCCGATCCCGAGATTGACCCCCGTGATGCCAAAAAGGCGCGCCCTGATGTGATCGTGGCCACCGGTCGATCAGACTTTGCCAATCAAGTGAACAATGTCTTGGGGTTTCCGTCCATCTTTCGTGGCGCTCTCGACACGCGTGCCACACAGATCAATGAAGCCATGAAACTTGCGGCCGTCCACGCCTTGGCAGAGCTGGCTCGCGAGCACGTTCCTGATTCTGTTTCTGATCGCTACGAGGGGCAAGACTTTTCGTTTGGCCGCGAATATTTGATTCCAAAACCTTTTGACCCACGGGTGCTGTTGCGAGTGGCGCCCAAGGTTGCCAGAGCCGCCATGGAGTCTGGTGTCGCGCAAAAGCAAATTGTTGATTGGGAGATCTACCATGACTCACTCGAGGCGCTGCAGGGACCTTCCAAGGCCTTTATTCGCAACGCCATCAATAAAGTTCATACCAACTCTGGACGCCGCTCGGCTGGACTGCCGCGAATTGTCTTTCCAGAGGGAACCAGCACCAAGGTTCTAAATGCCTTAAATTCTCTCGTTGCCGAAAAAATTTGCGAGCCCATATTGTTGGGCGCTCCCGATCGCGTGCGCGAAAAGATTCGTGCCGGCGAACTCAAATACTTGGACAAGGTTCCCATTATCAATCCTTTGGAGTCTCCCAAATACCGAAGTTACGTCACCACTTTCCACTCTATGCGCCAACGCAAGGGTGTGGATGTTCGCGAAGCCGAACGCATGATCTCTGACCCTAATTATTTTGCGTCCATGATGGTTCACCTTGACGATGCCGACGGCATGGTCACGGGAGCCACGCAAAATTATGCCGATAGCGTGAGGCCCATTTTACAGATTATTGGCATGCATTCACAAGGCGTTCCATCGGGAATCAATTTTGTCCTCTTGCAAGATCGCTTTTTGATTTTGGCTGACTCGGCAGTTAATATCAATCCCACCAGTGAGCAAATCGCACAGATCGCTCTTCAGGCCGCCAAAGTCTCCGAATATTTTGGCCAGGACCCACGCATTGCCATGCTCAGCTACTCCAACTTTACAGGACGCGCTGGCACGCCTGAAAAAATGAAGAGAGCCGCCGAGCTTGTGCGCATCGCTCGACCTGAGGTGCTCGTGGATGGCGACATGCAGGCCGACTCCGCGTTGAACTCAGAAATCATGAGTCGTCTTTTTGGATTTTCACCACTTCAGGGTGGAGCTAATATTTTGCTATTTCCCAATCTGGAGAGTGCCAACATCGCCTACAAACTTTTGCAGCAAGTTGGCAATGTCGAAGTGATAGGTCCATTTCTGATGGGAATAAAAAAGAGTGCCAATGTCTTGCAACGAACCACCAATGTTGATGGCATTATTAACTCGGTCGTCTTAGCAAGCCTCGAAGCGCAGTACCTAAAAGAAGTCCGGGCGGCAAAAGCAATCTCAGTCAATTGAGTCCAATTCACCAGGGCATTTGCACCAGAGTGTCCTTGGCCAACAGTGGACGAGGTCAAACCTAAAATAAACCTAATGGAACGAATCAAAAGAATATTTTGACGCAAATTCTTAATAAATGGTAATATGGGGTG
The DNA here is from genome assembly GCA_964388665.1 of uncultured Pseudobdellovibrionaceae bacterium. Taxonomy (GTDB): domain Bacteria; phylum Bdellovibrionota; class Bdellovibrionia; order Bdellovibrionales; family Bdellovibrionaceae; genus CALCCV01. Next base: position 1,776 of record CAYMBJ010000108.1, on the reverse strand, counting down.
TGACTGTCCTGAATGGACTTTGTCCAGAGGAGACAGACCACCTGTGATCAAGGTCGCTAATTAGGAGGTTGGAAGCTGGCAAACGATTTTTCATCTCAAAATGACTCGGGAAATTTCTCAAACAAGGGAGATCAAAAGGTTGAATTTAGAGGTGATTTTCGCTCCGGAACCACCCATCCCACTTTGCGCCAATTCGAGAAAGCCATTGTTGTCGGCGTTGGCCTTAAGTCGGAATCCCTATTTGAAATCAAAGAAAGCCTATTAGAACTCGAAGAGCTGGTTCGCGCCGTCGAGGGCGAAGTTGTTGGCTCCATGACCCAGACTCTGACCTCCTGGAATCCCGCGACTCTCATTGGCTCCGGAAAGGTCGAAGAGGTCAGACAGCTCGCAGACGAAATGGATGCCGACGTTATTGTTTTTGATCACCACCTCACGGGCGTGCAAACACGAAACTTAGAGAATATCATTCAGCGAAGGGTACTGGACCGCAACCAATTGATCCTCGACATCTTTGCGCAAAGGGCGCGAACCTTTGAAGGAAAGCTTCAGGTGGAGCTGGCGCAGATGCTCGATCAGATGCCCAGAATGGTCGACGCCTGGATGGGCTCGCTGTCTCGTCAGGGAGGTGGCATTGGCACCAGAGGTCCCGGTGAAACTGCACTTGAGGTGGATCGTCGTCGCATCAAAGAGCGGGTCGCTATGATTCGCAAGAAACTTGAAGGCGTACGCAAAAATCGTGCTCAACATCGACACTCGCGCAAGCGAAATGACATCCCAAGCTTTGCCATGATTGGCTACACCAACTCAGGTAAATCATCGCTTCTCAATCGTTTCACTGGAGCTCAAGTGCTGGCAAAAAATCAGGTCTTTGCCACACTGGATCCCACAACTCGCAAAGTGTTTTTGCCTGATGGCCCTCCGGCAGTGGTCACCGACACGGTGGGGTTTATTCGCAAACTGCCCACTCAATTGATTGAGGCCTTTAAAGCCACACTTGAAGAATCTGCAGAAGCCGATGTGTTGCTTCACGTGGTGGATCTCTCGAGCCCAAATATGCAAAAGCAAGTTGATGTGGTTATGGACTTGGTGAATCAGTTTGGCTGGCAGGACAAAAAGATTCTGCACATCTTTAACAAGGTGGACGCAGCCTCACCAGAAAAGCAATTTCGCGTGAATCTTTATCCGCGTGTTTTTGTGAGCGCCGCTACGGGACAGGGCTTGGAGCAACTCAAAACTCAGATGGCCAATCTCTTACTCGAAATGGCCAGCAAAGTGGAGCTGTTTTTTCCGCATGGCAAAGAGCATCTCATTTTTGATCTGGGCCGTGAGTCCATGATACTGACCAAAGAGGCGGGGTCCCAGGGCACCGTCTGCGTCGCCAACATGATAGAAAATGCAATTCCCAAATGGAGCGAGTATCTCGTAAAATAGATTTGCTATGTCAGAGTCGGCATTCGATGGTTTCATGTTAATACATACGAAGACTTTGACTTGGGCACTCGCTTTGGTCTGCACGGCATCCCAACATTTTTGTTTTTTAAGAGCGGCAAAAAGCTGGGCAGGATCTCACCCCACCCTAGCATCGCGCCCTTTGTTGAAGCGCTTCGAAACATCACATGATCTACTGACATCTGACTCGCACCTCTGGCATCTGCATTGCAGAATGACATAAAGAAGCTGAGGTGACCTGATGGCTCACCTTCAAAGTACAGTGAGCGATCCATTACTGACCAGGCCATTTGCTAGTGGACATACTTATGCTGCGTATGAAGTGCC
>CAYMBJ010000107.1:0-10450 GCA_964388665.1 uncultured Pseudobdellovibrionaceae bacterium | reverse complement strand
TCATACTAGCACCCTAATGTTGTTTGCTCAAAAAAGTGAGTTGGAGCGCTTACTATGCATGACCAAGTTTACCACCGAGCCAGCTCTGAGCCTGATAAATTCATCAAGGGCGCACGTTGGAACTGGAATGAATTGGCTAAGTTTGCAAAAAAACTTAAGGCCACTCCCGATGGATCCGGAAACATGCTGGACAACACTCTCATTTATGGGACCAGTCACTTTGGCTTACACCACACCGTAAAACGCACGCCAGTCATCTTGATTGGCAATGCTCAAGGGAAACTGAAGACAGGACGCTCTCTTAAAGTCTCCACTGACAACGACAAAGTTCTCACGTCCTTCGCCCACCTGTGTGGAGTGAAGATTTCTGGAATTGGCGACCAACCAAATTGCGGCCCACTCTCTGACATCGCCTAGCGGCCAGACCACTAGTGGTCCGTTCACTGGGCTCAATTTGACAAGGCAGATATTTTCTTTTGAGCAGAAAGCAACTGCGTGGTTTTGCCGTTTTCACAACCAGGCAGCGCAATAAGAGACACATCAAATGATTTTTTGCTATACTCGCAACAGTCTTGAAAGTTGGGTCGTCCTGGATCCGCGATCAGAATGCGCTTTACTCCGGCCTGAGCCGCGCGATCAATGAGGATCATGACGTCTTTACTGACAGCCTCTGAGTAACAAATCTCAGCGCCAAGAATCAGGTCAAAGTTTCGCAGAAAATCTACAGAATGATCTGCAAAGGCAAAAGACTGCGTAGTGATCTTAACGGCGTTGAGCTTTGCATGAAGTTCCACTACTGGCAGAACGCATTCGTCAAAATCTGTACAGGTGACATCACAAGAAAAATGCTTCGCAAAAAAGACGCCCAATAAACCCCAGCCACAGCCGACCTCTAGAACTCGAAGACCCTGCAATGGAAAGGGCTGCGACTGAAGATATTCCAGTAGCACCAAAGAGGTGGCCCAAACTTTATTTCCAAATTCGCTGGGTCGCCCATTTTTGCGAAAGTGTTGGCGAATTTCTGGGTGATTTCCAGTGCAGTACCTGAGGCCAAACACCTCTTTTGTAAGATGGGTATTGATCATATCCTAGCGTACCTGTGTCGACAGGATCTGCAACCATGAATCGCAATTCACAGCAGACGCGACGAGCCAAGCTGGTGATCTTTCTGATGGACGCCGGCGACAAGTCTACCACCTCCAAGTGCAACTCTTCCCTCTGAGCAAATCTCGATTTTAGGCGGTATTACTGTCCCCTGGTCCTAAGCCAACTGCATCAGACTCCCAAAGCTGGGTGGCGCCTGCATTTGCAACAACGATATTCGTCTAGACTGGCCACAACCATGAACTTAAAAATTGCTGAAAATGCTAATCCAAACGACAATAATATTGAGCATAGGACTCTGTAATTAGCGAATTGGCTTTTTGCTAGGTTCTGCGAATTATTCTCCTGGGAGATTGGTGTTTATTATTCTATATTCGGATTCGATTGCTGAAAGGAAACAGTAATGCATAAAAAGATAATTCAATCTGTGTTGCCATGGTTGCTCGCAGTATTTTCTATTGGGGCCGTCGCTTCACTTGCTGGAGCAACCGGAAAAGGAAATATGTCTGTAGAGCACAGAATGTTGGGATTTGCCAAAGCCCTAAAAACCGCTTCAACCTACGGCGAGGTTTTGATTCTATTAGAAAAGGATGGTTATTCTCAGGAATTTGTTGGCGACATGAGGAAGCAATTTGCAAAGCTTCTAAATAAGAAATTACCAAAACGCGAGATCACAATTTCCGAAAAAGGTTTGCCGCCGAATGCAAAAATCAAATTAGCAAGTAAACTGGGAACGCTAACCATCAATTACTATGCCGATACAAAAAAGCCCCTCAAAATTCAGGGGGTCACTTTCCACTCGTCAGATGTCAGTTTGGCAGATGGAGATTTAGTAAAGAAATTCCTTACGGTACCATTTTTTAAAAGATATCTCGACAACAAGGCACCAACTTCTTGGCTTGAAAAGCAAATTCCGTTTTTCTTACAGCCAGAACAGGCACGCGCTACTGATTCAGAAGGAGACATTGGCTACGGTATTTTTTCAGGAACACCAATTGTTGGCCCGATTCCAGAACTCGTTGCCTTTATGGTTGGCGGAGTTAAGGGTCTGCTGACAGTAAACCCGAAGTCGGGCGAGGCACTTCAACTGAGAGCTCCGGCTTCCGCGCAACCAGAAGCCAGTCCTCACCAATAGCTGTGCCGCCTCATTTGTGAAATCTCGGGCGCCAAATCTGAAACTCCATGGTAGCCTCTAGCGATGTCTGTCCGAGTTAAGCTCAATGAGCTATTGCAACATCACGAGAAAGCCCATGGCCCCATCTCCATACATCTAAGTATAGGTGATGGGTTTCTGATCAAGCACTCTTTTATTTTTCGAAACATTCGCAATGAATCTTTGAGGTTGGGCTTCTCGTACACCAACGAAGACTTTTGCCACTACAACGTGATGCCTTATCTCTCGCTTCAGGCAATTTTGCGCGAAAAACGCATTCCCTACTTCGACAATGTTAGCGTTTTGTTTGAGATCGAAAAGAAACATCCGAAGCGTTTCTTTTGTGATGAAATTCTGATGGTAAAACCGAACTACTGTCTTCATGAATCCAGTCACTGTATAGCCGACACAGTCTTGCAAAATATTACGCTTGACCCTGCGTTTTTCTCAGCTGAACAGGCGCAAGTTTTTGGACTTATCATGGCAGAATCCTTTGCCAATACTGTCGAGTCGCTGACGAATCTCACCAACACCTCGGCCTCTCAAAAACTATTCTTTGATCTGAACTCCTATGTCACACATGATGATGAAACCGAAATTTTTTTTCGCAAAGCCAACGACTTAATTGGCTTTGAAAACCTGTATAACATTGTGTATGCTTCATACATTCTGTCAAACTGCCTGCAACCCGCAGCTAATCGAAGAAATTTTGCGTCGATCCTTCAAAATTTAATCCCTGAATCTTCACTACTAACGAAAGCCACCGAAAGTGCCGCTGTAAGAAAAGTGTTTGACCACTCCTTTGACTTGGGCCTTGATTTTCGGGAGCATACCACCGAGTTCTTCTGCGCCATGATGGGCACAAAGGCAAGCGTTCGCAAACTTTTGAATATTGACCTTGCTCAGCTGCTCAATGAGACTGATACATTGCAACGTTTTGTGAATTCAACGCGACATTTTTTTATTCCTAAGAATTAATAACTTACTGATCCGCCGCATTGATGGTAGCGCAAAGCCGAAAAGGAGAGTTGAAATGGACTCAAGCACGAAACAGCTCGGAGTCGTTCTTGTCACAGACACCAAAATATAACAGCATAATTTTTCTACTGACTCTAGGTATTGCAGGTGGGTTGCTTTATTTAGCAATCAACCTCTCTGCAAAAAAATCGGCAGCCGTGGGTGGCAATTTTGCTTACCTCAGTGACGAGTTTGACAATGGTTATCCAGAAAAGCGCTTCGATTTTGTTTTGCGGGCCTTTGGACAATTTTTTGGCCCACAAGTGGAAAAAGCGGGCGGCCATCTACGCATCGTAAAGGATTGGAATGACGGCGCCGTCAATGCCTGGGGTTGGAAAGAAGGCAACGCTTGGTTTTTAGAAGTCCCAGGGGGCATCTCTCGGTACTCCCTTATCAATGAAGAAGCATTTGTTTCTGTCCTCTGTCACGAACTGGGTCATTTGATGGGAGGCGCACCGACCAATGGATCGAGCGGAACCATCAGTGTCGAAGGACAAGCCGATTTCTATTCTGTGCAAAAGTGCTTCCGAGCTTTTGCCGATAAAATTGCACCTTTCTATCCATTGAAAATCGATATGGGCGGCCGCGATCAAGAGATACAGGCAGTTTGCCAGCGTAACCAGGATGCCAAGCTCTGTGAATCTGCTTTGCTCGGAGCCCTTTCTCTGACCGGCTACTATGCCTCAATTGAAGACAAACCTGCACCCTATCTTTTGCAGCCCGATCTCAGCGTTGTGTCCTCGACACTTGAAATGCATCCTTCAGCCCAGTGCCGTCTCGACACGATGCTTGCTTCTACTTTGTGCCCAGTTTCACCCGCAGATGAGATTTCCTGGCAAGACCCTACTGTGGGGTATTGCCACCAGCTCTTGCACCCAGAATTTGCCCGCCCAAGATGTTGGTTTGCAAATTGACCAGCCTCACTTTGCGCGCAATTTTTTGAGATAGAATGCCCCCGCTAAAACTAATACGCTAAAGGTGGTTTTATAGCTTTGGGGGTCAGACTTGGGCTTCAAAAAAAATGGCCTATCAGTGTTTCCCATGGAAAAAGCCAGACTCTCTCCCAGCATGCTCTCAATCATTTTGGCGAGCTTCATGCTCGCCAGCTGTGGTCAAACTGGTTTTGAAACCCAAAAATTGGACGCCAAGAAACAGGATGATTTGGCCATTGCTGACAATTCCCGTGCACCCTCATCAGACTCTGAAGTGAACCCCATTCCGGGCACCGACCCAGAGATCACACACCAAATTCTCATTTCAGGACAAATGCTCTATGAAAAAAATTGCCAGGTTTGTCATTCGCCGATTGGAGTTTCAACAAAAAAGAAGATTGATACCCTCGACAACATTGTTTTAAGTATCGACAATGCGATTTCAGCTCTCAAGCCCATGAATCACCTCGCCTGGTTGAATTCAGCAGAAAGACGATCTATTGCTTCTGCATTGCAAGTCTCTGATCCAAACAGTGGCCCAGCCGAACCAGAACCCACATCTCCCGAATCCCACGAGCTATTGACTTCTTTTCAGTGTGATGTGCAGCCTTTAGTAAGCTCAATGGGTTTCCAGCGGCTCTCAAACAAAATGCTCAAGAATAGTTTTAAAAGAAGTTTGGGGTCACTTTATTCGCCGATGTTAGCGACGCTAAGCACCCTTCCTTCAGACGAATCGCGCGATATTTACAATTCAGAAAAGCGCTATACAGAGGATGTGGTCTCCCTTCTTGTAGACATTTCAGCGAAGCTCTATGTCCTCAGCTCGACGGATCTGGTGTTTATCAAGTCCATTGCGGGAGCATGCTTCAATGATTTGAACAAAACGACGGATGTCTGCCGCGACACCTTTCTTGCCAAGGCCGCGCAAAGATTTCTCTCGCGGACGCTCACAACAGAAGAAACGCAGAGATTCACAGGTGTCTTTAACGCAGAAGAGACTGCAGGGGAAGGGGCAGCCGCTGTTTTGTCTTATCTGGTGCTAGAACCTGACTTTCTTCACTTCGTGCCGAAGAGCAATCCCTCGGACAATGAACGCCTGTTACAAGCCTCGCTTCTGCTGACTGACGATCAACCCCCGGCAGCTTTGCTGGCAATGGCCAGCTCGGGCCAATTAGCTTCGGATGCAGGATGGGACAAGGCTCTCGAATCCCTGCTCACCAATAAATTGGCTAAAGAAAAATTCAATAACTTTATCGGCTACTATCTCGACATCAACGAATCCAGTGCAGATGCTTTCAGCCCATACTATGGAAATGACACCACCGTAAGTCGCATAATAGGCGGTGGAAGCACTGAGCTTCAGAGTTACGTTGATCATCTGGTGTTTGACAATCCTCAAGGTTTTAACGAACTCATGTTGTCTCGCCTAAGCTTTGCTACGCCTGGCTCCACCTTAGGTAATCTCTATGAAACTACTGGAGGCAGCAAGCCCTACCAAAATGGACCCAATTACCAAGGCCTTCTACTGAGAGTTCCGTTTTTGGTCTATGGCGACGACTACACTCGGCCTATCATTCGTGGTCGCAAAATTCGCGAAAATATTCTTTGTAATGAACTTGGTCCTCCAGATCTGACCGGTCAGGAAATGGCGCCAAAGATTCACACCAAAGAGGCACTTTTGGCTTGGAGCACGCGAGCACGCTACACACTGCACACATCGGCGCCCGCCTGTATGGCCTGCCACACTCAACTCAATGGCCTTGGGTTTGCGCTGGAGTCCTATAGCCCTCTGGGGCAGTTTCGTACCAAAGAACCTATCCTTGACGATTTAGGAGCATTGCTCAAAGAGCATCCCGTTGACGTAGGAGTCAGTGATATTAATCTGAGCGCACCAGGAGCGGAATCAGTTCAGAATGCTCAACAACTCATAGAAGAGATCACAGCAAGCCCTGAGGCGAAGGCCTGCTTCCAAAGGCAAATGTTTCGCTACTATTGTCGTCGTAAAGAAAATCTCGCAAAAAACTCTACGGACTCCTGTCGCCTTAAGGGCTCTTTCCTGCAGACGCACTCTACAAATGGAAAAGTGAGAAGCGGTCTTAAAAATTTGGTGAAGTGAGGAAAATATGAATCGTATGAACCGTCGGGAAATGTTAAAAAAATCTGGAGCGCTTGCCGCCACCTTGCCATGTCTTTCGTCTTTGTTCACTGGTGGGAAGGCCCAGGCGGCAACAACAGCTCCAAAGAGGGTCGTGATCATCTACATTGGGCAAGGTGTGATGCCACCAGTGTATTGGCCTCAGTGGCCGGCAGGAGTGACGCCGATGAGCGACGGTGAGCTGAAGTATCTACCATTGAGTTCACTTTCTAACTCCCTATCTCCTCACTTTGGAACTTACTTTAATAACTTTCGCAGTCAAATGAACATCTATCAGAACCTAGATCTGATTTCTAAAACTAGAGGTGGCCACACTCGGTGTGCGGCTCTTTGCTCTGTCGATGCATTCAAAGACGCACCTTCCATTGGCGCAACGATAGACAATATCATTGCCAAAGCTCCGAGTGTCTATGCCGGTCATCAACCAAATTTTCGATCATTGAAAATAGATGGCTACAGCTCATATCTGAATATGAACTCCTGGGATCGGGATCTCACGACCGGGTCAGCCGTGCGCATGCCAACGATCGTCGGTGACGGTATGCTATTTAACGCGATCTTTGGATCTCTTGCAGCTTCGCCGGCTGAATTTAACAAGTTGCAACTTCGAAAAAGCCAGTCCATTCAAAACAGCATTGAGCGGTACAGAACTCTTTTGAATAGCTCGGCACTAAGTTTCGAGGATAGGCAAAGAGCACAATTTCATATTGATCTTCTGATTCGGGTTCGTCAGAACAAGCTAAATGAAAATTTTGTTACATGCAAAAAACCCGACCTTACCTTGGTGGGAGGCCCAGGCGGAGAACGACCAAGGGATGATGCGGCAACACTTCAGTCGGCCCTCAATATGAATGACATTGTCACCCATAGCCTTCTCTGTGATTTAACGAGAGTGGTGTATATCAATTTGGATTCCTTTTTTAGCTGGCATTGGCATTCAGATCCCAATGATCCAAATGCACAAAAAACATGGCTGACACATCAAGACCGATTTGCACGCATCGTCTCGGATCTGGCAACGAAAATGGATTCAGTCGTGGATCCTGCCAACGGCAAAAAATTGCTCGACAACTCAGTGATTTATGTCACCAATGAAATGGGGGAAGGGGGCTCTGCACACTCTCGGCAGAGCATAGCAACATTCACTATTGGCGGGGCCAACGGGGCTTTACGGACGGGATACTACCTTGACTGCAAGGGGCAAATTCAAAATCGAATGAATGCCACCATTATGCAGGCTATGGGACTGACCTCTTCCGATTACAACAAGTACGGCGACGGAAATGGCTATGGAGAGTACTCACCAGTTCAATGGGCTGGACAACATAGGGCCTTTCAAGAGGAAGTGAAGATTTATGAGCCTTCTGCAAACCTGCGTGGCACGCCATTCAAATTTGTGTACCAAGGTTGATGGCTATTAAATTAATTTTCAAGTTTTCTATCTACAGCTCATCTCAAAAATACCTGCGAGGCGAAAAAAATCTAATCCGCAAAAATCGAGGCGCGACGCCAAGGACTAGTTGCGCGAGGCAGACAAGGAGCAACGAAGAGATACCAGAGCGAAAGGGCAGAATTGAGGCTAGGTGGCGGGAAAATGTACACTCCATTGGGCGCATGATACCATGCTACGAAGCATGCTCTTGAAGGCTTTTCCGACTGTTTGCGATTTGAACTTGAACCTTTTTGCATCAAGGTCGTCATTCTAGAGCCCGGAGCCATTCAGACTGAGTTTGGCGAAGTGTTGGTAAAGCCAATGATGAAGCGATCCGGAAATGGCCCCTACCAATTGATAGCACGCTCTCTTGAAAAAGCGACGCTAGCTAATTATGAGAAGGCAAACTCTTCCTCACCATCGAGCGTGATTTCTAAAACGATTCAAAAAATTATTACCGCTGCAAATCCAAAGACACGTTACCTCGTTGGTAAGTACGCAAAGCCGACGGTCGCTCTTCGCAAATGGACGGGAGATCGCGCCTTTGATCGGGTGCTAAAAGTAATGGTAAAATAAATTGAGCTGCGCGAGTAAAGGCCGTCAATTTCCATCGGACTGCCTGCCCTCTAGTCCTCGATGACCAACACCCCGTTGTCACCGATGTCCTTTTGTAGCCAATTCATTTTTGCGAAAAACCGGATCAATGACTCTACGGTAACCACGGGAACGACATTTCTCATGTAACTGCGTCTAGCATCCATTCTTGGAATAGTGGATATGTCTGCAGAGCCAAGACCATCATTAAAGTTAAAAGCCATAGCCTTAAGCGCGCTTCCTTGTATTTTTGCTCCCGAGCCTATCCACATATGATCGGGAATGTAGTCAAGATTCCATATCTTTTTTTGTATGTAATTTACCTTTTCATCATTTAGCAACTCGAGTTCTACAGGTGACAACGAGGCGGCAACAACAGAATGCAATACGTATTGGTTAGAATTCATATCAATATTTTCAGGATGACTTTCATTTACAAAGGGATAGGCAAGGCTGTTGTACCGTGGGTTATGTGTTTTTTCCACTGCACCTTCTTGGAAAATAAATTCTCGAATTTTTATTTGCATTTCCCGTGTAGGAACAACAATAGCATATCTATATGAAAGTGGATCGTCGTTAAAAAACTCCGTGGTGGTTTGATCGTAAATTCCGGAACTTGGATGGCCATCCTTGTCACCAGCACGCAAAAGATGGCGAAATGCCCAAGTTTCGGATTCTTTTTTGGGATGGTTTCGCACGGCAATTCCAATATGGGAAAACTGAGGGGTTTCTTTTTGCGTATAGAGTGTTTCTCCGCGAAGCCACTGCGCTATAGTTGGAGGCTTCAATTTTGGTGAAGACCCCTCTGTCAGCTGGTAGTCAGGAGTTAACCACTGAAAGGCGCGCATATTGGTTCCGTCACGAGCGATCAGAACCAAATCGATTTTTTCACCGCTATTAGTATAAAGATCTTCAAGCATATTTTGCATCGCTTCGCCAGCCTGCTGTGCTCTCTCTGGGATCTCTGCTTGGCCGTAGCCAGCAATGAGGTGCACCAGGACAGATAGTATCCAGCTCAGTGCTGTAAATTTCGAAATTCCTTTGCGTGCAAACATAAGTCTAACTCCTTTTTTAGTCCATTCTCGTATTTGATCCCATTTTTGCTGACACCAGTCAGTTTTTTGGACACTGACTCTTCAACAAATTCGGAGCCGCGCTCAAATGGAGTCAATCACTGTTGAAATCTTGAGGTTGCAAATCCGAGTCCACTTCAATCAATGTGCGGCTACTACATACCTGTCTAAATACTTTACACTGATCAGATCAACAGGCATTGCAGTCAGGTTATTCTAAGGAAGAGTTCTGATTTGAAATAGCTCTTCTCCACTCGAAGTGAGGTCTGGAACTCTAACATAGCTTTCTTCGAAATTTAGACTGGGATTTCGAATCAATTCAATCAATAGCCGGGGTGCAAGCCAGCTAGTTGTGAGCTCATTTTTCTTTGTTGTCATTGCAACGACATTTGGACTATTGGAAAACCGATACAGGACGGGATAGGGGCTCGCAAATGAGCCGTCTTCTATACCCCCAGAATCATATCCAGTGACACAAAACAAATTACCAATACAATTTGAATCTGTGCAAAGGTCAGTCGCTGGTGAGGTCCAAATATTTTCTAATCTTTGCTGATCGTTTCCTACAGCGATGGTTAGTAGGGCTTGAGGATTATTATTCAACAACTCCAGTGCCTTCGACCTTATTTCTCTTCTTACACCATCAAATATTTGGCTTTCACCTGTACCAAGTGGAATTGAATTCCCAATACCGACAGAAATGTTCACTCCACGAAAGCCATGCAATTGAAACAAGGACTTCAAACAATCAAAAGCGAGAGACATCCTTTGCAGGATTTGCTCCTTGCTCATCTCTGATTCGGAGATTTACAGCTGGAGGGGCACTACTTTGATTCCAGACCTTTCAAACGTGTTAATCATATTGTCGCCATGCCCTATCAAAAATGAAAAATCTGACTGCTGATAGTAGGCAAATAAGGGATCACAAGAGTTTGTTACCTGAATTCGCGGATAGAGCCCTCACAAATCTCGCCAATGTCGCTCCAGTAT
>CAYMBJ010000106.1:0-10515 GCA_964388665.1 uncultured Pseudobdellovibrionaceae bacterium | reverse complement strand
ATTGTTAACCCTCTTGACAGTGTATTCCCATCCACAATAATTCCCCAAAGTGGCTGTGAGTCTTTCTCAAATCTCGGCGAAAAACATCTCCGTCAATTACATAGCAAGCGGTGTAACAGCCTTGATTGGTGTAGATTTTGGAGTGACTCTTGGCACGTTGACCATTCCTGCGGGGCAACTCAGCGGCAGGGTCTCAGTTTCTATCAACGACGATGCGATCTACGAAGGTTCTGAAACCCTAACCTTAGATTTATCCTCGCCCACCAACGCAACAATATCTGACGCTCAAGGTCTCGGGACAATTACAGATGACGAAAATCCTCCGGAAGTGTCGGTTGCCAATGCTTCCGCAATTGAAGATACGGGCTCACTTGCTTTTACAGTCACAAAAACAGGAAGCACGGTGTTTCCTATCACCGTGGACTATGCCACTTCTGACGGTACTGCGCTTGCCGCAAGTGACTACACGTCCACCACTGGAACCTTGACCATTCCCATCGGAGTGAGTTCTAGTATTATTTCAGTGCCGATCACAGCTGATAGCACGCTTGAGCCAGATGAGACCTTGACTCTTATTCTCTCTAACCCTGCAGTCGCTACCATCTCTGCAAGCTCTGCTACAGGCACCATCACCAATGATGATGGTCCCACGATCACAGATGTTTCTCCTGTGTCTGGATCTGATGTGGGTGGAGTCACGATCACACTCACCGGAACGGGGTTCTTAACTGGAGCCACAGCCACGGTGGGAGGAGCTGCCTGCACCAGCCCAACAGTTGTGAACAGCACAAGTTTTACATGTGTCACACCTGCAAGCGCAACGGCAGGAGCTGTGGACATTGTGCTCACCAATACATTGGGATCACAGCCCACTGGTCCAAGAACGGCCACTTACACCAATGGGTACACACATCTTGCCCACAGTTGGAATTTTGGTGTGGCGGGCGATTTTACCTATGACGGCAGCCTCTTCACCACTTCGCAAGCTCTTAATAAAGCTACGCTTACCCCACCAGATCTCACCCATAACACTCAAGCAGAGTTCGATGCGGGTACTCATCTGGGGACCGTCTACTCGGGTGGCGCATTGAAGCTGAACGCAACGACGAATTATTCGGAATTAGATGCGAGCTGGACTCCGAAATGGGATAAAGTCGTTGCATACTGGAAATTTGATAACTCGCTAGCTGATTCACGGGGAAACGCAGGTACCGCGTCGGTCACAGACAGCATTTCATTTTCAGCGGTCTCAAAAATTGGGTCCTATGCCGGAGATTTTACGAGCGGAGCAATTAATTACGCTGAATTTTCCGACAATCCAACTCTGAAACCGAATAATATCACGGTACAAGCATGGATTAAACCTAGCTCCATAACAGGAATTGAAAAAGGTATTCTATGGTATCCTGCGGGTACCACTTATAATGGACTTGTGCAATATAACGATACAATATTTTATTCTTTCGATGGAGTGAACTCTGCTCCACAAAAGGTCGATCTAATTATCAACTTTGGTTACGGAGTACCCACTGGAACCCCGCTAGTTGCAAATACCTGGTATCACATTGTTGCAGCTTATGACGGATCCACAGTAAAACTTTTTCAGAATGGAAAAAAGGTCATTCAGGGTATCTATGCTGGAGGAAATCTTGAGTACGGAGCTGGGACTATAAGACTGGGATATCGGATGAATGCCAATTCATACGACGGCCTCATGGATGAAGTTGCAATATGGAATACAGGCCTATCGGATTCAGAAGTCGCTCAGATTTATGACCGTCAAAAATCAAAATATTCTGGAGTCTATCAATCTCCTGTAGCGTCGACCCCTTCAAATTTCTCCTATGACTACTCAAAATGGACTTCGTCCCTCCCGTTTCTCAAAGAACTCACCGGAGACACCAACGCCAATGGCACACCCGATAGCGAGTTTTCATCAGACTACTCAGCGATTTCTGCAGGTGGCGCGGAATTGGGGAGTGGCTTGGTGGGGTTATGGCATTTTAATGAGTCCGACTGGAACGGAACTGCGAATGAAGTTAGAGATAGCTCTGGAATTGGAAGCCATCTGACGGCGTCTGGAGGAGTCAGTGCATCTGCGCAACTACTCTCACGAGCAGGAATGTTTGATGGAATTGACGATGTTTTAATTGGTCCCACCGTGAGCCATGGAACTGACCTGTCATTTGCCGCTTGGATTCGACCAGATTCAGTTGCTTCGACAATTCGAAATGTATTCCGTATCCACTCTACATTTGAAGTGGCCTTACTTCACTATTCAAATAATAAATTTAGATTTTGGACAAGGAATGGAAGTCATGATTATACACTTGGAACACAATCACTTGTGCCGGGCCAATGGTATCACGTCGCTGTTGTCATTAATGGGTCTGGGAAGACTCTTTTCGTTAACGGAAAATTAGATGCAACTAGTCCAGGAGTCATTGCGAGCGGATCTGGGCCACTTAAAGTTGCTGCTGACAATTTTAATCAGTTTTTTCATGGAGCTATAGATGAAGCCGCACTCTGGAACCGCGCCCTCTCGGCAGGCGAGGTTCTTCAACTCTATCGTCGCGGTGCCAATCGCAATCAGTTTCAATTTCGCACTTGCACTCAAGCCAACTGCTCGGATGATCCGAGTTGGCATGGACCCGACAATACGGCATCGACTTGGTTCTCAGAACTTCACAATATGGTCTCAGTCGATGCGAATGGAAATGGATTGGGCTCAATAAATCTCAACTCACCAATTTTGGATTTCACCAAATGGGTCGCCGCCGTTGCGGGGTGGGGATTCAATCCGATTCCTACGCAGTATTTTCAGTATCGAGTGCTGATGGAATCAGATGACGAAAACAATCTCTGTGGCGGCAATCCCTGTATGCCTGATATCACCGCTGTCAGCTCGATCCCCGCAGTTTCGATCACAACCAATGTGGGGCGCGCCTTTCCGGCACCTTTAACTTCGTTTCTAGTCTCTCGTAGTGGCGATTGTGGCACTGCCAACGATGTGCGCTTTCAGATGTCCAGCGATGATGGTGGCACGTATAGGTACTGGAATGGCACCGCTTGGGCGCCGGTCACAATCACCAGCTCCTATGCGCAAGCAGCGCCTTATAGTACAACGAATGCCTTTATCTCCGACCTTGGTTCATCTGGAACTGTTCGTTTCAAAGCCTTGGTTCCAAGTGAGTTTACAAAGACCTGCGAACTGTCTTATCCAAGTGTGACCTGGTACACTGGCGGTTCCTCTTTAAGCATTGCAGATGTCACTTCCGTTTCGGAATCTGGAGTGATGACCTTCACTGTGACTCTCTCGCAAGCAAGTTTACAAACCGTGACGGTGGATTATGTCACTGTGGCCGGGACTGCCACTGCAGCGGCTGACTTTACGTCTACGTCTGGAACATTGACTTTCACACCCGGAGAGCTCACCAAAACCATTAATGTAACAGTGGCAACAGATGCTTTGGATGAAGACTATGAAACTTTCTTTGTGCAGCTTTCCAATGCCGTCAATGCTCCGATCACAAGAGCCCAAGCCACAGGAACCATCACTGACGATGATGCGACACCAAGTCTCGCGATCAACGATCCCGCGGCTGTGACCGAAGGAGCGAACATTAATTTTGCTGTGACTTTGTCGGCCGTGAGTGGGCGCACTGTGAGCTTTGATTGGATGACGGCCAACAATACCGCTCTTGCAGGTTCTGATTACAGTGCCGTTACGACCACCACCGTGACCATTCCAGCAGGCGCAACGACTGCCACCTTGACCGTCTCCACAATCGACGATACATATGATGAGCCGGCGCAAACCTTCTTTGCTCAAATCAGCAATTCCCTAAATGCCACAATTTCTGATAATTCAGGCATTGGCACTATCAATGACAATGATCCCGCTCCTACTTTAGCGATTGCAGCCAACTCAGCTCTTGAAGACTCAGGATCATTGATCATGACCGTCACAAAAACAGGACTCACAGAACAAGCCGTCACCGTGGATTACGCCACCAGCAATGGTACCGCCACTGCTGGCTCAGACTACTCAACCGCTTCGGGTTCGCTCAGCTTTGCAGCTGGAGATACGAGTAAGACTATCACTGTCACCCTCACACCAGATAGCGTTGCCGAAGGAGATGAGACCATTACGGTCACATTGTCAAACCCGACAAACTCGACGATCTCGACAGCTTCCGCAGCAGGTACGATCACCAATGATGATGCGCCCACCATCTCTGGAGTTTCACCAACAGAGGGAACAGGTGCGGGTGGAACTACGATTGCACTCACTGGCACTGGCTTTTTATCAGGAGCGACTGCCACCGTGGGAGGAGCTGTATGCACAAGCCCCAATGTTATCAGTGGAACCGCGTTCACTTGCGTGACTCCAGCAGGAACTGGCGGAGCAGCTGATGTGGTGCTTTTAAACTCAGTGGGATCGCAACCCTCTGGCACGCGCTCGGTAACTTCAACTGGAGGCTTTACCTACCGTGAAGATGCCTGGAATTTCGGTACGGCTGGGCACTTTACCTTCGATGGGACTCTGTTTACAACTTCACAAGCCCAGAACAAAGCGACACTCACACCGCTTGATCTCACACACGATACGCAAGGAGAGTTTGATGCGGGTACTCATGTGGGGACTGTATATAGTGTACCCACACAGAAACTGACCTTGAGTTCAACTTTGCCTGCGGGCGCTGAATTGACAGCCACTTCAGTGCCTCAGCCTGCAGGGCTTGTGGGCCTCTGGCGCTTTAACAATGATTTGACAGACGCCGGTCCTAATGGCCTTACTCTATCAGGCGTGTCGGGTTCGCTGGCCTACAACAGTACTGACAAGATTTTGGGGTCACACTCTGTCGTGATGTCAGACTGGTTAAATCTTTCGCGCGCAGACACGCCGGCACTTCAATTTACTACCAATCTGACAGTTTCGATGTGGTTCAAACCTTTGATAACCGTATCCGGAAATGCCGACTGGCCTATCAGCAAGTGGAATTTTGGCACTTCTGATGCAAACTTTGTGATGTATTTTTTCGGTTCTGCATCTGGTGGAAACGTAAACAAAGTTCAGTTCTTTGGGAATCGTGGCGGAACATGGGGAACTATTTCAGCAGATTACCTTTTGACAGTAGGAACATGGTATCATGTCGCCTTGACCTATAACTCAACAACAGGCGGGCAGCTCTATGTCAATGGCATACCTCAAGGGGCTCTCACCGGATCGGGCGTATTAGCGACCAATGCCCATGATCTGACCTTTTATACTTCTGGAACTGATCCAGGTAATCACTTCCTGATAGACGAGACAGCAATATGGAATACCACTTTAACTGGCAGCGAAGTCAAATATCTCTATAACAAACAATTACCTACGTTTTCCCAGGAAGAACTCAACGCCTCTTGGACCCCCCAATGGAGCAGTCTTGTTGGTTACTGGAGTCTCAATGGGGATGCGCTTGATAAAACTGGTAATGGCCACAATGGAACAGTCCAAGGGACTCCCGCCTGGGCGAGCTCTTCAAAGTTGGGATCTGGTGCATTGGCTTTTGATGGTTCGACAAACTATATCACAGTCCCTTATCATGCAGACTTTCATCCGGCGAACACGGCGACCGTCTGCGCTTGGATCAATCCCGCCACCCTAATCGCAGGCAATGTAGGCGTGGTCACAAATCGCACGACGAATACCAATAACTCCCTTTTGCTCAGTTTGGTGAATCAAAATATTTACTTCCATATGAGAGATACTTCGGCCTGGGTGGTTGCTGGAACTACTGACAATCCGATTCAGACTAACATCTGGCAACATGTTTGTGGCACTGTAAAGGCAGATAGTAGAATTCGAATTTATGTGAATGGAAATTTAAAAAATGAAACCCCCGCATCTGGAACCCTAAACTACAACGCCAATCAAAATTTGGTCATTGGCAAAGATGCATGGGGAGCCATGTATTTCAATGGCCAGATCGATGAGGTTTCATTTTTTAGTGCAGAACTCACCTCTAGCGAAATCTTGCAAATTTATATACGGCAAAACTCCAAGTTTGGAGGAATCTATAATTCCCCCGTCAATTCATTGCCAATTGGTTCCGCGTGGACAAAGTTCAATTGGTTGACTTCCCTGCCATTTTTCAAAGAACTTTCTGGAGATTCTGATGCCAATGGAGCTCCTGATACCGAGTCTTCAGCAGACTACTCGGCAATATCGTCGGGTGGTGAAGATTTGGCAAATGGTTTAGTAGGATTATGGCACTTCAACGAAACTTCTTTAGATACCGGACCATCTTCCGAAGATTTTCTAGACTACTCCGGCCTTACTCACCATTTGATAGAAGGTGGCACTGTCACTACAGCCCAGCCTGGAGTTTTCAACAAAGCCGCGTACTTTGACGGTATAGATGACTACGCCTATGCAGCCTTGGACATACCAGAGAATGGACATACGGTGAGTCTATGGTTCAAAAAAATTGGCTCGACCAAAAAAGGTATATTTCAGGCCTCAAATTGCACAACTGCGAATTGTGGAAGCCACGATCGAAATATCTATGTAGACGACACCGGAAATCTCTGTGTCAGAGGATCTCATTCAGGGCCTGAAATATTCTGCAGTAGCGGATTCAATTATTCGGATGGACAATGGCACCATGTGGTTCACTCGCTCGGTGCCGCTGGTCAATTCTTATATGCCGACGGAAAGAGATACTCAGGAGTACAAACCAGCACAGCTTTTGCAACCCAATCTCATATCACATTGGGATACTCTTCATACAGTGCAGGAAGCTACTTTAAAGGTTTTATCGATGAATTTAGTATCTGGAATCGCCAAATCTCACATGCAGAAGCACTCCAGCTTTACCGCCGTGGTGCCAATCGTAACAAATTCCAATTTCGCACTTGTACTCAATTCGACTGCTCGGATAGTCCTTCGTTCAAAGGTCCCGATAACACGGCGTCGACTTGGTTTTCAGAGCTTCACAACATGGCGTCGGTTGCTGCGAGTGGCGAAGGATCGGGAACCGTGAATTTACTCTCGCCGATTCTGGATTTCACAAAATGGATAACGGCAGTTGCCGGTTGGGCTTTCAATCCAGACCCGGCAAGGTACTTCCAATATCGAGCAATCTTGGAGTCAGATGATGAAAACAATCTGTGCTCCGGCTCACCATGCATACCAGACATTCAGTCGGTCGCTTCAATTCCTGCAGTAGCAATAACGACCACTGTTGGTCGAGCATTCCCATCGGCGCTTACGCAATTCAATCTGACCAAAGCTGGGGACTGCGGCACGGTCGACGATGTCAGATTCCAGATTTCAAGTGACAATGGGTCCACATACAAATACTGGAATGGTTCTGCATGGGCAAGCGTAACCACGACTGGATCCTATGCACAGGCAGCGGCCTATACCGCCACAAACTCAAATATTGGCACCCTTGCTTCTTCTGGAACTTTCAAATTTAAAGCTCTTGTGCCCAGCCAGTACGGAAAGACTTGCGAACTGTCGTCGCCATCCATCCGCTGGTAGAAACCTCAAAGTCACTAGAACAAATGGCAAAGCATAAGGTAGCGTAAAAAAATTGTGTCTCAATAAGAAAGTCATATAAGACCGGAAGGAGAACAATGAAGTATGACGCTACAAATGGGCATCGTAAAAATTGAAATCAAGATACCGGAGCTTGTAAAAGCTGCTGACGATGTAAAATTTCAGGTGTCCAGCGACGACGGATCCACTTATAAATATTGGAATGGGTCTGCTTGGACGAATGTTACAACCACAGGTTCTTATGCACAAGCGGCCACCTAAACCGCAACAAACTCTAATATTGGCACTCTGGGTTCATCAGGTACCTTTAAATTCAAGGCACTCGTACCCAGTCGGTTTGGAAAAACTTGCGAACTCTCACTGCCTTCAATCAGTTGGTAGTTGGCATATCAGATTGTAAGGTATCTTTACATTATATCCTTAAAAAGCGTTGAAGATTTACCCAGAATTCTGGATACAAATTCAAATTGCTATGGCCGCCCTTGGCAAAGGAAATCAGCTTTGCTTGAGAATACCTACTGGCGAGCTCCTGAGCATGAGAAAAAGGAATGACATCGTCATCATGGCCGTGCAAGATGAGGATCGGCAAGCTTCGTGAATTCAGTCCTTCATTACTCATTTGGTTTCTTATCAAAAATTTAGGCACCCAGGAATGCCTTTCATGGCCAATTTTTCGCAGACTCAAATAGGGAGTTTCCCAAACAAGTCCGGCCAACTTATCTCTTCTGGTAGGATCCTGCTCTAAAAATTTAGCCAATTCGCCGGCCACTCCTGAACCAAGAGACTTGCCATAGAGCACTTTCTTTGAATATGGCTCTAACTGCTCAGCGAGATCAAAGGCCTTTATCGCCATATCTATTAACAGGTTGTGATCACGGGCCAACCTCGAGTCACTTTTTCCGAAACCAGGATAGTCCATGATCAAAACAGAGCATTTGGTTTTAATGTTCAATTCAGCCGCAATGTTTCGCCAGAGGGCTAAATCTCCAGCATTTCCATGAAAATAAAGAACCATAGGTAAAGGATTGACAGACTCGGTATCTGAAAACTGGGCCAGACAAGGAAAATAGTAATAATGGATCTTTTGCCCGCCATCCAGTGCAAAAAAACCCTCAGTGAATGGACTGTCGTATTCAAGACGATAGGAATTGGGAATATTATTAGGATGATAAAGTAGATGGTGTTGCATAAAATATAGGAGGGAAACAGGCCCGCCTAAGAAGACGAGCATTACGATAAGGACTGTAAAAAATAACTCGAACATTGAGTTTAGAGCCTCTCGCATTTTGTCTTGTGGAGTCACCAGTAATTTTTAAAGAATACTAGAGAGCCGAAAGTTCCTCGACGGTGGGCGAGAAATATGAGGAAGGCAACGCGACTGGCCAAATTGCTCTTGAATTGCCAGAGTCTACCAAAAACGGCTATGGTCTGTCCCAGAATGCGGCCGTAGCTCAGCTGGATAGAGTACCTGGCTTCGAACCAGGGTGTCGGGAGTTCGAATCTCTCCGGCCGCACCAGTTCTGGTTCTCCAGTTCTGGGTTCTCCTCACGCAACTGTTGTTCACATCGCGCAGCCCGAGTATAGATAAGCACTTAGCAATCTCAGTCGGTAATTTTTAAAGCTCTTATACCCGAAAGCCCTCCTCTGGACAAGCTTTCCGGCGCCATTCATTCTATCCGTAAATCCATTCGTATACCCCTTGGCAAAGTAACAAAGAATTTCTTGACGCCAGCGCTTGAAGGTTTTGGCCATTTTTTGGATGGCCAAAACTGCTGACGATTGAAATCTTGCAATGAGCTTATGAAGGGCGATGGCAGCGCGGGCCACTCCTTTTATTCTGTAAAACTCATACACCCTTTCTTTAGCTCTATAAAGTTCATTCAATTCAGGGTGATCTTTGAGATAAAAATCAATTTCGGATCTCTCAAAGTACTCAAGCTTTTGTCGACTACGCAGTAACTTTCGTCGGATTTTGAGTTCCTTTCTGGCGCCATGTATGGCCGCTCCGGCCTTCATTATATGAGGGGAGAATAGTCTCAACACATGAAACTTGTCGGCCGTGATCTGCGCATTGGGAAAGTGTCGATTGACGAAACTTTTGTATGTATTGGACATGTCAATCACAACCCATTTCACTCTGTCCCTGCCAGGAATGGTTTTGATTTGCTCTAGCATTGAAGCGTGGTCTTTGCCATGAACCATTTCAAAGGAGCGCCTTTTGCCAAGATCTGTAAACATGGTCACAAACTCGGTTGCTCCCTTTTTTCGGCGAAAAAAATGCTCATCAACTTCCAAGGCCTCAGGCCATTGAAGAGCGTTGGTGCGCTCTCTAAGTTTGATCTCCACTTGCTCGTAGTAGGTCGAATATACAAAGCCACAGGAAACTCCATAAGAGCGACAGACGGTCTTTAGATCGCTCATCTTACCACAAGCTTGGGCAATGAACTTGCGAAACCTTTGAGTCGTTTTACGCCGAAACAAGACGCCCTCAACTGCGTCAGCAAAAGTGCGCTTGCAGTCCTTGCAGTGAATCCGGTGCTTATGAATCTTTAGCCATAAGCAGGTTTGACGAATTGGTTCCTCACGCATTGTGGACGCAATTTTCCCAGCGCGCACAACTCTGGCTGACCCGCAGTGCTTACACAGTGATGCTGATCTGGTTTTTTCAACCTCCCAAAGATATCCTTTAGCGACTTGCTTCATGGATATAGCTTTGAGTTCCGTTCCTAACAAAAATGAACTTAAATGCGAATTGAGCATGGGCCTTTTTCCTGTCGAAAAGCTGTTTGTGGTAAAACAATCTTATCGATAATGAGGCCTATTGCTCACTATCTCTTGACTCATTACCATATACTCTGATGTGAGAAGAACCCAACCGGATCATCACATGCGTTGGGCGGAATGAAGTCTGCAATTCCATGGCTTCAAAAAGCTACTAAGCCGAGTGGTCGCATTCTGATTGG
>CAYMBJ010000105.1:0-10860 GCA_964388665.1 uncultured Pseudobdellovibrionaceae bacterium | reverse complement strand
TGCTTTGTCAGGAAAGTTTTTTCGTTGTTGCTTCGTCGTCGCGGTATTATTCATATAGCGTCCTCCTCGCGTCTAGAAAAAACTCTCCTGACAAAGCACTAGGGCGTGTTTAAATGAACTCGTCAGCTTCAAGAATTTGCACCTCATCATCACCTTCCACCAAAACAAGAAACAAGCTCACCGGCACCGTCTCATGCTTTTCTGCAAGTTCATTTTCCAGCCAGTGGCGGGCCCGCATCAATCTCCGTCTCTGCTTGGGACTCAGGCGATAACATTTGTAGTCGGAATGAAATGAGGACTTCACTTCAAAGATGGCAACGCCCAAATCTTGGTGCACCGCTAGGATGTCAAGCTCAGCATAAGGCGATACCACATTAGTTGCGCAAACGCACCAAGCCTGGGACTCAAGAAAGCGCTTCGCTCTGACTTCGATCTCTCTCCCGCGGTGGCGACTGCAACCACTCTTTGACTCCCCTGAACCCAGCTCTATGCAGGAGACAGGGTCCGCAGGCACTGATTTGGCGGCGGTGCTCTTCTGTGCCGTAGCCCTTGTGCTTTTCAAAACCATATTGAGGATATTTTTTTGCTTGTATGGCCATCCAATCATCTCGCTTAACTTTTGCAAAGATGCTGGCAGCACCAATCCACTCAGAACGCAGATCGCCTTTGATTAGAGTCGTTTGCTGAATTTTAATGTTGGGAATTTTCATATTGCCGTCGATCAAAAGGTGGTTCGGTACCAAGGGCAGCCGCCCGACCGCTCTCTTCATCGCCAGCAAAGAGGCTTGAAGAATATTAATGGCATTGATCTCCTCGACCGAAGCAATGCCCAGACCGACAAAAAAATGCTCTTCAATGACAGATATGAGTGATTTTCGTTTTTCAGCAGATAGCAGCTTAGAGTCACAAAATAACCCGCGAGGTGGTTTAGCGCGAGGAGAAACGGCAACAGCATACACGGGACCGGCCAAGCATCCACGTCCAACTTCATCAACACAAGCCAGTGGGAATGGACCAAATTTCCATTCGTCGACTTTATCCATCACATCCCGTGACCTCTGGCTTCTAATTACTCTGCTGATTTTGCCGCGGCAGCATCTTCATTTGCAGCACTTTCAGTCGAGCTGGAGTCCTTGTCTGTTTTTTGAATGTAAAGGTCAGAAACGATTTTAGCAGCTCGACCTTCAAGATTTCTAAGGTAAAAAAGCCTTGCGCGACGAACTTTACCTTTAGCAACCAACTCTATGCGATCAAGCGCTGGTGAAGAAAAGGGAAAGGTCTTCTCTACGCCAACTCCGGCAGAAACCTTTCGCACTGTAAAGCATCGCTGTGCGCCTGAGCCTTGAACTTTAATCACTGTGCCTTTGAACAGCTGAACGCGCTCTTTATCGCCCTCTTTGACTTTGATATAAACATTGAGCGTATCGCCAGAACTGAATTCAGGAAAGCTTTCTCGACGTGGCTTGACAGTCAAGCGGCGAATCAGATTGGTTTCACCCTGAGGCTCACCAGAAGATTTTGCTTTTTTTGCGGTTCGGGGTGTCTTTTTTGGTGAAGCTTTGCTGCCGGCCATTTTATATCTCTCCTAGATTCAAAATAAAGATTCAAATATATAAATCACTATGAGGTTTCTATATCTCATCAAATAAACAGGCTAGTGAACTATCACGCACCTAGCAGGCGGTCAAGAATGATACTCACTGCAGATCGAACAGAAAGATGACGAAAATCCTGCGGTGGAGCCCCACGAATTGGCTCTAAAATGCTGTCACAACGGAGCATCATTTCGTCGCTAAGCCCAGAGCCGGTACCGAAAACAATGAAAATCGGCACTCCAGAGGCCAATTCTTCGCGAATTTCTGCAAATGATTTAAGCTGATGGGCACCTGGAATCGTGCGCGCATGAGTGGCGACGACTCGCGGGCTGCTGCCCGCTGGGAGCGTCTGCGTCCAGGCCTGCAGCGCGCTCTCCAGTGATGCCGCAGTTTTTACAGGCTCCAGCGCCACCTTGCGAGAAGGATTAAAATCAGCTCCCGAACCCACCCGCCAGTGATCGAGCACCCTTTCGACAAACATTAACTGATCGCGCATGGGATGGATCAAATAGTAGGCATCCACGCCATAGGTTTTTGCTGCTCTTGCGATGTCATGAATGTCAAAATTGGTGATGTTGGTGCTAACAATGTTTTGCAGCCGATCAAGGATGGGATAGTGCAACAAAGCGATGGCCACCCGTGGGTGTGCAGTTGGGCTCACCGACTTTGAGTCACCCGCGCTTCTGCTCTGCAAAGAGCACAGCTCCACCTGAAAATTTTGCACGTCTGTCACAGCCAAGCCACAGAGCTGCAAATTGCACAAGCGCGCCGGCTCGCTCCACTTTTGCAAGGCCTGAGTCACCTGCCGCACATCCTCCACAGACATTCTTGCCAGCAGCGGCCTGGCTAGATCCGGGCGCTTTTTGTGAGTGATGATTTTTGCCACCAGGTCACGAAACTCAGCAATCTCACGATGATTTCCCTCAAGGAGCACTGCCGGGACCGGCCCCGGCAGTGCTCCCGACACCACTCCAGATCTTGGTGCAGACGTCGCCCCAGGCGCAGCTTCGGCACTGGCTGGGCGAGTGAACTGGGGCGCCTCAAGCCATCCCTGCCACAAGCTATCGCTGGGCGCCGAGTCCGCGTTGCCCAGCGCTCCTGGCAGCGTCCGCACCAGGCTTTCCAGAAGCACCAAGGCTGGCAGCTCCCCACCAGAGAGCACATAATCACCGATGGAGATTTCTTCGATTTGGTAATGACTAAAAAAGCGCTGATCGATCCCGGCATAGCGACCTGAAATCAAAATCATTACCGCTTCGCTGTCTAAACCAGATTCGATTTGCATATCGATACTTGCACGGTCAGGTGCACCGATGGAGCACTTATGGAACTCCTTGACCATCTCTTGGTTCCAAAGCCGCCCTTGAGGACTCAGGTAGATCAGTCGGGATTTGCATTTGTTAGTCAATGAATTGGCCAATGCAAATTCAATCGCCTCGCGAAGCGGCGACCATGTCATGACCATGCCGTCGCCACCACCAAAGGGGCGGTCATCAACCGCCTTATGAACGCCAGTGGCAAAATCACGCGGATTGATCACCTCATAGCTAAACACGCCTTTGCTTGCGGCTTTGCCTATCACCCCTGAAGACAGATAGTGATGAATGACCTCTGGAAACAATGATATGATTTTGAAATTCACAACTTTTCCGCGAGCTCTAACATACCCTCGGGAAGATTCAAAGATACGATTTTCTGCTCGTAATCGATATTGGGGACCAGCTCTTCAACGAAAGGAATCCAGATCCTTTGATTGGCAAAATGAATTCCGAGTAAATCTTGAGGACCGTTGGACGAGAACTCCTTGATCTGGCCAATGTGCTCTTGAGTGGCAAGATCAACAACTGCGAAATCGAGCATCTCGCGTAAAAAAATTCGCTCTCCAGGTTCAGAGACAAAGTGATCTTCCGGCACCAAAATGACGGCGCCAACCAGTGATTCCGAAAAATTGCGATCTTTAGATTCAGCCAAATTAAAAATAAAACTTTGGCCAGAAGCTGGCGTTATGGAATTTAACGTGAACTCTTGAATTTCACCAGACTTCAATTGAAGTTGCAGTTTTTTGAGGCCGGCGAGAGACTCCGCCTCTTTAGCGAAAATTTGCACGCGGAGGGCGCCTTGGAGGCCCTGGGCTCTCATGACTTTTGCAACAGGTACTGCATTCATGGAGAGTGTTTAACAAAATTTTCAGGAAAATATAGCAATTTAGTCAGCTCGATGGAATTAATTCATTTTGCTTTTGTCTCAGCAAGCTCGCGACTCAGCGAAACTATTCAGAAAGCCTGTTTGACAAAATTGTCCCGCCAGTTTGGCTCACGAGTTTTGCTCACGAGTTGTGCGGAAAGGAGGCTCGACTCTGGTCCTGCCTCCGACTCAGGCTACTCAACAATATCCAAATGGTATCTCTTGTTGAGCTTCGTCCCTGCTGCTCGAATGATCGTTCTCATGGCCGCAGCGGTATTGCCCTTTTTACCAATCACTTTGCCCAGGTCGTCTTTATCGACCTTAAGGGCCAGCAATGTGGTCTGCTGTCCGGGAATTTCATCCACTTCTACGCTATCAGGATTGTCCACCAAAGATTTTGCCATTAGTATCACCAAATCCTTGAGGCTATCTTCCATCTCCTCCACGGAGTCTCCTCTCTAAATCTTCTAACCTTAAATTTACCAATAGTCCCTGTTTTATCAGATGGATGATTGCTTAAATTTCAGGATCAAAATCTAGTGTAATTTCTCGATTTCTCTTCTCTGGCCCAGCAGGTCCGAAGCTGAGTGGACTTTTCAAACCACTCTTTTTGAACCCCGCGAGAACCCATAAACAATGCTCTCAGGATCTCGCTCAAGTGCCAACAATTTTTCTTTACACCTAGACGTCAAAGTCTTTTGGCGATGAGTGTTCCATCGCGCCATGCATTTTCGCCAGCTCATGAGGCCAATTGCTTAGACTTAAAGGATTCTTTATTTTCCTTCAGCTAGACGAATCACGTGGCGAACGCGATCTGACGGCTGCGCTCCCTTTTTAACCCACTCGTGGTACTTTTCTAGATTCACTTTTACTTTTACATCCTGTCCCTTTGGCGTGGGATTATAAGTTCCCAAGATCTCCAGGTGACGACCACCCAACCAGCGACGTGAATCCGCAACTGTGATGCGGTACTTAGGGACATGCTTTGTGCCAACTCTGTTCAATCTAATAACTACCATGTTGTCTATTACCTCACTTTAGTAAACCACAGGAGCTACAACGAAATAGGCAGTGATTCAAGAAATAAAAATTTTTATCTGCTACCTGGAGGCCGTCGCATGCCTCCCTTGCCCATGCCCCCAGGGAGTCCCATACCGCCTCCGCGGCCACCGCTACGACCTCCACCGAGTCCGCCACCTGCGCCACCCATACCCATCTTCATCATCTGGCTCATCATCTTTTGCGTCTCTTCGAATTGCTTCACCAGCTTATTGACTTCAGAGACCTGGGTGCCAGAACCTGCGGCAATTCGCTGACGCCGAGAGCCATTAAGGATCTTGTGATTGTTGCGTTCACTGTTGGTCATCGAGCGGATGATGGCCTCGATGCGCTTCATTTCATTTTCTGGTGGCGACATGTTTTTGAGCTGTTTGGAGATCTCACCCATTCCAGGCAAAAACTTCAAGAGAGTCTCTATGCCGCCCATTTTCTTGACCGACTGAAGCTGCTTAAGAAAGTCCTCTAAGGTGAACTGATTCTTCATCATTTTGCGGGTGGCCTCTTCGGCCTCATTGGCATCAAAAGCCTCTTGAGCCTTTTCGACCAGAGTGACCACATCGCCCATGTCCAAAATGCGACCCGCCAGGCGATCAGGATGAAAGATTTCGAGGGCCGCCACCTTTTCTCCCACGCCCAAGAACTTAATGGGAATGCCGGTCACCTCGCGAATCGAGAGCGCCGCTCCACCACGGGCATCCCCATCCACTTTGGTGAGCACGAGACCGGTCAAGCCCAAGGCGGCATGAAATCCTTCGGCCACAGCGACGGACTGCTGCCCGAGCATGGCATCGGCCACCAACAGGATTTCGTCGGGGTGACTCACCTCTTTGATTTTTTTAAGCTCTGTCATCAAGTCATCGTCGATCTGCAGGCGCCCCGCCGTATCGAGTATCAGGCCATCCAAATTTTCGGCCTTGGCCCAAGCCAGCGCCTTTTGCACAATGTTTTCGGGTCGATCACTAGGATCTGTGTCAAAGGCCAAAAAATTGTTTTGCTTGGCAAGAATTTGCAACTGCTCAATGGCGGCCGGTCGATAGATGTCCGCAGGCACCAGGCCGACCTTCTTGTGCGATTTTTGGCGAAGGTGCAGGGCCAATTTTGCAGTGGTCGTGGTTTTGCCCACACCCTGAAGTCCGGCCATCAAAATCACAAAGGGTCGTTTTTTACCAATATCGAGTTCGACCTTTTCGCCGCCCAGGGTCTGAACCAGCTCCTCGTGAACAATTTTGACAAACATTTGCCCAGGATTCACACTTTCGATGACTGTCTCGCCCAGCGCTTTGGCTTTGACACGGTCAATGAAACTCTTGACCACTTTAAAGTTCACATCTGCTTCGAGCAAATGCAGGCGAATCTCTTTGATCACATCTTCAAGATTGGCATTGGTCAGGCGAGTTTGCCCGCGCAACTTTTTTAGACTCGACATGAATTTGTCTGACAAACCTTCAAACATTTTTCAATTCCTCCCCTTTGCTACTGCAGATCACCTTCAAGAGATGAGCTTCCACCAGATTTGTCCCACTGCCAATGTTGACCCATTACCAACGCTGACCCACTACCAACGCTGAAAAGACCCGCGGCTCAAACTTAAACGCGCAAAATAAAATGCCACAACCATGCTAACGAGCACCATGCTCACACAGTAAAAAATATTCACTTCGCTCAGGCCGATGACGCCAAAGCGCAGGCCATTGATTAAATACAACAACGGGTTGAGCTTGGCTACCTGTTGCCAAAACTGCGAAAGGTGTGTCAGTGAAATAAACACCCCTCCCAGATAGGTCAAGGGCAGAAGAATAAATGAAGTGAAGGCACTCAATTGATCAAAGGTTCTGGCCAAAAAGGCCACACAGATACCGATGAGGCCAAAGAGCAGCCCCCCTGTGATGGTAAAAAAGAGAAAATACAATGGATTGGCAATTCCCAACCACTCGCCCCGACTTTGAAAATAGAAAACCTCGCCAGCGGCCAGGGTCACCATCGAAACGATCGCTCCGCGAACCAAGGCTCCGCCACAAAGCGCCCAAATGATCTGGCTATTGGAAATGGGGGCCGAGCGAATGTCCTCAAGATCTCCAGAGAATTTTGAAGAAACAATAGAAGACGAGGCATTTTGAAAGGCATTGTTGATCAATGTCATCATCATTAGCCCTGGAATCAAGAACGCCAAAAAGGGCGTGGTGCCGTTGATGTCTTTAAGCTCGGAGCCGAGCCCGACGCCAAAAATGAGCAGGTACAAAAAGGTGCTGATCAAGGGCGAGAGCACAGTTTGTACAATCACTTTAGAAAATCTCATGATCTCGCGCCGCAAAAGCGTCCAAAAAGCAATCATCGCGCCCTCCCGCTGGATCGGGTCAAATAGCTAAAGGCCTCTTCGAGATTGCCATTGTGAACTTGAATGTCTTTGACCTCGCTCATTGCCAAATTCAAGGCAGCGCATGCCTCTTGAAATGTCCAAGATTCAGGGACACTGATTTGTAAAAATTGAGATTCAACTTTCATCACCTGGAGATCTGTACCGCCCACTCCTACCTCTGCTGAAGCTCCTGGCGCTCCTATCATAGGAAGTTTGGCCTTATTCTCGGCGCTCAATGCACTCGCAAGCTGAACGGAAAAGGTCTTGCGCGAAAACTCCTTGACCACATCGCGGGTGTTACCAATGTGCAAGATCTCGCCACGATGAAGAATTCCGACACGGTCACACAGTCGTTCGGCCTCTTCAAGGTAATGTGTGGTGAGCAATATAGAAATTCCTTGTGAGCGCAGTGTGGTCACCAGATCCCAAAGATTTTTGCGAAGCTCCACGTCCACTCCTGCGGTTGGCTCGTCAAGCAAAAGCAGGCGCGGCTGATGCAAAATCGCTTTGGCAATCATCAGACGACGCTTCATACCACCTGAGAGCGCCTTTACTTTTTTGCGGCGATGCTCGGCCAGGGCCAGCAGTTCCATCACCTCATTGATGCGCGGTTTTGAAACGCGCAGTCCGTAGTAACCCATCTGAAACTCAAGAATCTCTTCAACATTGAAATAACCGGACTGCACCACCTCTTGATGGACCACTCCCATTTGCGATTTGCAAAAATTGCGACTCTCGGTTGTGCTTTTCTCAAAAACTCGCACCTCACCAGAGTCAGCATTTTCTAGCGAAGTGATGATATGAATGAGTGTGGATTTGCCGGCGCCATTGGGACCAAGTAGACCAAAGATTTCGCCACTGCAAATCTCAAACGAAACCTGATTTAGCGCCTTCGTGGCGCGATAACTCTTGCTTAGATCGATGACCTTAAGTGCTTGATTTGAAGAAACCACTCTCCTACCTCACTCTGACAATGGAGGTGCGGAATTCGATGTCAGGGTTTTCGCGCTGAGCCCAATTGAGATCCCATTCTTGGTTGAGCAAGATCACCGGCTGGTCAGAAACATCACGGTAAATGGTAAAATCACCCTTTAGATTTTCAACTGGCTCTCCATCTTTGTTACACGGCCAACGGGCAACAGTAAAACTCAGTCGCACCAATTTGGCATCAAGATTGTATTCATCCTGGAGACGGTGGGAGAGCACTTCAAATTGCAATTCCCCGACGGCGCCCAGCAGAGGATCCTGAGGACCAATATTGGGATCAATAAAAATCTGTATTGCGCCCTCTTCGGAGAGGTGCTGCAGCGCCTGCTGCAGTTTGGTTCGCTTGAGGGCGTCTTTAACTGTAACTCTTGAAAAAAGCTCGGGAGCAAACTTAGGAATGTCTTCAAACTGCACTTCACCGGAACTTGCAATCGAATCGCCAATGGCAAAATTACCAGTGTCATTCACGCCGACGATGTCGCCCGCAAAGGCCACGTCCACTGTCTGGCGATCGGAAGCGACAAACTGATTGGAATATGCGAGGCGAACTTCGCGTTTTAGGCGAGCGTGGTGCACCTTCATGCCGCGCTCAAACCTTCCCGAACAGAGTCGAATAAAGGCCACGCGGTCGCGGTGACGGCGGTCCATATTGGCTTGAATTTTAAAAACAAAGCCAGTGAGTCGATCCGATAGAGGCTCCACCGTTTTGGTCGGATCTTTGGTAGGGCGAGGTTGGGGGCCGGGAGCATATTTACAAAAAAAATCCAAAAACACACTGACGCCAAAGTTCTGTTTGGCCGAACCAAAGGTCACTGGCGATATCTCGCCTGCCAAAAAGGCCTCAACCTCGAAAGGAGGCAAGGCACTTTCGATCAGCGAAAGCTCATCAAACACTTGCGCCGCGACCTCTGGGCGCATGTGGGCCTCGAGCACAGCGAGATCCAAAGTTTCAAAAGGGATGACCAGATCCTGAAGCACATCTTCGCGGCGCTGATCATAAATGATCAACTCTTTGGTGAGCCGATTGTAGATGCCGCGAAAACGATCGCCAATGCCCAAAGGCCAGGTGACCGGATAGCACTGCATATTGAGAGTCTTTTCGATCTCATCAATTAAAGCCAGAGGATCCTTGCCCTCGCGATCAAGCTTATTCACAAATGTGAAAATGGGAATTTTGCGAAAACGACAAACATCATAGAGCTTTTTGGTACGCTCCTCCACTCCCTTGGCGACGTCGATGAGCATGCAGGCCGACTCCACCGCCATCAGCACTCGGTAGGTGTCTTCAGAAAAGTCTTTGTGGCCAGGAGTATCGAGCAGATTCACGCGCAATTCGCTGTAATCAAAGGTCATCACACTTGAGGTGATGGAGATTCCCTTTTGGCGCTCCAACTCCATCCAATCCGAGGTGACCGCTTTGGTGCCCGACTTGCCCTTGACCTCGCCGGTTTCGTGAATGACACCACCGTGAAAGAGCAATTTTTCAGTCAAGGTGGTCTTTCCTGCATCCGGGTGAGAGATGATAGCAAAGGTTCTGCGCCTAAGAATTTCGCTTTGATCCGCTTGTGATAAACTCATGGCCCTATCTAATGAAGTTCAGGCACAGAACTCAAGGGGAATGTGGGTTGACGATGATCGAGTGTTGAATTATACGGTGCACACAAGAGGAATTTATGAAGACTGCATCCGTAAGCACCTACTTTGTCACCAGCTTTTATCACTTTTTTCCACTGACGGATTTAGACAAGGTCAGTGCCGAAATCGAAGCCGTGCGGGAACAGTGGCAGATCTCGGGACTGATCATCCTGGGCACAGAGGGCATCAATGCCAGCATCTCCTCGCCCTCCCAGCTGGGACTGCAAAGTTTTAAAGATTGGCTTGGCCAGCACTTTCAAATTGAAATTAACAACTTTAAAGACAGCCAGTCGCAGATTCCGCCCTTTTTGCGACTGCGAATTAAAATTCGCCCCGAAATCGTCACACTCAAGACGCCAGAGCTCAAGCCCGGGCAAAAGAATCATCACCTCTCTCCAGCCGAGTGGAATCGGGTTTTGAAAGAAGAGAAAGATGCCGCCGTGATCGACACACGCAACTGGTATGAATACAAGATAGGCACTTTCAAGGGCGCCATCAACCCCAACATTGAGCAGTTCACCGAATTCCCAAAATTTATGGAGAGCCAGAACATTCGCAAAGACCAAAAGGTTTTGATCTTTTGCACGGGAGGCATTCGCTGTGAGAAGGGCATTCTCGAATTGCAGCGCCAAGGCTACAACAATGTCTATCAACTTGATGGCGGTATCTTAAAATACATCGAAGAGCATCCCAATGATCAATTTGAGGGCGAGTGCTTTGTCTTTGACCAGCGGGTGGCTGTGAATCAAGAACTCAAGCCCACTGAAAATTATAAACTTTGCCCCTACTGTGGCCAGCCTGCAAAAACCATCAAGCAATGCAAACGCTGCGACAGCGACTTTAGAATTTGCGAGATCTGCGGCGAAGATTTAGACAAAGCCGAGACCTGTAGCAAAAACTGCAACTATCACTTGAAGCTTCATCCTAATCGCAAGGGCAAAAAGCAACTGCGCTGGTACGACGGTCAATAGCGAGGGGACGGGGTCTTGGGTTGCTCTGTAAGCTGTGTCTATCGAAGCACGTACCTCTCCCTTGGCGGCGTTG
>CAYMBJ010000104.1:0-10895 GCA_964388665.1 uncultured Pseudobdellovibrionaceae bacterium | reverse complement strand
TGAGCACAAGACCCTCTCGGTCCTTGGCACGCAATGAATTCATGATTAAATTCTGCTGAATACTTTGATAAAAATGGCAACCGCCCAAGTGTTGTTCGCACAGCTCCCAAGCGCGAAGCCAGTTCCATGTATCTTCATTACTCTTCTGAAAGGGAGGAAATTAATGATCAATGATCAGATGAAACAATTGTCACATAGCTTGCGGCTGTTCGGAGTGCATGAAGGCTTCGAAAAACGTGCAGCTCAAGCAGCCAGTCAGGGACTCAGTCACCTTGAATTTTTAAGACTTGTTCTTGAAGATGAAGTTTTACAACGTAAAGATCGGTTGGCAAAATCACTTAAGACCAGAGCAAAGTTCCGCTCTCATGCAAATCTTGAAGATTGGGACCAAACCTTCGAGCGCGGACTGGCTAAGGCGAAGCTTCGAGAGCTGGCGAGTCTTGCGTTCTTTCACTCTTGTGAAAACGTTCTCGTACTTGGGAAAACCGGCGAGGGAAAAACACATTTGGCGGTCAGCATTGGTCAAAGACTGTGTGCAGAGGGACTGTCGGTCGCATTCTTGCCAGTGAATTTTCTATTGAAGAAGTTCTTGCAGCCAAAGCCGCTGGAAAATATCTCGGATACGTTCGCCGGCTCACTCAAACCAAGGTTCTCATTCTCGACGACTTTGGACTGCGCAACTACACGCACGAAGAAGCTAATGTTCTGGTAGATCTCCTCGAAGATCGTCATCGCAAGGGGTCGGTGATTATCACCTCACAAGTTGATCCCAAAGGATGGATCAAACTCTTCGAGGATCCGGTAATCGCAGAAGCCATCGTGAGTCGCCTTGAGCACCCGAGCCAACGGCTGAATTTACGAGGAGGAGACTACAGAGAAAAATTGCAATCGCCACTGCCAAGTGGGAAAAAGCTTGCCCAAGAAAAGATGCTCAACTAAACAACACGTCGCTGACGCTCCGATGGTTCCGATCCATGCAATTGGGTGGTTCCGTTAGATGAAATCGGACAGTCCAACCTGATGCCACTTCATTTTGAAGCCATCAGAAACTGCCGCCTTTACCATCGGTTGCGATAGACCAAAACTTTGAGTTCTGGATATTTTGTCAAATTTGTTACTAAATCGAAGTTATGCATTTTTGAGGGCTTTTCGGACCGATCCGACCGAGATTCCAAGCTCCGATGCTATGGCCCGAATTACTAATCCTTTCGAACACAATGACCTGACTTTTTCGCCGTCCAGGTCAAAGCTGGGCGACCAAGCCTCACGCCTTTTCGTCTGGCGTTTTCGTCGCCTGTTTGAATACACCGAGAACTCTGACTTTTTTTTGAAGCTTATATAAACCTAGAAATTCCAACCATGCACGAACCTCCGCCATAGCATTCAATCGACTCTTTTCACCCGCACGAACTTCCGTTCAAGCAATCGATGAATCGTCGTCTGCCCTACTTTCAGCCTCTTTGCGAGCTCACGATTGGATGTAACTTTTAAATGGTGGAATTGTGGCTCTGCATAATTTTTTTTATCCAGACGTTTGGGTTATAGCGATCTTAGGTGAGGACTTTAATCGATAGGCTCGCTGTTCTGAGACGAGCTCTTCGGGAATTTGGCACCTCAGACGACGAACAAGACGATAGAATCGCTCATCATACTGTGGATGATAAGGGGCACCCCAGAGTCTTTCAATAAGGTACTCTTTTCTGAGAGGCAAACTGGTCGTTGCCAAAAGGGAATATAGGCTTTGCAACTTGCCACTCAGAGCATTGCACGACATGGTGATTTGCGAGGTGGACTGTATTTTTTTAATCGCCTTAGCAAGCAATGAGTTTTTTTCGCTGTCTGGAAAATTCAAAAATCCAAGATTATAGAGTGCCGGATAAAGATGGTGTAGCGCCCGCCACTGTTTTTCTGCTTCCGGAAGGTCGCCAGCGAAAATCGCGGCCAAAAGGTTCCACATTTGATTGAATTCTGTGTTAGCACGAATGGCTTCGGAACGCGGAGGCAAAGAATGGATGCGACCAATGGCAATGCGAAAAAGTAAAGACTCAAACTGGATGCGAGCTTCGAAGCGATTGAGTTTTGACTTGGTCAAATGTGACAACAAAGCTTCACATTTTTCTGTTTCTCCAGCTCTAAAAAACACATCGAATGCTGCTACTTGCAGGTGAATTTTGTCAACATCGCCGAGATGTTCTTGCTCGTCAAAGGCTTGATCCATCAGCTGCACAGCCATCTTAAAATTCTGTTGTTGACTGTGTTCGCAAGCCATTGCCCGGATAACAGAACACCTTTCGCGCGCGGTGATGGCCAAAGATTCACATTCAGAAAGCCACAGCAAAACCTGCTCACTTTCACCCAAGTGATTTTTACAAAAAGAGGCGTTATAGGCGGCATTGAACTGACCTTGGCGATAATTTATCTGCTTGTAAAGCGCATAAGCCGAACGGTTTTTTTCGAAAGCCAAGGACCATTGGGAATTGAAACTGAGTAGACTCGCCTGCACAAAATTTAATTCTGCCGCGAATAACGAGTTGATCGGCGACAACGAATCCAAAACGGACTGAGCAAGAGAAAACTTGCGTTTGCGAATGAGGTTTCGGGCCAACAATAGACGTCGAGCGCATTGTTCAAGATCTTGATTTTTTAAAATGCGTCGCACCCTTCGGTGGTCGCCCGCGAGGTAGGCTTCTAGGCCACTAAAATAGATACGGAATTCTGATTCGAGTTTGTTGTCATCTTGCACGATTCAGGTCTCCGACAAAAACAAAAATCTCTCCGGTCGATGGATTCTTTATGGCCATTTTGAATCTCATTTTTTCATTCGCTAAGTTCTGGCCAATGTTTTCTAAGTGAACCGAGAGAGAAATCGCATCACTGACACAAACTAAGCGCTTGTAGTTGTTATTGTCGCATCGGAGCTTGATGGATGGAATCCTGTCTGCGCCGAATTCAATCTGACCTCGCAGATGTATTGATTTATAGTCATTATCCATTTCAATTTTAAAACTGCCTCTGCCGTGCAAGCTCGGCCAAAAGAAATGAATTTCGTCTTCGGCCCTATCGCCGCTTGAAATGGCGAGGCCCATGTTTAGGTAGTGGCTTTCTACAAGGGGTGTTGCTCCATCTAATGTTTTGTGCAGGTTCATTCGGGAATTCAATCCAGACATGAACTCTCCTGCTAATCGAGCGATGATGCCTTGGCGGATTTCTTTGGCGGGATACTGATTTAAACCGACGTCTCTTGTGACCAGGGATTTGGCGGACCCGATTCTGCTGAGTGCTTCGTTGCCATCTACTGACATACCATCGATTGCCAAAATGAGTTCTTTGGCGTTTCTTGGATTAGGAGCGCCCTCATTGGGGTGGATAAAATCTCGTAAAGAATGAGCGGCCAGTCGACCGTATCGCATTTGCAGCTGGTCTTGGCTTTCGCAGGAGCGCCCGCCATCAATGCCCGTGTTCTTGCCACTATGATTGAAAGCATTTGAAAAGGTGCTAGGGCATGAGGCTCCATCTTGGGCTTCAATGGCATCAATGGTCGGGGGTTGCCGGAGGAGAAAGTCACCGATATGTGCTGAAGGAACAACGATTGTACTCTTGCTTGGTTCGTATTGAGAGATGAGCCCAATAAAATTTTTGTAGCCGTCGAAGACAGCTCCGCCACTAAAGTTCCTTTCGATGTACAAGTCTTCAAAAATATAAAAATCTTGATCAATCGATGAATTGACGGTGTATCCGTATGTGGGCCAAATCATTTCGCGCGAATAGCGAGTTTGAAGTTGATTTTCGTGTATACCAACCGCGGCAAGGGGCAAATTGTGATTCCTGTATAGAGTCACCGGGGTGAATTCTTTCAGGTTTGACTGGTAGGACTCTAGAAAATCGTCGGTGGTTGACAGTTCTGCCAAGTCGAATTCACTTTTCCCTCGGAGAACTCGCGCTTCCAAAACAGGTCCTGCGGGAAGCAATGAATTTTTATCGCTCTGCCAAATCGGAGATAGGCCTCGATCATAGATAAAGTATCTGGCTTCATTTCTTAAACAATGAAACGCCGTAAGCAACCGCGGAGTTTGGGTCGATGCGGGTTTTATCAATGTAGCTGCACAAAATTCGATTGGAGGGGAATCTGAGTTTCCAGCTACCACCTGAAGCTCAAAGACTCTGGCCGTAAGCGACTCATCAGTGGCCCAGGCGGCTGGACCTAAAAGAAAACAAAAAAAACAAATCAGGGACTTGGGCCACTTCATCATCAATTGAAACAGCAATCTTCGTTCCACCGATTTTTCCGGCGTTTTCAAAAAGCCAATGGTTCTGTTGTCGAAAAAATTGACGATGTGACAAGTTTGGGACGTCACCATTGTAAAATGTCCGAATTGACTGGTTGAGCCAGTCCTGCGTCGTCGCTATTTTCGTTATGCCCCCAAACCACCTCAACCCAAAAGGAGAGTTTTATGTTTAAAAGTATGTTCCAGAAACAATTAGGTCTAATTGCGGGCTTTTTTCTCATTGCGAATTTTGCGATGGCCTCATGGGATCCCAGAGTCGAACTCAAAGTGGCAGAAGTTCCTGCCCCTGTGATGGAATCCGAAAACGAAGCTTTGATTCGCAGTTCGAGTGAAATGCTGCAGAGGCAAGGGCAAATCCTAAAAAAGATTGAGTCTACCTCCAGTCCAACCGCTGGACTCCAACTTGCATTTAATGAATGGACAAATATCCGAGAAATACTTGGAATTGATCCCCAAATTGTCAGCCAGGAGTCGTTTTTCATTCCCGACGTCAGCCTTGGCGAATTTTTTGGTAAAACCTTTAATGATATGCCTTTGCCAATGCGCGAGAAAATCGCTCGAGCTTTAAAAGAAAAGCGGGCGGGTCACTTTATTGATGCATTGAACTTCTTAAGAAGAGTGACAGCTCTGTATGCAAAGAGAGCAGCTGACATCATAAAGGAACACAATGCGATTTCAGAATTTACAAATGACGGGATTGCAGAAGTGATTGCCGCCGGAGTCTCTCTACCAATTTATATTCGGGATCTAAATGGAAAAATGTTCGTCGTATTTTCGGATGAAATCACGCGAGGCGGTGGAACAGAAGCCTTTTGGTACACAACTGAGGTGCAGGAAACCCAGGAGGCAGTTGCCGAAATTTTCGGATCTGATCACAATTTTTCAACTGATCTAAAGGATTTGATAGAAGAATTCAAGATTCAAATCAGGGAGAAATCATACAACATAGTGCTTCCTCGACCACCGAGAAGGGCAAAAAAAGAACTGCAAACTCCTGTCGTGCAGGCCCCTTCAAATGATGAAAAACTGCGAATGTGTCAAAGATCGATTGCCACTGTACTTAAACTAGGAGGCGGATACTACAATCAGAGTGATTGGTACTATGTGGACTCACTAGACCTTCACCGGGATTCTCCGGGCACTTTTTGCACGAAATTTGTGCTAGGGAATTACAATATGTTCGCTTTGCAAGCTCTCGAAAATTGCGTCATAAAAAACGATTCAGTTCTGCCTGACTATGATTTGCTAAATTACTGCGTTCAAAAAAGAAGAAATTAATTCAAAAAAAACCAATTTAATAATTGCAAAGGATTCAATATGAAAAAACTTAAAAAATACCTTTTTACTTTCCTCTTAATCGGTCTTTCTAGTCAATGCACTTTTGCAAATGAAGTTCACCTTGAAAGTGAAATGCAACGGGCAAAAAATCAAATGAGAATTCTCACGGCTCAACTGCAAGTCGGCAGGGAAGTTGTAGTCGATTCAACGGTATTGAAACAATTGTACCAAGAAGTTGTGGTCAAACACGTTGAGTCGAGTTCTTCTCACAATAGCAAGGCCAACTTTTCGATTGGCGGATTGGCGAATCTTTCGCGGGAGGATTCTTCTAGTCGGCACGAAAGTTATGATGTGACTAAAATCTTGCAGGTCAATCCCGACGAGGTGGCGCTGTTTGACGCCACCACGGCTCGGGACTTTGCCGGACTTCAAGAAAAGATACGGGCCTATATCCAAACTCATGCAGCCCAATTGGTGGAGCTCAAAGAGTGGAGTATATATTATGCTTCGCTCGTCGGCATGGCCATCAATCAAGGATTGGATGTGGATTTTCCTGGTGCACTCGCGGAACTTGCCAACGCCAATGAGTTGCATTTTTTAGGGCGTCAATTTGTTGTAAAGTGCATTTCAACGAAATATGTTGATCATGGTTCATCCTGGTCGAGCCGTTCGAGTTCGCAAGGAAACGCCAGTTTTTTCTTTATCTCTGCCTCTGCTTCAAAGAGCTCTAGCGCCAGTTATTCTGAGCGCAACTATGCCCATGTCGAATCTGAATGTCGATCGATGGGCGAAAATGTAACCGCTCTGGACGCTGGGACGGTAAAGGTGACTGTAGATTTTCACAGATTGGACCTGGAGTTGAACCACTGGATTGCAAAATTAGAGAAAGTTCGTCTCTCGTCTGATGCTCCAGAAATTTACATGCTAGAGTCTCCCTATTTTAGAACGGTCGATTTGCCCTGATCGGATGAATTGGCTCGCGGCCCTCGGCATTGAAATGCCATTGATTTTAGGGGGCCGCTCTTTTGGCGCCAAGCCTTTTGGAGAAAAAAATATGTTGAAATTTTATCGTCTAATGAGTCTGTTTTTTTCTCTACTGATAGCTTTGCCGACCCTCGGGCTTAGCCTCCACAGCGCCGATGAGCGTATGCCGAATGGCGACGCTCTTCAATACCTACAATATCGTCTGCCAGAGGTTCTCCAAAGTTTGCCATTGAATTTGCAAATCGAAATAACTGAATCTGGCGGACCTTGCGGTCAGCCAAAAAACTTTCAAGATAGGTGGGGCACTTCACCTTGGCGAGCGCAAACCATGGAGATTTCTTTGGGCCTGAATGAATCTCATCAACTGGCTTTGGCCATTCAATGTGGATTATGGAAAATTCTTTTGCGCAAAAAAGGATTTTTTCTAAGCAAGAAGCTTTTCAATTTCTTTGGCTATGACCTGAGCTTTGGCGGCTACTCTAGCTTCATCCAGGGCGAGGCAGAGGTCGAAAACACGAGGCAAATCGAGGATGCTGTTGCCCTGAAGCTCGCCCAATTGAGTATGGAAGACGAAAGACTCTGC
Source organism: uncultured Pseudobdellovibrionaceae bacterium (assembly GCA_964388665.1). GTDB lineage: Bacteria > Bdellovibrionota > Bdellovibrionia > Bdellovibrionales > Bdellovibrionaceae > CALCCV01. The sequence continues at coordinate 3,764 of CAYMBJ010000104.1, read as the reverse complement.
AACAAAGCCGGGGTGCTACTCATTTCGGATCAGAATACTGAAATTGAATACACTCAACGATGCGCAGTGCCTGCTCTTGAATTCGGTAAATTGGATTCTAGTCAGGAGTATTTTGTACCCAATCGCTTTTCTCAAGTCCTTCAGTTTAACTACTTGATGGCTGGTGTGGGAAAGGGAATTGCTGAGGCCTTTGGTCATGCGATGCTCGAAATGAAGGTTTGTTGGGTTGATGTCCTCCCTTGTCCTGAATCTGAAACTAAGGCATTGGTTTTTAGTTACAATGTCGACAAAAAAGCAGGGACTCGGTTTGCGGATGGCTTCGGCTGGACTCTTGGTTCAAAACTATTTTTGCAAGAGCGAGAAGTTTTTGACCAGTCGTACGGCAGAGATAGTCAAAATCTATATTCGTTGCCTCTGAAGCTAAAAAACCACGAAAAAATAAAGCTTTATCTCGTATTGGCTGATTTTTGGAATGAATTTTATAGCCATGGCGATACCTATCGAGGAACTTGGAATCATTTATTCAATAATTGTGTCTCGCATTTGTGGCGAACCCTAACCGTTGCGCTCGATTCACAGCGATCCATGTTCGAAAAGAAAACTCCTCCCACTACTCCCAGCCAATTGTATTACCGTCTCAAAAAAATGTGATTCAATCGCCATTGGAGTTACGAACCCGGAAAGAAGTTATAATTCTGCTTCGGAATTTGGAATTGATGTTGCTTACCAACCGTATATTCCTTTTAGTGTAGGTATTGAGTTATTGGCACTCACTTTGAAAACTTAGACGGTGATCTGTACTCGCGAAAATCTGCTCTTCTAAAGGGACAACATAATTTTGTAGCTGTGTGGGCGTAGGTTTGGGACCAATGTTCAAAGAGGTGACCTGCATTTGGGGTAGGTGGTGACGTCTCTATTCAATTACGCTGGGGACACAGAGGATTTAGAGCTACTGCATCCAGCGCTCCACTATCTTTATAAGAATATGTATCAACGAAACAAAACCATAAACATCTATCTAAGTTCCTTAGATTTTGACGGTTTGAGCGACTGCCCTGACTCGCCCGAATGCACCAAGATTGAACAGTATTTAACAGACCACTATTGGTCGTCTAACTATTCCCCTATCAACTACACCGGCCATCAAGTGCTCCGCATGGTGCTGCCACGCCAATACGGAGCCCTGATGAAATTTCAGCAGCGCATGGGGCAAATTGAAATTCTGAGGGACGCCCTCCTGCAGCTTGAAAAACTCAAGCCCGATCAAAAAACACTCTTCGAGTTCGACTCACGCAGGATTTAGAGACGCTAAGCAAAAGCCTGGCGCAAAAATGGCATGGAGATTCAAGGTAGCATTTTTTAGGTAATGAGCTTGACTCAAGGTCATTTTATAAAGGGGCGCAAGTTCCCGGTGAAGGCAAATAGGGGTAGGGAGCCAGCTTGCCTTCTCGAGAAGGCAAGTGTTCATTGCCTGGCGGCATTAACTTTGATTCCGTTGTAAAGGAGCCGCCAATTAAAATGTTTTCAGAAAAGTTTTGCGAAACCTGAACTGACGATGCGAAAAGCCGACCACTGCCCTTGTCATTGATAAAAATATTCCCACTCATTTGAATATTGTTATTTTGATATGCATTTCCCGTTGAGTCGCCATACAGTATCATCGTGGAGTTTGCAGACAAGGGACTCATCTCAATGACACTATTTTTAATAATGAGTTCTCCCCCGGATTGAGTGTTCACACTGTAGCTGTCCGGACCATCGAGATTGGCAATGACAGAACAATCGATGATGAGCTTCTTAGATCGACTCTTAATTTCCGTTGCCTCTTGGCGCGCATACAAAATCTGTGTGTTGCGAATCAGAACCTGCGCCGATCGCCCCGCCGCATATATGGGAACGGAGATCTCGCCATCTGTGCGCCTAGCCCCTACCCGTTCAAATCGAGAATCCAAAATGGCAATGTGATCATTGGCACTTGAAAGTAAAATTCCATTCTGACTGTCGTGAAAAAATAAATTTCGAATTGTCAGATTAAAACCCTTGGCATCGTGGCGAATGCTAGCCGTCGAAAAGTCACTGCTGTCAAAACCAGACAGTTCGAGATTTTCTAAGACCGTGTTCTGACCAATTGTTACCACCCCACCCTTTTGACTGCAAATCTTGGTGTGCAGATGGGCATAACCATTCACTCCTCGCACTGTGATCTGGTCTTTTGTAATGATCAGGCAATCCATATAAGACCCTTTTTCAATCTCAATCACGTCGCCCGAATTGGCAGCCGCCAGCGCTTCACTGGGCAATTTATAAGGACACCCCGAAGCACAGACGCGCAATGCGCCTGGTGAAAAATCACTTGGAAATGCAATATCGGAAGGCTCCACAGACTTTTCAGTGGGTACGGATCCATTGTTCGCGCCTATATTTTCGGTACTCTCAATACCCTCAGTACTCTCTGTGATCTCAGAACTGCCAATATCGTCGAATGACTTCGAATCGTCAGTGTTTGCAGATGCGTTTTCTGTAGAGGGCACCGAGAAGCGATGACCATCACAGTTTTGAAATAGTGAAAAGAGGAGAACCAGGCCAAGTGCAAAAGCGATTTTTTTTACCATAAAAATACTGACCACTCCTGTGGATCAAGTCTGGCTGATTGGATTCTCTGCAAGAGACAATTCAAAATGGGTTCTAATATAGCTGCCATTTGGTCCGCAAATACTCTCTAGTTTCAAGCTGCTGATCCTTAGGTATCGATCCCTTGCAAATGATGCCTTCAAAAAAAGTATCATCAAAAAATGAAGTGCCACTACCCACCCATCCAAAACCACTCAACTCAAACAAGTCATTGTTTATCATTAGAGACCTATCGACCCTGGATTTTTCAACACCGTTAACAAGAATATGAATCTCATGATTCGTGTCTCGATAAATCTCGATCAAAAGAGTTCCAAGTTTGAAACTACCTTTTTCAGTACTCACTCTTTTCCCATTAATTATAACATTCACTATTCCGGCCCCTTGGGCATAGCTAATGTTGTTCAGAAGACTACTTCCTAGAATTTCCCTTGTGCCGTCAGTCCGTGAGTTCAACAAGGCCAGCGCAATGTAGAACTCACCCTCGGCATCGAAGCTACCGAGCTGGTGCAAGGATCCGCTGTACAGATTTTTTCCTGAGGTGCCGCTAATAGGAGAGTCCGAATAGTCGTAAAAATTGAGGCCAATGACAGGGAATGGAGCAAGATATTGTTGGTTTGTTTCCGGATTGATGTATGAAAAAATCTTCTTGGTGTAGGTAAAAGGACCTGTCTTTGGCAATTCTGGATTCAATGAGTTCTGATCATAGTAATGATGACCATTGCCCGACAAATCTTGAATGTGACTAATGCGCTCAAATCTAGTTCTATCAATTATTGTGTATTGATGATTTTCGCCAGCCCAAAACCAAGACCAAAGATTTCCGTTTTGGCTTTTCCCCCCACCACATGGTGCCCGCTCAGTTGCAATTGGTTTATTCAAAAATTCAGGAAGTTCAATGACCACACCTTCTGTTGACTCAGACGGATTGTCGTCACTCGCATCGCCAGGCTTAGCGACATCACTCGTATCGCTGTTCATGTCATTCTGAGGAGTTGGTGATTCACCTTCTTCGATAGTCTCCACGGAATCCCTTTGAGAAGACGCTGCGCTAGACAAACCCTCTTGCGTTCTATCAGGAGCATAGGAAAAACAAAGCCTATATCTAGCTCTTGGATCAGGTATCAATGGAT
>CAYMBJ010000103.1:0-11016 GCA_964388665.1 uncultured Pseudobdellovibrionaceae bacterium | reverse complement strand
AGCTAAATCAACCGGCTCTCTTGCCGACTTTCAACTAAAAATGAAATTTCTCCTTCTCAACCCAGTCCTCTAGAGCTTCCTCAATAGCGTCCTTGATTTTCATGTCTCTTTGATACACGGCCTTTTTAAACTTCTCTAGGGTGTCTTCGGGCACCTCAAAGGTCTTCTTTACGGTAGGCACCCGGCGCTTTACGTCGAAGCCCTTGTTCTTTAGTTCTTTAACCATTTTCTTTGTTCGGACGTCCATATCCAAATCATAAGGGGTTTATTACGTCCCAGATACCACACTAATTAGTGTACCATAAAGTGTCCCTAATTATCTCAAAATAGACTATCAAGTTCCTCGACTTTAGTCCGAAAAGATAGGCATGCAGCAATTATGCTGAAATGTAAAAAGGGAGAATCAAATGCGAAAATATAGCTACGAAAAAATGGCAAAGAATCTAGTTTCCGCCGTAGGGCTTGCAATGACTGGTCAAGATGAATTCCTACACGAGTACCCATTTCATCGAACAATGGTTCAACTCAATCGAGTACAAGGCACTCCAGAGCAGCTTCAAAAACTACGAGATCTAATCGCTATGCTAGATCCAGTGTATGTCCTAGCCATCGATGAACAGTCCGTTAGAGAGACCACTTTCGACGGGTTACATCTTGGCGACATTCCCGAGAACACTGCTCAACTCAAATCACTGGTTGGCGCGGCATGAAATCTAAGAAGTTACCAAAGCGAACTTTATTCATGGGCAAATGGCACTACCTCAAAGGCATTGTTAACGGCGAACTCGACAAGCTTAAACACGACGCGAAGTCGGCAGAGAAACATAGCCTACAGTTGATAGCACAGCACAAGGCGCTTCGGCGCTGTGCCGCCCAGATTGATGAGCTAATGCGATTGAACGCTGAGGAGTTCTCAAAGCTAAAGGACGCCGCGTGAACACCGAATAGCTACGACTCTTGATTTTGTTGATCGAAGACCGCATTGCCAATTGTGGAATGCCTACCACGCCAGTGTTAACCCGAACGCTTGCCGAAGTGAAAACTTTGGCGGCGCAATTGGAATCGACTCAAATTGCGAATAGTTGTTCAAACGCTAAAGATTTTCTGAAATATGCCGATAAGGAAAATCACACGCGGCCAAGTGGACAATCTGTCCCCGCCCAACGAACCCAAAGCCGGTCAATCCGGCCTATCAACAAAAACTGAATAAACTAATCAACCAAACACACTAGGGCATAGCTATGTCCAAGGATCGAATTATGTCAGAATTAGACGCGAAAAAACAATCCAAATGGGTCGTGCGAATACCGCCCGGCCAATCCATACGTCACAGAAACGGAATAGTGATTCAAAATGCTTCCTCTACAACGGCGGCAAGTCTTGAGATAATCACAAACCAACCAGAGGAAAAATCCAATGAGCGAAATAACCAACGAAAAGCACGATAAGCCAATAACAGAAGACAATCCACTTGCTGCATTGAGCGCGGGAGTTAGAGAGATAACGGGCGGCCAGTGCCTATTTGAAGCGTTTACTAAGCTGTCATCAGTCCCCGATCAACCACCATGGAAATGGATAGGTCAATTCTATCAATCTGACCGCTTGTCTGACCGCCTCATGGGCACCATTATGAACGGGGTCTTAACCACAGGGAAGCTCGAAATTCTCTTGGCCCGCAGCATAGCCGAGGGATGGGGGAACGCAGACCCTAACTTGAATATTCCAAAGAACATCAAATCCAGAGATTGGAACCGAGCGCTGGCACAATTGTGCGGCTCCGACACTCCACTGCTAACGCTCATCGAGGATAACAAGGGCAAAGGTCGGCGCACTGCCAAGAAATATAGAGTGGTCTTCAAACCATTTTTAGACATGTTGCCAAGTGGTCCCTCAAACGGTCCCTCAAAAGGTCCCGTGATTACGATTATGGAGCCCGTAGGGCGTATTATGTATTCCGATTATGAAAATGTTAATAATGAAGTTGAAACCAAAAAGAATACTAATGAATCGGCCACTGAATGTGGCCTACAAACGACAGAACAGCCGCCCCTTGTGGTTACGCCCGAATCCGACAAAGACTTCCACTACAAAGTTGAGTTGTTTTACATCGATGTCTGCGACGACAAGCTACCCGAGTTCCTTAAGTGGTTTGACTATAATTTAAAGAAGTCCGCGACATTTCACCAATTGGAATACAGATCTAAACTGACTGCCCTTTATACGCACCTAGCGGCCCAAGGTAAGGCGCCAATGTGGTTACGTGGTAGATTGGGTGGGTCGACGCCAGAGGCCTGGGTAAAGGCTTTGGGGCCGCGTAAGGCGGCCAACGAGTTGGGGTATTGGTTAGATCAATATTTGGATGGTTCGAAGTGATTGAAATCATTGAACGACAAACAAGAGCCATTGAGAAGTCTAAGCCTAAATTGGTTATGCTGGCATACGATTGGCTTCAAGGCATTGAACAGCCCGACGCATTGGTTGTTACACCTATGAAACGCAAGTTTACTGTCATGGCGGGAGCCCGTGGCGATAAGTCGACAAAGTTCTATCAGACTAAAGAATTTAAACAGATCCAGAAAGAATGGAGCGCCAAACTAAAGAAGGACGGGTTCAAGGACGTCGAGACTGCGGCAGACATATGTAAAGACAACGTAAACAAAATCATAATTGAATTGGATATTGAACGATACAAGTATTTTGAAGAGTGCGCCTATTGGTTACGTTATGGCGAGTTTAGGTCGGCAGAAGAACGATTCATATTCAGACTACACGCTGGCGGTTTGACTAGAGACGAGATTGTTGCAAAGTTCAAGCTAATTGGAGCTAAGCCGCCTTCGACTGGAAAGATCAGCAATATCATTGAGAAAATCTGCCGTGAGGCATTTATCAAGAAGCCGTTGTTAAAGTAGTTGACCATGTCCCATAGCTATATAGGACCAAAAATATCGCCCCGTTGTTAAAGTGATGTTGCACTCACCGATATAGTATAAGCACAAAATTTTCTAGATACATTCGACAGGCTTTTTTTTGTCCAAAATCAATTACTACCCGCGAGGCATTATGGAAACTCTGATTGAACAGATCATTGGTGAGAAATCGCTAACGGCATTTGAAAGAACGATTCTGTGTCATCTGATATTGAGCCGTAAAACACAGTTCACACAGGTAGCTCTCGCAGACGACCTAGGGCTTCCAATCTTCAACGTAAAGCGCGCCATGCGGCGCTTACAGGCTATGCGGTGCCTTAGAAAGATCGCCTTACCAGGGGCCAATGCGTTCGCCTATTGCCTTGGGCCACCGGACACCTGGCGACTATCCACTGCCAAGTGACGGGCGCATAAGAAAAGCTTATGGGTCAGAGCTAATTGAATCGATATGAAGCGCTTGGTATAAGAAATTCTTATGGCAGATTGTTTAGATTATATTACCACAATCGAGATGAGAATTAATATATTAGAGATGGCATCAGATCGTGTATAGAAGAGCTAGGGTCCTGTTTTAATCGAGATAGGCATCGGGTGGCACGCTGGCAGATTTCACATAGCTATAAGATTTTTCGATGAGTCTCACTCTGATTCATACCTACCATAAGTATTTCTTATACCAGTGCTTACGACGATTTACATTGTTTCGACTTAGATTAGCACGTCTATAAGCGCGTAAACACCTATTTTACATGAATTTTAACGATTTTAGAGCCCCTTCGCGGGCTTTGGCGCTGGCCGTGGTTTTTGGGCATTCCACGGCTGGCGTCTTTTATTTTCAACAACACCCCTTCCATCAAAGGAGCAACATGACAATCACAAAACGGCTACTCGAAGCCGGCAATCGCAAATTCGAGATAACCCCAACCAAGTCAACCATAGACATCGAAAAGCGCACTGTGGGCCTTGTGTGGGCCACTGGCGCCAAAGGATTGCGAAGCGGTTGGGACGGACAATTCTACGAAGAGTTGAGTATGGACCCGAAGCATATTCGGCTAGATCGATTGAAATCGGGAGCACCGCTACTGGACAGCCACCGAGGCGATTCATTGGATTCGGTAATTGGCACGGTTCAATCTGTCAGTGTATTTAACGGCGAAGGCCGCGCGGTTGTAAGGTTCGCGCAAGATCCAAAATCTGAGGCGATATTTCAAAAGATTCAAGACGGCATTTTGAAAGGCGTGAGTGTTGGTTATCGAACTCACAAAATGGAAGACGTTTCCAAATCAGGTGACAAGATTCGCACATTCCGAGCGACAGATTGGGAACCCTACGAATTATCTATCGTGGCTATTCCTTTCGACAAAGACGCGCAGATTAGAAATCAAGATTCAAACAATTATTTAGAAGTGACAATCGTCACAGAAAGTGAAGTACACATGACCCCAGAACAAAAGAGAATCGCGGACCTAGAGGCCCAACTTGCAAAGCACGAGCAAGAAGTTGAGATTCGCGATATTGTGACCCGCGCAGGACTCGACAAGGAATTTGCGGATAGACAAGTTTCAATGCAAGCCACCGTGTCCGAAGTAAAGGACGCTGTAATTGGTGCGCTGAAAATCCGTAACCTCATGGGTGTGCAATCAAATATCCGAACCGATAACATCCCACGAGTTGAGCAGAACACCGCTCACGATAAAGCGCGCCAAAGTGCAATTGTGGATTGCCTTGCACATAGAATGGACCCGCGGATTGAACTCAGCGAAGGCGGGAAACACTTTGCAGGACAGTCTTTGGTTCGAGTCACCGAATCAATTCTAGGTGGTAGGCTGGCGTTTGAAACCGATGCGGGATTGGCCCAGCGTTCTATGAGTTCCAGTGATCTGCCTTTGATTTTGTCAGTGTCTAGCGAGAAGGCGCTTCAAAGGCAATACCAAGAGGCTCCCCGTTCTTGGACCCAGTGGGCGCGATCAGACGTTTTGTCAAACTATAAAGAATTTTCCTTTGTAAAAATTGGCGATGTTTCAAATCTCAGTCCTCGAAGCGAAGGCTCCGAATTTCGATATGCCGGATTGAACGAGGCCAAGGAAGTTGCTCAATTGCAGGATTTCGGAATTATCCACAAGTTCACAAGCCAAATGATCATCAATGACGATCTAAGAAGCTTGCAGCGAGTTATCGCAAACGCTGCTCAATCGGCGGCCAGACTTGAAAACGTACAAGCATACTCGGCGTTGACCACAAATAAAATTATGAGCGATGGTTTGGCGTTATATGAATCCACTGTGCACAAAAACTTAGGATCACCATTGACGGTCAGCGAAACCAGTTTGAGCGAAGGTTTTAAACTAATGCGTAAACAACTTTCACTCGATGGTCAGAATTTGGATATTGCCCCGGTCTTTTTGGTTTGTGGCCCTGATATCGAAGTGGCGGCTATGAAACAATTAAGTCTAATCAACGCAACCGACGTCGACGATTCAAATCCTTTCGCGGGGCGGCTAAAGCTAGTGGTTTCAAACGAGATCAGTGGCAACCAATATTACTTAATCGCCGATCCAAATTTGATTGAAGGCGTGGTTTTGTACCGACTCGACGGTCGTGAGAATCCAGTGGTTTCAAGTCGCATTAATTTCAATACAAGTTCGCTTGAAATTAAGATTGAACACGCATGCGTTGCGGCTCCAATGGAGTATCGAAGTTTGTTCAAAAATGCTGGCAACTAATATTTAACATTTTGAGAATCTGGTCGGTTTGGGTCTCCTTCCCCGGTTGGGCCGGCCAGGCTCTCTTTTTTTTAACAAATAACAAAGGAAAATATTCATGAAAAATTTTATTCAAAACGGCAACGTCATGGAATACAACAATTCTGGCAGCGCGATTAGTTCGGGCGATCCAGTTGTTATCGGCAACCGCGTAGGTTGTGCAATGGTTGATATCGCAGCGACCACCGGATCTGGTTCGGTTCAAATGGTTGGCGTGTTTACATTTGCTAAAGACGGCGACGAAGCCTTTTCACAAGGTGATCAGCTATTCTTTGATAGCTCAGATTCAACATTCACAAGGACCGCAGCGGGTAATGTATGGGCTGGTTATGCTTTTGAATCGGCACTTGAAGCAGCAACAAGCTGTAGTGTTCTATTGATGCCTTCGCCGAAACAAGCGGCAGTCGTAGCTCACGTTGCGGGTGATCCATTGACAGTGGTTCCTGAAAGCTTTGCGGACGAAGACGCAGTCGAAGCGTATCTAAATATCGTGCTTCCTGAGATTGAAGCTCGGCTTGATGCCCAAGACGTATCTTTGGCGGCAATCATCGCTTCGTTAAAAGCATCTGGTCAAATGGCAAATTCTTAACAAACTTTAGAGGCGCTGACTGGCTAAGGGTCTTGCATTACCCGTCTCGGCTGGTCGGCGCTTCAAATTACAATGGGGCAATATGAAAATTATTTCAACTGAAAACTATGAGTTTCATTGTCAAAATCTATCCGATAAAGATCGCTATCAACTTGATGTTGTGCTCGGTCAATATAACGATACGCGCGACCTTGGATGGCATTTCATTGCGCTAGCATTTTTGATGAAAGTTACAATCAAAAAGGCAGAACTCAAAACTGGCGAAACCATGTTGCTGGGCTTTGAGGATAACGGCGATTTGAATGACAATTCATTGATGCGAATTGCAGCACTCGACAAAGAAACCTTGCGAGACTTTCTAAGTCAACTCTACAAACATTCTGGTTTGGTTTATTGCGAAGGCCTTGCCGATATTATCCAATTCAAAACAGATTCTACGATTCATTAATTTCTAGGGACATGCAGTTTCTGTCGTTCAGTGGCTTGCTCGGTTGGTTGCTGTGTGTCCCGCTTTATTTCAAAACCTTCTGGGACCACTGAGTCGAGCTTAGTCCTCTCGATTTGGTGAGTCCCTTTTTTCATTTAAGGACTATCATGAAAGTTAAATCCGCATTCGTGGCTAGATTCGCGCCACCATTCACCGACTCAGAGCGTGGCCAAATTCGCGTTCAATTAAACAGACTTTACGAATGGCTTGCTAAAGGTCAACTGGCCTATCCAAAAGACGCAAAGAAAATCGTGCAATTGGTTTACAAATTAGAGAATGGAACTCTCATCAAATCAAGCGACTATATGCTCGCGCACAAAATGTATCGCGACCACCAAATCAAAAGGAAATCCAAATAATGTCAGACACGGTCAAAATAAGTCTCGTCCTAGCAGATAAAGGCGCGCAGAAACAGCTTGAAGAACTAATCAAGAGCGGTGGAGTTGCAGCTAAGGGAATGAAACAGCTAAAGGACGAAGGTAAGAAAGCATTCGACGAAATCACAGTCGGCATCGGAAAATCAATTGGTGTCTATGACATATTTGTCGGAAACCTCGCAGCCAATCTAGCACTGGCTGGCTTTGGTGCCCTTAAAGACGCCGCCTCTGCCCTATTCAATACATTCATTACAGATGGTGTGAAAGCCTCAATAGTCCAAGAGGAAGCTATAAACAGCCTTGCCGTGGCAATGGCAACCGCCGGTGAATACAGTAAAGACGCGCTAGACGATTTCAAAGAATTTGCATCTGGTATTCAATCCGTGTCCACAGTGGGTGACGAAGCTGTACTCTCACAATTGGCTTTAGCTAAGGCATACGGCGCGAACAACGAACAAGCCAAAGAAGTGGTTAAGGCCGCAGTAGAACTATCCGCAGCAATGGGAATCAATCTAGATGCAGCAACACAACGTGTGTCTAAGACCCTCGGTGGTTTGGCCGGTGAGCTTGGTGAAGTAAACCCAGCAATCAAAGCTTTAACCAAAGAACAACTCAAAGCCGGCGACGCTGCCAAGATCTTAATTGAACAATATAGCGGATCTGCCACAGGTAAGATTGCGACATTCTCAGGAGCAGTCACACAAGCCAGTAATTCATTTGGAGACCTTCAAGAAACCATTGGTTCAATGATCACCGGAAACCCGGCTGTAATAGCTGCAATCAATGAAATATCCAGAATAATAGGTGATAGTACAGATGCAATTTCGGGTAACAATTCAGAATATAAGCGACTCATTAGTGAAGGCTTTATTGGTCTGATCGATAGCAGCCGCCTTGTGGTTCAATCCCTCGGTGTACTTGGAACTGCCGGCTCGGTGGCAATCAATGGACTAGCAACATCTGTGAATGGTTTAAACTCATTGGTTTATACTGCGCTATCGGCTCTTAGTGGCTTCAATGGCCGCTTTGAGGAGCTACGCATACAATTCACAAAAGCCGCTGACGAGAGCCGTAAGGCTCTAGACGCAAGTAGTGACCCCGGCGTATTCGATCGACTGGACGCCGCATTGGCCAGTATTAGTCAGAAATCCACAGAGGCATTTAATGCAATGGCGACAGGTGCCGACAGCACAGTTGAACCAGTAAACAGATCCAAACAAGCTGTAATTGAATTAAGTGCCGAACAACAAAAACTATTAGACGCCAACACCAAATATACAGAGCAATTGGCTTCGCAAGATGACGCCGCCATATATGAATTGAAACTAGAGCAAGTAAGATCATTCTATGAACAGCAAGGCATTGTACAAGCCGAAGCCGAAGAACTCGAATTTGCCTCTAAACTAGAACGCGAACAGAATTACATTACAGCACAGCAAGAATTGCTCAATGCCAAATATGCCGAAGACGAGGCACGCGTTAATAGCTCACTGGCTAGTCAAACACAAAAAGACGCTGCCTTACTGGCCTTAAAATCTAAGTTCAATACAGAAACATTGAAACTAGAAACAGACTTGGCAAAGAAGGTGACGAAGCTCAAAGAAGAGGAACAAAGACGCCAAGACTTGGTCAATAAACAAACCTTAGCCTCCACGGCTGGTTTATTTGGCGCGCTAGGTGATCTAGCTAGTCAAGGTGGTCGCGAAGCATTTGAAGCTTCCAAAGCACTCAATGCCGCGCAAGCCATTACATCTGGTATTCTTGCAGTTCAAAATGCCTTAACGCTTCCCTATCCTGCGAACATTGTTGCAGCCGCAGCCATGGGCATTACAACCGCAGCTAACGTGAATCGAATCATTAACACGCCTACGCCACAGTTTGCAGACGGTGGTATCGTGCCGGGCAGTTCGTTTAGTGGTGATAGAATTGTATCAAGACTCAATTCGGGTGAGATGGTTCTAAACAGATCACAGCAAGCAGAACTATTCAATGTGGCCAATGGTGGCGGCACAGGCGACGGTGCATCGGCAATTGTTTCAAGACTTGATCGTCTAGAGCAAGCAATTCGGCAACATCCAACTCTCATATCAATAGACGGTAGTGCTGTATTCTCGGCTGTTAGAACTGAAATGGATAGAGGCAGAACGCTGTAATCAATACAACGCAAATGGATAAATCAAAATAAATTCAAATAAATCACGGTGGTATTCAAAAGCTGAATATCACTAGGGAATACTATTTTCAGTTGGTAGCGCGCTTCCTTGACATGGAAGAGGTCACTGGTTCGAGTCCAGTAGAGACGACCAATTAACTCTGTTTGCGAACCATCGACCCCTTAGACCGCTTTTTCTAATAAAATCTCGTTAATGATTGTTTGATATCCGCACCCACGTTTTTTAGCCTCACGCTTCGCCCATTCTAAAACTTTGGGATGAAGACGAATTGATGTGGGAACAAACTTTTCGTCATTTGATTTCGCAGGACGACCACGGGCTGGCCTTTTTTTTCCAACCTTTTGCTCGATGGCTTTTCGTGCAGATACTACTTCCTTAGCGGACACTCTACGTGCTTTTTCAAAGGGGAAGTCTTTTGAATTCTTCATACAATTTCCTTTCTCGACGATTCGCTCGCCGAGCGCTTATAACTCGGTATAGTCGACCTTGAAGTCTCTTCGTGAAAACCACTACCAAGACTCCATTATCTGACACTCCAATGATCCACTCCCGTTCCTCAACATTCGAGTGTTTGGGATCTGGGGCAATTAAAGCAAACGGATCATCAAAAACTGTTATAGCCAGGTCGAAAGAAACCCCGTGCTTTTTTCTATTGCTTTCTGCTTTTGTCAAATCCCAATCAAACTTCACAATTACAGTATATACAATTAAGGTTCAAATATCAAGTGCTTCGAATGCAAGGGCCGGCGAGAGCTCAGAGTATATCTATGGGATTGTTCCTTATAGATATTGTCACACGGAAAAATTAGAATTTGCGCTGCATTAGCTGTTGATATTACTTGATAAATTGAGATTGGAGAAACCAGCTCGTCATCAGTTTTTTTAGCTGACGTCTAGTCAATGTACAGTCGATGTCGAGCCCATTTTGAGTTTTTAAAGTTGTGTTGAAAATTGAATCGATTGATTTAGAAGCCAATATCTTTCTGATTTGCATCTGAGCGCAAGACATTACTTTACTGATCGAACCAGTTCTTCAAAATATGGTATACGCTTGGATCTCGCAAACCAAATGAGCGCCAATGGTTCTTCCATCGTTTGACCCTTATTGAGGCGAATGATATCTCCTCTTTCCAAATGTGGCTTTGCAACGGCCTCAGTGAGAGTTCCGAAGCCAACACCCTCAATGAAATATCGAATTAGTGCATCATTCTCATTCACGAATATGCGACTACGCAGGTTATATTTATCCAATTTAAATGTCTGAAGATAGTTTAAAGTTGTTCGGTCTGAATCGTAAAAATCGACTATTCGCTCGCCCTCGAGGATATCTCTCAAATTCCGGCCATGCCATTTTGATGATGCTACAAGTGTGTAGCGTTCAGGCTTCAGAGTTTTACTTTCCATCTCATTTGGAACTGAAGTGGGAGGGACAACTGCTAAATCAGCTTCACCCCTTCGTACCATTTCGACTAAGTTGATATGATCTTCAGATTTGAGGTGTAGCCGTAAAAAAGGATACTTAGTGTACAGGAAAATGCAGTTCTCCGCAAAACGAGCTGAAATAGCACTTGTTGGCCCAACCAAGGTTAATGATGTTTCTTGTCGCGTTGAGCCCTGCATCTGCCCAAGCAGAACACCCTCCGCTTCTTGCTCTGTAAGCTGTGTCTATCGAAGCACGTACCTCTCCCTTGGCGGCGTTG
>CAYMBJ010000102.1:0-11124 GCA_964388665.1 uncultured Pseudobdellovibrionaceae bacterium | reverse complement strand
CACTTTCCTGATTGAAATCTATAGATTTTAATTTACTGCAATCCGCCGATCCGGGGTTTTACAGAAGACTAGCGTTGAGAGCATATAAGGATAACGAGAGTTCTTTCCCTCAGCATTGAGCTTTGTGAGTTTTTTATTTTTGGATAAAACCTCATTTGCCATATCAAACGTGTCTCTATCAATGATTGGTGCCCAGACCGCATCGGACTCCTGCGCCTCTCCCTCCTGCCGAAAGGATTTGATTCCAACATACATCTTGTTTCGAATCATTGCCTGAAGGTTATCGATCGTAAAATATCCCATGCGTTTTCGATTACCGCCGCACTCCCGGTCTTTCTTCATGAGAATACCCTGTTCATTAAGCCAGCGAGCTGCCGGCATCAATGCGCCCTCACGAATGAATGCGGAAAATGCCTTTTTTACAACTTCGGCGGCCTGCTCGTCGATATCAAGATATCCCGATCTGTCCTCAATACGTTTGTATCCATAAGGAATGGCACCGCCGTTAAAGAGTCCGCGTTTTGCTCGGGCTGCAAAGTTTGCCGTCACGCGCTCTGAAATCTGGCGACGCTCAAACTGGGCAAGGGAAGCTACTATCAGCAGCACCATTTCCCCGGCAGCCGTGGTCGTATCGAAATTTTCTCTTAGAGAAAGGAAGCCGCAGTTGTTTGCTTGCATCATCTCCCAAATCTCAGCGAAGTCCTTTACGGATCGCGAAATACGCGAAAGTTCTGTGACCATGACAAGATCAATTTCTCGTTTTCGAATCGAAGTCAGAAGTTTTTGCAGCTCGCTCCGATTGGTGTCCTTTCCTGACTTTGCTTCCACGTATACCGATTTGATCTCACCAAAAGGCCTTTCCATGTTCTTAAGTTTTACTACGGCCCGTAGGCGCTCTTCCTGGTTCCTGATGGAACCCTCGGGATTCGAGGCCTGCTCTTCCGTTGAGACCCTGATGTATAGGCCAATCTTATGGACTTTAGCGGATTTCATTTGCCGCCTCCTGCCACCATTTCGAAGAGTCGACGTTTTCGTTCTCGCTGATGAATCTCACTTTGTGAGCCGCCAACAGATTGAAGAATGATGTGTAGCCTTTTGACGAGCTGGCAACTCGATTCATTTTTGAAACCATCACGACATCAATTTTTTGGTTTTTAATTTCTTGGATGAGTTGAAGGAGTTCGGGTCCAATGCCAGCAAGGGAGCGATGGGAGTCAGCAAAAATGCTGACCAAACAATCTTGAGATTCGAATCCGTGCCGAGCGAATTCCTTCTCAATTTTTCTTTGCTGAAGTTGCAGATCTGCCGGGCTTCCGCTAGCAGATCTCAAATAAAATGCGACGTGAATAGGGTTATTCATTCGCAACCTTCCTTTCCGAGTTGTGATGCACTTTCTCGGATCTGGTTGCGATGGATGAGGCGTTTTGATCTTGCAGCTCGCGACTACAGAGTTCTTTATAAAACAACTCGCCCAATTGAGCAAGTATGAATGTACGTTTCACTTCACTTACCGGCTCAAAATAGTGAAAGGGCTGAGGATTCCATTTGCGACGCTTTGCCAATTTTAAGTTTCCTCCAGACGGAGAAGAAATCGGGGCTTAAAAACGCGGGGCTTTAAGATTCTGATTCTTCCTGAACGTCGATTTTCTGAGATGCGGTCTCCTCAGCACCCGATCGACTGCGTCTCTTCATGCGCCTGGGTGCCCTTTCTCGTGGTGTTGAGACGAGCGATTTACCACGTTCAATAAGATCTAGTAGCGAAACGGTCTCGCCGGATTGTCTGGCGCTCTTGAGGCGGTTTGCCATCCATTGGGCGAACCGGACCTCATCAAAGTGAACACTTCGTAAACGGTCGATTGCTGATTTGCTCAATGTGCCGCCATGTTCTTCTAAAATCAAATTGACCACATCGCTTTTTGAAATCGTGGCCATTCCCTGAAGTGCAAGGTTCGCTTGATCACAAAGGGCTTGGAGTTTCAGTTTCACTTCATCCGAAATTGTCACTCGTTCAATGGATTTTGCGGGCCGCTTTTCGCTGGGCTCACTCATCGGCCACCATCCTTTGCCCAGACCGCATTTTTTTCCAGAACGTACTTCCAATGTCCGGTGATGTACTCATCCCCAATGATTTGATCTGGCACCCAGATTTTCCTAACTTCAGGTCTTTTTAATCGTGGCGTGAATTCTTCTTTTAGTGTTTCGGTTGTCTTCTTCTTTTGGATGGAGGTACATGCGGACATTAGGATAGTAAGACCGCCTGCGCATATAACTTTGTAAGGAACCCTCATTCTGTTCTCCAGTAGTGAAATCTGTAGGGGCCTCGAATGTGGCAATAGGGACTGGGAGTGTGTAAGAGGCTGAAGAATTCGAGAGAGAGTCTATGTGGAATAGGGTCCATATAGACTGAGTCATGAAAAATTGCGTTCCTGCGTTGCGCGCAAAGCCCCTAAATTCTCTAGAGAAACTCGAAAATCAAGGAACGGACTGGCCTCCCCATTGGTGATCTCAGGGTGATTCAAAGGTGATTCAGAGGTGAGCCGAGGGTGACCACCTACCGGTAAGATTGATCCTGCCTTGTGATTTAGAAACGCATCCAGTGTCACATTCTCTAGGGACTTATTCTGAAATTTGCTATCCCAGCCCAATTTCTCGAAGTCCCCAAGTAAGATAAAAAGATGAACACCTTCGCGTGGTATTCCGTGGCGGCGAGAGGCATCGAGGATTCTTTGTGCTAGTGACTTATCCTTAACGATCCAAAGGACGTGCTCAAAAAATGTCTGGCTGGCATAAAATGAACAGATCTGGTCATATCGCGCGTCTGATTTTCCAGAGAGTTCAACTTCCAGTGCAACCGCCATTTGTACCTTGCCAGTCTGAAAAATCCAAAGGCCATCGGGCTGCCGCTCTCGTTCTTTTCGTAGTTCCTGTGGAAGAAAAGAAAGCTCAAGGGAATTCAATTCCTGCTCCGTAATAATCTTCACGCACTTTGGCCGATGGACTGCCCATCTGCCAAGAAGAACACCGGCGACAAATAAGTCATGATATGGACTCTGAGGGCGAAAGCCCTTTGTTCTCAGCTCTGGCAAATGATTGGCGGCAAGATACTGAAAGCCACGCAGATCCAGACGCCAGGTGATGTTTTTAGTTCCATCCAGGCGATCAACCCGTAAATACTGCCCACGCCGAAGCCTTCGCAGGTTGAAATATGCTTGTTGATTTGAGACGTCCGGATAAAAAATTGTTTTCAACGCCAAAAAAGTTGCAATTCTGTGCCGCCAAAGGAACATCAGAATCGCATCATCCTTACTTAAGAGTATCGGATTCAGGCGCTTCTTGTTTTGACTGGTCTTCGAGTTTGCCATTTTTAGTTTCTCCATTGGCTTCATTGTCGTCGAGACTTTCCTTGAATTTTTCTTCAAGGAGTTTCATAGCCGCGCCGAAATCCAAGTAAGGAGTCTGAATTTCATGTTCATTGGCCCCGCTACGCAAAATCGCACGGCCCAGAATTTGCGGAAGATCTGTTGCGCGTCCAGTTCCAAGAACTGCGAGACTTCCCCCCAGATCATGAATTCTGAAAGACACCACTGATGTCAGATTCGTTTTTACCTGGGGATCGACAGCCTGCTTGTCGGGACGCTGGGTGCCCAGAATCACATGAATCCCTACAAATCGGCCCAGGCGCGCAATTGTGCTCACGGCTGCCCGGATCTCTCGTGTCTGAGCAGCATTGTGACCAAGGCCAAATAGAAAGACCTCTGCGCACTCATCAACTAGGACAAAAACCCGGCGTCCCAGAACGTGCTTGACGCGTGCCTCAGGGCTTAACTTACGAAATTCGTCCGAGGAGAAGAACTCCTCGACCTTAGTGAGTCTTCGCGATTTCAGAGCCTGTGACCTGACCTTAATGTTTCCTGTGATTGTCTTAAGGGCCGCCGCAACGGAACTCATTTCTGTCACGACTTTCATACCAGGAAATTTCTCAAAATGGCCAAACTCCACACCACCTTTAAGATCGATCAAATGAAACTCAGCTTCAGGCTGATTGAGTTTAACTGTGGCTATGAGTTGACGCATAAAAGTTGATTTACCGCCGCCAGATTCACCCGCGATGAGTAGATGCGGACTATCAGAAAAATTGCCGACGTATGACTTCGATCGGTCGCGCCCAATGAAATAGCGGTAATCCCGGTACGCAAAAATGTTTTCTATCGTGACTTTGGCAGGCATAGGATCATAGGAAAAAGTCAATTCAATGATACCTCTTTCTTGAACCTGTTTGATCTCGTCAATAAAGACCCGCATATTTGCGGCAAGACGATCTTTTTTACTTTGCCATTCCTTTAATGTAAAAGCGCCGTTCGTCAATCTCAGCTTCATTGTCCCGCCAGAGAGGGGTTCAAGACTCAGGAAATTAGGATATGACCCGATAGCATTTTTCAGGCCCACGAGGTCATAGACCTCTTTCAAATTTTTGGCGAATTGCCTTTTGTCATTTCTGATCCAAACACCATAGGTGAGAATTGGTAGCCAAACCATAATCATCACATAAATCCTAAAGATCCAGCCATCGGCTGGATAAAACTCCCAAAAGTTCAATCGCTTAAACGCCCAAACATCCATCTGAAAAAGTATAGTTAACGCAATAGTTAGAGAGGCTAAGACAAAGCGAAATAGGGCCGGCTCTTTACGACCAAGGCCCTTCCAAAGCTCAACAAAAACTTGTCCGATATCCCACAAGCGAACTCGCAAAATTTCTAGGCGCTGATCAAGCGTGGATTGGTTCCTCACTGGTTACCTCCGTCGAATGTAACGATAAAGGTAGTTCCACTTTTTACTTCAATTATGACTGGGCGGCCTTTGATGCTCTCCATATATGATTTGGCTTGCTCGCTTGAAGCTTGGGCAACACCAGTGAGCGCGGCGTCTGAAGTTGAGGGCCGTCGAGGTCTGCCAGCCTCATCAACTGAGGGAGCCTGAAGTCCCGTCGCAAGGCCTGAGATAAAATGAAGGCCCGAGCTAGCGGCAAGCTTTAATGTTGCATCACCAACACGCGAGCCCTTTAAACCAAGGATTGAATCGCTGGTGTCATAGGCCTGAGCTGAAATAGTGATGGTCTTGCCGTCTCGAAAAACAGCTTTTTTGAAATCCACAAAAAGTCGTTCTTCTGTCGAGCGCCCTTGCCCGATCAACAACACGCCTGCATCCAAGAGCGATACTCCATCCACTTTCAAGGCCTCTACAAGTCGGGCCTTGATCAGGCCGTTCGTTGCTCCCGTCAATAAGGTGGCCTTGGCCTCAGCACCAGGTGGAATTTCCCTGTTGTTTATAAAGCTCAACACTTGAATCGGTGTGACTTTTCCCTTTGGCCAAGTGACTTTTGGCTGAGTTCTTTGAAATTGTGGGACCAAGGATGGAATGTTGATCCGATTTCCTTCAGGTCCTGATTGAGCTATCCTATTTTCAAACTCGATCGGTTTTGCCGTTAGCCGTTTGACACGATCAGATGGAGCAATTTCCAGAAGTAACCAGAGTACTGTAACGAGCAAAAACGAACCCCAGAACTTGATTCTCGTGACGCTCTTAAAGCTCTTGATAACGGCTTCATCATAGAGTCGTTTGCCGAATGGTGCATCTATACGATCCTCATGAATTGTTTGAGGAAGGGATTCGCTATTTATCGACAAATTTCACCTCAATCGTTTTTTCTTTTGGGTCTCGTACAAAGACGCTCTCATCACCTGAGAATGATGAGATAAGATGAAAGAAGCAGCGGCGGCTTTCCAAATACACAATTAGGTTTGTTCTGGCACCTGGTCGCATCGACTTTATCACGAGATCCTGTTGAATTCGTTTGATGTCAAAACCACCTTCTCCAGGAATTGCTTCTTTAGGAGCAGTTGGAAAGTTTAGTGTTGTCACTCGTCCACTGGGAATACGAATAACTCTTGAGCGGCTATCCTCGCATGGGACAATTTTTCCAGTGCTGGTGCCAGCAACCAAAGGAGCAAGAACAAGTACAATGATCCATTTAGTCATTTGGCTTTCCCTCCCGTATCTGCTCAATGCTAGTGAGTACAAGACCGTAAGGATTTGAGAGGCTTCGATTTTTCGATGAAATACGCGCCGTCAGGGTAATGGGAATAGCGGATCTCGCCTTACCAACCGCCACCAGGCGGTCGGCTTCGATAGTAAAATGATCTTTCTCAAAGCGAATGCTACGAACAATCAACCGTTGATCAACGGCGCCACGCTTAAGCTCGTCTTGTTCCTTTGATCTGGCAGCGAAAAGGTCTTGAACCATAAATGCCGACGGATCGCGAGAGACAGTGGAATCAAATCGAAGGCCTACAGCCTCTCGCATAAATGCAAGAACCTCCTCTTGCGACTGCGAAGTGCTGCTCACTTCCAGAAGATTGGTTTCACAGGCGCGTTCAATAATGAGAGGCGCTTTTGATAGATCAAGGCCTAGAAGAATGCTAAATGTGAGCGAAATTACAGATAAGCCAATTAAGGCGAGCTTTAAAGCGGAACGTTCGAAGGCATCCTTCACATGGGCTTGCGAAAATTTCATGGTTATCCTCTCTCCCACCGGCGAACTTTTGGGCTATGTGGGATTTCGACTAGGGACGGGGTCTTGACGGCGTTTTGTGTGACTTTCGAGTGGGCCGTTTTCGAAGGGGGCTAAACGCTTCATTGGAATTCCCGCCGACGCCCTTCCAAACTTTTGCTGCCCCTTCAACAGCCCGGGCTCTTGCAAAGCTTCCTACCTTATTTGGGACAAACATCAGACCCGCTTTTGCCTTTGCAAGAGCAATGGGCTGGGTTAGCAATGCCGCATTCATGACGGCACCCTGGGCGCTTGATGAGAATTCGCTGATGCCAGTGGATAAGATTGCTCGAACGAGTCTTGGCGTCATTAGGACTGAAATCATCAGCATAAGATTCATCACAATACTTGTTAGCCAATTAATATTGGCCGAGGGTTGGTTGATATCAGAAAGAGCCGTGCTCCAAAGAAGTGCAGCCATCACCGCCCAACAAATTTTCCAAAGACTCACCTCAATGATAGAACGAAAAAGAGCTGCCGTTGCCCCAGCCGTTTTAGGAAACACATAGAGGGCTAGAATCAAGGGGCTGAAAACATAGATCAGTGTCCAACAAAAAAGAAAAGCCGCCTCGGCAAAATAAACCGTGATGTACAGTGCGAAAAATGAAAGGAACGATATCAAGATCGTGATGACATCCCGAAGAGAGGTCCACGAAAATGATAGGTCCTGGAGTTTCTCTCCGAGTCTGCCAAGCACAAGTTTGAATTTATTCAGATCACCAATCTCATTGGCGATCGAATCCGTCGAATCAGCTACAAAATTCATGACCTCGGGTAGGGCCACCAGGAGCAGAGTCGCTATCAAGCACCGAGCGACTAGCGTTGCAAACGCGGGTGAATCCCCAAGGGGCATTTTGAGAAATTCCATTACAACGGCGACAACCAGAAAAGTCGCAAGCATCGCAAAAAATGCGTTTTGAAAAATGGCATGGAGCTTTTGTGCCTCCTGTGCAAGCCAGGCTGTATCCATTAGAACCTCGGTCTTTCAAATTTAGGATTCGAGGCTCTCATTGCATCTGAAATTGTAGTGGCACTCTTAAGGTACTCGGCAGTGTGATCTTTTTCGCGTTTGTTCGTCTGAGCGATTCCCTGGGCTTGAAGTTTCATCATAGTTCCTTGCGCTCTCAATTGGTGGTTCATGACATGAAGTATGACCCCGAGTGATTGAGCTGTAAGCTTGGCAGCACCGCCCGGAGAAACAGAGTGGGAATAGTTTTTGATTTGCTCGCCGATCTTATCGATTTCCGCTGTGTAGTCATAAATTGCATTGTTCATAGTGACAGCTTCGGCCACTGCCGTATCGACGCTGCGTTGGGCGAGGGCGTCGGGCGAATCTACGACGGTGCCATAAATGGTCCCGAATTTTTTAAGAACATCTTCAACCTTTTTCAGCTCCCCATACATCCCTGGATTGACGTAAGGGCTAATTGTTCGAATAAGATTGAGCGAGTCGTTAATTCCTCGATTAATGTCTCTAATTAATGCCAGATTGTCTTTTCCATTGGAGAGAATACTTTGAAGCTCGACGAGTTGCTTGATATTTTGAGCCAGAATCTGCACGAGAACTGCCACGTCGCCACCGAATAAATCGGCGCGTGCGACTGGCGAAAATGCCAAGAGAACCGCAAAGCAAAATGCTGTAAATTTTTTCACCATTTACGACCTCCCATCAGGGCGCAGATTCGCTGCACCCATTGGAAACTTCCTTGAGAGATGCTCAATAAGACTAAGGCCCGTTTGACTGATGTCTGCCTGCTCTTTTTTAAGTAATGCAAAATCCATTGGATCTGTGGTTGCAAGCCAGTACTCAAATGGCGTGGCCTCAACCGACACAACAGCTTTTTTGTCTTCGCAAATCAGAAAGGCCTCTGAGTATTGTCCTTTGACCTGATTCAGACTTTGAATCAATGCAATTTCGCGTTCATTAAGCCGCAAAACTTCAGCCAATCTCTTAAAATCAGCCCCTGGCTGTTTCAGTACCCATTTGATCGAAGAGTTTGGCATAATGGCCGAGGCGGCTTTGCTTCTGGCAAAATCGTCAATGTTCTGCGAGATTGCGACAGCAGAGGCATAATATTTTCGAAATGTTCGGAAAACTTCGGCCACAAACTGACTGCCGGCATCGCTCTCAAGTAACCGCCAGCACTCGTCGAAAACCAGAAACTTCATCTCAGAACGGTTCTTTTGCACTTCACGCCAAACCATATCGGTAATCGTGAATAAGGCCGCGGACTGAAGATCTGGGTTTGCTTCTAGGCCCTTTAAGTCAAAGCACACAATGCGCTTTTCAAGACCCATGTTTGTCTCACGGTCAATGAGCTTTCCAAATGGAGAGTCACCGCACCAGAGAGAAAGAATTTTTCCGATCCTGCGGACTTCATCGATTTCTGAGTTGAGGAGTCTTTCGCGCAAATGCGTGAGTCTTGGCGTGGCCTCTTCGATATACACTTGTTGAATGGCTCGCTCAATTTCAGCCTTTTCGAGTTTTCCAATCGCCTTCTGATCGTCCTCTTTGGTCATGATCTGCACGAGAGCCACAAGGAATTTGATTTTTTCATCACTCACGGAATTACCTGGCACCCGATCAAATGGATTCATCGAGAGTCCAGAGGCCATCGATAGCGAAATGTACTGACCATCGAGCAATTCACAGGTCTTCTGATATGAGCCGCCGATATCTAAAATATAGACCCTGGGGTTTTGCGAGAGCATCTGGCCAACCATAAGGTTTGTGAGATAACTTTTTCCTGAGCCGCTACCGCCTGAAATGATCTGATTGGCATTGGTAAGGCTTGGCGAGAATGGATCAAATTTGAAAAGTGAGCCCATTCGAGTTCGCAATAGAACGGATGCCTTTTCAAATCCCTCCCACAGGCCAAAGACAGGAATGAGATCTGCTAGGTTTGATGATTTGAGGCGCTTTGCCCGCTCTTTGTTGCGGGCATTGGGAATTGAGCTCGTGGCGAATACATCAAAAGACGCATAGGTTTCCATGTAGCCTTCTGACCCCGAAAGTTCCCGGATGATTTGAAGGACATGGCTGACCTGTGCCTCTAATTCATGTTCATCTTCCGAGCGGAGAACAATTGCAAGGGAGGCCGAGAATATCTTCTCACCATCTTTTACAACAGCACTTAGGAGATCCTCAATGTCTTGGAGTTTAGCCTCTGATTCGAGATCCGACACGCCCTTTTTGCCGACAACTAATGCATAGGCCATTCGGCGATTGAGCTTAAGCCACTCGATTTCTTTAGATTGATCCGGCACATGAACTGAAAGAAAGAGCCGTGATGCAAATGGAAGATCAGTAAGGGCTGCTGCCATGCCTGCAAAAGTCTGCTCGGGAAGAATTTTAAGGGTAACTACCCGGTGATGGACTGAACCAAGGCGAAATCCTTTTATGTCTTTTACCAGCTCCGTAAGCAACACGCGATCCCTAATGTCAGTTTCATCAAAATGTCCCAGCCCAAGCGGGTGGTGCGGATTCCAGGTATCAAATATCTTTTCGACTACTTCAGAGGTTTGAAAGCGCCTGACCACAAATCCAGCGGCGATCAAATTTCTTTCGATCTCTGCTTGAATGGACTGAGCACGCGCAAGTGCACGATTGAGTCGAGCTTCGCTTTCATCATGAGCACGACGAATACTCAAATCTAAGATGCGCACCTTTGCGGCTATTTGGTCGTCAAAGGGAATACGAACAAAGACAAAGTTTTTCCGTAACGGGAGCACGCCGGATTCATCCAGTTCGGAGAATTTCTGATATCTTGCCTCTGCGACATGGCGAATGAGCGGGATCGCTCTCCTGGAAAAACTTAAATGCTCGTCAAGGTCGCGCTTTCCAACCTTCTCGACTGACTGATTAAATTGAATGTCTATCCCCGAAGGCAAACTTCCCAGGAAGGTGTGGAGCTGCCCTTTGATTTGGTTTATTTTTTCATCCGACTCACACGAGATGTCATGGCTAGATAAGTGAAATCCAAATCCCAAGGAGCGGTCTTTGAAGATTGCGATTCCGTCCTCGAACCCCCAGATTTCTAACTGGTTTATGAGTGCTTGGGTTTTCATTGTTGTCCCTTTCTGCGCATGGAGATGGCTCTTGAAAGTGCAAAACTCTCTGGGCCACCTTGAAAACAGCTAAGATGCTTAGCCCGGAGATGGAACTTTAAGAAATGTAGAAGAAATCCCTCAGGCTTTCCTCGCTTCGCGAGAATCAGCGTAACTGCCAGTACAAGGGTCGGAAGATAAACGGCATAGACTTTGAGTACTGTTCCGCCAAAGGCTAGGTTCAGCAGAGAACAAAATGTAACCAGAGCAAATATGTCCGTGATCTCCAGCCAAAAAATCAGGGTTTTCTGATCCAGGCTGCGACTCACTTTCGACACTTCAAGCATTCATGCCTCCTATAGAATAGTTCAGTAGGACCGACCCAGTAGGGCCAGCCCTACTGAGCTACTAATCAATTAGCAGGCTCCTGAAAAACTCATAATTTTTTGATTTTTAAATCAAAATGTTGT
>CAYMBJ010000101.1:0-11848 GCA_964388665.1 uncultured Pseudobdellovibrionaceae bacterium | reverse complement strand
TACTGGAGCGACATTGGCGAGATTTGTGAGGGCTCTATCCGCGAATTCAGGTAACTACACTCTATGGAATGGAGGGCGATGGTGTTTGATAAAGGTACTGAATCTGACCGCCCCCAAGAATCGTGTCACCCCAGTTTATTATGGGTCCTTCGTATCCAAGTGCGGCCAAAAGTAGTCTGTTGGTCAAAGTATAAATTCGCATTTCTGTGTGATAAACCTCTCGCCAAGAATCGTTTTTTTGACGTTCTTCCTCGTCAAGCAAACGACCCCTGTGAAGGAAGTCATTTCGTGTTTGTATCGCGTTTGCGTCCTGTTCAGTTAATTCGATTCCAAAATGTTGAAATGGAGCAGTCAGCTTTGATCGGTTTGTTGGTGAGTTCAAATCAAGAATTCTTTTGGTAAAAACCATTTTTGTATCTTCTCCCCACGTCTTGCCATGCTCTTCGAGGATTTCATTGAGCTCATCACGAAACTTTTTCCAAGTAGCCTTGTCGTCAAGTGGCTTTGGGGCTGATTGTTTGTACTTTTCTGTAATACAGCTAGTTAGGCTCTCAAGTGCCACAGATAATAAAGCTCCCCTCATTTCCACTGGAGCAGGAGGAAAAGTGAGCAGGTATTCAATGGGAACTAAGAGGTCTTGCCAGTTTAGCAAATTAGACCAAATCGTTGACATGATGGTATCGTCGAGATGTTTCATAGTTTGTGGGATTGCGATTGCTCGTTTGGCCGTTGCCCAGTGCCCCCAAGACGAGGGAATTGGGGTATATGAATTTCCTGATCTATTTCTACCTGCATACCACCAAGCCTCGTAAACAGTCTTCCCATCAGAAGACAGGGCAAGTTCACAGGAGCGTTGCTCCAAGCTAATTCCAAGGATATAAGAAAACAGTATTCGCGCTGTCCCGCTGAGCTTTTGAAACTGATCAAACGACAAGCCTGTCGGCCCATCAAAAATTATCCAATTCTGACCTTGAAGGTAAAATAAATTTAATTCCTGGCCGGAAAACAAAAGAGGCAGCCATTGGCTTCCCTGTTGACCAGTTTCATCTTTTGTAAAGTGCGGAAATACTAAATTGGGATTTTTATCCAAGTAAATAATGGATCGAAATTTTATTTGATCATTTGAAGGCGGCGAGTTTTTTTTCAGATGAATATGGGTACAGGTTCCGTCAAGACTCCCCTCGGAATATGAAGTCCAAAACGCCTTGCGAAGGGTTATTGTGCCCTCACTTGAGGTGAGTTCAATGTCTTTAGATTGCAATTTTTTTCCTGGAAATTTCTGTACGCTCGTATTCCACTGAACTTCATTTTGATCAACTTTGAAGGGAACTCCAGAAAAGTCACCAGACAATCCGGAGATAGTCAGTTTAGAAAGATCCGGAACCGTCGATATAATGTCGTTGCGATTTATGTTTAGAATTCTTGGGGAAGCCATAAAACCTCGTTGTTATGAATAGACAAACTGAGCATTGATTTTTGTAACGAGGACGTGAAAGTGAAAACCAAATTTCAGTTATTTTAATTTTCTCACACAGACTGAATTGACGCAAACAACTGCCATTCTAGGTCGTACTACTATAATGAATGAAATTTTCATGTCGTTTATCTCGCATTGAAATTGCACTGAAGCAGGACTTTGACCCAGAAAAAACTTTGCATATCTGGTAGCCGAAAACCGGAAGCCATATTCAAAAATCGGACTAACGGGCCTTGGTCCAAAATTTCGGGTCGTTAGTATTATGGACTCCGCAAATTTTTCATTACGCACTATCCTAATGACGTGAGGGACTATGGAATTAGAAAAACTTGAAAGACAACTTGAGACGCTGGCGAAGAAGAATAAAAAATACTTCGAAAAGGAACGGATTCCTGAAAAGAAAGCTAAATCTGTTCAGGAGCTGGACCCCAACTCTGTGCTCAATCGTAAGCGAGAAATTTTTAGGCAGATTTGTCAAATCCAGTTTGACCTGACCTCATTTGAGTTCTTTAACAAACTTGTAGATCACGCAATGGCTCTTTCTGAGGACGAGCTTGAGCAGATCCTGAAGTAACAAACATAATCTGATAGGATGTCGGATGAAGCTTCAGGATGAAGAAAAATTCTACGAACAAATTACCGCGATTGACGAAAAGATAAAGGTTCAGAAAAGAACCCCGCTTCACCCCTATTTTACCAGCCAACCATATTCCTTGATCCAAAAATATATTAAACATTTTTGCGGTCCAACGGGTAAAGTTTTGGATTTATTCGGGGGCAGCGGTACGACATTGCGCGAGGCTTTGTTGTTGGGCCATGAGGGCGTTCACGTTGATCTTCTTCCGTGGTCATGTTTTATTGCAAAGGTTTCAGTTTACAAGCCTTCTGATATAGCTGAACTAGACGAGGCATTTGAAAAACTCACGAAGTCAGCCAAAAGCGAAATAAATGCGCTGTACAAGCTGTCAAAAAAAGACGCTGATCTTCTGCCCGATCCGAAGGGCTTCCCTTCAAAAGTTAAGCTGCCAAAGAATTCTGATGTCGAAACTTTGGGTGACTTGTTCACACCAAGAAATAAGACAGCAATTTGGATTTTGTTACAAACGATTAAGAAGGAAAAAAACCAGAAGCTCCGGGATTTTTTCCTGTTTGTTTATTCGGGCATACTGGCCCGCGCTTCCAGAACATATTGGAAGGATAAAGAGGGCAAAGGTGGCGGAGACTCTGGAATTTATAAGGTTTATCGCTACTGGGTTCCACCCAAACCCGATGAACGAAATGTTTGGGAATTGTTTGAATCAAGAGTAAGCCGAGTAGCGAAGCTGATTCGTTCTGATAATAAATTTCTATCAGTGAAACCTATCGAGCCTGAAATAGTTTGTGACTCTGCAACCAAGGTAAGTAAAACCATTGGAAAAGAGTCCATAGATTATATTTTTACAGACCCGCCCTATGCGAAGCATATTACATACCTTGATCTTTCGACCATGTACCATGCACTGCTAGGGTTCGAAGTCACAGAAGACATGAGGCAAGATGAAGCCATTGAAGGCGGTGATAATGCCAAGAGCTTGGACCAGTACATTGATCTGATCCGTGGATCATTTCAAACAGCTTATGATGTACTGAAATTCAACAGGTGGATGACCGTTGTATTTACCCACAAAGATCCAAATGTATTTACAAGACTGATAGAGGCTGCGGTCGAAGTTGGATTTGAATACGCAAACGCTGTACCCCAAGATACTAAGAGGCCGTCATTTCATAAGGTTAATAATTCTCTGACTGTATTAAAAGGCCAGATGATGCTGAACTTCGTGAAACGTAGAAACTCGAAAGCAAACATCAGAAAAAGATTCGATGCCCAAGCTCAGGCTCTCGTCGTAAGAAGTGCTCAAAATACAATTATTCGAAATAATGGTAATGCGAGCTTCAGTGATATCGTTCACGATTTGTATGAAAAACTTCTGGCTCAGGGTTACTTGAGAGACATGACAAATGATTGGAAGGATCTCGAAAAAATCCTCGATGAGAAGTTCAAGCGTCGTGTAGATAATGACGGGTTGGCGTATGAGATCAAAAATAATGCTGATATTGATGAATTGATTCCTGTGGATGAGCGGTTGAGGCACATGATTCTCGACTATTTTCACTCTTGTGAAAAGAAAAACGAGCTGCCAACATTTGACGATATTTGGGCCAATGTTATGCCGTTTATGAAGGGCAAACAGGTTCAACCAACTCAATCCGCACTATTAAGAATTTTGAAAGAAGTTGCAAATCCGGTAGATGAAAAACATTGGATGCGAGCGACTGATATCGGGCAATATCAGATGTCAGTCGATCACCAAAGAGCAAGCAGTGCGGCCACGTTACCGGCGTTGACAGTATTCAAAAAAGACGAACTCCATGAACACGATACGTTCATTTACTTGCTTGCGAAAATAGGTATAAATGCAGGATTCAAGGTTCATGTTGGCAAAAAGGAACAAGGATCAGGCAAAGTTAATAATGAGTCATTGAAATCTTTGTCACTGGATAAAGTTCCACAAATTGAAAAACAAGATTCCTTCAATAAAAGCCTTATCGAACAAGTTGATTTAATTTGGCTTGATAGTGAAGGTGCTGCAATAGCTTGTTTTGAGATAGAGAATACGACCAAAGTTGAAAAAACATTTGATCGGTTTCATGCTTTGATTGGTTTATACCCACAAGTGAAACAAGAGGGCCGCTGTTTTGTTGTTGCCCACGAAGATAATGTTGGCCGCCTTGAGGATAAACTGACACAAAGTCATTGGGTTGGATATCCCTACTTCATGGAGCGAGCAGTTTCGTTTTTCACCTTCGATGATTTTATTAAGTTTTACAGAACTCTGGATTTGTCGAAAAAAATTGAGGCTGAACCAATTTTACAGAGGCTTCAGTCGGCAGCCACCCAGCTTATTTGGGAAGCTGAAAATGCACAGAAGTCTAAAGCGAAGTTTCGTTTGGTAAAATAAATTCCTCACAATAGGCTTGTCTGATTAAGGTTGGTTCTTCTTTCCGACCGTCCGTCATGTGGCAAAATCATTTCAATATAAATCTCTTCGGGATTCCGAATAGTCATATCGGCTTTCGGAATTTCGATTGAGGGCAACGGAATTCAGTCCGAGATTTATAATTGGGATGAAAAAAGCAAAGCTGGACAAAGTATTAAAAGCACTGATGAAGGCCCGTGGAATTAAGGCCAGCGACCTGAGTAAATCGACAGGAGTTCCCGCCGCTACGTTGTCATCTTTGTTGAATGGCGGCCAAACACAAAAACCAGAGCATCTTTTGGCGTTGAGCCAACATTTCAAAGTCAGCATTGAGTTTTTATTATTCGGTGAAGAAGACCGTCGGCCTACATTAGACGACGTTCTTACCGAGGGCATATTTTCAGGGTGGCTGAAGGTCACGATTGAAAAAGCCATTCCTGATAAAAAGAAAGTAGGTTTAGATGACGAATAGATTTTTAATATCGTTACTTGTAAGCGCAGTGTTTTTGTCTGCAGCAGCTTATGCAGATGATGAGGCTCCTACTGCTGATGAGCTATTGAGCAAGATTGAAGCTAGCACCGCGTACAAGGAAGTTATTAAAAATGGCTTCACTGCTAAGAATGAACGACTGGAGCTTGCAATTCTCGAAATTATGGCAACAAAGGCGATCACAGAAGAATTTTCTGAGAAGATGAGTGAAGAGCAACTGGATCTCGCCGGTTGGATACTCTCATACGGAAGCAAGGCTAAGAAGCTTCCAGATGGGTTGGTCAAAGCCATCTGGGCCTCAACCCACTTCCAAATCATGGCTCGGAAATTCTCCGGCTACGCACCCACGGTGGCAGGTGGAAGTCACTATGCCGCCAGCGGTTACTGCTTCAATGGCGGATACGAGCTAATTGCATATCCAAAGGACTTTGATGCGAAACTTGAAATGGGCGAGTTTGCTCGAATCGTTGCTTTGGAGGAAATAGAAAAAGGAACTGCCTCAGTTAACTATGTGCCACGACGATTCCTGACAAAGAAAGAACCAAAGGCAGCTTCTGATTTTTACACGAACCAAGAAAAGAAATATCCTACGGCAGTCAACGTATCTGCCAATGAGATGATTCCAAAAGTTATTGAAGGTGTAATGAAGGAACATAAAGCCAAACAGGTAATCCTTGATATTCCGTATTCTCAGATTATGTCGATTACTGATGAGAAAAATGGAATTTCGATTTCAGCCTGGAACGCAAAAAACCCAGGCCATCCATTTGTCGTGAGTGTTCCGTTCAAAAAGGCATTGGAACATTCGAAGCAAGGCGGCTGGCGCGATGGAGATAAGCCTGGATGTGACGAAGATCAGCTTCATGTCGTGGCGACCTACGACGGAACAAAAAACCTGCCAAATAAACTCGGTCAACTTATGGTAGTCCCGATGTTCAAAGCCAAATCAGTCTATGATGAATATGATTTTTACGGCGAGTAAGCCTATCCCAAATCAAAATAACTGACATTTGATGTTTCCATAATCAATCTTATGTAAACGGATAATCCTTTCCGACAGATCGTCATCATTTACACTCAAATCACCAAATACAAAAATGAGGTGGTGTGATGACTGATAAAAAAGTATGGGAAATGCGAACCAAGTCTGGTTTGCCACTAGACGAAGCGGTTTCGTGGCTCCAAAAATCGTTAAGGCGGTCCGATGAAATCACAGCCCTCTGGTTAATGGAAGACCTGCTGATATCGGGCTTTCAAAGGTATGCACTTTATCGGTGTTGGATAACTGCACTCGAAGATGTTGGGTTGGCCGCACCTGATGTGTGCCGATCAATAACAGAAATTTATCAAGCTTGGCTGGCTCACCGAAAAGAAAAAGGCAAAGACTTTGTTTTCAGTGGCGAGAACAGAGTCATCAACGGCTATGTGATTTTATTGATTGCCCGTGCTCCAAAAAATAGAGCCACAGATGACGTAAGTCAGTTGGTAGCACAGAAGTACCGCGAAGGTTGGCGACCTGAGTTCAATGAAATCTTAGTGCGTGATGAGCACACTTCAAAAGGTAAAGGACTTGGCAGGAAGTATCGCCACTGGGTTCATATTGGATCAAAGTGCAAAAACTTGGTCGGCAGCAATGAAATTGGAGGACCGACCTACAAACAAGAAACAGAGGAAATGTGGGAGCGACTTGCTCAGGAAAATGGTGAACTAGATGCAGAGATCGACCCCGATGTTGAACGACTGGGGCTTAAATGAAAACCTGCGCCATTTACACAAGAGTCAGCACCAGCGAGCAATCCTGTGAATTGCAAGTTCGGGAACTCAAAGAGTTCGCTGACCGACGGGGCTGGAAAGTTACAGTGGTGTTCGAGGAAAAAATGTCGGGAACAACGGCGAATCGGCCAAAACTGAAGGAGCTTCAGAAGTTGGCGGCTGAAAGAAAAATCGACATTGTGCTTACCTGGAAATTGGATCGCCTGTTTCGTTCACTTAGAGACCTGCTCACTGTTTTGCAGGACTGGAGTGACTTGGGCGTGGAAATGGTTTCTTTGCGGGATAACCTTGATTTGACGACGGGGGCCGGACGGCTGCTCATGCAAATTGTCGGAGCTTTCGGAGAATTTGAAGCTGCCCTTGTGCGAGAAAGGGTCCGGGCCGGTGTTGAAAATGCTCGGAAAAAAGGAGTTAAACTTGGTCGGCCAGCATTGCGGTTGGATTCAGAAAAAGTCAGGGATTTGCGGTCAAAGGGGCTCCCGATACGAACTATCGCTTCTGAGCTTGGAATCTCGGTCGGGTCGGTTCAAAAAGCACTCAAATGCTCGTAAATTCGATTTAATACACAAATTTGACAATAAATGGTATATTTGTTATATTGTTATAAAGGTTATATTTGGCTCCGCCGATATGATCTTGGGAGGCTGAATGGACATCGTAATTACGGCATGGGCTTTGGACTCATATCTCGATTTGAAACACTCTCATGTGTTCACTGATCCAGAGTACAAAACTGTGATCCGCCCTGATGTGATGCTGCTGAAGACGTATCCGCAAGATGCGAAGTTTCAGAACTCCAAGTTTTGGTCCATTGCCACCGACGGCAAAGGCAGCAAGATACCCGATGGCTTCAAATTAAAGTGGCATCAGGTCGGAGCTGGAAAAGTGCAAATGCGACTGCCCGTTGGAATGTTCGCAGAAGCGTATTTGTGTGAGGCGTATGTGAAAACAGATCCGAAGAAAGAAAAGCGGATGATGGCAAAATTTAAGACTCACTTGGAATTGATCCGCCGTGGACAGTTTACCGAGTGTGGGAGGTTATCGTGAGAGCACAGGCAGTAAATCCAGATATTAAAATGGAGCTCATGGAAATTGGGATTCAAATGCACAAAGCAGGTCTCTCTAATAAATTTGTAACGGATGCTGTCGGCACTGCCTTTGAATTTGAAGGCGTTTATGACCTTATGAAAATGTGGGCTGAAGAAGATGTTCCGGCTGAAAAAGATGAGATCGTGGCTGACATTCAAGACCTTATTAACGATTGCACCCAAAAGGAAAAGGTCGAGGGCGTTTATGTTCGCTTCGATGACCTTGAAGGAATCGCAAAGAACATTCGTGGGTTCAAGGACTCTTTGCGGATCAAAGTAGATAGCCTTGGTGGCATCGGAGAGCTTTCAAAAAAGACAGGGATACCACAACCATCCTTGTCTCGATTTTTTAACTCAGCGTCGATTCCACACCGTGCAACGCTATTGAAAATTGCAAAGGCATTGGGAATGAGCCAGGTCGAAATTGCAACCGAGTGGAGTCGATAAGAATGTACGAAAATCCTATCATCGAAATGGGGACAGCGATGATAGGGCCTATCAAATTTCAATCACTTATGGGGTTTGAATTTGGACCTCCGGCGGTACGTAAACCATTTCATTTATGAACCGCTGAACTAACTGTCACGAAGGTGATGATAGAAGTGCCTATCACGGAGGCTGGACATGGATGATAGATTGCCTGAAGAATTTGAAACGGAAGTCACCAGCCTTGAGGACTTACCCACAGACAGGCAAGATCGCCTGAGAAGTCTTGTCGATTTACAACGACGTGGAATGTCCAATGCAATGATCGCGAAACTTCTGCGAGTCGGTGAAGCAACTGTCTATCGAGATAAACAGATCCTGAAAAAACTTGCTGTTTCTAGGGCCACCAACATTGATATCAAAGAAGAGATTGGCGATGCTCTGAATTTTTTGGATGAGATCGCCGACAAAGCGATGGAGGGATATAGGTCGTCGATTGAGGACAATGAGCAAATTGTCTATGAACTAACGAAATCAGGCGAGAAAAAAGCAGTCACAAAATCTGTTCCTGACCATTCGCAAGCGCAACGCTATCTTGCAACTGCCGCGACGGCAAAAAAGCAAAAAGTTGAAACCATTTTACAAGTCAGTACGACCCAAGCTTTGAACAAGGTGCTGCATAACAAGGCCAATGAATCCAGAGGAATAATTGATGTTTCAAAACTCAGAACTGACGAGGACTTTGCCAACGCAAAAAAAGAACTTAATTCAACAATGTATGAGGCAGAGCGAAAACTCCACATCTATCGTGGCCCATCGCCATTAGATTATTCAGGTAATCGGGAACAGTACGAGGCCGATATGGCTGAGCACATGAGAAGATTCGATGAGTTTATGAAGATCAAAGAAGAATTTGAAAAACCTTGGCCGCCTCGGAAAATTCGAAAATCTATTGACGGTCGTCATTGATAATTTACTCCTTATTCAAAAGGAATAAATGCCGTCACATTTCGAACCCAAATTATTTCCAGAAATCGAAATAAAAAATAGACCAAAAACGCTCGAACCGATTCCTATCGCGAACGTATTAAAGTTTGCGGAAGAGCCCGTCCCTTGGCTAATTCATAATCTGTTGATTCAGGGCGGCTGTTCACTGCTTGCGGCAAAGCCAAAGGTCGGAAAAACAACATTGAGTCGATGCATAGCCCTGGCGGTAGCGCGTGGAGAACAATTTCTTGGACAGGAAGCGCAAAAACGCAATGTCTTGTTAATTGCTCTTGAAGATAGGTTGTCGGAAGTTGGCAGACACTTCAGGTCAATGGGCGCGGTGGATGACGACGACATATCTATACTGAGCGAAGCTCCACGTACTGTTTCGCAGCTCAAGGATGTAATTAAGAAAAATAACTTCGGCCTGGTCATTATTGACACGATGGTTTTGGGCATTCGGGGGCTGATTGATCTCAATGACTATTTGCAGGTGTCACAGGCGATATCACCATACGTTCAGCTTGCGCGTGAAACGAATGCTCACATCATGTTTATTCATCACCTGTCCAAACGAGAAAGAGGCGGAGGAGATCAAATTTTGGGATCGACCGCTTTGTTTGGATCAGTGGATTCCGTACTGCTATTGGATCGTCAAAAACAGCACAGAACATTTTCCACGATAATGAGGTATGGCAGTGACTGGCCCTTAGCTAGACTGACTATGACAGGTGATGGGAGGATTGATGTTGGACCTAACCTTGATGATGAGTCATCGGTGCAAAGTCAAATTCTGGAACTTTTGACCAATGCAGGTCATTCAATGACAGAGAAAGAAATTGAACCAGAAATTTATGGTCGGACTACTGAAAAGCGCAGAACATTGCGTGATCTTTTTGCAGAAGGGAGAATTTGCCGTTCAGGGTCTGGGACAAAGTCTGGACCATATAAATACTCGACCCCGCCCAATAAGGAACATAAAATGGGAACACACACCTAAACTTGGGGATGTCATTGGCGAAGAAGAAAATAGCAAGATCAAATTTTTCGGAATGTAGAGCCGTGGTTGAAATGAATAATAACCACGAAGCTAATAGTAAAGTCACAATCGACACATTCAATCTTGAGATGCCAAAGGGCAAACATAGCTATGGAGTTATCAGGCAAAAAATCCGATTGGCACTTTTGATGAGCTTGGATGAGTTTCGATGGGAGCTTGAGTGGTTTTGTGACGACTTTCTTGGATATGGGCGGAGAGCTAAGTCATTACGTCAGCAGGAAAAAAAGTTTTCAGAGTTTTCAAATGACTGGCAAGTAAGTTTGTCCTTTATGCCAAAGGCAGGAATCACACTAGACAAATTTCTGAATGAACTTAGCTCAAAGGGGCAGGATCGTAAAAAATACTATAACAAAAACATTTCGGTATGGATTTCAGATTTGAAGAATCCAATTCCAAAGTATTGCGCATGGGATGATTTGAAAGACGAACAAAGGTTTGATAGTGAAAATTATTTTCTATTAAAGATTCCACGAATAGCAAACAAGGATGAAATCAAAAAATTGGTGGATATGCTTCCAATAATCGAAGAGCCACGCGGTTACTTAACAACAGAAATGGATATTGCAGTTAAGGTTTTGTCACTGAGACGTTCTGCTGAGAAATCATTTCGAGATATTGCACTAGAACTTCATAAAGATTTGAAACATGATGCTTTGAGGGCAAAAGAAGAGACCTATCGAAAGTTATACCGAAAAATTGTAAATGAGATTATTGATCTGCCCACCAGGTTGAAGCGGAAATAGTTTGCTGTGAAATCTGTCTGGTTTCGATGAAGCCCGTTTTATGCGACAACACCGTCGTAGAAACGGAGGCTCAATGGCAAAGCCAGAATCAAAAAAAGGTACATTGAAAAAACACTTGGTGTTTAAGTACGGCTCATTGATCGAAGCGTCGCGGCAGTTGGATATCAGCTACGACCGTTTGATGAATATCATTTCGGGTCGTGCGAAAGCTAAGAGCGATGAAGTTATCCATATCGCTAGTCAGTTGCGGGTGGCAAGCAAGGACCTTTTTGGTGAAGGTATTCAATGGACTTCACGATAGGAACTCGCCAAACAAAAATACCTCCAGGTGAATACTCAGCAAAAGTAATAGAAATAAAAACAGACACATTCATTGGTAAAAGAAAATCCCTTCAGTTCACTTTCGAAATTATGGAAGGTGAATTTCGAGGGACACAGTTGC
Source organism: uncultured Pseudobdellovibrionaceae bacterium (assembly GCA_964388665.1). Lineage (GTDB taxonomy): Bacteria > Bdellovibrionota > Bdellovibrionia > Bdellovibrionales > Bdellovibrionaceae > CALCCV01. The sequence continues at coordinate 345 of CAYMBJ010000101.1, read as the reverse complement.
GTGGGTGGCTCAATGCTCACTATGAATCATTTTCTGAACACACTAAGCTGTATCGCTGGTATAGCGTGGTTTATAAAGACGACATGGATACTGGTGAAAAGAAAACAACGGATGTCTTTTTTGACAAAATCCTAAAAATAAAAGTTGAAACAAAAGCCTCCAAAAAAACAAAAAATGAATTCAGCAATGTTACTGACATTTTGGGGGTGATCCATGACCTGTCCTAATCGTAACACGCTGCTAGACACCGTTGGTTCAGGTGAGTCAGTTGTTCACACTGAATGTATGCACCTGATCTTCCCCCAAAAAAACGGACAGTCGTTTCATACTGCTGACGCCAGTTTT
>CAYMBJ010000100.1:0-11919 GCA_964388665.1 uncultured Pseudobdellovibrionaceae bacterium | reverse complement strand
CTTCTTCAATACGCCTAAATCCATACGATTCCTCCTTGAATACGTTTGCCTCAAATCTACACGACTTCACTTTAAATAAAAATGTGGGGATCCACGACGATGTACCTTATTCTCAAAGTACAACAGATCGACAAACAGTGCTCCGGTGAGTATTAGGAGTTTGTGATCGTGCTGCGTCGTCGCATCAACCTCAACTCTAAAGGTGTCGGCATCAAGAAACGCCTCTTGCAGCAAACCGGCCCATTTTTTTGAAATCATTCCCACCTTGCGTCCTTGGTTAAAAATGGGAAAGCTCCAGATTCTAAAAAATCCTGAACGCATTTCAAAGAGCAACTCGCCTCGATAACCATAAAAATCAAATTTCTTAGTCAATAGACCGAAGCGCTGCTGCAAAAAGCCAATGGATTTGCCGTCTGCAGTGGCCACATCAATTCGCTGAAAAAACCACCGGAAGGGGTGCCTCGCAACAATCTGCAAATTTCTATTGGAATCAAAAATTTGAATTTCGAATCTGCGCCAATGTCCAAACCACTGTCTCACAAAAAAGTCTAACCAGCCGAAGCGCTTTTCTGCCGCATACCCTAATGTATTTCCCTGGGAATCATGAATTTCGTATTTATTTCTTGTTTCAAAACCCAGCAGCTCGGCAAGTTCCCTTCTCTGACGAACTCCGATGACATTGTGGTTCTTTAGATAGCTGAAAATTTCGGTGTGCACCTCTTGCCCTCCTCTATGTCATGCTGTCGACCAGATCGAGGCATTGTTATTCGTTTTCGCCATCAGGTCCAGCTATAACCGTGTTAACATGGGAGCGTAAACCAAAAGGTGCTTCCCTTTCCAAGCTCTGAGGTAAGCCAAATTCTTCCGCCGTGCAGATCGACAATTGTCTTTGAAATGTACAACCCAAGACCGAGACCACTGCGGCTCTGGCTTCCAAGCTGGAGGAATCTTTCGAAGACTCGGTGCTTTTGGTCCTCTGGAATTCCCGGCCCCGTGTCCTTGACCGAAAACACCATCTCTGTCTCTAATTCTTCGGCATTGATTGTGATCGAGCCATTGGCTGGTGTGAACTTGATCGCGTTGCCTATCAAATTTGATAAAACCTGGGCGACCCGATCTCGGTCGCAATTGATAGATCTTTTGAGATCCACAGCAAGATTTACAATTGCAATCTTTTTTGCCAAGGCTATATGAGTATGGCTCTCCACGGCATCTGCAATCAAATTGTCGACCCTGTGTGTGGCAGTGCGCAACTCAATCTTGCCCTCCACAATTCTCTCCATATCAAGAATATCGCTGATCAAACGAAGAGAAGTCTCAGCATTGCGTTTTATGATTTCAATCCATCGTTTTGTATCTTCGCCTATAGAAATGAGCGATAAGTCTTCACTGAGCATTTCAACAGATGAGAGTATGGCTCCAATTGGGTTTCTGAGGTCATGACTCACAATCGCAATAAATTCTTCTCTTGTGGTCAACGCTGACTTGGTACTTTGATGAGCGGCCTGTTCGAGGCTGAGTAAATTTGCCGCGATCAAGGCTTCAACGTCATTCTTAATTTTCTCTGCCAGCAGCTTCTTATCATACACTTGTCGTTCGTCACCAACGAGCTTAGTGAGAAGTTTTTCTTTTTTCTTGCGTTCAATTTCGAAAGCCAAATCACTATCCGTGCGCTCTCTTTTGATTGCACTGTCCTCAGATTGCCGCTCGTTGAAGCGGCGAACATCGTCTTCATTCTGATCTAGATGAATTGCAACATTCGCACCAATCCCTGAAAGCCGACCATCCGCCTCGGTTCTTCTCTTGAGTTTGGCAATGTCGGCCTCATCACGACTTTCTGCTACGGATCTATCCGTGTCCGATTCCACTCTTCCCCTGCGTCGCTCAAAAGAATCAATGGACCTCCCCCGCTTCATGGAAGTGTCTGCATCAAGATTCTCACGACTCTTATCAGGCGGTGGCTGGCTTGATGGGCACATCAGTTGACTCCTCGGTTTTTATATAACTTGTGGATCATTAATCAGATGATTTTTGATTCCATCCGACTTCGGAGACTAGACGATACCACACTTGGCTCAGAATACCACAAATGCTATGCGGTCGGCCTCAGTTCAAAATCAGAAATATCCTCTAAATGTGCAGAGGGAATATAAAAGCTGAATTCCAGTCCTTGCCCCGGAAAATTGCGCAGACGCAGGTGACCGCCGAGTTTTTCCAGCTCTTCTTTGACCGCCGACAAACCCACTCCGCGACCCGAAATTTCGCTGACCTGATCGCGAGTCGAAAAGCCATCTGAAAACAGAACAGCAATTAAAAAATCCTCTTCTGTGAGCCCCTCGGGAACACTGATCCCCTTGTCTTTTACCTTTTTTCTTATTTTATCGACGTCAATGCCTCGACCATCATCTCGCACCTTAAGTGTTAATGTTCCGGAACCCAATTCAGTTTTCCATGACAATCGGGCTGCTTCAGGCTTGCCGACGCGAACTCGCTCTTCACAAGTCTCAATTCCGTGATCCACGGAGTTGCGCACGACATGCACCAAGCTCAGTAAAAAGGGACGAAATTTTGCGATGGGAACTCTTGCTCTTACGCCAGTCCACTGAAAGGGCTGCACCTTTTTCCCTTGCTTATTGGCCAAATTACTAAACATCGATTGATAAGGTTGCAGCACTGTCTCAATGGCGACGTGATGAAAGTATTTTGCAATACAGGTCACCACTTCTGCAGAAGCGCCGAGCGTTTGAAGCTGCGCCATTAAGTCCTTTACGTCAACTTCTGAAAGGGTGAGATCATTTGAATTTAGATCTCCGCCAGAAAGATATTCTTTAAATTCTTCGAGGAGTTGATGAAACTCGGAATCCACACTATTCAGCTTGCTTAATAGGTTCTCCAAAATCTCCTGATTTCCTGAGGCATAACCCTCATCCACCACCACAGATTCCATTTCGTGAACTTTCGTTGCTTGTGATTGCATTCCTAAAAGACCGAAAATGCCTTTAAGAGAATGTAGCTGACGCATAAGTTGATCTCGATGCGCAGGATTGCGAGCATAGCTTTGTGCTTCATCGAGGAGGCTTGCGATCTGCTCAATCCATAAACCAAATTGCGCTCGATTTTTCATGAGTTTGATAATCAGTTCAGATTTGGCGGTTTCACGCTTGGCCATCTCTTCTGCGTGCTGAATATCGGTTACATCACGCGTGACCACCACCATCTTAGTCATCACCTCAGTATTTCCATCTTCAAATGGAAAGTAATCCAAAGCGATTTCTCGATTGTGCGCATTCTTGAATTGGATCGGGCCCAAAGTCTTTATCACTTCAAAAGAGTCAGGCTTTTCAAACAAGAAACTGAGCCATCTTCTGGTGTCAGACTCCTGCTTTTTGCTCTGACTCAACAGATCCCAAAGCCCCTGACCCCTGGGATCCGCGCAAAAATGTGTAGCGGCAGACTTTGACCCTTCATTTTCGCAGCGCCCATCTTTGTTAAATAACAAAAAGCCTTCCTGGAGACTATTGAGCATCGCTCGCTGCTGGTTCATTAGGTCTTGAATCTCTAAGTTCTTGCGTAAAAGATCTTGCGCTCGCTTTTCAAGCTCTATGTTTTGCTTTACTCTCTGGGATTCGAAATTGGTAATAAAGAATGTCACGGCCAATATCACAATGCTCACCACAACAAAATGAATTCCTGGGGGGACCTCGTGTGGATGTATCACAAATCCAAGTCGATCGGCCTTGTAAATAAACAAAAGCGAAAGAACTGCATAAATTCCAGAGAGAAGGCCAGCTCGAGCCCCTAGAACCATCGTCGTCACCAAAGGAATTAAGCAGATCCATAAGGCCACGGCCGAGGTGATGCCCCCCGTATTAAATGTGCGAGCCGGCATTATCACAGCAGTCATTAATGCCAGTATCACTGCTGGATAGCGAGTATTTCCAGTGCGTTTAATGTAAAATGGCACGATGATCACCAAAAATGCCGCAAACGGAAGAAGTAAGATTGATCCATTACCAAGGCCATCGCGCAGGTACCGTGGAACAAACATTCCTATAATTAAGGGAAAGGAAATCAATGCCATCGAAATCAATATTCTTGATTTCCTAAGGGTTTCGGCCTGTTCAACACTGAGATGGGTACCTAGCTTTGACTTTAAGTCATCAGCTAAGAAGTAATCCGCGCATTTAATAAACAAAGACTGTAAGCTGCCCATTTACTTCGTTTCGGCGCGAGAGAGTCGAACAAAAGTCCGTTTTTATTCTGAAATTATCAGCCTGCGGCTGGATCGAAACTGACCATGAACAGATCTCGACCAAGGACCTCATCGTCCTTTGTTGGAGCTCATTCTGGTCTCTTTGCCAGCGCGACATTGGTCCATTGAGTTCATCATGCATGCGACCAAAACTGTTGCCCAAACTCATCTAGCCCTTATCCTCAGACTTCTCGTGCACCTGACTTTCCCACATAGCCTTGTACCGCCCATTCATCGTGAGAAGAGCTTCATGGCTGCCTTGCTCAATCACCTTGCCGTTGTCCAGAACTATGATTTCATCAGCGTCGACCACAGTTGAGAGACGGTGGGCAATTGTCAAAGTGGTGTAGTTCTTAGAAATTTCTTTAAACGCCGCAAGAATTTCCTGCTCTGTATGTGTATCTAAAGAAGAAGTGGCTTCATCAAAAAGAAGAATTTTCGGCTTTTTCAGCAGTGCTCTTGCAATTGCCACTCGCTGTTTTTCGCCGCCAGATAATTTTAGTCCGCGCTCGCCAACTTGGGTGTTATAGCCCTCTGGCAATTTGCGCACAAACTCGTGAATTTGCGCAAGGCGCGCGACCTCTTCGATCTGCTCTTGTGAGGCTCCAGGGGAGCCATAGCCAATGTTGTAACCAATAGAATCATTAAATAAGACAGTGTCTTGTGGAACCACACCAATTTGGGCTCGCAGCGATTTTTGTTTCATGCTCCTAATGTCCTGGCCACCTATAGTGATAGCTCCACTGCTCACATCATAAAAACGAAACAGCAATCGCGAAAGAGTGGATTTTCCCGCTCCGCTAGGTCCAACAATGGCAACATTTTTTCCATTTGGTACTTTAAAACTCACGCCTTTTAATATTTCTCTATTTTTATTGTATCCAAAGTGAACATTTTGAAACTCGATATTGGAGGAATCCGCAGTGCAGTCCACAGCATGTGGATTATCCTGAATCGTCGCGTGAACTCGGTTGAGCTCAAACATTTTTTCCATATCAACCAAGCTATTTTTCACTTCGCGGTACACGAAGCCTAAAAAATTAAGTGGCATATAGAGCTGAATCATATAGGTGTTGACCAAGACAAAATCACCTATGGTCATGGTGTTATCAACCACACCCTGACCAGCGCGAAGCATGATAATGATCAAACCGACGCACACAATTAGAGTTTGCAAGACATTGAGTAGCGAAAGACTTGATTGGCTGCGAATCGCCGCCCCTTCGTATCCCGCTAACGATTCATCAAAGCGTCTGTATTCATGCTCTTCATTACCAAAATACTTTACCGTTTCAAAATTGATGAGGCTATCAATGGCGCTGGTGTTGGCCTTTGATTCTTTGGAATTCATGATTTTTCTAAATTTCAGGCGCCACTCAGTCACCGAAAGGGTAATGGCTATATAGCAAACGATCGTGGCAAGAATAATCACCGCATAGACGTAGTCATAGTTGTAAACCAATACTGCAGTCACCAATGCGACTTCAATAAAAGTGGGAAGTATGTTGAATGTCAAAAACCGTAAAACAAAGCTTATGCCTCTAGTCCCTCGCTCGATGACCCGCGAAAGACCTCCAGTTTGACGGGAAAGATGAAAGTCCAGAGATAAATTGTGCAAATGTTTAAAAGTGCGCAAGCTAATGGTCCTCTGCACATGCTGGACCACCTTCACAAAAATCAAATCTCGCAGCTCTCCAAACACACTGACACCAAGCTTTGCCAAGCCGTAGGCAATAATCAATGCAACTGGTAACACCAGCGCACCACCAGTGAGAGTGAACTCATCGATGGTCATTTTAAATAAGTAGGGAACGTAAATATTTACGACTTTAGCAGCACCCAAAAGCAAAAGGGCAAGCACGAGGCGAACTTTTAAATCCATCCGCTTCTTTGGCCATAGGTAGGCCCCCAACTCTTTGATAGTTTTAGAGTGTTGAGCATTGGCAAGATCGCGTTCAGAATCAAATGCAGCAGGTCTCATTAGTTGAAGAGCCTAGCATTCAGAGAATGGGAAAGGAAATAGAAGAATGTTCACCTTAAAAATACTACCAAATTATTCTGCTAGAAATCCCCCTGTGCACAAAACGAGGGCTCCAACTGAAGCTGGAGCCCGCTCGATCTCTATTCTACTGACTCAGGATTTTTCATAATCAAGATGGCGGCCATCAGTTTTGCTAAATAGGCTTTATCGCCTTCAAAACCATTGCGAATGAGAGTCCAGGCGTCTCTGGTGTTGAGTTCATTCATCGCATTTTGTACGGCGCTCTCACCCATATTGTAAGAAAGAGCTGCAAGCTGCCAGTCTTTGAAACGAAGATTATTTGAACTCAAGTATCTCATGGCTGCGTCAGTAAGCAGTGAGACACTGAGTCGCTCATCCACTTTGTCGTCCACTCGCAAGCCAAAGTTACGAGCTGTGCTAGGAATCAACTGCCAAAGCCCTGCCGACTTCACTGTTGGGCTGCTCTCTCCTTGTTTGAGGTTTTGATAGCCCGATTCAACGATTGGCACTGCCATGATTTCTATCGGCACTCGGTACTCTCTAATGTATCCACCAATAGGGTCCTTGTAGTTCTGCATCCTCGAGAGAGCCCCTTTCATATGCTCTCTACCCTCAGGCGTTCCTATGTAGCGATTGAGTTGCTCAAGGACCAGATCATTGACGACTAAGGGAAACTCAGACTCACTGATTGCCCGAGCTGCCATTGCCTTTGCCTGGTCCATGCTGACTCTGCGATCCTGAATCAAGCCATTGGAAGCAAACGCAGTTGCTGCTAGAGTGATTGCGATTAGGCTTCCTACCGCAATTCCGATCGACCGTCCTGGTGCTGTTGATGATTTTGATAACATTTTTTCTATCCTCCTATTGAGTAAATTGCTCTCCACCCTTAGCGGCAGGCCTGTCGCGCAAACAGACTTTTGCCTTAGATCGAGTGCAGATTGCGCCACCTCAACGAGGCAGCGGATGTATGCCTGAGAATCGACTTTATTTTGGTCGACCAGTGTCTCATCACAGGCAAATTCTTGAAGCTCTGTAATCCATTGATTCCAAAAATGAATGAGAGGGTTGACGAAGCAGAGTAGCTTCAAACCTCTTAGGATATAAACCCATTTGGTATCACCTTGTCTGTAATGTTGCAGCTCATGGGCGATGGCAATTTTATATTCATTATCTCGACCTACCAGAGATGAAGGAATGATAACGTTCGCTTGACCAGGAACCCAATAAGAGAATGGCACCAAGATTGTATCGCTCATAAAGATACTGGTTTTGCCTATTTTACGAATTAAAAATACATTACTTTTAATTCTAAAAAGCCCTTGAAGGTCTTTGGCAGTCGAAATCCAGCCGAAAAGAAATACCAATACCGCCACACTTGCAAACACACCTGCAACTGTATCTGCTTCGAAAGAGGACTCACCGATTGGGGTAGGAATCCTCAGGACTCCGCCACTGCCAGATTTTCGGTTTGTATCACCAAAACCATGAAAAGATTGTGCTGGCCATATTTTTGCGGGCGGGGAAAAAAACTCACTTTTTGGGAGGAGCGGTTGAATGAGGCTCAATGCCAAAACCAACATCACCACTGAGTAATGCAGCAGACAATTGCAGAACCGCTAGATAGTGAAGCAACGGCACGCTTCCTTTTAATTTTTTTGAATAAGCAAAGGGCAACGCCTCTAAAACATAGGCTCCAAAAATTAAAAATGTGCTCGTGGCCGCCACCTGAAAATTTGATAATTGGTATTTTCCCAATACCAGAGTGAACACTCCAAAAATACTGACAAGTGCTGCGAAAAGAAATCTTTTGCTGACCTTTTCCTTAAGAACCATCACCGCCACAGCGGCTGTGACTAAGGGGCTGATACTTCCTACCAGAGCAAAGTTGACCACTCCACCGACCTTTAATCCATACAGCTTCCCCAGTGAGCCGACGCCATATCCAAGAATTCCTAAGGAGAAAAGCGCCAGAAGATGCACTCGTGGAACTATGAAATTTCCATTCTTTTTGATTACAAAAAATGTAAAAATTAGGCCCGAAAAGGTCCATCGAATTGCGGTGTACAGTTCCACCGGAAAATATTGAATTACTAAATTGGATGCACTCGGAGTAAGACTCCATATGATTTGAAGCATGGCCGCGATCAAAAAGTATTTTAGCATATGACTTTCTCAGCTTCAGAAAGCGGCTGAAAGAATTTTCACCTCTATTTTCGAGATTTTCCGAGCAACCTCAGAATCTCAAGATAAAGCCAAATCAGAGTCACCAGAAGACTGAATGCCGCATACCATTCCATAAACTTTGGCGCTCTCTGTTGCGCGCCTTTTTCTATGAGATCAAAATCCAACAGCAAACTGAATGCGGCAATTCCACACACCACGACACTGAACCCAATTCCAATGGGTCCACCTTCATGAATGTAGGGCAGATTGAATCCAAACAAGGAGCCCAAAAAGCTCACCATATAGATGAGGAAAATCCCACCCACAGCCATCATCATTATCGATCTAAATTTCTCTGTGACCTTTATCAAGCCAGTTCTGTAGGTAAAAAGCATAAGCGCGAAGACGCCGAATGTACCAACTACTGCCTGCATCGCAATGCCTGGGTACCGTATCTCCATAAACATCGAGATCGCACCAAGCAACGCACCTTCTATCAGGGCATACACTGGGCTCAAAAAAGGTGCCGTGGTGGGTTTAAAGATAATGATCATTGCGAGAATGAGACCGCCTATGAGCGAGCCCCACAAAATTCCTGAGGGCATCGCGGGTTGACCATAAGAGGTTTGCAGTGAGCCGATATACTGCCAAGTGAGTGAGGCCCCAAAAATCACCAACAAAATCAAAAAACCAGCTTTATTGATGCAGCCACTCAACGTCATCGTTTTGTCTGTATCAACTGGCGAATGGTATCTAGAAAATGGGTCTCTTGTGAGAGCAGGGTTTGACGATTGCATATATCACCTCTATCTTTTTTAGAAATGCTAGTCTTAAAATGGCGCTAGGTCAAAAAAAGTATGGCGGAGTTCAAAAATGAAAATATATCGGTCCTTTTACCTGATTGCTGTTGTCGCCATTTATCATTTTTGCACGCCTGCGACCAGTTTTGCGTCATTTCATCCGGGGCATAATCTATCCATCACCACCGACACTCTATTCAAAAGTGAAGCTTCAGTCGGAAACTATGCAGTGGCTTACGGCCTTAGTAACGATTTAACTATTGCGACCAGTCCTTGGCTTTACTTTTCTTATGCCATGCCAATGGCGCTGCTGCGGTGGCGGATCTATGAAAATAGATCCCTTAGTGTTGCTATAGAAGCGTCTTACTTCAAGACCTCTGAAGCGAGTCATTATTTTCACCAGGAATCCAGTTTTTGGAAAGGATCAATGGGATTTTTAGTTTCTCCAAGTTGGGTGGTATACCTCAATGTTGGCCATCAGCATTTTACGAACGATCAACAACCCTTTTCATTGCGTCCGGATGCATTTAGCAAAGAAGTGAATCCTGACAAAAACGTGAACTCTATTTCTCTGCTGAACGACTTTAGCATCGCAAACGGCTTCGGTGCATTTTTAGAAGTCGGAAGGCTTGGTGTAAACTACCTCATCCCCTACTCTCACATAGGCGCTTCAATATACTACAGTTCGATTGATTGGAGCTTTCAGTTTGGAAGTTCCGTTAGCTTTCGCGACCGAGAAGGGACTCCTGAAAATATTTTCCATCCCGAAATTCAAATTCAACGCAGTTTCTAAAACTAAACGCAGATATTTGGCTGGAGCACCAATCAAGGTTACCCGAGGCCTTTATTTTCGAACTGGATTTAAAAAATCACTATTGTCTATGACAACCGTAGCCCGCTCCATAGGAGCACAATTTTTCAAGTACAGATTTTGCCCTCCAAAATAGCGCGCATTGCTCGGATCTCTGGGGTCGGAGGCGCTTCCATCCCTAGCCGCCATCCTTTTAAAAGTTTCCGTGAACGGAGCCTCCAAGAAGATCGAATAATCCCAATACTCAACCAATTCATCTCGGTGAAGGAAAATGCCATCAAAGACAAGAATCGTGCTCCTATCGAAGTCTACCCATTCTGATCGAGTCTCAACATCAGCGTAATGATCAAAATGCCTCAGCATGCATTTGCCTGTGTCCTTCGATTTTAGAGGGTCCAACAGCTTCTTCTTTAAGGCCTCATAGTTGAACGAATTCAAAAAGAAACTCTTTTCAGGAGCAACCCCCGCCGGAGTTCTAGCCGCTCGGGGATTGTGAAAAAAATCAATTGAACTACTCATGACATTTCGACTCGAAAGAGCCGATAGTTTTTCTGCTAGCGTTTTTGCAAAGTGACTCTTCCCCGCGCCATCAACACCGTCAACTCCAATCAGAGTTGGTCGTCCGACCTCTATCGCAAGTATCTCTATACAAAGGTTTTCAATCAATTTCTCACCTCGTCTTAATTTACACACTCCGGAGAACTTTTCAATGGTACCCAAATCTCCATGTCGACGTCCTTTTTTTCCGGCTTAAACGCAGCCGGATACACTTCAAGATCTGATGCCTGAGCTAACTCGTGGCCACTCTGTGGCAACCAGGTTCCCCAAATGTATTGATTAGTTAAATTCAAATCTTTGACTCCTCCACGATGCGTGAACACTGCATAGTTTTGTGCCGGCACATATAGCAACTCCATTCCTTCGGGAGGCACGGAGCCTTTTTCCACTTCGACGCCCGCATAGTAATTGAAGTGATCCTGAATTTGATTGTCTCGCCATATCTCCTTACAAACGCCGTACGTAATGTAAAAGTCATCGTCTTTTCCCAGCTTGTTAGGAATTTCATCAAAACGCGAAATCAATTTCGGCCACAACAGGCGCCCAATTTCTTCCGTTTTACCCCTTTCAAAAACTTTGCCGATACCGATCACATAAAAGTCCCCTCGGGTTTCGTACCTTGGCTTCATATCTATTCCTCCTCTTCGTAGATGGTTGATGAGATTTGCCGTAATGGCTTCCAAGCTTCTTAACCCAAAATCTGAATCACTTTTGCGATACTCGTTTGGGTTAGCCCCAAACATCGTTTTAAACGCACGAGTGAATGATTCTTGGGACTCAAAACCTGATTCCATAGCAATCTCGATGATTCTTTCAGAGGAGTTTTTTAACTTTGCAGCCGCAATTGTTAACCTTCGCCGTCGAATGTAACTTCCTAGGCTCAGACCTGTGACCGCGGCAAACATTTTCTGAAAGTGATGACAAGAGTACCCTGAAAACTCAGCTACGCTTTGAACCGATAGGTCAGCATGAAGGTTGTCTTCAATATGGTTAACTATGTCTATCATCACTTTCATTGCAACTCCTCTTGACCACGCTTTTAGAGAAAGTGAAACTAAGATTTTTGATATTTTGTGTGATTATTTGATTGCGCTGTGTGGCTGATCTTGATCTTCTCTTTATCGCAGCGGGTTGATTTATCATATACCAACTCGACTCTTTCACTGGCTCCTTACCGGAGTCTTGATCGCAGCAATCAAAAATGGAAAGGCACAATGAAAACCATCTCTTTCGAAACTCTGAAGGGGCTGAGCCGACATGATGGTGGACTTAGCTCAACTGAGATCGATGCACAACGCACTCGATATGGCACTAATGATATCGTTGAAGTCGC
>CAYMBJ010000099.1:0-12038 GCA_964388665.1 uncultured Pseudobdellovibrionaceae bacterium | reverse complement strand
GCAGTGTCAAGACCCCGTCATCTCGAAAACCGGTGTGGATAAATTATCGCTTACGTCCTGCGAACCAAGGTAACCAGGAAAAAGCGTTTCGATTTCTCCGTCGAAGATCTCCTTATCCTTCTGTTTTTCTAGGAGGCGAAGCTGCTCTTCGGTGTAAATGCCGTTCTCTTTGGCCATCTTGGCTTCCAAAGCTTTGAGTCGTTTCTTCATTGTCTCAAGATTGTTACGAACCCAGACGGATCTGACTCCGCCATCCGAGATCAGAATTCCCTCCTTGCGGAGTTCATTACAGACCGTCTTTTGGCCCCATCCTGGCTGGGCGATGGCCATTTCCACAATTCGCTGCTCAGTAGTCTCATCGACTCGGTTACGCATGTTTGGCTTGCGACGAGTCTTCTCGACCAAGGCTTCAACTCCACCGTCTTCAACGGCCTGCTTGTAGCGATAGAAAGTGTCTCTAGACAGGCCCATCGTGCGACAGGCTTTGGATATGTTCTTTAGCTCTTCAGCTAAATTTAAAAGTCCGACTTTATGTTTTATCAGATTTACGTTAGTCTCTAACATAACGGGTTCTCCTTTGAGTGAAAGTTTTGTAGCAAAAAAATTCTCTCAAATTCGAGGCCCGTTGTTTATTGGACGATTGTCTAGTCCTGTCAGATCAAGTTGTTACTACTGCAGTTCAGTCTTAGCAGCTGGAACCGTAGGCTTCTTCCCAAATAAGATTTCATTTTAAATAAATGTGAGTCTTTACTGAGTGGCGATTCTTGCCCACTCCCTTAAGGTTTCCTGTACCAACGGAAAATTTGTATCCAATTTCGCGATTTCCTTAATCAATTTTTTATTAGCTCGAATTCTGAATTTGTTTGCAATATTACTTTTCATTTTTTCAGATGACCTATCTGAGCCCGAGAAAGATATTCTTTGGCCCGTATCTGGATTGCTGTTATTTTTTTCTACTTCGATGATTTGAAGTATGCCTTGCGCTTTGAAAGCAGGTTTAGAGATTTTGTTGCAAACTTGGGAGGTATCAATTTGATTATACTTCGCAGCCACAAGAATTTCGTTTGAGAGGTCGCACACCAAACTTGGATAGATGAAGTCTTCAATTTCGGATTTTTTATTAATAGAGATATTCTTAATCACGTCCTCATGAGATGAAACCTCCCCGAGGTGATTAGGCACTAGTCTAATCTCGATTTTTAGAGGTGCAAATTTAGGCTTGTCCGAGAAAAGCTTTCTATAGGTTGCTCTTCCTGCATCGTCATCGTCTAGCAAGATCAGTACGCTGGGCCTTTTCTCAGTTTTTTCATAGAGACTTGAATAATGATACAGATTTTTCTCAATGTTTGAAACCCCGTGAGCAGGGATAATTTTCGGGAGCTTAATCTCGAAAAAATCCGCTAATTCACTCACGTATTTTTGATCGGCACTACCTTCGACGACAATGTTGTAGCGGTCAAGCAGATCAAGGTCGCAATCATCTATTCCCAGATGTTCTTTGATTTTTCTTGAGCCGTCTGTTGAGTCTACATCAACTAAAACAGTTTCAATTTTTTTAATATACTTGTTAACCTTTTTAAAAAGAAAAAGTTCACCAACGTCCAATTCGAGCAAAAACACATTTCTTAAATGGAATGAATCAATAAAAGTAGGAGAGTGAACGGTTACGAATATTTGCCCCTTGTCTTTGTATGTATTCTTTAGAAATGCATTCAATTGCTTTTCCAAGAAAGGATGTAAGAACGCATCCGGTTCATCAATAAGTAAAACTGGAATCTTATTCATGGCTTTCTGAGCAATTCTAGTCTGTAAGAGAATGAAGGCAAGGCGTTGCAAGCCCGAACCTTTACTAGAAATCTCTTTGTTTGAGTTATCCTTTATGTAAAATTCTACGTTGTCGGAAATTAGATCGCGAAATTTCTGAATATCATCTCTCAAATCAAAATCAACGGACCAATTTTCATTGAATTCCTTAAATGAGGGCGAAATTTCGTGCGCCAGTCCCCTCAGTACTTTTAATAAACCATCTGAATATTCTTCGTGCGCTTTTCTCAACTGTTCTTTTAGTCCCTTAAATCTGGATTTTTCATATTCGATGTCATAGACTTCGTTAACGACTTCCCGAATTAGTTCTGGGAACGATAGATTAATGACCTCGATAAATTTACAGAAAAATTGATCTAAAAATTTAATCGATTCCGCTTTGTCGATATGTTGAAACTTGTTCTGTACCGTTTTTTCGCCCTCTAGCTCGTCTTCATCAAGCCCAACAAACTTTCGGGTAATTTTGATAACATCGACTCCGGATTTAAATTCTATGGAAATCTCAGGCAATCTGGCGCCTCCTGATCCGCTTTCCGACTTCTGAAAAGGGATATCAGTCTCAGAATTCAAAGCGTCCGGATGAAAAAAAAGATTGATTGCTCTCAAGATGTTTGTCTTTCCGACATTATTCGCTCCGCAGAAGGTTACAATATGACTGTGGTCCTGTAAACTAAGATCCAAATTCATTATTGATCGAAACCGTTTAATTTTAACTCTAGATATTCTCCACATATTAACTCCTAATGCGGTCAGACCCGTTAGGTCTAACATTGATTTCTGCAGAATGAATTCCATTACTTAGTAGTGATAGGTCAAGACTCACATTTAACTCTCTTCTTGAGTTTGTTTGAGAGGGATTCCTTCGGCATTCCTCCAGTCAGTCCGTCGACTTCTTAAGGAACTAAATCTCAAGCAGCCTTTGCATGGGATTCTAGAAGGATGTCTTCTACTGGATAGAGCTGCTTCCAGCGTTTTAAGTCTCCGTTTCTGAAACTACTTCCGAGCTCGGTCTTCTCGTTTTGGAGGCGGTCTTCACGCTTCATATTGTAGGGCTTCAAAGCACCAAGATCTACTTCCCGCAAAATTTGATGCTGATTGAGTCTGAAAAGCGATGTCTCGGCTTCAGTTCTGTGATTCTGGAGATTGATTAGAATGAAAAGGTGTTCGTCGATCTTAGCCCAAGGTCGAATTCCCCTAAAAGTTACATCAGAGCCTTCAAGGGGAGAAAGCACTGAGGATTTAATTTCAATGCTTTTGCCATTTCGATCTAAACCGTCGGCAGGCGCAGCTCTGCCTCGTGCCTTTTGCCAGCCATTCAATCTCAGGATTCTTTTCTCAATTTTGGTTCCTCGAGTTTTGATATTCATAGTGCTTGTGATTCGAACAAAGTCGACCCACGACAAGCAATCGAGCTCAGAGTCGTTTCCATACTTAATTTGTAAATCCCAATAAGACTCATAGAATCTTTTAATTTCGCTCAATTTGACCTCCATCGGAGAAGAAGATTCACGCAACTCTCGATTTTGTCTTGTTAATTTCAAGTTGCCACCACTCCCAAATCATCACCATGGCCAAGGTGTCGAGCTTACAGTACCTGAGAAGAGCTTCCCTTAGAGCTTTTCTCTCCGTCGTAGACATTTCTGTAAATTGCATTCGGGACCAGGCCATCATGGCGGCGCCGCCATCATTAAGATCATCGCGTTCAATGAGCCATCTCTCGACTTCGTCGATTTCCGACTTGGAAATGTCGGCAAAAATGGAGGGAAGTTTTTTGTAAGGGTCCTCAACTTTGCCGTTTTGATCTAAGGCAATATATCCTGGAAATCGAGATTCTAAGTCTCTGCCGGCAAGATTGAGGACTGCTGGTAAGATCTTCTTAATAGAGTTTGAGCCTCTGGTTTCAGGCAAGTAATAGTGTCGTAATGTCAGATCTCGCATGTCGATGAATTGCCGAGTTGGCGTCCACTTAATGTCGCTGCTGCTGGAAGGACTTGTGATGGACTCGATCCATTGAAGTAATTCAGATCTGTCTTTTTCGTGACTGTCTTCCAGTTGTGTGCGAATTTGATTGAGGACAGTATTCTCGTGTGCAGCAAAGCGAAAGATAGTACCGTTGTCAGACTCCAATGCTTTTTTCAGTGCCCGCACAAAGTCAAAGTTTGGAAAGACGCCGACACGGTCGTCGAGATACTCTGTCTTGTGAGATATATTTCCATTGCCATCGACAACATGATGAGAAAACTGATAGGTCATTTGTTCGTATGGTTTTCTACCAGCATGGAAAGGAATGGCGACCATGGCCGTTTCAAAATCGATAAAATGATAGGGAGCCTTAAAGGTGGCAATCTCAGCGGCCAGATCATTTGTGTGTAGGTAAATGCCCTTGCGTTCACCTTTGGCGAATTCAATTTGGGTCAACTGACGTTGAGTTCTTGAAAGTCCGATCTTTGAATCTTCTCGCTCTTTTATTTTCAGATCGGAAGCGTCGAGATCTGAAGCAAAGACTTTGTTGCAGCTGATAGCATTGTCAGTGCTTCGAAAGTCCCACACATCAAACACAAATTCCTTTTCCAATTCGGTCTCGGTCAGCTTTTTGGCCGAAGCCCAACACTCATTGAAACCAGCCTTGGCTCCGTTCAAGTGTTTCTTATCGATTCGAAATTCACAGGTCTTGCAGTGACTCCCTACAGTGGGATCATGTCGTTTTCCGGAGGCCATTAGATTGGATAGGTTTTTCACCAAAGCTTCAAAATTGTCTGCCCAATCGACCTTTGCTTTAGAAATAATAAGTTCAATCTCATTTTCTACATCGAGCCGAGTTAAGATTGGCGCTCCTAAATCCTTAGGCGAAACCTCTTTTGTGAGGCGAACCTGAACTCGGCCGCTCTCATCCCTTTCAATCATAAATAGCTGGTTCAAGCCATCGACCGTGGCCACCTTCGACTTGTCGACCATCATGAGCCCTGGGTTGATTTTAAATTGTGGTTTGGCCTTTTTGGCAACGTAGGTTTGAAACGCTAAGTCCAAAAGGTAGTCGCCGTATTCGGCCTTTAATACATAGTTGCCCTTACCCAAGCTTCGCTTGTCAAAGGGTGCAAATTCTTCTGAGAAGTTGAAGCTTTTGGCTTTTACTTCGGTCAGGCGAATTTGATTTCCATCTTTCTCAAGGACATCCACTCGAACAAACAGATTTTCGAATCTGAGTGCTGCTTCGTAAATGATGACTCGGTCCTTCTGTAAAAGTTCGTCGGTGAGCCGAATGGATTCTTCATAATCAAGTGTCGTTATCTTAACTCCACCTGGGTAGTAAAGCTGGGCAAGTTCTCCGACCTGGTTGCCGCCTTCAGCAAGCGCTTTCAGAAATTCATTTTGGTTGTTTGCATTGGCGTATTCTGGGTTGATGCTATAGAAGAGTTTCGTTGGACATTGAGCGCCAATTTTGAAACGAGATTTGCTAAGTGGCTTTGACATTATTTTCTCCCCAATTTGTTTCGGAATTTTTCACCGTAAGTTTTAGGTAGAATAGAGTCGCAATCTGACAGGGTAGGTCTGTGTCATTTTGAGATTAGGAACTAGCCTTATTTACGGGGCTACGGATGACGAAGAGGTGATTCGGAGGAAGTCATGCCAGTCCATGAAATTAGAGAAAATGGTGAGGGAAGATTCCACTTACAAAATTTTGGTCGTCAAGTGTGCGGCCAGGATGGGAGTTCATGCTTCACTTTGATAGTCAGAGATTCAATGAACAATGAGATCGCTCGAATCGAGGATTTAACTGCTGCTGACATGAATATTGGATCAGAAGGCAGGCATTTTAATGAAAGCACCTATCGAGTTACGGACTTTTTTGTTTGGGGGCCAGATCGAACTTTAAAGGTTACGACGCAATCTCGCCAAGCCCTGGTCAATCGTCTTGTGTATTCAGGAAATCAGGTAGGCTTAAATAGCCAGGTAGTCCCTTCAAATGCGACCACTAGGTCGCGCTCGCGTACTCGCAACCAAAGGGCGGAGTGGCCACTGTGGCGACTTCCATCAGATGACGAGATTAAAAGGTCTCTTGCCGATATCACGCCGTTTATTAGATTCATTCATCCGACTGTGATTGAACGGGTTGTGAGTCACAATTCGGCTATCGAGAGCTATGTACAAACTATGGAAGCTCAGGGAATTCGAATGGCGAGCTACTACTGGGATGGAGCGCCAACCCTGTTCCCCGGAGTTCGCAGATTTGTTGGTGGCACTGACAGCGACTTTAAGCTGCAACCTGTTCCATTAGAATTCAGAGCCAAAAAACAGGCGACTTATCTTGATGATAACTCCTACCCTAAGCAATTGTGGTCGTTCATGATTCGGGGAAAAAGGTTTAACGGGTCAAATCCCAGGGGCTATGAATTGGCTCATCTATTTCACCACAAGTTGGAAACGGCAACTCCTATTGAAGATGAATTGAGTGGAGAACTGGAGCTCTTACTGCCAGTCAGTGCTTTTTTTACCAGTGCCTGCGCCTGTGCTTTTGTGCCAAAAAGTCTCGCTCGTGTAACTGATCTTAGTTTGCTCGCAAGAAAAGTTCTTCAAAGAAAAGTTTTGGAAATGTATGGATCAATTTGCAATCCTTTGCCGCCTGCGGTCACACTGAGAAATGAGGACAGTGATTGGAGTCCTGCCGAATTCACTTGGGCGGAACCTGTTGGATCACTTGCTGAAAATAGCACGGGAATAGATAGTTTTCTAGATTTTAGGCAACGGGAACTTGAACGCATGGCTCTTTTTCTAGAGGAAAAGGCTTCGTAAAGAATTCTATTTTGATTAGGACGCACGACGTTTGCGCTCTTTTTTGGGACGACCATCAGTGTCTTTTTTCATCAAATCGATGATTGAGATTGGCAGATCTTTTCGGAGAACAAGGCCCGAGCGAATGGCCTCATTGAGAGAATCAAGTACGAGTTTTTTCCCATCGCCGTCTAACTCCCGGAAAAACGATTTTATAGCTTGTAAGCCGGCCACTTTGTCGTCGGCATCAAAGCAAGACGTAATATAGTTGACCAAAGTAAGTGCGTCGGTTGGTTCAATTTCAAATGCGCATTTGAAAGCTCTGCGCGCTGATTTGGCTCTCCCCATGGCTCCAAGTGCACAGCCCATCAGGCGCCAAAGTGCCGCGTTCTGTGGATAGAGATCTGAGTTTTGTTGGCAAAATTCAATGAGATCAGAATAACAACCAGCTCGAAAAAGATTTTCCGCTACTTTAAGAGTTTCGTCTTCGGGCAATGTCTGATTGAGCAACTTGCCTTCTCTGTCGGTGGGGCGGCCAAACTCATCTGTGAAAGTTACATTTTCAAAGTTAATGTTGTTTGGGTCTAGGTGATTTCCTGACTCATCAACATATTGTATATACTCCTTTGGAATATAATCGGCTTTAGAGGCCTTGCCTTCTGAAGGTTGAACATCTGTTTCTTGTTGATCAATTGAGTTGTTTGTCAGTCGAAAAGGAATGTCATTCCACTTTTTCCAAATTCTAGGTGAATTTTGACAATTTCGATTGCTACAAAGACCATTTTCTAGCTTCATCGAATTGCAAGCTTCACATTTTGATTTCATGTTCGAATTCTCCTTCGCTCTATTTCAATTGCTCCTAGCCAAATCGTCGGCACAGGGGGGGGCGAAAATTCTTTGTAACAAATGCTTCCTCCAGAAACACCGGTCCGATCGGGTGATCAGTTTCTAGCACAACAACTCCAAAAGTGACTCCTTTCCATTGCGGCTCTCTGAGGTCAATGCCGTTCAGAAAATAGGCTCCATCTGAAGGGAGATCGGTATCCTTGTTGTCTTGATGTGAAATGGATTTCTGGAAAGGTTTAAGTCGCATCTCTTTTTGATCAAAGGCCCCATTTGATTCAAAAAATTTGACTTCTGAATTGGTAAGGAACTCTAGCGACATTGCTCCCGAGCCACTGAGGCGTTTGGGTTTGTTGCCCGTCTTGATTCCGTGCAGTACTTTCTCTTTTGTATGAGAATTGAAAAGATGAGTTTTAAGACGATGACCCAGATCATCGGATTTGCCATTGTAGAGCAGATGAAACGCCTTTCCATCTTTGAAAATTGGTGAATAGAATGAAGCATGTCCGTCTTCTGAAAAAGCGGGGACGCGATTTTTAGGCAAATCACTGAAAATAAAATAACAGCCAGGTTTTGACCGCAAGACTTTCAACTCTTCGGGGGATTTCAGCAACCTCAGCGTTGCACAGTTTATTAATTTGCCACCTAGCTTGAGATCGAAGTTTCGATCATGCAATATTGTCGCAAAAAAGTTGCTCAAATCGATAGTTGTAGATTGGATGAGGCTTCCAACAGATTCAACTGCAATGTTCGCGGGAACCGATCGAATTGGAATGACCTTGGCGGTTTGTTCAAGTTCTTTGTTAATCGACTTTTGAGACTTCTCTTTGAAACTCTTGGCATTTGACTCGACGGATTTGGCTCTAAGGGGCAGGCCAGAACTTGAAGCATCGCTTTGAATGGATTCCCGTTTTATAAACTCTATTTTCAAATGAGGATTCTCTCCGAGTCCTTCGATGACTCCATTTGAAAAAATATTGATTCCGTCAATTGATTCAAGAATTCGCAGTTCACTCTCATTCCATTTGGAATAGTCATTTGCATTTTTCTTACCGCGAACAAGGCGACCTAGGGCTAATGAAGGACCTGAGTAATCGCCCTCATTTAGAATTTGAATCCCCTTAACAAGCAGGGTTCCAAAACATCTGTCTTCAGAATCTGTGCTTTTGCCACACGTAATATCAAAGCCTTTGATTTTTCCGCTACGAAACAAGGTTCCAGCTTTATCAGATTTGTGAACGTAAATGTGGCCAGCCTTGGACTGGATTTCACGGCAATGAATTGAGTCACATGCAAAGGTTGCATTCACCAGACCAAGTTCGATGTCGATAACTCGAAATTTAGTGCTGTTCAAATCAATTGATATCTTGGTCAATAGTATCTCGGCGAGGTCCCTAAACTGACTACAAACTTCGGCTAGGGATTCACAAGTTGAAAAATCCATCTTTTCAGATAGATCAGCTCGAATTTGAAATATCTCGGTAGGAGCTTCATATTTAGTTTCAGCTGCGGTCACTTGTCCAGCGGTTTTTCGCAAACGATTTGACATTCACAGTCTCCTTAGAAAGTAGACTCTCTATTGATCGGAACTACTGGATAAAAGTTGCGTTTATGTACAAACTTTTCAAGAGTGCCAAAACTAGACATCTTGATTTACCTTACCGCTAAGTGACGCCACAAACTGATACAGTACAGAGGCTCTTGAGAAATTTTTATCAATACAGTCGCCAATTAATCGATAGATTTAAAGGCCGCTAGCTTTGGATCCCAAGGCCGGTCTCTTTTTAAAGACTTCAGATAGTCATTTAGCTGATCAAACCAATCAAAATCGAGCGCTTCGGTTGCGACATCCAATGCCGATCTGAGATAATCCAAATCGTAGGGATTGAGACTGCAGAGGTAGCTCATTTTTTCTTTTGCCTTCGCGGTGTGGCCGGATCTGACCTCCTGGAGGCAGACCCTTTCTAGAAACCGATAGGTTACAAATCCAATTTGTTTGAGAATGGGATAGATTCTTTGCAGATCAATGCTTTTCAGCTGTTCAGACGACTTCCCTTCGATGGATTCGCAAAAGTTTTGTACTGACGCGCTCAGCGCATTTCTGAAGTGGAGATTGCAGGTGTCTGACTCCACCAACTTCTGAAGGAGCACGATTGCTTGCCAGTGGCGCCCCTTATCCTCATCAAAAAGGGCTTTCGCAAAATAGAGATCTTTATAGACGAGATCCAGAGCTGGCAGTTCGTCGGCATCTCCAAGTGTTTCAACAAAAAGGCGTTGAATTAGGGTTTCATCAGCATCAATTATGATATTCAATTGCAATGTTGCAAATTTGCCAATGAGGTCCCTTGTCTTTTCCAGATCCATTTGGGACCTGAAGCTTGGATCAGAAATCCGCAAAGGCTCGGCTTCTACATATGATCTAAGAATTTCGTTGCCCTGATACTTAAGAAGAGTTTTGATTCGTTCCCTCAGGCCAACAAAGCCGGGATACAATTGGCTAATGGGAATGGCCAGATCGATAGCCTCTGAGTATCGTTGATGTTCAATCAAGAAAGCGAGGAAATTATTCTGGTCCTTTGGTGAGACATAGCCTTCTTTGAGAAGCAGATTATAAACCTGATCAATTTTTGGATTGTGGCTGTCTGTGCTGAAGATTTTTACAAGGTATTTGTGGCATTCGGAAAGGCAGACGTTCCTCTGTAAGTGCAGAGTCAAGTTAAAGGGGTCTATGGTAAGGCCTTCCATAATGGCTTCATAAGCTTCCACGGGCTTTTCGCCATCTAAGAGTGCACGCATTTTCATAACTGAAAGTGTATCAAAGGAGTTCTCAAATTCCTTTGAAGACAGACATTCTTTTATTTTAGAAATTGTTTCTAAACAGTTCGAGTGTGTCTTGTCTTCTTGGCTCAGAAGTTGATCTAGAAAAATTTCTTTTGGAGATTCTATTGCCAGATCATTGGCACTTTTAAAATCCTTTTTCACTTTCACCTCGCTTGCTTGAATATTTTCATAGAACTCGGTCATGAGGGGTCAGAGTCAAAGCGAGACTAAAAGTTTGATGCATCTATTTTGTAAACTCGTAGGATTCTCTCCGTGGCAGTGGGATCAAATGTAATGATGCTAAGGCGCCCATCTCGATTTGATACAAGGGATTGAGTATTCATGAGGTCGCGATAGGTTGAATAGGGGAGTTGAACCCACCCATCCCAACTGCCATCAGTGCGGCCTTGCCAGAGACGTGCGATGCTATCGGTGTACCACAAGGCTCCTGTTTCGCTGACAGTAAATGAGGGATAGGTCGGATTCGGTTTCACGCTGGCCAAGGATTCCTTGGCATAGTGGAACGGCTGAATGAGGCGAGTCTTAAAATCGAAAGTCTGAAGCTGTCCGCTAATGGTAACATAATACTTCGACCCTTGAATCCCAAAAGGAGTGCGCACATAGGATGTGGCCGAAGAGAGATTCTGGAGAAAGCTTGTCGAACAATCGCTTAAGTCAAGTTGATAGACATTGGTGCCGCTTCGATAGTCGGAATTCAGTATGTAGACCAAGTCTCCAGCGGAAGTCATATTCATAAAGGATCCTGAACTTGCCAGCGGTCGGGGAATGGAACAAATGACTTCGAATTTTGAGTTTGAAGTCAATGAATACACCTCCCAAAAATAGATGTTCTGAGAAGGAGATCTCTCAAACAGCACCACCAGATTGTCGTCAACGAGAGTCGCGCCAACAAAGCTCATAGATCTTTCGACTTTGCTTTCGACGATATTTTCAAATCTGACGTAACCACCAGAGGTTGTCGGATACCCGTTGGCAGGCATGGGACGCGGAGAGGTCAAATCGCCTCCGGGGTAGGAAGGGGGTGACCATGGTGAAGTTGCTTCGCCAGGGTCATTTGCGGGGTCATAAGGTGTCCCATGTTGCGCACAACCCGTAATCCAAATACAGATGATCGCAAGTAAAATCGAGGGCTTCATGTCCTCCTCACTTTCCAAAAATATATTGTACGCCAACAGCAACGACACTTTTGTGCCCAAGTTGTTCCCAGTCGTAGTCGAGTACAGATATATAAAGATCCATATTGTGTTGCGGAATCTGAAAACCCAGAGTCAGTCCTTTGCGGCCATAGGAGAAGAGCAGGGGAGTTCGATTGGCGGCACTGTTGATGGTGCTTTCGCCCTCTCGAAAAGAGTAATTGATGCGGCCAAGTTCTGGCATGAGGTAAATTGAATTTTCTTGTTGGTTGGAATTGAAATAAATCGGTAATCCCAGAAGATAGGAGTTCCCTGTAAGGGATGAATCATCTCTGCCCGTGAAGCTAGAGTTAGAATTTGAGTTTTCAGATGAACGACCAAGTCCCATCTCAAGGGCGCCGCTTGCGCGCAGACCAAGAAATGACACAAACCTAAACTCATAGGAGAGATTCACAAAAAAGGTCGCTTGCCCATAGGGCTTAGGAATGTTTGCACCTGAGCCGCCCAACCCAATTCCAAAGAAATTTCTTGAGGATTCAAATGAAGGCAACTCAACATTGGTTAAGCTGTTGTGTCTAGCTTTTTTCTCGTCGGACTTTCGACGCAAGAGTTTAGTGTAAATTTTCT
>CAYMBJ010000098.1:0-12125 GCA_964388665.1 uncultured Pseudobdellovibrionaceae bacterium | reverse complement strand
ATCTTGTATCAGCTGTCATTGCTTTTAAAGCCGCCGGAGTTTTCGGATAGGCTCTTAATATCATAACACACCTTTTAACATTTCTGCCGATTCATTGCCTCCTTGCCCCATCGCCGATTGCCAGCATCAGTTTGAGAAAAGCCCGAAGAGAATGAATTTGCGAACGCTTTCATACTATATTTTTATTGGATAGGTAGCGCATCTTGCCCGATATTGGAATTGAAAGGAGGCTCGACATGAACGTAAAGTTTTTTACCAAAATGAGAGAAGAGCGGCGACCACCTGGCTTTCGCGAGACCTCTGTATACGCAAAGAAGCGCAGAAAGCGCTCCGCCCTTCTCGAGGTCGGCTTCAGAAGGCAGGTTGTATTGATCACGGGCGCATCGACTGGACTTGGCCTTGCGATCGCCAAGGAGTTGATGGTGGGGCCGTCAACGAAAAAGTGGACAAAATGCAGAGGCCCATCCAGCATATGCAAAGCCTTACCTTGTCAAGTCGGACGAGAAAGCGACGAGAAACTCCCATGCCGGTCGCGGGGATTCAACTGTTACCACGAGATCTCATGACTATGACCACACTAAAAAATTCGCTGCATAGCTTTCATGAGTCGCAATAACTCTGCGCTGGTGATCATATAGAATACATTTTGCCCATCGCGGCGTGCACTGAGCAAACCCTCCGCTTTCATCTTACCCAAGTACTGAGAGACAGAGGACTGCGAGGCGCCGCAGTATTCCTCAAGCTGAGACACTGTACTTTCGCCCTCAGAAAGGCTACAGAGAATCTTTAGCCGTTGCGGATGGGCGATGGCCTTTAGGATGGCCGCCACCGATTCGCACTGCTGGGCCAATTTCTTTGCATCTGATTTCATTTGACTATCATATTAGATTATAATAATATGTCAATATCCTAATGTATAGGACAGTTTAATTTTTAGGGCAGTTAAGGAGCACCTATGGAAAAAGCATCGATCTTTTATCAACTCTTTGAAAAGGAATCCTCTACGTACACCTATTTGATTGCAGACTCCGTCACCAGAGAGGCCGCGCTCATTGACACAGTTCTTGAAACAATAGACCGCGATCTTAAATTGGTGCAGGAGTTGGGTCTCAAACTGAAATACATTTTGGACACGCACATTCATGCCGACCACATCACCGGTGCTGGCGAATTGAGAAAGCGCACGGGAGCTCAAACAGCTGTCAGTACGGGTGCTAAAGTGGACTGTGTCGACATTCCTCTAGCAGATGGCCAAGAGCTCTTTTTGGGTGATAAAAAAATAATCGCACTTGCGACTCCGGGGCACACGGACTCCTGTATGAGTTTTGTATTCGAGAATAAGGTTTTCACAGGTGATGCTCTTTTAGTTCGCGGCACCGGGCGAACCGACTTTCAACAGGGCTCCTCGGAGCGACTCTTTGAGAGCGTCCGCAATAAACTTTTTCAACTTCCCGACGACACGCATGTCTATCCAGCTCATGATTATCATGGCCACACGGCTTCGAGCATTGGGCTTGAAAAGAAATACAATCCGCGACTTGGCTTAAGGTACACAAAGGCAGACTTCATAAAAACTATGTCTGATTTAAAGATTGCTGATCCTAAAAAGATGCACGAGGCCGTCCCGGCCAACATGGCCTGCGGCACTGCGAAAGCGGAGAACATTGGCAAGATAGAGAGCACTGGACATGAGTAATCAACACACAGATTGGCTCAACGCACTTCTTGGCGGTGGTCTTATTGGCATCGCCGCCTCACTTTTGCTGCTCTGGTCTGGTCGAATCGCCGGGATCAGTGGTATCGCCTATGGATTAATAAAGCCAACAAAGGGTGAGGTGAGCTGGCGGGCCTCTTTTTTAGGTGGGCTGTTGCTAGGTGGAATTTTTTTGAATCTCTTTCGCCCAGAAGCCTTTGGCGGAGACCTGGCCACGCCTGACGGAACCGTGCTTTTGGCCGGTGTGCTTGTGGGCTTCGGCACTGTATTGGGAAGCGGTTGCACCAGCGGTCACGGCGTCTGTGGCATCAGTCGCATTTCGCCACGCTCGCTATTAGCAACAGTTCTCTTTATATCTTCTGGCGTCCTGATGGTGATGGCCATGAAAGTCATAGGAGTCATTCAATGAAGAACAATTTGAGTGCCGCTGTCGTCGGTCTGCTTTTTTCGCTGGGGCTCGGAATTTCAGGCATGACTCGGCCAGAAAAGATCTTCGGCTTTTTGGACGTAATGGGAAGTTGGGATCCAACACTGTTGTTTGTGATGTTCGGTGCTATTGCTATTCACTTCGCTGCCTTTCGTCTTATCACGAAGCGCCCTCATCCCCTCTTTGCCGATAAATGGCGAATCCCTGACAACCGCACCATAACAAAAAGCCTTGCGGCCGGTTCAATCCTATTTGGTGCGGGCTGGGCTCTTGCTGGCTACTGCCCAGGACCAGCGATCACTTCTTTAGGAACACTTGCCCCCCGCCCTCTCCTCTTTGTACTTGGCATGGGTGTGGGCATGATGATCTTTCGATTGTTGGATCACAAACTCAAGTTCAGGCGGTGACTGTCTTGGCTGTTTTAGGATTTGCCTTGGCAATTTTTATGGGTGTTGTTCTTGGTACCATTGGTGGTGGTGGCTCGATCCTCACCGTACCAATATTGGTGTATTTCTTTGGCCAGAGCGCCTTGGCGGCCACCACCGGATCACTTTTTGTGGTTGGTTTCACCGCACTTTTTGGCACAGTATTGAATTGGCGCAAAGGCCTGATCGATTTTAGAACTGGAATTCATTTTGCGATTCCCAGCTTCTTGGGTGTGTTTTTGGTGAGAAGAATCTTGCTCCCCGTGCTTCCCGAGCGAATTGAAATTTTTCAGTTGATGAGCATTTCCAAAAACGCACTTATTTTGGGAAGCTTTGCCACCCTCATGATTTTGGCTTCTCGAGCAATGATCAGGTCAGGAAAAAAGAGCGCGTCTTCTACCGCCGCAGTTCCTGAGTCACCTAAGCAAAGTTTTTTGGCCATCAATTTAAAGGGCATCATCGTCGGAGCCATCACCGGATTTGTTGGTGCCGGCGGAGGATTTCTGATTGTACCAGCCCTGGTGATCTTGATGCAGCTGCCAATGAAGGTGGCCGTAGCCACCTCGCTAGCGATCATAGCCGCCAATGCGCTTTTTGGCTTTGTCATCAGCCCTTCACTTTCTACTATTGACTGGCCACTGCTTATGGCAATCACTGTCTTGGGTTTTGTAGGTCTTGCCATTGGCTCGCGCTTTGCGGGAAAGGTCAAAGACCATCACCTAAAAAAAGGCTTTGGCATTTTTGTTGTCGTAGTTGGTTCATTGATCTTGATCGATCAAATCATAGAAATGAATTCATAAAAATGAATTCATTAAGATGAACCACAGAAAATCTGCACTCGCTCCAGCGCCTAAAGATAAAATCGAACGCCAGCCACAATGTCTGTAATGAGCTTGGCATTTGGATAGAGCAAATAAGAAGGAGCCGCCTCGCCGAAAACGCCAATGCGCATTCTTTGCGGATACCATTCCAGCCCGACTACGGCTCGCAAAAAGTACCCATCACCCGAGCCCTTTTTTTCAGGATTCCAGGTGCATTTAAAGCGCACGCAATTTTCGTCGCGGTGCCAGGTTCCCGCCCCTAAACCTCCGCCTGCATAAAACAAACTTTCGCGCAAAAAACCGGGGCTTTTGTTAAGAAGATCTGAAAATTGATACAGAACATCTGCATAAAAGACAGTAAATGGTCGCCCCAGATACTCTATATTCAAAGCAAATGCCAGTTGCTCCATCTGCCAGTATTTCAAACTTAGAGCACCAGCACTTTCCAATCCCAAGCTGATTCCGGGTGCAAATGTGCCTTCTGAAATCATAGGTGCGGCTTTCGGCGCAGCTTTTGCGAAAGGTGCTGCACCCATAAAAAACGACCAAAATAACGTCAAAATAGTAAAAAGTTTTTTCAAATGCTTTTCCTTTCGCAGTAAAGGATTAAAAAATAGACCAACAGCTAAACAGCTGCCTAAAAGTTTTTCGAAAGTCGACAACGCACAAACCCCAGCCATTTGCTCACGGCAAGATTTACCGTACCAAAACAAGAAGCCTCCTAGAATTAAATTCTGAACCCACCTAAAATTAAATGGTTGGGGTCAAACATGTCAAAGAGTAAACTCGGTGTTTTCATAGCGCGCGCTACAACCAAGAGTATCTTCCTTTACCGGATCGTGGTCTTGCTGTTGGTATCATCACCTGTATGGGCAATTGATGTGCCTTCTACTGTCACTGCGCTTCGAATTAAAAATGCGATCACTGGTGGTACGATGCCATCATCTGATCCTTTATTTGCGCAAATGGTTGCAAAAGTTTCTGCTGGTGATGTTCGCGGCGCCGCGCAGATTGCCGCCAATAGCAAATATTTTGCAAACTACTTGGCGCGGCGCCTGGCTCTGCAAATGCAAAATCCTGCTCTTGACTCCAATGGCATGACTGACAACGATGCCACCGCGTTTTTGATTGCACATTTTGTTGGTGCTGGTGGCGCGCCACCACGAATGAGCACCATCTGGTCTGAGAACGCCACCTATTTGGTGATCTCGCCGTCCACTGGTGCCCCCGTACACGCGGCCTCACTGAGTGTTGATGATTTGGCAAGGGTGGACTGGACACAAATGGTGCGCTTAGGAGGTCAACAAGACAGCACCGGAACCTATCTGCCTGTTTCTGTAGTTGGCGGCTACACCACTCTCAGCGATCGACCCAACGACAATTCTTTTGCAATGTTTGGCGCCACTGCGGGAACCAACTTGCGAATGATAGTTGGCATTTGGCAGATCGCCACTGGCTTTGCACTCCTAGATGTCGCCTCGCCCGCTGTCGAAGTGGAAGAGGTGCCACGCTTTGTACCCGTGTACGATCCCAATTTTTTTCATGGTCAGGGACAAACCGCCTGCATCGCCTGCCATGGTGGTGGCATGACTTCGGTGGGTCACGGCTATGCCACTGTTGCCAATGTTTTTGATTTTACCGGAAGTGGTTTCACTTATATTGCCAACCCCACAGTGAGAACCATGAAGTCCCTTGGCTCTGATCCCGGTCAGCGCAATCGCAATCTCAGCTGTGATCTGACTCGCACACCCACTCCTGTTTGCAATCCCAATAGCTTTGATGTGGATTCAGCGCAATCTTGGGATGTTGCAAAAACTTGGAAAGAAAAGGGAGTGCTCGCAACCATGGGTTGGCAAGGTCCAACTCGAGGTCAAGGATTGCAACAATTGGGTTATGCCATTGCCCAGTCCTGGATCGTATATCAGTTTTTTACCAAACGAGTGATCGGAGAACTGTGTCCGCTAGGATTCTTTTCAGCTGCCGAGATCAACAACATTGCGGCGAGCGCAAATCCTTGGGCAGATCCAGCCGGCACCGATGATCTCCGCACAATTGTGGCCGCTGTGGCTGCAAGTCCAGGATGTTTATGATTTCCAAATTCTTAAACCTCAAAGGTGAAATTGTGAGTGCAAATGCAATATCTAGAGGAGTTGCGATGCTCCTGATCAGTGTTTGTCTGGCGGCCTGCTCTGATCACGAAAAAGAAATACCTGTGCATGGACAGGTGGGAGTCGCCATTGAGGCCAGCGCAATTCCCAACAACACCGTGGACCAAGCCGGCCCCTCTGTGGACATCACAGGTGGAAGCAATCAAAAAGGGGTGTTGATTGCCACGGGCTTGGGTCTGGTCACGCGCATCGAAAATGGTCTTGAGAAAAACGCGCTCGCAACTCGCGGCAACTTTAAAAAGACCTTGGCCCAGGTAAAGACAAACTTGCCTTCAAAAACCAATGTTACAGAAGCCGCCGGCTTTGATCAGGTGCAGCTCTTAACTTATGCGGCCTGCTCCGACCTTACCACGGGCAACACGCCGCTGATGACGAGCGTGTATGGCGTGAGCGCATCGGCAAACATTGCGACCAATCAGGCTGCGCTGGTGGCCGCTGGAATGCGCATGCTTGACCAACACACGGCCGGGCTGGCGTCGCAAGGACCAGACGCCGCTGCTGTGACCACAGTGCTAACAAACTTAGTTCAAGCGCAAGCCTCGGTCGCCACCAACACCAGCACCATGGCTTTCATAACGGTGTGTATCGCCGCGAATACCGCTGGCACCACCATGTTGGGTCTTTAAATCATTTTTTTTTGGATGAGGACATTATGACTTACAAGTCGAAACAGAATTGGCGAGACCTTGTGGAAAAATCGGATCATGTGGGATTCACTCGTCGTGATTTTTTAGCCCGGGGCATGGCAACCGGATTCATTTCTGCAGCCCTGCCACCAGCACTCCTGCAACTTGTGAGCAGGCGCGCTGACGCCGCCACCTTGACCTGCCCTCCTGCCAGTCGCGCACCTGGCGCCATCGCGCAGATCTATGCTCAGGGCGGACCCACAATGGGCGCACGATTCATTGGTGAAGATCAAGCCGCAATCATGAATGCCACGGTCGCAGCCAACTACGGAATTTCGGGAACCAATCTTTTAAAGCTGGGACCCAATTTGGTCATCGACACCACCAGTCCCTTTGGCGCAACCATTATGCAAGGACCTCCAGGCTGGGTGGGCGGAGCCGCCGACTGGCAAAGCAAGGTGCTCAGTAACATTAGCGGCGGGGGCCACCGCGGTCCCTTTAATGCCGATGACGGCGCCGGTGCTAACACCGGCCTTATGGGTGGAGTCGCCTCCTTCAAAAACACCCAGATGGCCAAAGACTTACGGATTTCTGTATCTCACAAAATGGCCAATTGGGCCACAGGTATTGCGGCCAGTTCCATTTCTAAAAATGGTCTGAACCCCAATGGCCTTGCTAGTCTGTTTTCGGTTTCACCCAACGCTAGCGGCCTGGTCACAGCACAGTCCATGACAGATGCTTCTAGTGCCGCCATTGATATCGCCGAAGCCATGGGGAATACCTTTGGCAACGCCGCTCGCGATGGCGCAAGAGAGCTCGCCAGCTCCACCGGTTGCGCTCTGTATGGCAATTCTGCCTTAGTTGATCCCAATTTTGGCAGCTCGCTCTTTACTGCCACTGGCATCAGCGCACTCAATGCCTTGTTCACAGTGAGTGAACTCACGGCTGCAGAACAGGCGCTTCTGGCATCTTATTATCAGTCAGCACTGGGTGTGATCGGAAGCGTGGTGCTGGAGCTGGGCGGGCGCGATTATCATGGACAAAATCCACAGACTGTCATTGCTCCAGCCGACATCGAAGAAGCCCGCGCCATAGTGATGTTTCTTGCCGCCTGCTATGCTGCTGGCGCTCCAGGTGCATTCTTGTATTTTTCAAACGGCCAAGCCATTGCTTCTGGCGTGCAATCCGTCACCACCACCATTGGTGGTACTGCCGCCACCGTAAATGCTCCCGTCGCCAGAGGCGATGCCGGAGGTTCTTACAATGCGGGGCTAGCTATATTCTTTAACCCGGCGGGCGCAGGACCAGCCGGAATTTTTACAGGCAGCATCTCTGCAAACAATGGCAATGCAAAAACAGCACCTGCCATCAAGTCATCAGCCGATGCTGTTTCTGGTCTGTATCTCTCGGCACTAAAGTGGGTCTTGGGTGGAACGATTCCGCAAACAGCCCTCACCGCCATGAACATACAAGATCCAAAAGATATTTTGGTGGTGTAAATGTTGAACTCAATGCAAAAATCATTTCTTCAACGCCGATTCTCTCCCGGTAGCAACGGCGCGCCCATTGTTTCCTCTGTCATTGTGACTCTGCTTGTAGTGTTGGGGCTATGCGGTTGCGATGCCAGCCATATTGAAGAAGAACAATTTGCTTCTTACAAAACAGAACTCTCCGCGGCCTCCCTTGAAGGCTTTGGCTCCACTTTGTATGCTTTCGGCCAAGAGAATGGCTGCAACAGTTGCCATGCCAACCGAGTCAATCCCAATTGGGCCACAGCCGATGTTGAACTGGCCTATCAGTTTGCGCGACCCTATGTGGACTTTGCCAATCCCACCGCTTCTGTTTTTTCGTCCTATGTTGCCAACAACCATTGCAACAATCCCATCTGCAACAATCCCAACAATGTTGGGGTGATGCAAAGTCTCTTGACTCAATGGGCACTAATCGAAGTTCAACAGGGCAGCTCCACCGCAGGGGCCATTGCAGGATCGACTCTGCCCAATCCCCCTTATGTCACAGGCACATTGGCCATTCCCAACCCCCTGCCCCTGATCACAGGAAATCAAGTGGCGGTGCTGCGCTTTGCCTTGGCAGATCTCAATCCCGCCGTGCCGGCACTTGCCGGTGCTACTCTTGAAATCAGCATCCACGCATTCAATTCGGCGCAAAATGAATACAAGCTTTTTAATCCCAGACTGTTTGGGCATTCGCAGTCCATCAATATTTCTGGTCTGCATGTTTACGTGCGCCCCGCAAGCGGCTCAGGTCTTGGCACTGAAGACGTCATTCAAGGCAACCGCTGGGCCAGCGTCAACGCCGTCGCTGATCCCGTCGCCCTACCCAGTCAGCTTCCTGCCGGACCCATGACAAATCTACCAACGCTCACGCGCGTGGTCCTGGGAGTGGCGGCACAATCCGACGCCGACGTCATCACCATTGGCTTTGCTGAGATAAAATAGCAGCTTTGAATTGCCCAGGCCCAACTGCTTTGCTTTTGGATTGTGGTTGTATCAATTAGGCACATGTCGCTTCACTGGAAACAATAAATATACAAAATGAAGCTTTCTGAGGTACAATTTGGAAAGTCAATTTAGGGTGAAGCGGGGGAAGTTTGCGAAAGAAAATCAATTGAAGAACGTGTCAGGCGTGTTTTGACTCACCTTCGCCAGGTCAATAGACCTGGGGATTGGGGTTACTATCTGACCGAGGAAGACAAAATTGATTATTCCAAAGTTATAGTTGCCGGGCATTCTCATGGAGCGAGCACAGCAGCCTTGATCGGCAAAGTTCGAAAGGTGGCCCGAGTTGTTTCTCTATCGGGTCCATATGACATACAAAATGGCGTTCCCTCGCAATGGCTTGTAGATCCGGGGCAGACTTCACCTGCCAACTATTTCGTTCTCAGCCATGCCCGCGAGCCTCAACACGCCGGTCATTTGCTGGCTTGGTCGACATTAGGACTCAATACCTTTGGCTCGCCTCAAATAGTTAGTGATGTTGCTAAAGGGGATTTCCGCTCTCACCAGCTCATAGTCAATGATGTAGTCAGTAATCCGCATAAGTATACAAGTCCTGCAAATCAAGAATCCTACGCTGCCCTAAATTCTGTTTGGCGTTACCTTTTTGGCCTCTGATTTTTACACGCCTGCAGTCTCCCACAAATGAGGTTGCCCGAGCCGCCCGGCTCAGGCACCCACCGAGCCACCCGGCTCTGGCGTACCCAGTTACCCAGGTTATAAGACCGCTGGTGGCGCGCGAAACTCTATAAGGCTAATTTACATGATCACCTGCACGAAAAGGGGCCTCGTCTCGTTGGTCGCCCAGCAAGTGGCGCCGCTAACTGCGAAAAGTGATAAAGTCTACTTAAACCACCGTGGCGGATATCAGCGGCGCTCAAACTCGCAAGTCGAATGCTGTAGAATTCCTAATTCGCCAAAAAGGATGCGACAGAAGGAATATCGATCGCACAATGACCACCCCATTGAGGTCGCCAATTCACATCTATGCCCCTACTCTTGAGAGCTTCAGCGAATTTTTTGTTTCCTTCATATGCAACAAATCTGTCGTAATACCCACTAGCCAAATATAAAGACACTCGATTGTTTGTGGTGGTTCTTGCCAAAACAATTGGATCAGCAGACCTCCACTCATCTTCCCTTGGGAAATAGGCTTTAGAGTGCCTTGAAATGGCCGCTACACTCTGAAAAATCTCTGTAGGGTCTTTGTGAGCGGCCAAATAGTATTGCCAAACTGTCGAGTTTTTTACATATGTGGCTAATTCTGTTTCCGAGCTAAACGGAGAGACACCATTAGCAATAGGCGCGCACAGAATTGCAGCCTTAGAAAAGAGGCTGGTTTTCAAAGCTAGCTGAATGGAGTTAAAGGCTCCCATGGACTCTCCCAGTACTGTCCTTTGCCGTGGGACAAAGCCCACTCTCTTTTCAATTTCGGGAAAATCGATTTCCACGAAGTCTTCGAATCGCCCGCTCTTCATACTTGAATTTTTTTGAGCGAGAAGTCCATCTGGACCATAGCTGACGGATACCACGGTTGGCGCGACCATTTGGCGATTTTTCCAATACTCTCTAATTTGCGAAGTGAAGTATAATTCGTCATTCCAGCTGCTCTCGCTTCCTCCACTACCATGAAAATAGTAAAGAATGTTTCGTTGAATCAACCGCTTCGAAGCCAAAACACAATACCGCCCCATCCCACTTGCAAGTCGATGGCAGTCTCCAGCAGGTGGAACCGCAACAGCTTTGCAGCAAACCAGTACAAATAATACAAGACCAAATGATCTCATCGTAAACCTCTCAAATCTTAACCAATCGGAGATTTTTTCTCCGCAGGACACTTATCGAAATTCCAACCAAAGCAAAATGCGCAACCATCATTGACCCTCCGTAACTCAGGAATGGAATGTTAACTCCTGTCACCGGCATCGGAAGGAATCCAAAATTCGAGAATAATCCCCAAAGGACGCCGACACTCATGAAGGCCGTTATCCCTGTGAGAGTGACTTGGCCTAGTCTGCTCTTAATTTCTTTTGTCTTCATCGCACAGTGACCCAGTAAGCAAAATGCAAAGGCCGAAACCAAAGCAGCCAGCGGCGACCAAATTGATCGTAAGAAAAGAAGAATGAAGTCAGTATGTCTATCAGTGGATGTGAGTTCTACTAATTTCTCTGGATGAACAAAATGTCCTGAATTTATGAATCCTGAAATGATGAACGCCGAAATAAAAAGGTAGCCAAGCACAAAAGAGGGAGATTTCCGAGCCGAAACCATCATGGTGACGGCAGGAATCACAAAGAGAAATGTAGCATACACCGAGCCTATGGCCATAAACGCCACAATGGGAATCAGACACATTGCCAAAGTCATCAATGAATTCAAGAATTTTGGTGGGCCTGATTTGGAAAGTATACCCGCAAGTGAAAGAGTGAAAATAACGGCGGTCAAATCAATAAACTTAACATTTACCAAACCCAGCTGAAGATAGTTCTGTCCCGCAACGCGCAGAGGAGAAAACCAAGAGAGAATGCCCACGGCGAGGGCAAAGACATAAAGCGGTATCGCAAAGCTTTGAAGCCAAGTTGGACGCAGGAATGCAAATAGCCCACACACCACCAACCCGATTGAC
Organism: uncultured Pseudobdellovibrionaceae bacterium; assembly: GCA_964388665.1. Classification (GTDB taxonomy): domain Bacteria; phylum Bdellovibrionota; class Bdellovibrionia; order Bdellovibrionales; family Bdellovibrionaceae; genus CALCCV01. The sequence goes on along the minus strand of CAYMBJ010000098.1, from coordinate 802 downwards.
GACCATAGAAGATGCAATTCAATAAATTCGGTCTTTGAAATCCCGATCAACCCCACTCCAAAGAGACAGATAACAACCGCAACCAATAACCAATCGATTTTCGGGAAATGAATTTCGTTTAGCTTCTGACCGACCTCAGACGCACTTCCCATGCGCCTAATAGCTTCATCTTCAGCTTCTTCTTTTGCGATACCAAGAGACGCGATTTGTTCCATCGACTCTTCAAAGTGCAATTTCAGCTCGGCTTTGATGTCTGCATGAGCCTCTTTGAATCTGACATGGTGAACCACATCGCTCAGGTAGCTTTGAATTTGATCTCTCTTTTCCACTTTAGCCTCCGCCTAGCCTAAGACCACACTGTCTACTGCTGATCTAAAATTAATCCACTCGGTCTTTTTCTCTTTAAGAAGGGCTTTTCCAGTTTTAGTGAGCTGGTAATACTTTCTTTGACGACACCCTTCCTCGCCAACCCACTCAGAAACAACGTGCTTGTCATTTTCGAGTGAATGCAAAATGGGATAAAGAGTCCCCTCCCTGAGTTCAAAAACCCCCGAGGACATCACTTCAAGTTCTTTAATGATTTCGTAGCCGTACATTCTTCTTCGAGACAAGAGCTGCATAACGAGTGTCGCTGTGCTGCCTTTTAAAAGCTCCTTATTGATTGCCATATATACCTCGTAATACAATGTATAGGGACAGGATGCATTGGGAGTCAATACATTTTTTTCACCTTACCCAAGATTGTTTTTCGTAAGCGAGAACTGAACCACACTAAAAATATCTTGTGATCCTCCCGATGCGG
>CAYMBJ010000097.1:0-12204 GCA_964388665.1 uncultured Pseudobdellovibrionaceae bacterium | reverse complement strand
GTATTCTGAGTTTGTGTTCTGTAAACTGAAGTAACATCATAGGACATAATGGTGCCCCGGGCCAGAATCGAACTGGCACGCCCGTTTAACCGAAGCCCAGGATTTTAAGTCCTGTGCGTCTACCAATTTCGCCACCGGGGCAGGTGTAAGAATTTCGAACAGCCTCTCAACTTTTGAAGCGAGAGCATTTCATTTTTTAAAGGAGATGACAAGCTTCCGTCACGAAAACTATTCGTCGAGCTGCGGCAATGTTGCATGTGAACCTTTTCCGCGCTGTGAGAGCATCCTCATTTGATGAATTGCATGCCGCAGCCGTGGATCGGCAGTCACTAATTTGGGCAATTGGCCAGCAGTGCTACAATCCCGGCATGGGTCCGGTGCTGTCACCGAAACTATTTAAGTTGATGCCCAATTTGTTTAGCAAAGCTAAATGATAGTTCGAGAGACGAGTGTCTGCCGTATAAATCGCTCTGCCAGTCTGGAGCAAGCCTCCTCCTTGGCCAGCGACGACCATTGGCAGTTCGTTATCTGGGTGATCTCCGCGCGCGGTATTTGTACCAGAACCAAGGTGCAAGATTGAATTGCTCAAAACGGTTCCGGAGCCCTCTGGCATCGATTTTAATTTTGAAATGAGGTATTCGAACTGATTGGCATACCAGGTAACGATCTTTATGGCATCGCCGTAATCTTCAGAAAAATTTCCGTGTGAGGCTTGATGTCCGTCGTATTTGTTTGCTCCTGCAAAAGCGTATCTTGAGTCATTCAATTCATAGTCCAACATATAGGCCGCTACACGCGACTGATCACATTGAAAAGCGAGGGCAATCAGATCAAGATAAGTTTTTGTCATAGCATCAAGTGCCATGGAGTCTGAAGGAGATGAGCCTGGATTGCAGCTGGCCGCCGGAGGGACATCCTGCTTAGCCTGCAAGCTCTTCTCAACCGCCCGCACTGAGGTTAAATATTCATCCAGTTTGATTTTATCGCTAGCTCCAAGCTTTCCCTCGAGGCTCTTTGCCTCTCCCAAAACCAAGTCCAAAATGCTTCGTTGACTCGCGGTCATTTCAGAGCCAGTTCCGCCGCCACTGCCTCCAGCACCGCCAGTTCCAGTTCCAGAGCCAGTGCCAAACAGTGCCGAAAAGACTTTGCTCGGACTATTATAGCGTGCACTAGGGGCGGTTGCAGATCTCCAAGACAGATTCGATTGATAGGTGAGACTATAGGGAATGTCAGCCACAAATCGAGCGTTGCCTGGACGAGTGATATGAAGGATGGGCACTCTCTGCTGGGCACCAATTTTTTCCATGATGTGAACGTCAACAGACTTCATACCGTCAGCAACGGGGAGAGCCCCTGAGTTCCTTTGCTTTGTAGAGAGAGAATAAAATACATTGTCTCGACTTTGATTCGGTCTAGCGCCTGTGAGATAGCAAGCAATGGCGCACGCATGGTCATTGTCCGAATCACCATAACTGTTGTAGTAACCCCATTTGTTTACGAGGCCTCCTACAACAAGGAGGTCGGATCGGTGTTTAACTAAATTTGTGTTGGCAAGGCCAGTGGGAAATTGAAATCCCGCTCCTGTTCCGTTAGGCGTCCAGCTGAATAGGGCTGGATTCACCCCATGCGGGAAATAGAAGTATCCCACACGCAGCGGTGCAGAAAGAGAGGCCGCCCGAGCAAAGGCCGGAACCATAGCATCTAACAATGGCAGGCCAATAGAGCAGCCAATGCCGCGGAGGAGGGTTCTTCTCGATAGGGATTTTTTTGATACCCAATTCATAATTACCCACCTCTCTCGTACTGAAACGGATCACTCAAGATGATTTCTGTGATAACGTCGCTGATTGGTTTTCCTTTTGTTCTATTTTTAATTTTCTCAACCGTGCATTTATCGAAATCCTCAAGCACTCGCCCAAGCGCAAAGGTGACCATTTTGCTCACTCCGCAACGATGAAACTCTTCGCTATTGCCGAGTATTGAAGCCAGCTCTCTTGCCGAGGTAAAGCTGCTGCCGTCAAACAAGGTTCCAGTTGTGTCTAAGGGAAAACCTTCTTCATCTTTGGTTCGATAGTTGCCAACGGCATTGAAACTCTCAAGTCCAAAGCCAGGTGGATCCATAATATTGTGGCAACTTGCACATTGAGGGATGGATCTATGGTATTCCAAGCGATCGCGAATGCTTTTCGAACCATCAGGGGGAGGTAAGGTGCTGGCTCCTTCTGGCGGGCTCTTTACTTCAATGCACTGTAAACGGCGAGCAATGAAGCCGCCCCTTCTTACAATAGAGGTGCCCCCTGAATGAGAGGTTACGGTTAAAAAACTTCCGTGGGTAAGCGCACCGACTCGATTTGTACCGGCAAGACTGGTCTTCACGAAATTGCTGCCGCTGACACCAGGAATGCCGTAAAATTTGGCCAGTCTCTCATCCAAAAAGCTATACTCCGCAGTGAGTAGTTCCGAAAGTGGTCGATTGGTCGACACGATCTCTTCAAATAACTTCTCGGTCTCTTGCTTCATACTGCTTCTAATGGATTCATTAAATTCTGGAAAGACCTTTTGATCCGGGGTGCTTTTAGAAAAATCGACGGTTCCCATCCAATAGTCAAAAAAGTTCATTCCAAAGTTTCTTCCAGCGCGAGGGTCTGCCAACATGCGAAGGACCTCCGTCTTAACCACGGCAGCATCAGAGAGTTCATTTTTACTTGCCCGCGCGAACAACTGCGCATCGGGCTGATCTCCCCAAATAAAGTAAGCCATACGAGTGGCGATTTCATACTGACTCAGCGCTTGTTTGGCAGCAGAATCGTTCGGCCTGGACAGGTTGACATTTCGGTAGAGAAACTGTGGTGTTAACAATATTCCCGATAGAACAATTTTGAGAGAGGCGACAGTCTCTTTCGAGCCTTGTGTCATTTCCTTTTGATAAGCCGCAAACAAACGGTTGAGTTCGTCTTGAGAAGCGGGCCGTCGGTAGGCTCTGGCCGCAAAGTCTGAAATTGATTTTTTCCAACAGGCTTCTTCTGTCAGGAAACACCGGAAAGCATTCGCTCTGGTGCTCTCCTGATCAATCATGGAGTTCACCACTTCAGCCGCAGTTTTCATATACCAGCTGAATTGCTGTTCATTAAGAATCAATAGGCGTCCATTGTTGGGAAACTCACCATTTTCTTCAGTCGGGAAGTTGGAATCTGGTGCAAGCTGGACTCCCGTTAGGGACCTGATTGTATTGCGATACTCAAATTGATTGAGCCTTCGCATTGTCACAGTTCCTACATCAGGAGCGCTTTCGCATGCTACTGTGTCGTTTTTGGCGCCTTCTTTCAATGCCTCAGCGATGGCTTCAACTTCTTTGTCAGTAAGCGCAGACAGTGAAGCCATTTGCGGTATGTCTAGAATTGCAGATTTTATTCTGGAAAAATCAGCACCTAATTTGGTAGAGGTGATCAGGGGACCATGGCAAGCAGCACATTTTTTTTCATAAAGGCTTGAACCACTAGATGCCGAAGGCGAAATGCCAGACACTCCATTGCCATCGAGGCCTTGGGAGCTTATTTTTTTTGAACTGATCGAATCAAAGCCCGGAGAGCAATTGTTAAATACTAAAACATTTCCTGTTCCGAATACCAAAACTACAATCCAGAATAGGATACCTCTAGACACCCGAATTCCCCCATCAGTTTGCACCCTACCTTTCGGTAGATTACTACATAAATTCAATCATTTCTGTACCAATAGAGGCTTTGTCTCAAATTGGTACGGTTCCAGTGCGATTCAGTTAGCAGTCTTCTGAAAGACTCAGAGACAGGCTCCTCAAAAACGTAAGGATGCAAGGCCGCAGGTGCCAAATCGAACGTAGGCGTAGTATGTATGGAGCCTTGACCGGGGCTCCAATTTCGTTTCACATATCAACGTGAGAATCTCTCAATTGTATTAATCAAAGCATCAGAGGAGAGCGCATGGATTGGGAGCAGGGTCGAGCTGTGAAGACGGCTTTAATGTCAACAGCAGAGCAGTCACTTGTAATTTCGCGGTCGCTTTTGCTAACTGGAAACACAGCCTTGGCAAAAGGTGCTGTGGATATGGTGATTTGCGTTGGCAATATTCAAATTGCACTTGTTATAGATAGGTCATTTAGAAATCGAGAATTTTTATTCTCTTACCTTTCCAAATTCCGATCCAGCAATACATCCCAGCCTCATTTGCATTTGGTTTTGCAAAGAGCTCCGGACGAATTTGCCTCACCAGAGCACGCGCTTTGGAATGAGCCGACACCGCGTAATGAAACTTTGTCGCAACTGTGGGTCCATCGAGATTTTGTTGCCAAGGAGTTCAACGAAAAAATAGTTGCGGTGCTACCTGATTTTTCTGAGGCAATGATGGACGGGGTCGACAATGCCATCAATGTGGCGATGAACTCCATTATGAGTTTGCACCAGCAATTTTTGTTTCACTGTGCAACGGTTGTTGTGGCCGGACAGGCCTATGTCTTTTATGGTCCCTCTGGCATTGGCAAAAGTACGCTCGCAAAACTTTGCTTTGATTTGCAGATGGAAGTGATGTCGAGCGATCAGGCCTTCCTGACGTGGAGTCCCAATGGTCATTTTTTAGTACATGGCTCCTGCACGACCAATCCTGATATTCCACGCGGCAGTTCGCGCTGGCTTGTGGCTCCGCATCCTGTGAAGGCCTTTGTGGCCTTGGTGCGCAGGTCAGGTTTTGAGATTTCTCAGCAAAACTCCATGGCGGCCCTTCCTGGATTTTTGAATGAAGTGTTGACCATTCCTGACAAAGACCAGGAGGTCGGCTTTTATCAAGAAATCACTCGTGCAGCCTTGCATTCTTCGGCAAAATTCCTCACTATGAATTATCCAAGCGGATTTAATTTTTGGCCAGAATTGTTGCAGGTGTGTGAATATGAATGATGACAAATTGAAAAAAAATCAAATTGAATCTGAGGCGACCTCAACTTCAGGAAAGAAAAAATACAATGGGCTTGCGATCAAATCGCAAGACATCGCCACTGCGAGCCTTGGTCCAACCTGCAATGGAATGGCTGCTGGCAGTCGCAAGGCTTCACGTCCGTGCACGATTCTCCTCAGTTAGTAGCTCTGCTTGCTGGCAAGTCCAAGGTTCGCTCCCGGTGTAGTTGCCAGTGTTGGTGTAAATCGAGCCAGAGCTTCGCGAACAGTGCTTTTTGAATTCACAGGGCTGGCAGTCAGAGAAGTCTTCTGCCTTTAGCGAGCGAATCCACAAGAATTGCGGCGATGTCGTCCAGATCTTCTTAAAGTCATCGACCATGAGGTCACCAGAGGGCATGGGTGCACCAATGCACGGAAACACAGTGCCATCGAAACCAATTCCACAATTGATAACTGCACAAGCGCATTGCAATTTGTCTGTTGTGTTTTCATGGCCCAAAAACAAATCTCTTTTGCGACCGCGATAGAGTTTTTTTAAGTCCTCCATACTCATGCGATGATCCAGGGATCCATCTGTGTCATCATAGCGCTTGGTAAGTTCGGTGGAGAGGTTGTAGGGAATGCCGTGCGCGTCCGCCCAATCTACCATATCGGCAAACTCATCCACACAGCCCTTGTGCATTACATAGGAGATCATAGGATCTAAGCCAGCCTCTTTGGCCAGTAGAATCGCTGTTCGCGTCTTAGCAAAGGAACCCGTGACCGTAGTGAAGGCGTCATGAGTGGCAGCGCAGGCTCCATACAGACTCACTTCAATTTCGTAAACATCTTGGCTTTTTAGAAAATGAACCCAGCCGGAGTTGAGAAGTGTCGCATTTGTTTTGAGTCGCACTGCTAAGTGGAGACGTCGTGCCTCTTGTATATATTCACGCAGGTGCGGATGTAAAAACACTTCGCCGCCAGTGAATGCAATGTGCAGTCCGCCAGTTTCACGAATCTCTTTAAGCAGCGAAAACATGCGCTCCTTTGGTAGCTGCTGACGATCCGTGTTGCGTTGAGTTCGAACCTTCTTGTCATCAGTTCGATCAAAGTTGTAGCAATGAACGCATTTGAGATTGCAGGACTGTAGGAGTTCAATGGTGACATTGAGCGGGAAATTTTTCTTTGCCGCCAATTCATTGAGTTGGTTATTGATCGGCTGGCATTCCATGATGAGGCTCCTCTGCAGTGGTGCGAATCAAGACAAATCGTTGCCAGGTGCCGCAAAGGCGACTGAGCGCAGCCCAGAATCTTCTCTCTGCGCAAAAAAAGACATTTTGCGATTGTCCTGGGTGAGCGCAATTGCGCCGCCTTCTGGCCAATACCACCATAAAGTGATTGGATGGATTGGCAATGCAAAGACGCTGCACAATTTTCGTGTTGGCAAGCCATGGGGATTTCCGCTGTGATATGAGTCCTCGATCTGCAGCAAACAGTATTTTAACCACTTTTCCTGCAATATTATTTTGATCGGTGAGCTGAAAATCATCTGAGCGAAAAAGAGCGTCGCCCTGCATGAGTTTGCTCTCGACAAGGCGGTGAGCGGTGTGACCGCCTTCGCGGCGAAGCACCAGAATGTCGCCGATATTGTAGTCTCTCTGTTTTATAACAAAGACAAAATCTCCTTGCTGGAGAGTGGGATGCATGCTGGTGCCCTCTAGGCGAAAACTTTGTCGCAGCTTATCCGATGATTTTTTATCAAGTAGATCGCTACTGAGCAAGGCAGATCAAACCTTTGTCTTGCAATTCTTTAATATAATCTTTGACGTGCTGATTTGCCTCAGTCTCAGAAACTTCATACTCTGTCTGTAAACGATGTGACAATTCGTCCGCAGAGATGGGATTCGTCAACAAGCGCCATAAAAAAGAGGCCTCAGGGTTCAATTCGTGGATCTGTTTTTTATCGGCAAAGGAAACCACGAAAACTTGCTCAGCAAATGAATTCCAGGCAATATTTTTAATATGATTATATCTCTCCATAGGTCTACAATGTTATCTGCATACGCCAGTGTTTTGCAAATGGATTTGATAAATGAGGGTGACCATGAAAACGAAAGTTGCAGGAAGGATTGAATAGGATGATAGGTCGACGGTGTTTTCAACTCCAATCGCTTCTGTGGGGTTCTCATCTTTCGCCAGAGTCTCTTTGTGAACATGCCTTGGCGCGATATGACCAAGATGTTGAGGTCAACTTTTACAAAAGCATTCGAACTGTTGGCCTGTATGAGGACGAAATTGAGGCTGTGAAGTACGTCATGAATCAACATCCATGCAAAAAAGCCTTGGTTATCGGATGCGGTGCGGGCCGCGAAGTCATTGCGCTTAAAAAATTGATTCCAGAAGTCTGGGGCATTGATGTTAGCCAGAAAATGATCGCCAATGCAAAACTACACGCATCACCCGGAGAGCACTATCTGTGTGCTGATTTTATGAGTTGGCAGAGCCACGAAAGATTTGATTTGATATTTGTATCTGGTGCGATTGCACAGCACATTCCCGGCTCAGTTGCGCGCCAGCAATTTTTTGACAAGGTGGCCTCGCAATTGCGTTCGGGAGGAGGCTTTTGCTACAATCCCGACATCCGCAGATTGAGTTTGTTCAGTGCTACCGGTTGGGCAGGCATCTTGTTGCGGGCCCGTTGGTGGTGTCAGTTTCAGTGGCAGCAGTTGTGGCGGAGCCACAAAAAGTCAGCGAGGCGGGGATTTAGGGGCGAGAGAGGGGATTCAGTTCGTTCCTTTTTTGGAAAGCACAACCAAGATTCTCGCCTACTTTATTTTCATTTTTATCCAGGCCAGCAGCAATTTGTACGCGAATGTGGCGCCGGTGGTGGCAAGGTATTGCGCATGCCCTTGGGCAGCTGGGTGTCGATGAGTCCCACCCCTCGCCAGTGAGAGAGGCGATGCGGCAGCGAAGATGCTGATGTACCAGTTGAATTGGCGATGCGCCCACCAAGTCTGCGGTGGCGCCACGGAGCGCCACAGATCGCTACAGGGGAAAAGCGAGCGGCACCAGGCGCTACGGGGCCTACTGAAGCACAAGTGTATTGACAGAGAAGCTTGATGAGCTGTTATTTCAGCTCTTAATCACCACCAGATCACCAAGGAGCCGCCCATGTTCGCAGGAATCATTGCCGAAAAATCTACAGTAAAGGATTTAAAGGTTTTGGCCAACTCCATGGAGATCACCCTGACACGTCCCGAGTCGTTTGCCGATGTCAAAACCGGGGACAGCATTTGTGTGGATGGAATCTGTCTGACGGTGACAGCAGTGGATGCCGAGGCGATGACCTTTCACGTGGGAGCCGAAACTTTAAAGGTCACTAAATGGCAGCACCGCCTGGCCCTTCACGAACTTCATGAGGGGCATGTGCATCAGTTCAATGTAGAACTGTCGCTCCGTATGGGCGATCGAATTCATGGGCATCTTGTGACAGGCCATACGGAGGCGCTGTGCATGCTCTTGGAGCGAAATGTGGTGGGTGAATCACTCATATTGAAGCTCAGTTTGCCGCCCTCAGTGCGCAGCTTTGTGTGGCCCAAAGGCTCCATTGCTCTCAATGGTGTAAGTCTTACCATTAATGCCACCGATTATACGGGCGCGAGCTTTGAAGTGTGCCTCGTGCCTGAAACTCAGGAGAGAACCAATCTAAAGAATTTGGCGCTTGGAGAATGGGTGCATTTAGAGACTGATTCATTTGCAAAAGCCGTGGTAACTGCGGTAAAAGCCACCTTGGAAAACAAGGATCCAAGAACTTTTGCAGCGAACTAGGAAATATAGAGATGAAATTTCATTCGACCGAAGAGCTCATTGAGGACATTCGTTTAGGAAAAATGGTGATTTTGGTAGATGACGAAGATCGCGAAAATGAAGGCGATATCGTTATGGCGGCTGATCATGTAAGTCCGGAGACGATCAATTTTATGGCAGCCAAAGCGCGCGGACTCATTTGCCTTTCACTTAGTAATGAGCAAGTGGAGCGACTCCGATTGCCGCTGATGGTGAGGGACGATCTAAATTTCTCACCCAACCGCACGGCCTTTACCGTGAGCATTGAAGCGGCAACAGGCGTGACCACTGGGATCTCTGCTGCGGATCGAGCTCACACCATTCGTGTTGCCTCATCGCCGGCAGCCAAACCTCTAGATGTGCATATGCCTGGGCACATCTTTCCGATAAGGGCACAAACGGGTGGAGTGCTCAAGCGGGCTGGTCACACCGAAGGCAGCATTGATTTGGTCAGGCTAGCGGGACTCAATCCTGCGGCGGTCATTTGCGAAGTTATGAATGAAGATGGATCCATGGCTCGCTCGGGGGACCTCATGAACTTTGCAGAAAAGCATCAGCTCAAAATCGGCACCATCGTGGATTTGATTGAGCATCGATTGCGAACAGAAATGTTTGTAGAAGAGATTCAAGACACGAGCTTTTTGCCTCTGGAATTCCCCAACGGCTATCGAATTCGAATTTTTAAAAACAAACTCGACGGCGTCGAGCACTTTGTGTTGCAGCGAGGAGAGATCTCCAAAGATCAACCAGTGATGGTGCGTATGCATGTAGATCACTACATTCGCGAAACTTTTTCGATGCTAAAATTTGGACGATCCAGTCTTTCCCAAGCTCTTGCCCGCATTGACGAGCGGGGTGCGGGTCTCTTTATATTGCTACGTGGCCAAAATCAGGCGCAGATTGCTGGCGAGATCAAATCGTGGGTGACTCCATCAGAAAAACTTCAGCCGCCAGGAATGGACGAGCGCGATTACGGCGTTGGCGCGCAAATCTTGCGTGCACTGGGTGTCCATAAGATTGATTTGATCACGAGCCGGCCCGAGCGAAGAGTGGGACTAAAGGCCTTCGGTTTAGAAATAGTCAATACAGTCAAACTTGACGTCCCCTTAGATCAGCAAGAGTCCCATTGAATCGAGTAGGTGTTTATTATTGTTTGATCGCCTACTTAATTTGGGGCTTCGTTCCGATCTATTGGAAGCTCATTCCCGATGTTCCTGCGATCAAAATACTTGGCCACCGAATTGTTTGGGCTTTGGTCTTTTACCAAATCATTTTGTCTATAAAAAATCGCAATCAAAAATCAAACAATTGGTTTCACTTTCGGCTTCCGCAGAAAGTTGGCATGTGGAAAATGCTAGTGGCTGCCTTGCTCTTGGCAGCCAACTGGGGACTTTACATTTGGGCGGTTCATCACGATTACATTGTTGAAACTGCACTGGGCTACTTTATGAGTCCGTTGATCAATGTGGTATTTGGGGTACTGCTGTTAGGTGAACGACTAACAAAAAATCGAGGGCTTGCTTTTGTGGTAGCGACCTGCGGGGTTATCTATCTAGGCTTTGTGATGGGTCATCCGCCTTGGATTTCGTTGACCTTGGCTTTTACTTTTGGCGGCTATGGAGTTATCAGAAAAATTTCAGGTGTTGGCGGACTTGAGGGTGGCCGCTTAGAATCCCTGTACATGATTCCTTTGGCCATTTTTATACTGCTATGGCCTACCGAAAGTTCTGCCGCCAACTACTCGCTTCAGGATTGGCTATTGCTCATCGGCGGCGGTCCAGTGACCGCGTTGCCTCTGTACTTTTTTGCCGAGGCGGCAAGGAGATTGCCGCTTAACATTTTAGGATTTTTACAATTTTTGTCGCCGACACTGCAATTTCTTACGGGAGTATTCATCTATCGAGAGCCATTTTCCTTCCATAAAGGTGTTGGGTTCTCCGTAATTTGGCTAGCTCTGGCCATTTTTACTATTGATTTAAGGCGTCCAAAAGTCGTCGTTCCGCCAATTGCTTTCAAATAGTCGCTGCGTTTCATCATTGCTTAGAATTTCTAGGGTGGCTTGCTCCTCAGTTGCGTCCACGGACTCCTCAAGCTTTGAAACTTGGTTCAGTAGCTCAGAAAGTCGGTTCCATTGTGCTGGCCCCATAAATTTAGACAATACCGATGGAGTTTCTTGTGAGGGTTGTGACTCCGGCGGCAACTCTTCCAATTCGTTCTGTGGGTTGGCCTGTGGATTGGCTTGCGGTGCAAACTGCATTAATGTTGTTTTACTCTCTGGAGCTAGAGCCAACAGTTGGGCAAGCCGTCGCTGTGCCGACAGCACCGACTTGCGTATTTTTGGCAATCGGGCAAGTGTGGCCTCTGGATTTGACCAAGCTTTACCTGCAGAGCTCAATTCAATGGACGCAGCCAACATTGGATCTTGAAACAGTTTGTACTTGTCCCATGGACGGGCGGGCAACTCACTAGGAGTTTTGGCTCCTGTTGCTCCAATTTCGTTTTCGGCGCTCGCTTTGTCCGTTGATTTTTTAGAACCTATACTTTTTAAGGCGTGATTCCTGAGGAGCCACGCAATCTCTTGGTCCAATTCATCCATGGCTGGTAGCCAATCCTCTTGCTTGATCACCTGGAAGTCCGCGCTAACAAGATTTTGCATTTCTTCCGTGGCTAAGGCGCGAAGCCCCAAGAGGCCTTGGGCATCTTGGGCCTTTAGAACGCGTTTTCCGCGAATGTTTCCAGATTCATCTTGTATACGAATTTCGTCGCCGTATTTTTGCAACAATACATCAATGTGACTCACATACTCTTCCCAAGTGAATTGGGTCTTTTCTTGCCAATTTTCGAAGCTTTGAGTGTGTTTTGTTGAAAGAAATTGAATCTTTTCATTCTTTAAAGCTTCATTTGTTAATAGTGGGAAAGAAAGATCCCGGCAATCACCAAGAGACACATACCCCAGCATAACCAAAGATTCCACATTGGCATTGTACTGTTCAATGTCATTGTTGACCTCAGCTTCCGTAATGAGGCTGCCCTGATCTCCCTTGTTGTTGCAGGCGCTCAGGCCCAGCAGCAAAAGCAAGCTCAGGCTCAAGCTCAAATTCAAACTCAATTTTAAAACATTAGGATTTGGCTTGGAGTGCTGTGAGCGGATGACATTGGAATTATGAATCAAATTTACTTTCACTTTAACTTCCCCCTCAAGAGCCAGTTTTACAACCTCTTGCGTAGGCACAATAAAATTGAACCGTACAATTCGCAATACGGAGAATTTTCATGTCAAAGAAGTAGACAGATATGTTTTCTTGAGTAAAATTCTAGTGAGTTGACGTGGCTTGCACTTATCGCAAGTATTAACCCGGCTGAAAGTAAGTTAAGAAAGTCATTCTTAAAAAGAACCATTTCGACTTAGAGCCTATCCGAAAACTCCGGCGGCTTTAAAAGCAATGACAGCTGATAC
>CAYMBJ010000096.1:0-12246 GCA_964388665.1 uncultured Pseudobdellovibrionaceae bacterium | reverse complement strand
AGTGTCAAATTATATATGACTCAGGACACTAGCCTCAACTCGACAATAATTTTTGAGGATAGCAAGGCATGACAAAGCGATCAGCTCGTGTCATGCTACGTCCATGATAAAAAACAAGAAATCTTTTTTCGTTCGATGCGATTATTCTCATCTTTTTTTGCAAGTGCAGCTTGGATTGCTCTTCGCGTTTCTGACGGCCTGTATAACTCAACCAAAGCCCAATATGGAAACCACCTCTGATCAGTCCGAGGTGCAACAGTGGACGTCTAAGATGCAGATTCTTAACCGCAAAAAAAATGCAAAACAGTTTCTCAATGTAGATCTTGTAGCAATGTCTGACTCTCATTTGCGCATTGATGCGCAAACAACTTCGGGAATACAAGTGGCAACGGCGACTTCGGCTCCAGGAATGTTCCAATGCCAGATCTACACAAAAAAAGTGTATTATTTCGGATCAGATGAAAAGGCCTCTTTGAAGCCCATTATTGGAATAGATGTTCCACCACACACTGTTTCAAAAATTTTTCTAGACAAGAGTCTTGATTCAAAGTGGAGCTGTAGTCAGAGCTCTACAGGACTTAGGTCCTGTCATGATGATACGGGATTGCAATACGCGGAGTTGGAGAGAAGCCCTACGACACGTAAAATACAGCTGAGCTCAAAAGATGTCGAGATTATGTGGGTCATTGCGCTACCTCCACAATATCTTAAACCAAATTTGGAAGTGTTTAAAATTACGAAAATTGAAAGTTATCGATCTATTTCTCTCGACAAGAAAAACTAATACGGTTTTATTTTTGAAATCGAAAAAATAAATTCTCGTCTTAATACGTCTGGGTAACTGATTTCTTTTGCTTGTGACATTCTCTTTTCGGTATAATGAAGAGAAGAGGTCTAGGAAATTTTCTTCCTGAATCTTGAACTAAGCACTCGATCTAAGCACAGGGAGGGGCCATGTCCAAACAAATGGATCTAACATCACTGGTACAAAATTGGCAGACGACCAATTCAATTGCCAATTTGCATTGGTCGGGAAGTTTTCATGATTATATGGAAATGGTAAAAGCCAATCCTAAGATCACTCGCAATGCATTTCAGCGCATGTACGATATGATCGTCTCCTACGGCACTGAAGAGTATGTTGATTTTAAAAAGCCGATCATTCGCTACAAATTTTTTGATGATATGCTGGGGAACAGTAAGGATGCCGTTTTTGGCCTCGATGTTGCCCTTATGAAATTGGTGAATGTACTTAAAGCTGCGGCGCTAGGATACGGAACGGAAAAGCGAGTGATCTTGCTTCACGGTCCAGTTGGAAGTGCCAAGTCAACAATTTGTCGAATGCTGAAAAAGGGCTTAGAGGCCTATTCTAAAAGTGACGAAGGTGCCCTTTACACTTTTGAATGGTACGATGAGACGGGAGACCTTGATGGCCTACTCGGCAAAAATCAAAAGATTTTTGTCAGCCCCATGCACGAAGAGCCACTTTTGCTTCTCCCAGATGAGTTGAGACCACAGATTCTTGATGAGATCAACCGCGGCCAAGCCGGCGACTTTCGTGTTAAAGTTGAGGGCGAGCTAAGCCCCCCTTCACGTTTTATTTTTAGAGCTCTGATGGATCGCTACCATGGCGACCTCATGAAAGTGCTTTCGCATGTTCGAGTCAAACGGCTCTTTCTTTCTGAAGCTGATCGCATTGGTATTGGCACATTTCAGCCTAAAGATGAAAAGAATCAAGATTCGACGGAGCTCACTGGTGATATCAACTACCGCAAAATTGCTGAGTACGGTTCTGACTCAGATCCTAGAGCTTTTAACTTTGATGGCGAATTCAACGTCGCCAATCGCGGAATGATTGAGTTTGTAGAGGTTCTTAAACTCGACGTTGCCTTTTTGTATGACCTGCTAGGAGCCTCGCAAGAGCACCGAGTAAAGCCAAAGAAATTTGCGCAAACGCACATTGATGAGGTGATCATAGGTCACACCAATGAGCCCGAGTACAGAAGACTTCAAGACAATGAATTTATGGAAGCACTGAGGGATCGTACTGTTAAGATCGACATTCCCTATATCACTAAATGGCGAGATGAGATTTCTATCTACAAGAAGGATTTCAATTCACAAAAGATGCGCGGCATATCGATCGCTCCGCATACAATAGAGATGGCCGCAATGTGGGCCATCCTCACGCGACTTGAAAAACCCAAAAAGGCAAATTTGACTCGACTGCAGAAGTTGAAACTCTACAATGGCAAAACCTTGCCAAATTATACTGAAGACAACGTGAAGGAGCTTCGCAAGGAGACCAATCGAGAAGGTCTCGAGGGAATTTCGCCACGTTACATTCAGGACAAACTTTCCAATTCAATTGTTGCGGCCCAACAGAACAACAAGGGCTCTGTGAACCCTTTCATGATTATCAACGAACTGGATTCCGGCCTTAAGAATCACTCACTCATCGCCAGTGATGAGCTGCGAGCCGAATATCGCGAACTGTTGCAAGTTGTGAAACAAGAATACGAAGAGATCATTAAGGGCGAAGTGCAAAGAGCCATCAGTGCGGATGAAAGCGCATTGCAGCGCCTTTGTGCCAACTACATCGACAATGTGAAGGCTTATACTCAAAAAGAAAAAGTACGCAATCAATTTACTGGACAGGATGATGAGCCCGATGAAAGGCTGATGCGCTCGATCGAAGAGAAAATTGAAATTCCTGAATCACGCAAAGATGATTTCCGTCGAGAAATCATGAATTACATTGGTGCCCTGTCTCTGGAAGGCAAGAAGTTCAACTACAAGATGAACGAGCGATTGCACAAGGCCCTCGAACTCAAACTCTTTGAAGATCAAAAAGATAGCATCAAACTGACTTCATTGGTGAGTTCTGTCGTGGATAAAGACACACAAGAGAAAATTGATATTGTTAAAACTCGTCTTATTAAAGAGTTCGGATATGACGAAATTTCGGCAATTGATGTGCTCCACTATGTAGCCAGCATTTTTGCTCGTGGAGATGTGAAAAACAAGCAGTAGGGGTCAAATGCCGATAAAAGAAGATCACAATCGCTTTCGTGACATCATAAAAGGAAAAGTAAAAGACGAGTTTAAAAAATATGTGACTCAAGGGGAGATGATCGGCAAACGTGAAAACGATTTTGTAAAGATCCCCCTACCTTCTATTGATATTCCTAACTTTCGTTATGGGCCAAAGCAGCAGGGCGGCGTCGGTCAGGGCAAGGGCGAAAATGGTGAGTCTGTTGGTGAAGAGGGCGAAGCGGGCCAAGGTCAGGCAGGAAATAGCCCTGGCGAGCACCTGGTAGAGGTTGAACTCTCGATGGACGAACTCGCCGACATCCTGGGTGAAAAGCTTGAGCTGCCTAGTATTGTTCCTAAGGGCAATAAAAATATAGATACCATGAAAACCAAATACTCGGGTTTGGCTCCGGTGGGACCTGAAGGTCTTCGTCATTTTAAGTCCTCTTATAAGCGGGCCCTAAAGAGGTACATTTCTTCTGGTACTTATGATTCCGAAGATCCCATCATTGTGCCGATTCGACCTGATTACCAATATCGCACCTTTAAAAAGGTCACACAGCCGCAAACAAAAGCAGTCGTGATTTACATGATGGACGTCTCTGGTTCGATGGGTGATGAGCAAAAAGAGATCGTGCGACTTGAGAGCTTTTGGATCAACACCTGGCTCAAAAAGCACTACAAAGGTCTTGAAACTCGATTTATCATACATGATGCCGCAGCTAAAGAGGTGGATGAAGACACTTTTTTCAAAACCAGTGAATCCGGCGGGACCCTGATCAGTTCTGCCTACAAACTCTGCCAAGAGATCATTGAGCAAGACTACCCCATCAATGAATGGAATGTTTATCCTTTTCATTTTAGCGATGGAGACAACTGGAGTGGCGAAGATACCCGGCTATGTGTTCGTTTGCTGCGTGAGTTCTTTTTGCCTAATGCCAATGTCTTTTGTTACGGCCAGGTGGAGTCCAAATATGGCAGTGGTCAATTTTTGAAAGATCTTCAGAAGGAATTTCCCGCTGATGAGCGAATTGTCGTGAGTCAGATTGAAGGAAAAGATAAAATTCTTGATTCTATTAAGGATTTCTTAGGTAAAGGAAAATGATTCATGGCTAATCTGACACCTGAACTCGAAAGAGATCGCCAACGCATTTGCAAAATTGCTGAGGAAGCGGGACTCGACTGCTTTGAGACGATCTTTGAATTGATCACTTATGACCAAATCAATCAGTTTGCCGCCTACGGCGGTTTTCCGGTGCGATATCCACATTGGAAATTTGGCATGGAGTATGAGCATCTTTCGAAAAGCTATGAGTACGGCCTTTCTAAGATCTATGAAATGGTGATCAATACGGACCCATGCTATGCCTATTTGATGGAGGGCAACCTCCATATGGATCAAAAACTGGTCATGGCGCACGTCTATGGCCATTGTGATTTTTTTAAGAACAATATTTGGTTTTCAAAAACAAATCGAAAAATGATGGATCAAATGGCCAATCATGCCACCAGGATTCGCCGCTATATGGATCGCTACGGCTACGAACGGGTGGAATCCTTTATAGACACCTGCCTGAGCATTGAAAATCTGATTGATCGTTTTAGCCCATATGTAGAGAGAACTATCGTTCCACCTAAGCCAGATATGGAGTCGCGCGAAGACAATCCTGATTTCTTATTAAGGGTTAATCGTCCTTATATGCGCGATTACATCAATCCGCCTTCATTTGTCGAAGAGCAAAGACAGCGACAGGTCAATAAGGCCAATCAAACTCGAAAGTTTCCACCCGAGCCCGAACGCGATGTATTGAAATTTTTGATTCAGTACGCACCTCTGGAGGATTGGCAACAGGACGTTCTGTCGATAATTCGCGACGAATCTTATTACTTCGCTCCGCAAGGAATGACAAAAACCATGAATGAAGGCTGGGCTTCATATTGGCACTCCAAATTGATGACTGAGAAAATACTGAACGACTCAGAAATCATCGATTTTGCAGACCATCATGCCGGAACTATGGCCATGTCGCCTAATGGCTATAATCCTTATAAGGTGGGAATCGAGTTGTTCCGTGACATCGAAGAGCGCTGGAACAAGGGTCAGTTCGGTCGCGATTGGGAGCAATGCGACGACATTGTTGCCAGGAAAAATTGGGACACCAAAGCGGGCCTCGGCCGAGAAAAGATCTTTGAAGTACGCAAAATCTACAATGATGTCACTTTTATTGATGAGTTTCTGACAGAGGACTTTTGCGTAAGGAACCGCCTATTTGTCTATAAATTTAATAAGCGAACCAACCGTTTTGAGGTGGACACTCGCGATTTTAAGGCGATCAAGGCCAAGCTTTTGTTCTTTATGACCAACTTTGGCCAGCCCATCATTCGGGTGGAAGATGCCAACTTTGAAAATCGTGGTGAGCTGATGCTCAGTCATTTGCACGAAGGTGTTGATATGCAACCTGATTTCATGACAGCGACTTTGCGAAATGTGCAGAAAGTATGGAATCGACCTGTGGCCCTTGTCACCTATATGGAGGGAGAGCCCTATCTTTTTCGCTTTGATGGCAAAGAGATTCAACAGCTGAAACTATCTCCGGAAAAGGCAGATGCCGCGGAATCAGATCAATAATCATGAGCAATCGCACTGTGTACTCCACGGACCCCAAGGATAAAATCAATTGCAAAAAATGTGGGCGTCTGCTGGATGAGTGCAAATGCCCTACAGAGGAGGCCGTTGGCGAATGGGCAGGACTGAAGCCGGTTTTTCAGATTGAAAAGAAAGGCAGAGGCGGCAAGACCGTCACAGTTGTGCGCAATCTACCAAAAAATCAGAAGTGGCTTGAAGCCGTCTGCAAGGAACTCAAGGCGAAATGTGGCTCTGGCGGGACTGTGCGAATGATGGATTCAGAGGGCTCTATTGAAATTCAAGGCGAAAAGATTTCGATCATTCGTAACGTATTGCTGCAAAAAGGCGCAAAGCCGAAAAACTAATAGGCAAAATTGTCCCTGGGCCTTACGATACAAACGCAATCATAAAAGCCACTATTTTTACATTAGACTTTTAGAGTTGTTCTTGCAGCTTTTCCGAGGGAAGATCTAAGTATGAATTCCGTTTCAAATCTTAAAAAAGTACTTGTTGTCGATGACTCACCAGATGCATGTGAAACCATGGCGGAATTGCTAGGGGATCATTTTGAAGTCATGGCGATCAGCGATCCTCAGGTGGCCATTGATAAGATTGGCTCATTCGGTCCCGACTTGATTCTTCTTGATTATTTAATGCCTGCCGTCTCAGGGCTTGAGATCTGCAAGCAAATTCGCGACAACAAAGCGTGGGCAGGAACTCCAATTCTGTTTGTCTCTGGAGTTGAGAGCTCACAGGACCGCGTATTGGCATTTGAAGCTGGGGCCAACGACTTTATCGCCAAGCCCTTTAGCATTGATGAGTTGATTGCGCGAATGAATGTGCGTCTAAGCGATCAAGAAAAGCGCGGTGATGGTCCAAGCAAACTTGTCGCAGGCAATCTGACCATGAACCTCATCACTCGCGAAGTCAGTATTGGCCCAAAAGTTTTTAAATTGACCGTGAAGCAATTTGATATTCTAAAGCTCCTTGTCGAAAATCAAAACAATGTGGTGGCTCGCAAAGATTGCCTCGACCAAGTTTGGGGAGAGGTCGAAGTGACCTCAAGAAACATCGATAGCCAAATCAATTATTTGAAAAAGAAATTGGATGGCTTTGAAGGAAGCATCATCGCCGTGCCGGGGATTGGCTACAAACTCATCCTCACTCCCGAGGAACCTACCGCCAATAACTGAGCCATCCTCGCCACAAAAGCTGCTCTTAACCAGCCCACTTAGACTGACCATTTTCCAGTGTGACATCTGTGCCTGTGCCTATGCCTGTGCCAATATCTGTATTTTTTTATTTTATATCATTTTATTTTTGTTTTTGTTTTTGCGTCTGCTTTTGTTTTCTTCGTTCACGAAAGAAAGCACGCAACAGCTCGCCGCACTCAAATGCGCGGACTCCACCCTCGACGATCAACTCGTGGTTCGTGGCTGCGCTGAGACCCGCCGTTTGCAAGGCCAGCAGGCCCCCGCCCTTTGCATCGGTGGCACCATAAACTACGCGCTTGAGGCGTGCCTGGCCCGCGAGGCTGGAGCACATGACACAGGGCTCTAAAGTTACAAAAATCTCGCAGTCGGGCAGTCGCCAGGAGCCCAATTTCTTCGCAGCGCGATGAATTGCCATCACTTCTGCGTGAGCGATGGGGGATTGCATCCGCTCACGTAGATTGTAACCGGTGCTGATCAGCTTATCGCCCCTGACCACGACGGCTCCCACTGGAATCTCTCCTCTTAGAGCCGCCTTTTCGGCGACCCGAATTGCGATGCCCATCCAATGATTATCAAGTGTTGTCAACTTCATCAGACATTGATATAGCAAGTGTTTTGCCGAAAGTCAGGAAGGTGGTGATTTTTAATGGCAATGATTCGTATTAAAGAAGGCGAGAGTTTTGAGTCAGCGTTTCGACGATTCAAGAAGTCTTGTGAAAAAGCAGGTATCCTTTCTGAAGTTAAGAAAAGAGAGCATTTTGAGAAACCAAGTGTTCGCTTGAAAAAGAAGTCAATTGCGGCGCGAAAGCGCGCTTTGAAGAAATTCAAAAAGTTCGACTAGAGTTTTTGTTTTTTTAAGTACAGGCTGCATCTTTGTGGCCTGTACTCTTTTATCGCATAATAGCACCCAAAAGAGGATGATAATGGAAATTCGTGATCGATTGATGAATGACGTCAAAACCGCTATGAAAGAAAAGAACACTCTGACCTTAAACACTTTGAGATTTCTTCAGGCGGCGATCAAAAATCGTGAGATCGAGTTGAGACCAGAGCCCATTACCTCCGAAGAAGTTCTCGGCGTCATGAAAAAGCTGGTCAAACAGCGCAAAGAATCTATAGAGCAATTCCAAAATGCAGGACGAACCGACCTAGTTGATCAGGAAACACAAGAACTCAAGGTCCTGGAACAGTATCTTCCTGCGCAAATGAGCACCGAAGAAGTGGCGCAAATTGTGGGTGAGGTCATAGCAGCCCTGAAGGCCACATCACCTAAAGAAATGGGAATCGTGATGAAGGAAGTCATCGCCAGAACCGCCGGCAGCGCAGACAATAAAACCGTCAGTGACCTTGTAAAGGCGAAATTGCTGGGAACCACATAGCGTGAACCCTAAACATTAACTTAAACTTAAATTTAGTGCTAATCTTCTGAAAGATACAATCGTTCCCGTCGAGGAGAAAATTTTTTAGCGTGCGCTTTTCATCTGATTTTCTAGAAAAGGTAAGAGCTGCCAACAACTTGGTCGACATCATTGGGCAATACACTCAACTTAAACCCTCCGGGCGAGACTGGATGGGCCGTTGTCCATTTCCGGATCATCCAGAAAAAACGGCGAGCTTTTCTGTTTCTGAAGGAAAGCAGCTGTATTTTTGTTTTGGTTGCAAAAAGGGTGGCAACACCTTTGATTTTTTAGCAAACTATCAAGGCATGAGCTTTGTAGAGGCGGTGGAGTATTTGGCCAATCGAGCCGGACTTACCATTCCTACCGAGAGCTTTGATTCCCACAAGCAAGAAGCAGAGCGCGCCCTTAAGCGTTCCTTGCATTACGTCAATCATCTTGCCAAGACTTTCTATTGTGAGCAACTGCGCAAACTTCCTCCCGAGCAAGCGGGCAGCCAATACTTTTCCAAACGAGGAATTTCTCAACAGACCATTGATGACTTTCAGCTTGGGTATGCCCCAGAGGGTTGGTCCAATTTGGTCGAGTTTCTCAGAGATCAGGGCCAAAACTTGGAGTTGGCGGAGACCGCGCAACTGATCCGCAAAAGCAAACACGATTCCTATTTTGATCTTTTTCGCGACAGAATGATGATTCCCATTATGGGAGCCAATGGCGATGTTTTGGGCTTTGGCGGGCGCATCATTTCGCAAGGTGAACCTAAATATCTCAATAGTCCCGAAAGTCCCATTTTTCACAAGGGCAGTCTTCTCTTTGGGCTACACCAAAGCGCAAAATACATTCGCACCGAAGATCAAGCCATCATTGTCGAAGGCTATATGGATGCTCTTACACTCTACAACAATGGCATTAGGAATGTCGTGGCGGCCATGGGGACAGCGCTGACTCCTGAGCAAGCCAAGATTCTCAGGCGAATCACTCGAAATGTTGTGATTGTGTTTGACGGAGATCGAGCTGGACAGGAAGCGCAAAACAAGAGCCTGCTTCCGCTTTTGGCCGCTGATTTGCTGCCACGTGGCCTATCGCTGCCTGAGGGTCAAGATCCCGACGACTTTGTCAAAGAATACGGTCCTAAGTTGTTTTCGGCATCATTGGCCGACTCTAAGGATTTGTTTTTGAATTACGTGGACCAACTTTTGAAAAATTACCAGCAGCTTCCCACTGAAAAGCTTACAATTGCCGAACAGCTTCGCCCCCTAGTATTGGCAACACCAGATGCCAATCTTCGTGAGCTTTATATGAAGGAAATTTGCTCGAAAATGTCTATTGAGATGAATTGGCTAAAGGGCGTGTTGTTTAGCAAGGGCCGCACCTCTGCACCAGCCAAGGGTTTTCAGTCTCTGCAAAGTTCGCATGAAAGAAGTGCCACAGCAAAAATCGCGCCAGCCAGTAATCAATTAACCACCCAAGCTTCTAGCGAAATTCACGCTGTGAGCGAAAGCACTAGCGAAGAGTCGGTCCTGATTGATAGTCAGCCGCGGATGAGCTTGACCGGTGCTCCACAGATTGAGTCGCTCGTGCTCGCATTGTCGATCAAGAGTCGTGCCAACTTTGAACTTTTACGAAGAGAACGTGGCGCAATTGATCTATTCTCCCACCCGACACTCAAGGAGCTTTTTACTTTTTCAGAATTTGCGTATTTGCAAGATCCAGAAAATTTTGATAGCGTCTTGGGGCAAATACCGTCTAAATTAGAGAAACCTGAACTATTTCTGAAGTTGGCCTATTCTTTTGATCGCTCACCTGCAGATGATGAATCGAAAGGGCATGCGCAAAAGGAGATGGTTGCAGAGCGAGAGGCTGTTGTGATTCGAGATGGCGTTCGAAAAATCAAAGTGAATCGACTCAAGAGTCAGGTTCAAAAGCTTCGAATCGAACTCAAGGACTCTGCAACGGAGTCAGCAATTTCAAAAATTCAAGAGCTGCAATCTCAAATTGTTGATGTTGATAAAAAAATATAAACGCATAAGCAAGAGGACCATGAATGAAGTCGAACCCAAGTAAAGAGCCTGAACGAAAGTTATCCATTCCCGAGCAAGAGGCTTTGGTCAAAGAAGAAGTGCAAAGAATTTTGAAAATTGCCAAGGAAAAAGGATCGCTTCCTATTCAGGAGCTCAATGACCTTTTGGCTCCTGAGATCACGGCGGCGTCCGTATTAGATTCTTTTATGCAATCCCTAGATGCTCATGGCGTTGTCATCACTGATCAAGCCGAAGAGCAAAAGGGCGAGGAGTCTGATGGACAATTTCTTGCTGATCCAGATGCAGCAGAAGATGAGCCCGATGAAGACGAAGTTGCTGAAAGCGAAGATGTGCGCGGCAATGATCCTGTTCGCCTCTATTTAAGAAAAATGGGCAGCGTCAATCTGCTCACTCGCGACGGTGAAGTGGAAATTGCTAAACGAATTGAAAACGGTGAGCGTGAAATCGTGCGCGCCATTTTACAATCTCCTTTGGGAACTTGGGAGATTATCAATCTGGGTAAGCGACTTGATGAAGGCCGCATCAAAGTGAAGGCCATTTTTCGTGGTCTCGAGGATGAAGAGACTCAGTATGACGAAAAGGAATACATTGAAAAGATCCACACCTTGATTGGCAAGGTGACTGAATATCAAAGTGAAGCCGAGCAGTACTTTGATGTTTTACGAAAAGAAGACGCCACCGCAGCAGAGAAGAAAAGTTCTAATGATGCTCTTCAGGCGATGATTGATAACTTGATGGAAAATTTTGAAGCAGTTAATTTTAATCGAAAGACGATCAACCGCATTGTCGTCAAATTCAAAAATCTCGTGAACCGAATGGCCACTCTCAGAAAACGAATTAAAGATGGCATCGAGCGCACTTTTTCTGCCGACGTTACTGCAATGGCGGACCGATTAAAATTGATCGAGTCTAATGAAAAAGAAGTCATTAAGATGAACAAAGACACAGGTCTGAATTTTAATAAATTCAGAAGTTATGTGCTCATGGCGCAAGATGCTCAACGGCGCCTGTCAAGGTTAGACGGCGAAACGCTAATGACATTTCGTTGGATCCAAGACACCTATACAGCCATTTGGAAGGGCGAAAAGGAAGCCGATGCTGCTAAGTCCGAATTGGTAGAAGCCAATCTTCGCTTGGTGGTTTCGATCGCAAAAAAATACACCAACCGCGGTTTGCAGTTCTTGGATTTAATTCAAGAGGGCAACATTGGTCTGATGAAGGCTGTAGATAAATTTGAATATCGACGTGGCTATAAGTTTTCTACCTATGCAACTTGGTGGATTCGTCAGGCCATCACTCGAGCTATTGCCGATCAGGCCCGAACAATTCGCATTCCTGTGCACATGATCGAAACCATAAATAAGCTTGTGCGCACACAGCGACAACTGTTTCAAGAGTTGGGTCGCGAACCCATTCCAGAAGAGATCGCAGAAAAAATGGACATGCCGGTCGACAAGGTTCGCAAAGTTTTGAAAATTGCCAAAGAGCCTATCAGCCTAGAAACTCCAGTGGGCGAAGAGGAAGATTCACATCTTGGCGACTTTATCGAAGACAAGAAGGTCATCAATCCGGCAGAGGCGATCATAAGTTTGGACTTGGCAGAACAGACTCAAAAGGTCCTCTCGCAGCTCACACCAAGAGAAGAAAAAGTTCTCCGCATGCGCTTTGGCATTGGCGAAGAGAGCGATCACACTCTCGAAGAGGTCGGCCAAGACTTCAATGTGACTCGTGAGCGCATTCGTCAAATCGAGGCCAAGGCTCTTCGGAAGTTGCGCCACCCCAGTCGCTCTAACAAATTAAAAGTATTCATCGACGGTTGAGCCCCAGCTCCTAAACTGCAGAGATCTTTAATCCTGCAGTTTTTGGTCTGAGAGATAAATATAGAGTAGCCGAGGAGAGTTGCTGATGCAACTCCCTCAGCCCTCGCCGAACGT
>CAYMBJ010000095.1:0-12956 GCA_964388665.1 uncultured Pseudobdellovibrionaceae bacterium | reverse complement strand
GGCGCCGCCGCCTTGGGCCTTCTGGCGCGTTCTGCCTCAAAAATTATTGTCGAGTCGAGGCTAGTTGTTTTCAGTGAGGAGAGTCAGTTGATTGGCGACGGCTTCACGAAGTGGAGCATAGCCCATCTCTTCAAGCTTTTGGCCATTGATAAAAAAAGTAGGTGTGGCATTGACTCCAAGTTTTTCGCCGTCGGCCCTATCGAGTTCAATTTGTTCATCAAACTTTCCTGCCTTGGCCTGCTTCATAATCTTTGCCGTATCCAGGTTGAGCTCGGCTAAGATCTGCGGGATGCGCTCGGGTTGAGGGTTGTGGTGGTCAGCCCACTCCGGCTGATGTTCAAATAGCAATTCCAAAGCTTCCCAATATCGATTCTCTTCGCGGGCGCCTTCAAGAACATTGGCTGCGAGCTTTGAGTTTCTATGAAACGGCATATAGCGCACCACCAGGCGAACTTGGTCTCCAAATTCCGCGATCACCTTCTTTACGATTGGGTGCATGGCCCGGCACGCTTCACACTCAGGGTCTAGGAACTCTACAATGGTAACCTTACTTGAGAAAGGGCCCTGAATGGGAGAGTGTGATCGTATCAATAAATTGGGATCGGCAGGAGTCACCCGAAATGTTCCTTGCTCAGAATCGGATGCGCTCGGGCCTTGCTCGTTGACAGAAGCGGCAGTTCCCATTTCATTTTTTTTCAAGAGAAAAAAAGCTGAAACAACAACAAAAATGGCCGCAAGCGAAAAAAGAAGTGGCTTATTTTTCATTTTTGACTCCTTTGATGGATAAAAAGCTATAGATTGAAATAAAAGCGATGCCCAGATGAGCAATTAAAGACATAGAGGGAATGGTGAGAAACCCCAGCCAGCGAATGTACCTCGTTGAGCAAGAAACGCCAGCCGTGCATGGTACAATCTCTTCGATTACGCCAAAGTAGAGCAAGTTATGGTATATTGCCACGATCGTGCCCAGGCCAATCAGGGGAGCAATGTAGAAAACTGTTTTGGGCTCTTTAATGGCAATACCGACCAATGAAATCATTGCCACGGGATACATTGAGATACGTTGATACCAGCAGAGATCACAGGGGATGAATTTCATCACAATGCTGAAATAGAGGCTTCCTGTGGTAGCGATCAGTGAGATGACAAAAATACAAACCAATTGGTTTTCCCAAGATTTTAGATATTTCAAGCGGCTCTCCTTCTTCCTCTCGGTCTTCCTCTCCGTCGCACTGAACGCCTCGCAGCCGATCCGTTTTCAGGAGAATCCATCAAGGGGGCGATAAGTATCAAAAGTCTGCCACAGTCTTTTGATAAAAACATTATAAATTGCGTTTCCAGGAAATCATCCACTGGTCTCAACACGATGATGTTGCCAGACTGGGTTGTTTCAGACTCTGAAACAGTGTTTCAAAAAATCGCTTTACTTTGAGTTGGCCGCCAGTCTATATCCTTTTTTGTGGAAAAATTTCGCGTCTTTTTAAAAAATGAATTCGCTAAACGCCAGAATCGGCACGCTGGTTTTTCACTGCGATCTTATGCGCGTTGGCTGGGGATTTCGCCTGCTCAGATTTCGCAGATTCTTTCTGGAAAGCGAGCCATAACACCTTCAACTTTTAAAAAAATTGGCCATAAATTCAATCTCTCGCCTATGGAGATGAGTGATTTTCAAAGTAATGTTGATACTCTGAACTCATCAAAAGCAACGCCTAGATCATTGCATGAGGATCAGTTTCGTCTGATTGCTGATTGGTTTCACTTGGCAATTCTTTCTGCGAGTAAACTCAAAAAAAAGAGTTCAGATCCAAGATGGTTAGCTGCAAAACTTGAAATTCCTGTGACTCTAATCAACGATGCCATGACTCGGCTCAAGCGAATGAATCTACTGCAGACCCACCCTGAACTAGAACAGATTGGTGAGCCAATCTACGTTACCAGCGCACAAACTTCGAAGGCCATTCAGCGCTATCACATGCAACAATTGGATTTGGCCAAACAAAAGCTAGAAGCATTGCCATTGGAGAGGCGTGAGTTTCAGAGCTTGATCTTTGCTTGTGACGAAAAAGAACTTCCCATCGTCAAATCAAAAATCAATCGCTTTCTAGAGGAGATGCAATCCCATTCAAAAGACAAAGGTGATCATCTTTGTACGATGAATTTACAATTTTTTACAATCATTGAAGGCGATACGCCAAAGGAGAAATCAAAATGAAGACTTTATTAGAGGCGAATAAATTCCTACATTCTGGGCTGAATCCGATGCATGGCTGCACCAACATCCTAGGGAGGCTATCGATACTTCTGTGTCTACTTCTTCCAGCCTGTGCCACAGTTCACCCGGGTAAAAAGGCGACGGCATTGCATGGAAAATCTGATGATCATCTCATCGTATCTTGTGAGGCAAATGAGGAGGCGTCTTCAAAGGCCTTCGCTATGGTTCAATGCACCTTTGAAAATACGTCTGATCAGTGGATGAGGTTTTCTGGTGGTGAGATTGTTTTGGATACAAATGAAACCAAACTCAGTGTGGTTGTTGGTGAAGATCTACAGACTTGGGCAGATTCGATGATGCAACAAAAAGCCATGGATTATTACAATAGGGAGCTGGCGAAATCGACGATTGCCGCCGGGGGATTGATCATCGCAGCAACCACAGATTCTAAGGATATGGCAATTGCCGGACTGGCCACTGTGGGAGCGGTTGCCGCTTACGATGTCGTCAGTGAATATGCGGCAGCAAAGACGAAGGCGACCTCTCCTGACTGGGTGCCAAAGTCTCATCTCAATTCTGCGTTTGCTCTCCCCGGAGGTCTGTTCGCCCGCAAATGGGTGCTACTCAATAAATCTGGAGATTCAAAATTGAACAATCTGGTGATTCGGGTCAAGAGTCTTGATGGCAACTCGGAAGACTATTTGGTAGCAATGCATGGCAACGACAAGGGCAGTTAAGATGAGTCGGCTTCATTGTGTGATCTTATCTGGTGTCTGCTGTGTTGTCTTCGTTACGTCCCAGTGGAGTCTTGCCAATCGTGTCGGAAATGGCGGCGATGCCATTGTTTGCCGTAAGGCTGGAAAGATAGTTTCTGCGGCTCTATTGGACTTTTCCGAAAAGGACCCGGGCAAACTAAATAGCGAAAAGTCGACCTGGCAGGAGATCATTGCCGACGTATTTGCGCCTCTTGAAGAGATTGATCCTAGAACTTTTGGAATCTTTTCTAAGCAGCTGCAGAAAATGACTTCTGAGATGGATTGGCAAGAAAAGCTAGCGCTTGCTGATGTCAAGGATTCACAAAATTTACTTGATGGCGATGGTCGGGACTGCAAACTCGAGCAATCCGCGATCCGTAAAAACACCATCATTGTCGACGAGAAAAGATTTATTTTGGATAAAAATATATTTATGATGATGTCGCTGCGCGATCAAGCTGGACTCATCTCTCACGAAATCATCTATCAATATTTTTCTCAATTGGGTGAAGAGAACTCTTTGAACGCGCGAAAACTCAATTCGCTTCTGTTCGATCATGCATTTTCCCGCAGCCCTTTAAAGTCGCAGAAAGATACCTATTGGAAAACAATTCGCAGTCTTAAAGTGCCGATCTATCCGCGGTAGATTCCTCGAGGATGTTTCAAATTGATTCAAAGTGATCGTCATTTTGTCGGGTTCGGTCCAAATGAGCTCGACCTTCCCAATTTGAAACACCTTCGCTCGCGCGACGTCAGTGCTGCTTCCCCCTGCTCTCATCTAATATCAAGTCTAGGGAATGATCAATTCTAGCGATATCTTGCAAGTGGGGGCTGGCAATGGTTCAAGAATTCAATAAAACTGGTCGATATGTGAATGTGCGATCAATTTTGTTAGGCGCGACCACTCTTTTTATTTTGTTGAGCTTCCAGAATTGCGGACAGGGCTTTGACAATGCTTCCAGCGTGACTTCAAAAAGTCTAGGCGACAGCAACTTCCCTGGCTCAATTGGCACGTCTCCAAATGGGGGAGGCAGTGCCTACAAGCAATGTGCCCCGCCCGAGAGCTCAGGTGCTGCGGCTGCGCATCGCCTTTCCAATGAACAGTACAACAACATTGCGCGTGATTTGCTGGGCATCATCACTCGACCCGCTGATCAGTTGCCAAGTGTGCTTTATGAGAGATTCGATAACGAGGCTGAGGCTCTTGGTGAAATTGCAGCGAATCAACTGGATATCTACTGGTCTCTTGCAGAAAAGTTGGCTGCTGAAGCCGTGACCAAGAATCTCGCCAAAGTGGCCTCATGCATACCCAAGTCTGGTCAGACAGCTGCTCAGATTGACAATTGTGTTAAGCAGTCGATTCGCGATTTTGCTCTGAGCGCCTTTCGCAGAATGCCGTCGGAAGAAACTCTCATTCTTCTCAAAAAGGTTTACGATTCTGATGCAACCAGTTTCAACTCAGGATTCACTTTGGTGGTGAGGGCTGTGCTTTCATCACCGCGATTTTTATATCATACGGTTGATAGCGACAGCGCCATGACTGCTGGGATCGAGAATCTCGATGACTATGAAATTGCTTCGCGACTTTCATTTTTCTTGTGGAACACAATGCCCGATGCTGAGCTTTTGAGTCTGGCCGGCAAAGGACAATTGCAAAACCCAGCGGTACTGTCTGCGCAATTGACCAGAATGCTTGCCAATCCAAAAATTTCTGCGCTTAGCCAGAGTTTTGCGTCTCAATGGTTCGGTCTCAGCGATATCAAATCTTCGGTGAGCATCGATAAGAAGTTATACCCTGATTATGACGATTCTCTGGTGAGCAGTGCTTATGGCGAAACCATGCGCTTCTTCAATGAAGTTGTTATCAAAGACAAACCTTTAGTGGATATCCTATCCTCTCAAGAGAGTTACATCGATAGCAATTTGGCCAAAGTCTATGACCTTCCTGATCCCGGTGAGGGATTTAAGCTTGTGGCGTTGCCACCTCAGGAGCGAAGAGGCCTTCTCACGCAAGCGAGCATCATGATGGCCGATGGAGCTACAGAGCGAACAGTGCCCATTCACCGCGGCTTGTGGGTGATGAAGCACCTGACTTGCAATGAGCCGGCCATGCCTAGTGACGAACTCCGACAGGTTATCGAAGAGGCTTCGCAAGGAAAAGAATACACCGAAGGGCAGATCCGCGAGCGCCTGGCCCAGCACCAGCGCGTCGGTCCCAGCTGTATGGCCTGCCATGCGATGATGGATCCAGTGGGACTGGCCTTCGAAAATTACAATCCCATTGGCGAAACTCGCAAAATCTACAGTGATGGGCTTCCCGTAGATAGCAGTGGCGAGATGGATTTTGTAGACGAAACCGGAAAAATGAATCGTCAAACTTTTGCTGGTGCTGTGGAGTTATCTCAAAAGTTAGTGACGGATGTGCGCGTTCACAAATGTATGAGTGAGCATTTGTACGCTTACGCAAATCAAAGAAGAATCGCCTCAGCCGACAGGTGCAATGTTGACACCCTAGCAAGAGATTATATCGGTCAAAAGAAATCGCTAACAGAAACCATTAGGGCGATTGTTTTGAGTCCATCATTTGTAAAAGTGACCAGGGGGGCCCAGTGAGCAAATATTTACCGAGAAGAACATTCCTTAGAGGGGCTGGTGTTTGCCTTGGCTTGCCGCTGCTAGAGGCTATGGTCCCAACCAACGCACTTGCACAACAGAACACCAAAGCTTTGCGCTTTGCAGTCATGTATTTTTCAAATGGCACCTACGGTGGAAAAATGTTTGGTGGGCACGAGATGAGTGCATGGAACCCTGCCAACGCTGGAGCCTTGCCGGCCACTTTGCCAGTGGCTTTGACTCCTCTGGAAGCGAAGAATCGCGGTGACTTTTCCATTTATAGCGGCCTTAGCAATTACGAGGTGAATACCAAAAGAAATGGTCACTGCACGGCGATGTCCTCCTTTTTGACCGGTGCCGAATTTGCAAATGGGGGCGTCGGTGAGGTCAATGTTGCTAACTCCATGGATCAAGAGATCGCTGAGTATTTAGCAACTCAAAAAGGCTATCAAGCCAGAATGAAATCTCTTGTGATGTCCTCGTCGCGTGGTCAAAATAAATTTGTTGAAAACTCCAATCCCGTTTATGAAAATCATTTGTCATTTTGGAATAAGCGCGAAGTCTTTCCTTGGGTGAATCCCAAAGCTCTGTTCGATAATTTGGTTTCGGGTAAAGCATTGCCGACTCAGGAACGAAATGTTGCGGCAAGCGTCTTGGACTTTGTCAAAGAGGACTCAAAGGCCCTAAAGAAAAAACTGGGCAAAGAAGATCAATTGCGGATGGACCAGTATCTCGCAGAACTTCGTGAAATCGAATTGCGAGTGAGCGGCACCACCACGGGGGGGACCTGTGAAGCTTCTGCAGCAGGATTGATAAACAATGAGCCCAATATCAACACCAGTCAGCATGCCGATTATCCGGTAAGAATGAGAAATCTGATCGATATCATGGTCATGGCTTTTAGGTGCGACTTAACTCGAGTTGCTACTTTGATGCTGGATACAGAAAGTTTCGGTCGACAGTTTTCGGTTGTTCCCGAAATCAATCAGTATCTGTTTCAGGGCTATCCCGTGGCGCAAAACAGTCATGTGGGTTCCGCTCATCATGATGACAGCATGCCAAAGATTGCCTCCATCATTGCCATCAATCGTTACCAAGTGAGCCTGTTCAGACAACTCTTGGACAAGCTCAAAGCAACAAAAGAGCTAGATGGCACTCTCTTTGCCAATTCCATGATTCTCTATGGCTGCAGTATGGGTGATGGTCAACGGCACGATCGCAGAAACTTACCCATTCTGATTGGCGGAAAGGGCGGAGGGCTCGTGACGGGACAGCATTTCAATTGCAAAGGTCAGCAGCTGCGCGGTCTCCATTTGGCCTTGATGCAAAAATTTATGCCCATCTCTAGTTGGAGAGGAATCAACACTCCCGTAAAGCTAGGTTGATGCTCACACAGACTGCTTTAATCGGAACTACCAATCTTAGGCGTCTGAAAGAATCTCCAACGCTCGGCCCACGCTGCGTAGACCTGTGGCCATGGAATCTGAGATGAGGGGATGTCTCTATACTGAGAGTTGAGGGTTTTGTAGTCGCCACTGGGTTCAAGAACAACAATAGAATCCTTGCCTGAAATCGCAAAGCGATTGAGAGTCCCCTGCAGAATCCAAGGTTCTCGTTCGGCTGTTGATTGGACTGGTATTGCTTTGACTCCATTCTTCGGTTCAAAGAGATCCCGTCCACTTGATATATTTCTCGGATCTTGCGGGCAACCCAATAGATGCAAGACCGAGGGCGCTACATCGTAGTGAGAGGTGCGCTCTTGGCTTGCACTGGTCAATTGAACCTTTGCCTGTAGGCTTGGCGGAATTCGAATCATCAATGGGACCTGGGTCTGAAAACTTGAAAAGTTAGAGTTGTGACCCCAGTAGCGCAAATTGAGATCATCAAACTCCTCACCATGATCGGAAGTCAGAAGTACGATGGTGTTTTGTGTGAGACCTTGCGCTTGAAGATAGTCAAACACCTGCTTCAGTAGACTGTCCATGTAGTGAATTGAGTTTTTATATCGATTTTGAATTTGAACAAGTTCGTCATGACTCTTTAAGCCCGAGCGAGTAATCGCTGCAGAGGAGGGCAAAAATTTCTGAGGGAAGTTGCCTGGCAAATCGTACTCATGGGCTGAGTCCAAAAACAAAAATCCAAAAAAGGGTTGATCCTTATGACCATCTAGATGAGTATCTAGATCCGCCAGCAGCCCGGCCACGGCCTCTTGATCTCGATCTGCGGCCATTTTGGCTTTTGAATGTGTTCTCAGATTCCGAACTCCTGAAAAAACTGTTTGGTCAAATTCTGGCATGGTGAGAGGAGCGCTTGAAAAAAGACTCAAGTGATAGTCGGCCTGTTGTAAACTCTCTATTAAGATGGGACCTTTTTTTTGATTCTTGAAGTCGTCAAAGTAGGACGCGGGAATCGAGTAGAACAGGCTAAAAATTCCTCCGCGTGTTTCATTGCTTCCGGAGAAATGTTTTGACAGGCTCAGTCCCTTAGAAAAAAACCTCTCGATGTTTGGTGAAATGTCCTCTGTAAGTGCGTCTTTTCTTACTGAGTCTAGGACAATATATATCAAATTCAGTTTTGTATGAGGACTCAAATCGCAACTTGTCGCTCGTCTTGGATAGTACAGATTCTGACCTGCAGAAGTCCTAAATAAGAGGGCTTTGTGTTTGTACTTTTCTTTATCGAACCACGCAAATTTTTCATAAATATCAGGAGTCTTTAAAGGAGCCGCAAAAGGAAGCTCAAGAGCAGGGTACGTGATTGGCGAAAAAAAGGTCGCATCAAAATAGGAATGCAGAAGATGTGAAGAGACAAAGGCTGCCGCACCAAAATATTGAATTTTTCTCTGCAGTCCTGGTGAAAACGATACACTTCGCTTTGCTAAATACAAAAGGCCCACACTCGATGCACAAACAGAGGCAAATTTTATCCAATCCCAAACCTCAAAGGAAATGACTTGTCCCTGTCCAAAGAGCAAATATCGAAAGGCCAAAAGATTAAGGTGAAAATGAAAGCGCCGGTAAACCTCTTGATCCACAATCAATGTCACCAAGAGCACGGGCAATAAGTAGCTTGTCCACCTCGGATTGAGTTGACCAAGGGGCCAGCTCATTGCCCGAAAAATCCATTGGAGTGCCCAAAAATGCCCAATCGAATAGACCACCAAAAAGCCAAGGACGAGCAGGCCACCAACGTCGCTGACATCTGCCGATAGATAGTAGCGAAAACTCAGACCTGCGGACAAAATCCACAAAAAAATCCACACAGATCTGTTTTTGTTCTGTAAGTTTGCTTCCATAGAGCCGATGTAACCTAAACACCGCCTTGCTAGAACCTTGAATTTATTTTTAGAGTCGAAAGGCTGAGTCTGAGACACTTTAGAACCAAGTAGGTGTTGCTCCTATGCCACTTTGTGATGCCATTGCGCTTCGCAGCCACTTATGGCAATAAGACAACGCAGCCGGTTTCTTGTATTTGACGAAGTTCGTAGTCAGAAAACCCCGATCCGTGCACCTTTCCAACGGCGAGAGCGCTTCGCTTCGTACAGATTTGACGGACCTCATAGATCGAAAAAGTATTGTCTAGATAGAAGTTTGTGCCAGCGCTCGCGATTTGACCAGCTTCATACGCCGAAAAGTTTTGAAGATGAACTGTCAGGCGGTTGCGGCCAATTTCAGCCAGCTGTCGAGTTTCATAGGTGCTGTATTGATTGCGAATTTCTAAACTTCCGCCATCTTCCAGAATTCGCCGAGCTTCATAATAGGATAATTCTGAAGGGTCGCCATTGTAAATAATCTCGCAGCCAGCCAAAGTGATCTGACGCAAATCATAGGCCGAGAACCCTTCACTATAAACATAGCCCCGCGCAGGACTCACTAGCTCTTCACAAATTTGTCGAGTATCATAGGTGGAAAAATTCTTGTCAGAGTAAAAGTTCAATCCTTCGGCCACGACTAGACGCGCATCATAGGTGGAAAAGCCAACAATGTCGACGGACAGACGATGTTTGGCTATTCTTGCGATCTGGCGAAGGTCATAGGTAGAGTAGTCGCTAGCGGTTGAGGTCAGTGAAGCGCCTTCAGCGGCAATCTGTTTGGCATCATAGGCGGAAAACCCTGCAAGGACGACGGTCAATCGCTCACGACCCGTTTTTGCCAGCTGACGAGCTTCGTAGCTGGAGCAGCTGTTGTCGATGACAACTTCACCGCCAGCCTCTAAGACTTGCTTTAATCGATAGTTATCACAGGCAAATGCGACACCTGGGCCAAGAAATAAAGTGAATAGAACCAGAGCACACAATGCCTTCATATATCCCCCATTACAAAGTGACAGCTTGTGATTTTTTAGACCTTGAACTACTGGTGTCGTTCTGGGTTCAAAAATCCGCATGAGGAGATAGAAGCAAATACTATACCAAGCAGTTCTAGCCGCGAACACCAGGTTGCATGGCGGCACATACATGCTGCCTTGCCTATAAGGCGTCGACTTCCTTTTTTATTTGCAGCTAGTGAAGAGTGTGTTGCGGGCGAATGTGCGATTGTTTTGAATGAATGTTAACCGGCCTGCTTTTTGTCTTGGATTATAAACAAAAAGTGCAGTCGCCAGCGCTTCCCCGGTTTCACCCTCAACTGAATATTTTGCGCTAACATTGTTCGCAATTGTTAGATGGGTATCCACAATATTTTCGTAATCGGTGGAAATCTGGGTGGTCACGCTTTTTGCCGGTACTTCAGCAAAATATTCATGAAATTGAACCTGCAAATCACCATCATCTGTTAAAGTGACGCGAGAATAGGCGTCGGAATCTTGATTTACTTCGCAATCGTAAGAAAGAGCAAACGCCTGAGTGCTCGTCACTATCGTCATTACTAAAAGTGCTAAACTGGAATTTTTCATAAACTACTTCTCCGAATTGGGATTGGTTTTTGGGCCTTATTATTATGAACTGGTGTTTATCACAAATTCGCCCAATTCTCCTTAAAATTCATTTTAATAGAAAAAAAATCGTGTAAAAATCTTAGACAGTGCATAGAGTAGGGTTGTTCCAAGGATGGCAGCCGAGTGCAGCAAGCGCGCTTGGCTACAAAAATTATTGTCGAATTGAGGCTAGTGGTCAAAACATGCTTTATAGCATTGTTGAGGAGAGATCAGTCATGGCTACAGAAAAATTCTGAACGCATGGGATGCCAGCTAGGGACTTTCGTGACACAAAGTGGACCTGACGTTTGATGTTACCAGATGGAATCACCATTTCGTTGTGCTTAAAACCAAGAATTTTAGCAAGCCCCAGTGGTACGAGCGCTTGACCAAAGCCCGCTTTTGCCATTTGAATCGCGGCAGAGAATGATTCAAGATAAACAAACTTTTTACCTTTGAACTTTTGATGTTCCAAAATCAGTCTACCAATTTCCTTCCAGGTTGCAGAGTTGGTCTCAATCGTAAGTATAGTTTCGGCTCCCCTGGAAGATTCTTTCTGACCAACTAGCACCATTGGCTCTTCAACTAGCAGATTCCAAACTAAATCTGTTCCTTGTTGGCGTCCAGTAATGATTCCCAGCTCATATTTTCCGGAGCGAAGCTGTTCAAGAACCATTGTGCTGCGATGGACATGGAGCTCAAGGTGGAGTCCTTCGCAGGTTTTCAGCGCTTTCTTGATAAGTTTTGGCCCCCAAGAGCTTGCGATGGAGTCTGATATTCCAATTGTCATTGATCTTGTGGGTGCGGCTTCCTTAAGATCCTTTAAACTTTCGATTTCGAGAACCAAGGTTTTCGCCTTAGCGAGCAATTGCAAACCTTGTGAAGTGAGTCTTAATTTTCGTCCATCAGGTTCCGTAACTTTGTATCCCACTTCATATTCAAGGGCTTGAATGCGTTTGCTAATTGCGGATTGAGTCAATCTCAGCTGAACAGCGGCTTTACTGATAGTGCCTGTCGATTCAAGGGCAATGAGGGCTCTGAGTTCATCTAACATATTCCTAATACTACTATATTAAATTAATAGTATTCAATGGTTTCTTTAATGGAGTTGAGCGAGTATGACGATCAAGGAGGCGATATGAATGCTACTTGGAATCCAGACCAATACGAAAGATTTAAGGCTCAAAGAGCCAAACCCTTTTATGACCTGATGAAGTTGATTGAAAAAAGGCCAATAGGTAAGGCTGTCGACTTAGGCTGCGGGACCGGCGAGCTGACTAAGGTGCTTTTCGATAATTTGAGACCAGAAAACTTGCTCGGCATTGATTCCTCTCCACAGATGCTTTCAAAGTCAGGTAAATTTACTTCTCATAGGCTCAATTTTCAGCTATTTGATATTTCAAAATACGAGCCAAATACCAAATTCGATCTCATCGTTTCTAATGCCGCTCTTCAATGGTTGCCAAATCACGAGGTTCTCTTGCCCAAAATCCTGAGTTGGGTGACTGCAGATGGACAAGTGGCCATTCAAGTCCCTTGCAACTTTGAGCATCCCTCGCACAGGATTGCAGATCGAATTGCAAAGAGGCTCTTCCCGGGGGTCTTTAGTCAGGAAACCCAGCGCTCCACTCTTTCCTTGGAGAGATATGCAGAGATTCTGTTTAGTAATGGATTTGAGTCCCAAATAGCAAGAATCGAAGTTTACGGCCATCCGATGAACTCTGGCTATGACGTCATCGAATGGACAAAGGGCACACTACTTAGAGGATATGAATCAAAACTGAATCAGACTCAATTCACCCAATTCTTGAAATCCTATGAGCGTGAACTGATTGCAGAAATCGGCGAGGGATTTTACTTTTACACCTTTAAGCGGATACTTCTTTGGGGAAAAAGGGAAGAAGCCACTGCGCAAATGAGTTGACCATGTTTAAATCATGATACCAAAGGGAACCGAGGCTGTGGCAAAAGCATTTTGTCAAAACTATGGTCTAAAAAAGAAGGGGTAGCGAATCGTGGCAATCGTATTCTCTTTGGGCGAAGGAAAGGCAATTTTAGCAATGA
The DNA here is from genome assembly GCA_964388665.1 of uncultured Pseudobdellovibrionaceae bacterium. Lineage (GTDB taxonomy): Bacteria > Bdellovibrionota > Bdellovibrionia > Bdellovibrionales > Bdellovibrionaceae > CALCCV01. Next base: position 398 of record CAYMBJ010000095.1, on the reverse strand, counting down.
CAGTCACGATGCAGTTTTCCATCCTGGTATTATTTATGGTGGAGGATCGAATCTGAACATTTCGAGGTAACCCATCAGTTTCTATATTCCATTCAATCACAAGTTTTCCTGATAGCGCAGCTTCATCTGTTCTATGCTTGTGAATTTCCGCCAAGTAGCATTTTTGAATTTTCGCGACATTGGCTCTCATAGCTTTGCGAACGGCTTCGCCGTCTATTCCTTCAAACAATGTGTCAGAATGTGCAGCTTTCTGATGTTCAGCTGTATTGAACCCGTTTGTAGTGGCACATGACGACAATAGAGCTAGGGCCAAAAAAAACAGGCTTAATAGTAAAAATGCATTTGAATGTCCGATTTCACCGATCTGACCACCCCGGTTTCACCACATTTGACCACCC
>CAYMBJ010000094.1:0-13386 GCA_964388665.1 uncultured Pseudobdellovibrionaceae bacterium | reverse complement strand
AGTCGCTCCATGAGTTGCAGTTGAGTCAGTTTAATGGCAGTGGTTCCGTCGCTCCGAATCAAAAAAAACAAGGGGCCAGGTTCTTGGTCTGACAATCGAAGCATCACTCCTAGCATAGCCAATGCAATGAATGCTCAAACTTTAGCCGGAGACATTTCCCATGACTTAAGAAGCCTTCCTCTGATACTCGGCGCTAAAGCCAGTGCGTTTTTTGGATTTTCGCTCAAAGATAGTCAATCAAATCCCATTGATCCCAGTAATCCACCAAGCAATAATCTCGGAGTAGACCAAGTGAGTCTTCCCACCGTCGAGCATCTCAATCAGGCCATTGAAATTTTCAATAAAAATTTAGCCAAAGGCGAAAGTTTAAAAGTCCCTATAAAGTATTATTGGATTGAAACAGCTTACCGACCGAGGCAAGAGTACCTCTACCGATTTGCCTATGACAGCATGCTACCAATTTCAAAATACGGAAGACAATATTTTCACGACATCACTGGACATGGGCTGCAGGCATTCCTTTCGCCAAATTTTTTTGTAAAGGCACTGCAAATCAGGATCAAGCTCGTTTTTGAAGCCGAAGCTCTGCTCGATAAAGTGAATTTGATTTTTCAACTCTTAAATCGTCGGACAATTGCAGTGGATGACATTCTGAATTCACAATTGACTCTGCGCCAATTCTTGCAGGAAAAACAGATTTCAGATGAAAACATCCCTTCGATCATTTCAAGACATACATTTAAACTTGCGTCCTCCAAACCCATTGACGAATTGCCACTCAGTTCTCTGCTGAACCACCTGGACCTAAATAAACAGGCGCTGGACAACTTAGTTGAGAATCAAACATCCGAACAGATTCAAAGCTATATGACCGAATGGGCAAAGCTTTACTACAAAGATATGCTCGATCAATTTCTCCCCTCAGTTGACAATTGGGGAAATGTTTTTTCATTTTTTGCGGATACCCATTCTATTCATTGGCTGTTTGAAGTTGGCAAAAAACTAAATTCTATCAACCTAGAAAATGGCATTCCAACGGCGCCATTTACAAGCACAGTCAATTTTCCCCGCCACGGATTCCTGCATCCACGCGAGGATCACCAGAAGGCTCCAAATGTTTGGGATGTGCTAAAAGTCAGTTTTGATAAAGAGATCTCTGAAATCGAAAGGATGAATTTGGACAAAGTATACGACGACATCCAGAAAATTAAAGCGACTTTTGATCGAAAAGCAACGGCAGCAACAGCGACAAATGACATAGAGCGAGAGTCCATTAGACCGGAGATGTCGGAAACTGAATTTTTCGGCCCAGGAATACAAAGGCTGGCAGCCATTGAAAAATGGGTTGCATCTCAAGAATAAAACTTTTGCGTCTGCAACATGATTAGCAGGATCCTGAAGGAGACCGCGCAGGCATCATTGAAGGAGGAATTCAAGGGCAGATCAAAATCGCAAATCCGATTTATTCAAACCCGGTCGATCGGCCTTAGTCTTATCAATACTTATAATCCTACAGAACCTAAATTCGTGCAGAGCTTCCTGACTGGTACACTCGTTGCAAAGTTCATTACTTTGAGTGATGTAGCTTCGACTTGACCGCGAAGGAGGCCTGAGTGCGCTGGTTCACTCCTATTGAGCCGACAAAACTATTGACACATGTACTCCAATTGACTGCTTTTAAGCCCGTCGCATTTCATGGGCTTTGGCTTGGAGTCGTGTTTTCATTTTCTATGTGCAATCCGAAAGTGACCAGTGCTCTGTCAGAAGACGAGGTCAACCAGGAATGCAGTTCTATACTTCAACAGGGCCAGGACCCCAGTGCGCCACCCAGTCTCGAGTTCAGCTATTGCTTGGGTCGCCTAATCCTAAATAGCGAAGACGTTGATGAGACCCAAATCAATCGCGCTGACCAAACAATATTTACGGTACTTCGTAGGATATTTTCCAGTGGTACAGAGAACAAGTTTGTCTGTCATTCCATCTTTGAAGACGACCCTTTCGAAGGAAGTGGGCCCGATTTAGAAACAGCTCGGACCCCGGCCCTTAAATCCTGTGTACGCAATTACTGTAATCGATACAAAGATGGCATTGTCGCCACCGGAGCAGATCCAAAGGCTCTAAGAAAGATTTTGCTTCAAGCAGGCAGCAGTTCAGAAGAAATCGAGGCCATCTTTGCTATTGTTGAACAAGGAGGTCTTGTTGCAAAGGGTGACTGCAATGGCTCCTCAAACTCTGAAAAATCCATGCTAATTCATAGTGTTGAGTACTGCGGTAGATCAATAATCTGTTATGAGAAAGGCTTTTAGGTTTTTGTATGAAGCCATCTCATCTGTTGTATATACGAATATTCCCCGTCCTTCTTGCAATATTTTTGGGAAGTTTCGCCCACACTTTTGCTTTCGCATCTCAGGGGCGGCAAGAAGACATCACTGATCATTTCGAAAAGGTATTGCCGATCGCCGTAATGATCTTTCCTGAAATTAAAGCGGAAGATCTGAGAGAAAAATTAATCGTACTTAAGGCCGATGTGAGTAGCTCGGATGTACATGAAAGATCACTTGGAACGATGATTCAACGTGCTCTTCAAACCTACGCTGGGACCCCACAAGGCTCCCTGGTTCTTTCTGAGATTCTCAACTGCGAATTAGAAAAAATGAACTTCTATCTCGGCATTGAGATCTCTGGTTTCGCAGACCATCCGAAAAACTGTAAGAAATCAAAAACAGACAAGAGTCCATTCTACAATTCAAGAAGAGACTCCCCGAGAGAGTATTATTTCGTTTTCTTTGACTCTCAAAATTCTGTTTCCCCTGATATAGAAAGTTGGACTGATCAAAACAATAGGACAGTGTTCATCTTGCCAGGCGACCCGAATCAGGTGATCAGTCCTGACAAATTGCTAAATCATCTCGTACACGAAGTTGCCATTACTTTTGACAACACTGAAGACAAGAGGAGAGATGAAATTGCCAGCCTAGCGAATGGAAGCTGCCATGTCCGCACGGCCCTCTCCGAGCCATTCATGAGTTTGGCGCTTAGAACGCTAAGAGCATATACCTATGAACATGAGATATCGAATTCAGCTCAAAATCCATATACCAGCCCACTGGATAGCAAATCCTGCCTCACAGGTCTGCGGCAAGTCAGCAATGCTCTCAGCAGGTATTCTGAATACATTTCAGTTAGTCTAGACAGAATCGATTCGTGCAAACCTAGTAACAATCTTGAGTTTGGTCTCTTTAACGATATTGACTTTGCAGAAACTTTTGAAACGGGTTTGAATACTTTGGAAACAAGTTGGTCACCTGAACAACTTGAATCCTATTGTAAAAAATGGAGCCAAAGCCCGGAGCTGAGTGGACAGTCCATCTATTTTAACACAGGACCACGGCCACGCTTAGGAGGTGGAGGATGGTGATGCCAGCGCAGAATTTTAAAGAAACCTTGGACACTGTACAAAACCTTCTCCATGAAGGCTTGACCGATCAGGCTGCGACCACTCTGGCAAGCCTGAAGCCAAAGACTTTTCAGCAGTCGCGGATGCATGCGCACTTCCATGGTAAGGTGTTAATGAGACTAGAGAGGTTCCATTCTGCAAAACAGCACTTGGCAAAAACGCGTCAGAAATGGGGAGATCACATAGGCATCGTCGCCGACATGGCAATGTGCGCCTACCTGAGTGGACAGTTTGCCGACTGGGAATATCACGTCAGAGAAATGGCCATGATCTTTAATCTAACGGCCAATCAGCTTTCTGCCGATTCGTTTGTGCGCAGCGGAGTTCTGCTAGCAAAATTTCACGAGGAACTCGGTGAAATTGTCAAAGCAGAAACTCTGCTTAGGAAAGCCTATGACAGGATGAATACCATTGATTCCTCTTCGCAGCTCGAACATTTTCAGCGAATGCAGTCCCACATTTTGGCCAATCTTCTGCGAATTAGTGCATTGTTTTTTTCAGAATCGAGAGTTGCTCCACTTTATCGCCAGCTCCTTCTATATCAATCAAGTGACCCGGAGATATATCTGGAAGTTGAACACAGTCTATTGCTGGTCGAGATGAGGATCCTTGGTCAAACTGCCGCGCTTGCTCGGTTGCAAAAACTGTGGCCTCAGATTGTCCACAGTGATGACCGAAGGTTGATCGCCTGGGAATATTTGGAATACTCTCTTCGTCGTGGCTGGCCCCTAAAAGAAAGTGATTTTCTCTTGGCTCCAGAAAACTGGCAAGCAGCGACTGTCAGCGAAAGGGATCTTTTGGCCATTTGCCGCTTCAGGCTTGCCGAGTCCAATGAACAGGCGCCGCAGCTCCACAATCTCACAAAGGTATTGGCGAGTTGCTCCGTAGCGGGTGGCCTCCGCTATTTGGCGGTTCTGTATGCTTTAAGAAGACAGGGCCAGTTTCTCCCTGGCCTAAATGATGAGGACATATCACAGTCAAAGCTTTTACTTTTAAGGGGAATGGATAGTTCTAGCCAGAAAATTTGGAGTCGACATTTTGAGGGTCAAATTGATGAGGAGTCCATTAACATCAAGATTAACAGAAAGGAATTTAGAATTTTCTACCTCCAAAACGAAATTCACCTTAAGCGCAAAGCAAGTCTCTTTGCATTGCTTTGCGAATTCATCGAAAAAAGGGAGATTCCGTTAGCGGACTTATCTCTTTTGATGGGAAACTCATCCTATAATGAATCCTATTATCACCGTTTCCGAATGCAGGTGGGGCGTCTCAATAGCATTTTGGAAGAGCTTACGGGAGTGCAGAAAATTCTGCATGTCACTAAAGATTCCATCCAGATACTGGAATCAGTTCAAGTTCAAAGCGATACGGAGCCTGACTCCAAAATGTAAATACTTTGGACGATACTTCCACTTTTCGTCACATCATTCATGATTTATTCTGGGTGCAATTGTTCAGCGATTATTCGTTTCATTCATTTTCTAACTCCGATAGATTGGGTACGAACCGAACAACCCCAACCTCAGGAGAGTAGAAATGTCATTCGCATCTACAACAATAAAATTTCTTTTGGCTTCACTAGTGGCCAGCTCAGCACAGGCCTCATTCGAAAAGCCCAGCCAGAAACAAGAATCCGCAAACACAGTCTCACGCCCACCTTCCGTGCCTCAGGAAACACCTGCGGCAATCGCTAACGCACAAGAAATCGTTCGCAAACAGGGCGATCTTTTGATGCAAATTGAATCCAGCATTGCCCGCGGAAATGAAGATGGCTTGGAGCAAGCACTGAACATTTGGAGACAAATCAAGTACACTCTAGGAATCAATCCACAGATTATCACTCAGGAATTCTTTCTTATTGAAGGTGTTGACCTAGGTGCGCATAAGCAAACGACCGATTGGACACAAAATCGCCAACTTAGAGAAGCCATCGCTTCTGAGATCAGTCAAAAGCGAGGTGGTCAATTCATAAATTTATTGAATCTACTCAAAAGAGCAACTGCGGTCTATGCGATTCAAGCCGCCAAATTGATCGAAAAGAAAAGTAGCCTGTCGGATTTCGCAAGAAAGCACCTAACCAATGTCGTTGCCGATGGGCTGAGCCTTCCCATATATCTTAGGGATAGTGCCGGCAATACAAACCTCATATTTGGAAGCGACATCATTAGGGATACCGAAGCATTTTGGTTTGATAAAGAACTTGAGGATACACAGATTGCACTCAACTCCATCTATGGATCCAGCTCAAATCAAAGCAACATCGAAAGCATCATCAGTAAACACAAGTGCGAATTCAAGGCATATTTCTACGACAACTACAATTGCGTTGCCCCTACCAAGAATGCAATTTCGGCACCGAGCCAGACTTCATCTGCAGGTGTCGAAACCTGCGAAAGGTCCCAATTTTCATATTTTCACAAACGGTTTTCGCGCGACGACTCGGACTATTTAGCAACGGAATCGTGCCGACAGAGCCAAACAGCGCGAATGTGCTATGATGAAGAATTTAACTATAGACATCAATTTTGGAGCCGAGATGACTCCCACCATTATGCGACTGAAAAATGTTATAAAAAGTAGAGACATCTCATCGTGAGTTTTTTTTACGAAATCAATCATTCTATTTAATGAGGAAAAATATATGAAAAATCAAAGCACTTTAAAACTCTTGACTCTTGTGACCTTCATCAGCATTGCCAACTCGACCAAGTCAATGGCAGGTGTCGACTCTGTTGATCTCATTCAAGATATAGCTGCCGCAAAAACAGCAATTGTCAGTCTACATAGAAGCACGGGCGTTGGCACGACGGTCGCCCAGGTGAGGACGCTGCTTTCCGAAAAGCAAAAGGAAGTCGTAACAGAACGACATACCAACGAAAGCTCAAGCCAAAAATCTGCTCAGGTAGGCGCATGGATTGTAAGCTTCGGTTACAACTCCAGTCGGTACGACTATGAGTCCTATGACGTCACCAAAATACTCAGTACAAGTGCAGAGGAAGTCGCCTTCTTCGAAGCAGATGAAAAAGCTGACTTTCGATCGCTACAAGTTAGGATTCAGGATCACCTTGAGTCGAATAAAGAAGGCCTTACTGCGCTAAAAGAATGGGGCATCTACTTGGCTAGTCTTGCGGTAGAGGCCATTCAAAACGACGTCACCATTGATGTCGATGACGTGATGGATACTCTTTACAAGGCCGCTTCACTGACATTTGTAGGAGAACAGTACACCGCTAGATGCGTTTCCACTCAGTATGCTGACAGGAGCTCGGTTGCAAGGCACTCTCTTGAGCGTCATGCAGAGGCAAGCTTTCTATTTGTATCCGGTGAAGCGTCTATGAAGAATAGCTCGAGACAAACTTGGAATCAATACGCCCATAAAGAAACCAAGTGCTCTGAGACTTCATATGCAACACAAATGATGGAAGCCAGCGATGGACTATACAGTGTTGACTTTCAAAAATTAGATCAGCAATTGAACACCTGGATTCGCAGTGTGGAAGCCACCAAACTCCAACTTCAAGCTCCCAAGTTTCAGAGCTTCGGGTCACCTTACTTCAAAAACTAAGAAAAATTAAGAGAAGGGCCAGTTATATGAAACCATTGGAAGCAGTTCTCGGACTTTTTATCACGTGCCAATTTCTATCTGCGGTGGCCGGAGCCTATGAACTTCAGAGTTCTACTCCAGAAATTCGAGAAGCTGTTTCTATGGTCGAGATTCCAGAACTGTTAAAAATGGCCTCCCATGGAATAGACATAGAATGGTCGCAATCAAGCTCTGATCATAAGCAAATTGTGAATCTTAGCGATGTTTGCCCGAGACTCATGGACCCGCAGGACCTTTTTGGAATCATGCCATGGCGATTTGCGAAAATGATCCTGCCGCAGGCCCTAAAGGATCAGCCGATCAAGTTGAAATTGGGAATCAGTTGTGGACTCTGGAGAATAGCTTTGCGAAAGAAGAATCTATTTTCACAAAGGCCGTTTCTTTTTTCCTTTCACCTTATAGAAAATTTCAATCACCTGATGTCATTAAGGAACGAAAACGAATCATGGCAGTCCCAGTCAGAATTTGAAAATAGCATTGCCCTAGAATATGCCAAAACCTCACTACAAGGAAATGCAGCCTGCACCTCTGCTTGGATGGCAACAATGTCTGATTCTGATCTTGAGGCCTACAAATCCATCTGCCACCTTCCGTTTCTTGAGGTGGAGCAAGACGGTGGCGCGGCTGTCTCCTTTTCAGAAATTGGCTTCGACCAGATCCAAGAAGTCGAATACTTGCTCGCGTCCCCGGGCGACACCTTAGCCTCTCGCTTTGGTCATGCCATGTTGACCTTCACGATGTGCCGAATGAGGACCTATGCAGGTGAAATCTGCCCCAGAGCACAAAGTCTTAGAGTTGTGTACTCTTTCAATATTGATGTCACAGAGAATATGTCCTTTGGCGAAGGCTTCAAATGGGGCCTCACGGCCAAGCTGTATGCACTGGATTACGAAAGTGTAGCGAACTTTTATCAATCCCACGATCAAAATCTGTATCACCTTCCCTTACCAAAGCTTTCAATTGCCGAGAAAATGCGGTTGCTGACCTTTCTAACAGAGACCAAAAATGACTATTCAGGCAAATGGCATCACCTGGCCAACAATTGCACTAGTCACCTATGGCGAGCCCTAATAGTGGCCCTAAACATGCAACGATCTTCAGTACTCTTGTCAAAAAAGATCGCCACCCCCAATCAGCTCTATTATGCAATAAAGAGTTTATAGCTTACACAGCAAATCCAACTGCTCCTTTGTATGGGACAGATTCTAAACATCTGCACTGATACGCGGCGCCTGATTGAATACTCTCCAGTGTCAGGCCCTTTGCAGAGCACTCCTTGAATAGGGTCACAACAGTATAAAACGGCCACGACGAAGTTCGCTCAGCGAACATAAACTTTAATAATCTGTAGAAATATCATTGACATGACACATTACATCACCCTAATGTTCTTTACACGACCAGAGTTGATAATCCCTTCGACTCAAAAAAGGAGAATTTAAATGAATAAAGTCCTATTTCTTTTGTCCCTGTGTCTGCCGCTTTCTGGCTTTGCCGGCCCCATTGACTCGCCAGCCGCCGCGATCAAAGTGAAAAACGAACTCCAAAACGAAGTCTTGGCGATGGACGGAGTTGTTGGCATCGGAGTTACAGGATGCGATGTTGTTACCGGAAACATTTCTGACTTTTCCGGAGATTTTGTTCACTGTGTATCCATCATGACCGAAAGTGATGTCGCCACTGAGCAAGTATTGGTGAAATTTCCAGCTGGAAGCAAATATGATGGCGTCTTCATTGCCGTAGAAACAACTGGACCCATTGAGATCGAGCCACGCGGATCCGTTGGAAATTGACTGTGTCCAAAAAATCTCGGTCCAATTTAGTTTCGGATGAGATTGTCAAACAGCTCGTGCAGGTGAATTCCGTGCACGAGTTTTTGACAATTGCCATCAATGCCAGATACGGTGGCGCGCACAAGGTCAATGTTGCAGATTTTTCGCGAAGAGCCGGGTTCTCTTCAAGAAGTTTTTTAACCGAAGTCTTAAGAGACAAAAAAAAGCTCTCTCGTGAAAGTGCAAGTAAGATTCAATCTGTTTTAAGATTACCGAGGCCCTGCTTCGATCTGCTTTATTTTTTAGTAGATGAAGAGGCTAAATATTCGCCCGATCAATCCTTAACAACCTCACCCTTGCCTAGTTCTCACGACCAACTCAAAGCACTGCGCAAACAAGTGGAAGACTGGTGGAATGAGCAGGATAAAAAGCCAGAACTTACAAAGACATTCAAACACAAAGAATCCATTCAAGTATTTGCCGCCCTGGGGTCCCTCGGAGTGGGCGCAAGCCTCACGACCATCCAACTCCGATGCGGATTACCTTTAGAAGTGATTGCTTCCAGCCTGAGCTTTTTAGAAAATGCAGGAGTCGTAGCCAAGCAGGGCAGCAGATACTTCGCGGTCAAATCCCAAATTGATATCGAAGGCAGCGAGGAACCACTGGCTCTGGCCAAGCTGGCCAAACAGGCCTGCGCAGAGATTGCTAAAAAGAGCGAAAGCATTGCGAAAAGCCCAAATGAATATCTTTTTTATTCCGCCTTTTCTGTAAAATCGCGCCGACTGCCTGATCTAAAAGAAAAACTCAAAGAGCGAATTTTCGAAGTCCTCAACGAGTATCAAGACGATGATGGCGACACCGTCGAGCAGCTCTTTATTTCTTTGAATTTATAAATATGGACTGCAAAAACTTAGAGCCCAAAATTCAGATCTGCCGCGGAAGTCAGAGTTGAATTTACTCACAGCCAATTTTTTTAAGGGGCCCCGCTGTGGCGAGTGTTCATCCATTAGAATGCCACTCTTTTAGCTCCCTAACAATTTCGATGATTCGATCGTCTTCCAAGTCATCGCGCAGAACAGAACAACAAATTGTATGCTTACCAAATTTTTTTCCGTATTTAGAAATAGAGGTGGGCAAAAGATGTCCAGCTGTTACCTCGCGCTCCGCAATTCGCAATGGGAGCACACCGACACCAAGCCCTTCTAAAATCATGGCATGTACAGTCTCGAATGCTTCGAGATCAATGCACTGCCCGTCTGCCGCATCCACCATAAAGCTAGCTAGCGCATTGCCTTCGTCGTCTTTAGCACGGCCTACGAAAATGAGCGGCGTCTTTCTTGTTTGATTCTTCAACTTTTTTCCTGCAAAAAATCCAAAGTAATCTTCATAGAGATCAAATTGGGAAACTGTTTTTTGCTCGAATTTTCCAGTGCCAATGACAAGGTGACAACGTCTTGAAGTTAAGCCGCCCGCAAGCTCATCAGCTTTCAATATGATTACTTCAACTTTTAATTCCGGATGCCTTCTTTTCATGTGCACTAAAAATCGAGGAAGCACATAGGTTGCTAAACTGCTGAAGATTCCTATAGCAACTGTACCTGTCATGGTCTGATCTGGAAAGCGAATGCGCCGCTCAACTCCTTCTACCTCAGAAATCAGACGTTCACTAAAGCTTAAAAGTTTTGCTCCCGAGGGCGTAAGATCTACACCTTTTTGCGAACGAACAAAAAGTCTTCTACCTAAAACATCTTCAAGCGTTTTAACTGCTAAGGACAGAGAGGGCTGCGATAGCCCAAGATTACGGGCCGCCATGTGAAAGGACTGAGACCGAGCGACTTCGACAAAAACATGCAGCTTTTCAATATGATCAAGCAATCTAACGTATGCCATAGGCTCATAATAGGTATTTCCTATCAAAAAGAAAGTTTTTTTGTATTTTTTTATCATCTGCAGAAGCAGTACTTTGCGCGCAAGAGGCCAAAATGCCAGTTTTATGTAAGCAGGCCGACAGAGCCGCCAAGAGACGCTCCATCTCCTCCTCAATTTCGAACTCCACTTGGCGCAATCGATTGTTGATGGGAATGAGCTTTTCGGGCTCCATATAAACGGTTTGCTTGGATTGCGATGAGCCGTGAATCACTCCAAGAAAAAATGGCTGCATGCCACTGCGCACAGGGATCATCCACTTTCAGAAGCGTACGAACGTATGTCACCAGAAGGGGTATTGAATTTAGAGTCGGCACAATTACAATCTCCTAACTCTCCAAAACTCTTTAGAGTTCAGGAAGATAGAGTTGCAACACCTGTGCACATATCTGTCGCATAGAACTGAGTAGACCCAAAAGTTTATCAGCCTCTCCACCAACAATTGTGGGCCGGTGACGTAGCTTGGCAGTGAGGCCCTGGCCCCGCCAGCACATGTGCGCCCTGAGAGTGCCGATTTTTGATTGGCAACTGTAGGTTATTTGATCGCTAGGTCTTACGGAGATGGCTCTTTTCAGCTTTGATGTGAATCAATATGAATCACATTTTGTATCATCCATATTATCCTTTCATACTCTTCTCCTCTGCAGACTGAGTCCATTCGTTTGGTATGCATCTTGAAATTAGAATAGCAAACTAGGACTAGAGTATTTATTTTTAATCTAATCCAGGGAGATGAAAAGATGAACCTGTCACAGATCACTCGACCTATCACCATTCTAATGCTTTTGATCCTTCCACTTCGAGTCATGGCCTTTGCCTGGGCAGATAGAGCTCAAGTCACGTTGGTAAAATTTCTTGGAACAGGCAGAATCGCGGCTCTTGATGAATCTGCTCAAGCCGAGCGGGGAGCCAATGGCCATACGCTCGCCACGCGACGTGCCTTTCAATATGCCATCGCTACAGGATCAGAAGATCAAAAACAGGCTTTGGAGTTGGTCCTGGGTTCCCCGGTAAGTGAATTGGACACTGAAAATGGTTTTGTGATGCAAAATGTAGTCTGGGGAAATTTCAGAAATGAAGTTCACACTTCTCTGAGCGATTTTCTGTCAGAATATCTCAAGCTACAGAGTAAGATCTCAGCCTTGTCAAAAATAGATCCAGAACTAAGCTCAGAGGTCGGAAAGCAACTGGTGGCTGCAAAAACTCGCCTGGTCCAAAAATGGCTCGCCCTGGCCTTTGTGTTGCAGGATCATGAAGGCATTTTTGGAGAAACAAACTTCGTCGACGGTCCCCTTTCACTTCCGACTTCAAGATTTATAGATCTCAAAGCTAAATATGGCCTGCAAAATTCAGTTAATTACATTCACAGCATGTTGGTTGATGGTGGCGAAATACCCCTCAGTCAGGCAGAGACTCTCACAAAGATAGAAGCATTTGCAAATGAAATGATGAAGTCCATATTGACGAAACTGGTTTCCACTATCAAGAATAATGGACAGTCCCATCTGGAAAATCGCGCGGCTCCCGCAAAGCTCGAGCTTTTTGGTCTTAAAAAACAAACCATGCAGGAGGCAGTGCGAGGTCTCGATATGCCCGCTGAAGAAATCAATGGCATCCTCCAGTACTTTGAGTTTACAAGATACTCCGGACTTAATCCCGCACCCACCGAAGCTGATTTTGCCAAGGAATCTGCCTATGGCCGTTACGAAAATCAAAGCCGCCACTGGCAAAGTACTGAATTTAGGCTAGCCCTCCACGACTTGGGAAGCCTGTTTCACCTGATTCAAGACTCCGCCGTGGGCTGCACAGAAAGGGCTTTGGCCAAAACTCAAGAGCTTGCGAAGAACGTAAAATCGGTGGATCAAGGCGAAAACAAGGCGGCCGTGTGTGGAATTCAAGATGGACATGGCGTAATTGACACAAATTCCAATCAGGTGATCGCCTTGAGTAGTGGTGACAACTATTATGAGCGCACATCAGAACACTCTACTCTTGACAGCTTATACCGCCCCGGCAATCTCTACTCGATCTCGCAACTGATCAAGCAAGAATTCGCCGACAAAGACAAGCTCTATGGTCCCTTCGATCCGGCCATTGCCACCGGTCAGCTGCTGATCGATACGGTCAGCACGATCAAAAACCTGAGCACCACGGCATCGACGGAAGCGGACTTGGAGCAAACGGCAAGAGCGCTTGTAAAGAAACACATTCTCTCACGTTACAACCTTAGCTCCAAGCAGTAGCAGCACAACCTTAGCTTTGCCCTCTTAAGAAATCATTTCTCGCCAATGTTACGAACCGATCGAAACATGAAGCTTGAGACCTGCACCAATACTCAATCTACCTATAGCAATCAAACCGCTAAACATTCTTTTCGGAATACTTGAGAACTCTGGAATCAACTGCTACTGTCGGTACGATTGTCTATGATTCAATTCGCTGATCTATGATTGATTTGAAACTGGCACCAATAATGCAGGGTAATGAAGCGTTGTTAGTTTTGTTCTCATTGCATGATTTAGACTATTCTCGATCATTCTGTATGGGCTAAAATGACAATGTCTTTTAAACCAGGAGACATCTCAAAGTTAGTTGAAACTTGAAAGAGGGAGCCCTTTTGTGGAAGT
>CAYMBJ010000093.1:0-13617 GCA_964388665.1 uncultured Pseudobdellovibrionaceae bacterium | reverse complement strand
ACAACATTTTGATTTAAAAATCAAAAAATTATGAGTTTTTCAGGAGCCTGTTAGTATTGGTGCGTACGATATTATCTATTTTTTTGACCTTCGGTCTGTGCCGATAAGAGGGGTAAGACAGAAAGGATGTTCAAAATGATAGAAACAAAAAACCACAACAAACAGAAATTGAGCGACCAAGAGATTCTCAAAAATATCAGTGACAGGATTTGCTGGGACATTCGCGTGAGCAATTCAGATATCTTAGTAAAGGTGAATGATGGCTGCGTGATGTTGCTTGGCTATTTCGATCGCGCTTATCGTCATAAAGCTGCAATTAGTTTAATCAAAAGCACCGATGGTGTCACAGGTCTTGTGGATCAGTCGCAGGTGTTGGATTCTTATTTTCGCACTGATCGAGACTTGGAGGCTTTGATTGTTCGGCAGGTAGCCGAACTGCCATTGCTTTCTGAAGAATGGATCGAAGTGGATGTTTGCGATGCAAAGGTGACGCTCACAGGGCAGGTGACTCGGCCCAGACTGAAGGCGGCGGCGGCCCGAGCGGCCTGGGAGTTGTCGGGCATCAAGGATTGCGACAATTGCATTCAGGTTTGTGAGGCTCCCAGCATGCCTCGAGCCGAGGTGCAACGGCCCGACATGGATTCAAGCTTTCGATTGAGAAATGTGGCGGCCGCATAGACGGCTGCCCTTTTTCTAAATGATATTTTTTTTGCAAATGCTTAGGCCTATGATACAAATATTCGCATGGGTTGTGGCAATTCTTTTCGATTGACTGCTATTTTAGTGTTCCTCTTTATCAGCTTGACCTCAGTTTCGCGCTCCTGGGCACAAGACGACCCCAGTGGAGTGGCAAATGAAGTGACAAGTGGAGTGGCAAATGAGCCGGAGCTTTCGGTTCAGGCTCCAGCGCAGCCTCAGGTTGAGTCGGAAGCCAATACAAAGATTCTCACCGAAGAGTACCTCTCGAAATTGGCTCAAGAGCATGAGAGCTTTGTTGAGACATTGAACAAAAAGAACGCACTTCTTGAAGAACTGCGATTGGAGCTCAAGGACATCGCGAAGGGAACGCGGGCAAAATCGGCACCAGAAGTGAGCGCGGCTTTTGAGCGCGTGGGCGCGGTTTGGGAGAGCGCCGTTGATCAGCTCTTAGTACTCTTTTCTGATATTCGAGTTCAGTCCAGTGTGCAGATGCCAGAGGCCAATCAAGTGGGTGACACCGTCAATTTGGATATTCGCCGAATTGAGCTTCTCAGTGAGCGCACCAAGCTCTTGACCAATCTTAAGGTAAAAAACTTCAGCCTGCTCCGAGACTCCGGCATCCTGCGCGCACAGCTATTGCAAAAATGTGATCAGATGGAGTGCGAGCGGGCTCGCGGCATCAATCAAAAGAACATTTCCACCATCTTGCGCGAAATCCGTGTGGTGCCACTGCGCTTGATTGCAGGAGCCCTCAGCAAGTGGATTGAGGTTCGCTCCAAGTTTTACTCTGGGATCGATGGCTGGATTGATATCTCCCGCCAAGCCTTGATATTTGTGATTCTGTTGTTGATTCCTTTTGTTTTGATCCGGGTTTTGCGCTGGACCTCACGACGCTTAGATTTGCTCAAGCGCTCGCTCTTGGCGCGAAGCACGTTGGAGGATCGCAATCGTGCGGTCATGGCGCTTTGGATTGCTCGACTCAATCCCTTTATTCCCTCTGTGGGCATGATCATCAGTATTGAGGCGGCCAGATCATTGATTGCAGGGACAGACTTTGCCGAGCTTTCGCTGTTCCTTTTTTATTTTCAGGTCTATTTTGTTTACCGAGTTGCCAAATTGCTTTTGACCATTGTCTTGGAAATTGTTTTTGCCACAGATTCTATTGAGTCTTTGCGCCTGCAAAAATCAAGAATTGAAAAGGCAGCGGCGCGAATTTCAATGCTGGTTTTTGTGGAGTACGTCCTGCTTCACCTCATTAAGGACACCGTGCGCCGGGCGCTTGCCTACAACCTGATTGCGAATTTTATTTTTATATTCAATATTGGCTTTGTCTTTTATGAGTCCGCCAAATGGCATCACGAAATCAATGCGGCCTTTGCCCATCGATTTGCATTTCTCTGGCAGAGGTGGCTGAAGCGACTTCAGGGTTCGAGTCTGCTGGGTCGACTCCTTTTGCCATTGATGTTCTTGATGGTGATTCTCTACGATGTGATCAAGTATGCCTACTCTCATTTGATTCGAATGGACTTGGTCAAGCGCCTGCTCTCGGAGGTGCTGCGCAAACGACTCGAGTCTGAAGAGCGCGAAGAGGAGGAATTTGCAAAGGTTCCCAAAGATTATGCGAGCGCTTTTGATTACTACTTGACGGCTGATGAAAATATCTTTGTTGATCGCGAGAACTCCGTTGATAAAGTGGCGGAAGCTGTGATCACCGACTGGGTCAAGGGCGTAGAGAGTGAAGACTCCCTGTTGATTGTGGGCAATCGCGGAATGGGAAAGTCCACCTCCATCGAAAACATTGCAGATCGCATGAAGGCGCTCAGTGATTGCAAATTGCAATGTGTTTTGCAAAAGGTGCCGCCACGGATTCTGGAAGCGCAGGATCTCTTTCAATGGCTGTCCAAGGTTCTTGGAAGCGAAGTGAAGTCCCATGATGACATATCTGACTTTGATCGGCAGCTCAGTGAAAAGCTGGTGATCTGTTTGGATGATTTGCACAATTTGTTTTTGGGAGTGGTGGGCGGCTTCAATGCCTATCGCACCTTTTTGGATCTGTTGAGTCGGCCGACAAAAAATTTGTTTTGGTGCATGACCGTCAACTCTCGCTCATGGACCTATTTGACTGGGGTGTTTGGGCAAGAGCACTACTATGGCCAAGTGCTCACTCTAAAATCTTGGACCGACATTGAAATCCAAAAGCTCATACTCATGCGGCACGAGACAACCCACTACAGTCGTCGCTTTGACGAGTCCATCAAAGCCTACGGTGCGGGTGAGAACTTTGGTCAAAAGGCAGAGTCGCAGTTCTTTCGCTTGCTTTGGGGGCAATCGCGAGGAAATCCTCGCTCGGCACTGATGCACTGGATGTCGGCGATCTCTTCACCAGCGCCTCAGCAGATCTACGTTGGTATACCCAGTTTTGTGAGTTCGGGAGCTGTGGCCAATATGAGTGATGATTCGCTGATTCTCCTCTCTGCCATTGCCCGGCATGAGAGCCTCAATCTCTTTGAGCTTCATCGCATCACGGGCATTCATGAAAACATCATTCGCAAGTGCTTAAAGGATGCGAGCGAAAAAAATTTAGTGTGGCAGGACGATCATGAACGCACGCGCATCTCTTCGAAGGCGCAGTATGTGATTGATTACTTTTTAACCGGAAAGAACTTCTTGTATGAATGAATCGGATTTAGAAAATGCAGTCGGCATATTTGATGTATTGAGCTTTTCCAAAGTGCTGCTGCTGATATTGGGCACCGTGTGTTTGGGAATTGCGGTCAAGTTTGTCACCACCATTGGCTCGACACTGCACCGGCGCATCCCTTCGCGACGACTGCTGATTGCACAGGTGATCACAACGCTGTCTTTTGTTATTTACATCTTGGGCGGCGTTTATATCTTTTACGGAGTGGTTCAGCCGCCAAAGGCGCTGCTCTTGGCAGTGAGTGGTACTTTGGCTGTGGCTCTGGGGCTTTCGCTGAAAGATCTGGTCGCTTCTGTGGTCGCTGGTGTGATTCTGCTGTTTGATAGGCCCTTTCAGGTTGGCGATCGCGTTTCTTTTGACAATGTTTACGGCGAAGTGAGTGCGATTGGTTTAAGGGCGGTGCGACTGGTCACGTTGGATGACAATGTGGTGACCATTCCCAACAGTAAATTCATCACCGAGTACGTCGCATCGGGAAATTTCGGTGCGCTGGATATGCAGATCGAAGTCAATTTTCATGTGGCCTTGGATGCCGATTTGCGAAAGGCGCGGGATCTTCTTTACGAAACGGCGGCGACGAGCTGCTATGTGTTTTTAAAAAAGCCCATTGTGATTGTGTTTTCAGAGGTGGACTTTGCGCGGCGCTTGGCCATACAGATCCGCGTGAAAAGCTATGTCATTGATGTTCGCTTTGAGAAGGCCTTGCAGACGGACATCATCCTGCGCGGCAATGAGGCCCTCATTGCTAATGGAATCTCTAGACCAATGTTTTTAAATGAAGCTGTTGGAATTGTGAAGCAGTCCCAACTTGTGAATCAGGCCGGATCGTAAATCAGGAATCATCTTGAGAAAGGACATTTGTGGGAGCCTCAATATCATACAAGCTCAAAAACTCTTTGCAGGGGGCGCTTGCTGGGGGTGGTGATCCTGCGACTTCGCCACTTTATGTTTTTGGTCCGTTTTTGTCTCTCATTGTGGTGGCTGGTGTGGCCGAGATCACCTTTGGCGCTTCTGTTTGGATGGCCGTCTTTACAGTGGTGTCCGTGTCGGCGATGTATCGCTACGTCATGCGCTGGGTGACCGATGGCAGCGGCGGCAGTGGACTCAGCGAAGAGGAATTTGGCAGTTGGGCCGTAAAGGCCAATGCGGCCATCACAGTGATCGAATACACTCTGACCTTTTTGGTGAGTATTGCAGCTCTGGTGACCTTTATTGTGGATCGTATGCCATCATTTGATTTTGAGTTTCTGGGCTTGAGCTTTCGCACGTTGGTGGCCATTGCGCTCTCTGTGTTGATTGCTGTTGCGGTCAATCGCGGCCCCAAAATGGCGGCGCGATTTTTTGGACCAGCGACCGCGCTGATTTTGATTTTTTTGTGGACCATGGTGATCGCCGTGATTTGGAATCGTGGCTTGCAGCTTCCGGATTTTAATATGCGCGCCTTTGATAGCGAAAACCTGCACTTCACCTTGGGGGGCTTTGCGCGGATCTTGGCCTTGATGACAGGCATCGAGATCTTCGCCAATTTGGTGGCCTCCTACGAGGGAACCCTGCCGCAGCGAAGTCGTCGCGCCTATGGCAGCTTGCTCATCGTGATGGGCACCACCGTGACCACAATGGTGGTGGTGGGTCCAGCCATCATGGCGCTAGCAAATCCTCTGGACAAAAGTCAGTCCGTCTTTACTCAGACGATGGATGCACTGTTGCCACCGTGGCTTTCTTATTTGGGGACTTTGATTGGCATTGCGGTGCTTCTGTCGGCGGCGGCGGCCAGCGTCCAAGGGGTGCAAAATTTAGCGCTGGGTCTGCGCGCGCGGCACTACATTCCCGCTCGCTGGGGGCAGCGAAATAAATTTGATGTGCCCTCCTTTCCCTCATGGGCGCAAGTGGGCATCGTGGTTCTGTGCTTTTTGTTTTTTGGCACCCATGAGGAGACCTATCTTGCTCTCTATGCGGCCGGTGTTTTTATTTTGCTATCGATGACGGGTTGGTCGGCGCTCAAGCGCTTTGTGCGCTTCTTTTCGCAAAAGCGCAGTGTGGAGTCTTTGGTAGGGATCTTTATCACTCTCTTTTCGGCAATCTGTGCCACCTTTGCCACTGGGATTATTTTTGAGGAGCGTTTTTTTGATGGCGCTTGGGCCTACCTGGTGATGATTCCAGGGCTGTACCTGGGTTTTGATTTTTATCGGCGGCGCTTGGGGCCACCTCCTGAGTCCATTGATGCGCGTCTCTCTTATGCCATGAGTGCACAGCCGCTGCGTCTGACCGAAACAAAAATGCGCATACATTATAAGATCAATAAAATTCTAGTGCCTTTGAGTGGCAGCCTCAGCTCTGAAATTTCTTTTTACTCGGCGCTGAAGCTCTCTCGGGTGTTCGGGGCTAAGGTGCTTCCCGTGCATGTGGCCGGACCAAAGCAGCGCTCAGACAATGGTGAGTTCTTAAAGCAGATCGTCAGTCCATGGACTTCTTCATCCCAAGAGTCGGCTAAGTTTTGGCCTGCCGAGGGTGGCGAAATTGAACCGCTCTTTTTAAAGGGTGATCCCAAAGAGGAGCTCTTGAAGCTTTGCAAGAGTGGAGAACATGATCTCATCTGTTTGTCGCTGCGAAATTTAGGAACCTTGACAAGAACGCTAGGGGAGTCGATTGCCTACGACATTATCTTTGCAACCACGCCTCCGGTATTGATTTTTAGACCCAATGACAATTGGATCTCGCGCTCGACGGCGTTTCGACATATTCTGGTGCCTCTTGATGGCTCCGAAGTGGCAGAACAGGTGCTTCCCTATGTGCAAGCCTGGGCAGCGGAGTTTGATTCTAAGATCACTTTGCTGTGCATTCCCGAAACCGACGGGCAGCAGGGTCTCAACGAAAAGCTACATGCTTATTTAGAGAGAATCAGGACTGCGCATTTTGCCGGGGATCAAGAGATCCAGTGTGTGGTGGAGGGCTCTGGTCCCGCACGAACCATCTTGCACTACACGCAAGAGAATGCCTGTGACCTCATTGCGATGACATCGCATGGGCGCGGCGGCTTGGAGCGGCAGAAGTTTGTTCGCTTAGGCAATGTCACGGATAGCATTTTGGCCGAAGGCGATGCTCCCATGCTCTTTATCTCTGCCCGCGAAAATGCGGCGCTGACTCGTTCGGAGAATTTGTCGGCGCCGGAAAAATAGAAGCTTATAGAAGCTTTTTTATTTTAGCTCAGGAACCGAAAGATAGAGTTTGTCTTCCCAAGCAATCTGCACTCCCTCGTGAGTGTGGGTGCCAATGCGGTAGATCGAATGATTTTTATAAACCATTGTGGTTTCCATGCTCATGGTTTCATTGCTAGCTGACAGATGACAGGACTTCTTGGTGAGGTTGCCTTCTTCATCTTTGTATTCAAAGCAAAATCCTGTTCCCAACATTCCCTCGGGCCCTTGGACAAGTATGAAGCCATTTTCTTGATGGGTGAGGGTGCTCTCCGTGGTCATGGTGACTTGGGAGTCCTCTTTCTGAATGGTGTACTCGCAATGCATTTGCATCACGCCGGGTTGCTCTGGATCTTTGGTGAGTTTCAGTTTTGCAGTATGAGTGCCCATTTCACCCTCGGTGGTTTTCCATGTTCCAGCTCCATCAAAACTTTTTTCTTGGGTTCCAGCGTAGGCCGTGAATGCCAATGACACGGTGGCGACAAGCGCGATGATTGATTTCATTGAGTTCCTCCTGTTGGTATTGTTTGTGTTGTGGTGATGATCTTGTATCAACACCCTCCGTTGTCTGTTTTGAACCTTGCGCAAGTTCTGTATTGGAATAGAACCCCGTGCAATCGAAAACAATGAAAAAAATGAAATAAAAGATTTCCAAATAAATCTTTGCCTACGAGTTTGGCTACCAGTTGAATTTATGATGAAGATCGTGTGAATTCACAAAAACAAAACCGATCTTTGTTTTGACGTGAAAGTGTTGTGGTCTCTCTTGCAAAACCAAACAAAACCAAACAAAACAAAAAGGCCGAAGCTCTGTTGCGCTTCGGCCTTTTTGTTTTTGAGTCCTATATCCTATACTAGTGTTTTGACTTTTGGCTCTTGTCGGCCTTTTTCTCGCCAACGGCAATTCGGCGCGCCTTGGTCTGTTCGCCCTTGGGCACGTGCACAGTCAGTACACCATCCTCAAAGGAGGCTTCGATGTTGTCTTCTTCGATCCCCATGGGCAGAGTGAAGCTTCTTTGATAGGTGCCGAAAAATCTTTCGCGGCGATCCTGTTTGTTGCCTTTGGATTCGTACTTTCTCTCGGCAGTGATGGTCAATTGGTTGTTGGCGTACTCAATATTGACATCGTCTTTTTTGATTCCAGGCAGGTCGGCAATCACCAAGAACTCCTCTGGAGTTTCTTCGATATCAATGGCTGGTGATAAAAAGCGCCCTTCCATTGGGAGGCCTGCCAACTCGCGATTGAAAAATGTGTCTAACCATCGAGGTGTTTCAAAATAGTCGTCCAGCCATGGTGATAAAAACTGTGAGCGACGCACGGGAACACGGTCCACAGAACCTGATTCGCTTCTTGATAGATCTTTTCTCATCTTTCTTCTCCTTGTTGTTGGTTATTGGGTTGCTTGTTGACGTATAAAATTGCGCTCGGTTTTTGTCGCCGAGTAAATTAAAAGTGCCAACAAGATTAAAAGAAAATTAAATTGGATGACGCCGATAAAGCCCAATGCCCATGCTAGGACATGACTCACATTGATCGCGCTTTTGACTCCGCGAAAATAGCCCCAGCGCTTGACAAGTGCGGCACGCAGCAGGCGACTGCCATCGGCAGGAAATGCAGGAAGAAGATTAAATACACAAAGCACCAGATTGGCCTGGCCCATCCAAAAAGAAAAAAAGCGGTGATTCGGGTCTTGAGTTAGGGCCCAGGTGGTGAACATGATCACGGCCAGAAGAACATTGATGGTGGGTCCAATGATTGCCATCTTGAACTCTTCGCGCGGTTCGCGGGCGAGGGTGTCCAGCTGAGTTGTGCTTCCAAGGCACATCAGTGTGATGCTGGTAACTCTGTGGCCGCGGCGCCACGCCGCCAGTGCATAGCCCAGCTCATGCAAGAGAATGGAAATCAATGCAGCGCCAGCAAAAAGCAATCCCCAATTGAATGGCGAACCGGTCACCGCTTCACGAGTAAATCCTGCAAAGCTCACGGCGTATGGAAATTGAATCACTGTGGCGAGGACGATATAGAAGAGGAGCAAGAGCACCGTTAAGTGAATCTTTACCCTCACTCCACCGATGGTGAACAATGTCCAGCTTGATACTCTTTCCATGAAAACAATCCTTTATCTCTTTCAGAAGAAGGAATCGCATGGGCAAATCAAAATTTCTGCAAGAAAATGAATTGTCAATTAACATTGAATTTGCTGCTGAAGTGGAAGCGCGTCAGTGATGACAACAGTAGCGCTGCCAGTCACGCTGCCAGTCACCACAACAGTGCCTTAGCGCAGAGTCCTTTTCTTCCCCACTGAATTGATAAATTTTGCCAACATTTGAACGTTGAATTCATGGGCACTATTCCCGTGGAGATGAAACCAAAGTCCTCCACTTTGGTCCGTGGATTTTAAATTGCAGTTTTAGTTCATTGAGATTTGAGGAGGAGCGCATGACATCAAACCAACGTATTATAGAAATTTATAAAAACAGCATGAATGGCAACATCAACGCCAATGGATACGTGCCAAAACTGCCCCTGGGTCGGCAGAACTTAGATCTGTTCGTACCTAAGCAGAAGATGGAACGTGCTAACGGAAAGTCGTTCACGCAGATCTACAATGAAAACATCGGGCGACTCGAAGGACGAAAATCAGCAGAGCGGCAAATTGAGCAGCGGCCAAATGAGGAGAGGCAAATTGAGCAGCGGCCTATTGAAGATGCGCACTGAACTGACTTCCGCAGCAGATCTGAATTTTGGGATAGGCTCTCAATCTCTGCGAGGGTTGGCGGAGGCTAGGGTCGCAGAGATCACTTTTTTGCTCAGACGCAGGATCGTGTTCACATAGTCTGAGCTGTTGTTGTAGCGCCGCAAGGCTTTGCGGTGGGTCTTGGAGTTCTTTTTTTTCCAGCCGTTTTTAGTTAGGTAATTGGCGACACTGTGAGCTGCGTCGTCAGCGTTGGTGAGCCGCGGTGTGGATGTGGAGTCCGCTGCCAC
Organism: uncultured Pseudobdellovibrionaceae bacterium; assembly: GCA_964388665.1. Classification (GTDB taxonomy): domain Bacteria; phylum Bdellovibrionota; class Bdellovibrionia; order Bdellovibrionales; family Bdellovibrionaceae; genus CALCCV01. The sequence goes on along the minus strand of CAYMBJ010000093.1, from coordinate 4,037 downwards.
CGCCCAGCGGTTGTAACTTGAGGGCAGAAATTGCGGAATCCCAAAGGCTCCAGAAAAGGAGCCGCGATATTCGAGAATAGAATTTCCACGTTGGTTGAAGATTTTTTGCATGGCTTTGAGTTCGCCCAGGGCCCATTTTGCTTTTGATTTTGCGCGACCCGGAATTTTTCTGAGGTCTTTGCGTGATGCTTTTGCGTTGAAACGCTTTGGACCTTTGGTTTTTAAATGGCGCAAGACAGAGGGCCGCTCGCTTTGAATCAGATGCACATACATGCTGGCCACGTGGTAGTCTCCAGTGACGTTGCCAAATCGCGATTCGAGCCACATCAGACTGGCAATGACAGATGCAGGAACTCCGTATTTCTCTTCGACATTGCTTAGCATAACTTTGTTTTCTGTAATGAAGGAGTCCACTGTGGCCACGGCCTTGTCGTCCACCTGTGTGCCATGGTAGTCAGATTTTTTTAGGTACAAAAGAATATTCAGCTCCAGGCAATTTTGAAATTCTTGGGGCTCATAAGACTTTTTAAGTGCGGCCACAAATGAATTCGAAAAGCCCTCTCGCTTGAGCATTTTTTCTGCTGTCGGCCAATGTGGGTGAATGGCATAGGCATTGGAGCAGACGATGACGAGACAAAAAAAGACAAACTGTGCTATATTCCTCACACCCTTATATTGCCTGCAAAGAACACATGATGCGATTGGTTTCTGGAAATTCTCAACTTGAGACCTGTATTGAATTGGATTACTGGCCCCCACCCCACCGATGGTCGCAACTTTGTTCAGAAATGACTCATACCAATTCCACTTTATCCGTACACCTTCGTTGCTCAATCGGTCGGCTTGTGCGGCCTACATGGGAGTAGGCCTCCGCGCCTCTCTCAATCGCGCCTCGGTCTACGAAAAAATTGAAACTGGTATCATATCAAATTTGCTAGGCGGCTTTGGGGAGGATGTGCTTTTTGAATTCTGTCACAAATTCGCTAAGGCTTCGCGGGTTGGGCGAGGGCCACGGACAAGTGAAGTCATTGTCTTTTGCAAAGACTCCACCAACCAGAATTTGCGGCACGCGCAGGCTGGGAAGACTCTTGATGCTGTCCTCCACTCTGTGAATAAAATTGAGTTGCTCCGCCTTAGAGACAGAAATTCCCAGGACGCTGGGTTGGTGCCAACTAACAAGCTTAACAAGGTCAGCTTCTGGCATGCTGGGAGTAAAGCACATTGTTGGTATTCCATTTTGATTCAATACCAGCGAGAGCATTTTTGTTCCCAGTGTGTGATAATTTCCGTCGGCACTGGCCAACATCACATCGCATTGCTCTGGCTCGACCAAATCATATTCATAAGAGATTGCAGAGAGCAGCTCTTCAGTGAAGCGAGAAAATCGGTGCTCGTCGGTTACGGTGATCTGCCCTTTGACAAAGAGGTCGCCGATCTCTCGCAGCAGTGGCTGAATCATACCAAGCAACAGATCGACCGGTGCGATTTTTATAGCTCGAGCTTCTGAAACAATCTCTTTCGGTTGGATTCGCACACCCTCGTGGGCCCTGTCTCTCATGCCTTGAAAGAGTGCCTGCGCCTGAACAAAGCGATCCTGTTTGATGCGATGATCTTGTTCGGAATGATTTTCGGAACTGCATTTTTCGCAAATGCCGTCAGTAAAATCAAAATTGTCGTAGGGTTTTTTTTCACCGGCAAAACTCTGGCAAAAGGCACACCATCTGATCATAGAGTCTCATCGGCAGCAGGTCTCTGATGCTAAAGAGAAAAATAAGATCTATTGTGGTCGCCTTGATAGCCCAATTGATTGCGCATTTGGGACGTTCACGCACTCCGCTGCGTGGAGGCTGGAACCAGTGCAGGCGCCAGGCATGAGGATACGCCCTAATCAAAAATGAAAATTTCGCTATTGCGGTAGTACTCATCATGATCTCGGGTGGGTATGATTTCTCCAGGATTTCCCCCGTACATGAGTCTAACTCCCATATGAATGTATTTGGCATTTCGAGGATCCTTGAGGTGCGGAGTGGTGTCATTTCCCCAGGCGGTCTTTTTGCCATCTTGGTAGAGAGTGTAGCCGTGCTGCATGTCCACCACCACGTCAATGGTCACCCACTGATTAAGAGGGTGAGAGGTTTTGTCTTGCTTGGGGTAGTATCCATATCCTTCGTTCGTGCCAACCTTGCTAGCGGTGATGGTTTTGTCGATAGCCATCAAAAAGAAAAACTTTTGAGGTGCGATCATTGAGTACACGGCCCAGCCTTCTGTGCCGAATTTCTCTCGCGGTCCTGACCGGCCAAAACTTGACCAACCATCACGGTAGCCTTTTCCTATATAACCGCGACCACCTTCTAAAGTGATTTGCTTTCCACCAAACTCGCGGTAATTCGTATACCGTGTTTGATACCGTAGCATAACTCCTCGGAAGTCATTCACTCTGGGCCATTCCTTGTAATATTGTATTCCCATCACCCCTTGGCCCTTCTTCACCTGATGCTTGAGAGCAGGAGCACCGTCGAATTGAACAACATTGGTGTATCGAACTGGATAACCTTGATAGCCAGAATCTGTGGTCTTCTTGTCGCGATTGGCGTCCAAAAATTCTTGAGTTAAGAACAGAGTTCTGTGGCGATCGAAAAGTTTGGGAGCCTTAGAGTATCCAGACAACTTGGGCAGTGCGACTGTGGACCAACTGCCACCACCAGATGATCCTGAATCAAGAGTGGAGCTCTGTTGCGTGGACGGCGCTGCAGTTGATGGCGCTTCTGTGGACGGTGCCTTCGTGGATGGCGTGCTTGCCGGGGATCTGGAAGCTGAGCCTGAGTTCGGCGTGCTATTGGAATTGGTGGCATTCGTTGAGTTTCTGATTTCACCAAATGGGTCTGACTTTTGACTGCGCGAGATGAGGCGAACTCCGTTGACCATTGGACAATTTACTCTTTTATTAAAACCAATATTCAGGCTTCCGCCTACGGCAGTGACCATAGTTCTCAAAACAAAGGCACGATTTCGCCCTCCGGTCTCAGCAAATACATCGACTGTCTTTTTTATTGACTCCTGAAAGACAACATCAAAGACTCTTTGATTCGGGCCAGTGACGGTATCAGAGGTCTCCGCAAAATGCATTTGGACTTCATAATTTCCGTCTTTGACGGGGAAGCTGTATCCGTCGCTGCACCAAGCTTCTGTTTGGTAGACTTTGTCAGGGACATTTTGTCGATCTGCAATGGGAATGGGGCCACGATCCACGACGCCTCTGTGTCGAATAAAATTGCGATCTGGTAGCCACGACTCGCCGTCCATCTGAATAGAGCCACCGCCAGAGTTGATGCTCACTTGAAATTCATTTGTAGAATTAGAGCTGGCGGCCTCAGTTTGCTGAGTTTGCGTCGGAGCTTGATCTGGGCTTGCAATCAGTGAAGGCATTGTCTGGTCAGCAGCAGATCTGCTAAGATCGGCGTTTTTGACTACAGGCGCCCATTCAAGGTTTTCAAAAGAAATCCTCGTAAAGGAAAAATTCTGAAACAGAGAGAGCATGATTGAGAAAGCGGAGAGGCCCAGCGTCAGTTTTACAAATTTATGCATCTTCACGAATTTCAGTCTATTCACGAGTCCCCCTATTTGAATGTGCATTCTTCTTTTCAGAAAATGGCAACACGCTGCTTGGCGATTGCCATGCCATACCAAATAGTGAGGCCTACCCAAATGGCTCACTGAGGTTTTCAAATTATCAGAGAAACCTGGATTTAGGAATACGTATCTGTTGCAATGACTTATATTGGTACACTTTGCAATGAGATTTGGCTCCGGTGGCCCCAATAGCGGAGCAGTGGAGCAGTGGAGCAGTGGAGCAGTGGAGCGGCGGTGTTTCTAGTGAGTGCTTGCCAGTCGATGGTCGACTAGCTTTGGTGGGATTACATGCCGGCGTATTGCGAGCCCAGCTCAGCGCACTTCACTTTGCGGATTGTGCCCAGATCCACCTTTTGTGTCGGATTTCACCAAGTTTGACCACCCAAATTTCACGCAATTGACCACCC
>CAYMBJ010000092.1:0-13817 GCA_964388665.1 uncultured Pseudobdellovibrionaceae bacterium | reverse complement strand
GTTGTGGAAAATCCGAACACAAACAGCCCTCCCAGAATTCGCATAGGTATCAGTGTGTGCATCAAAAATGTCAGACTACCTAACACCAAGAACAAACTTAAAATCAAACTCGCCTCCGCCCTCTGATCGATTCCTTCGCTCAGCGTGGTCCGACTTGCAAAAAGATACTGAATGGCGTTGTCACCGGTCATACCCACTATGACCGCCAAGAAAATAGATGTGACCAAGCTGATCGGAACCTGAAGAATGGACATCGCCGAAATCATAAAAAGAGGGCCTATGAGCGATGAGGCGGCAATCGCAAAAAAGTTCTTTCGCTTGAGTAGAACCGTCAGAGCAAACAGCGTCATCAGGACCAATACAATACATACTACAAAACTTTCAACCAAAGTTATGCTCAGTGTCTGGCTGTATTCCAAATAGACAAGACTCTGCCCTGCCAAATGGCAAAGTCCACGACACATTTTTTTAGCTGAAGTCAAAGTGGCTTCCAACTTCTCTGTGGAGAGGCTTTTCAAGTAGAGTGGAACTCTTACGGAATCCCACCTAGAAAAATAGCGATTGAACATTGAACTTTGCGAAAGCTCACGGTCAATCAAGGCTCTAAAGGTGGGTACGCTTGTGGGTGTCATGTACGAAAGAATTTCAAAAGGATCCTCAACAGCCACGACATTGGGTAAAGAACTCAAGCTCCTACGCAGGCGATGAACATCTTCGCGCGAAGTTATCGCCGGAAATATCATAAAAACTTGGCCTTCCCAACCATGATTTTTTTTAAAGTCGCTTGATGCCATTCTGAGCGGATGCCCCTCTGGAAAGTTTTTAAGAGGCTCATCACCATAATTGAGAAAGAATATCGCCACGATTCCAGATAGAGCGACGAGCAAAAATGCAAAATTGAACCAACTTGGGGTGTTTTTTTTGGGCAACTGCCGCAACCAAGGAATGCGCCACGCCCTTCTTTCATCAACCCAGGTGCGCTCCACTCGGAATGCCTTTAGGATCGCGGGAAGCACGACGAAACTTGTATACCATTCCACAAGCGCGGCCAATGCGGCAATCAGGCCAAAGCGCTGAATGATGGCAAAGTCTGAAATCGCAAGTGACGCAAATCCTAAAAAAGTCGTCACGGTGGTAAAGAAACCAGGCAGCACAAGAGACTCAAAACTCTCGCGAAGTGAACTTCGAAACTGCGCATGAGATAGAAATAAAAAATCCGCCGTCCCGCCAATCACCGTCAACAAAAAGAGACCGTTGGTCAAAAAGTCGATGGGAACGCCAAACATCGCCATTGCGCCAAACGTCATCGTGAGGCACATAGTCAAAGTGAGCAGCAAATACAATCCAGATCGCCAAGTACCAAAAAAAATCCGAAAGAAGACAATCAAAAACAACAATATCAGAATATTCACGAGGCCGTCTTTAGCGATCAGCTTCTTAAAATAGTGACGAAAGCTACCTTGACCAAACAGTTGAACTTCTGAGTTTGGTAGCTCGGCTTTTATAAAATTCTGCGAGGCCAGCAAAAGTTGATTGATTCCTTCGACTCTAAATTTTTTTTCTGTCTCACTGATGTCTTCGTCTGAAAAACTAATTTCATACAAAATCTTATTTTCCGAAACACTGAAGAGGTGGCGAAACGGAGTCTGTTGGATCTGATCCATCGCCGGCCGAAAATCTTTTATTGGATCGATCATACAGGGGTCACTCAGCAATTTCGGATAGGAAAGATTGGTGCCCTTGAGCTCCGTCCTTCGTAAAGTAAAAGCAGATACACTGCGCGAAATGTCTGCTGTTTTCCGTACATAGCCTCTCATGAATCGCTCAAGTTTGCAGAGCGTATCGGCCTTCAAATCGGGGAGACGAAAGGTCAAAAGCACCGTATTGGTGTCTTTGTACTCGTTTCGCATCTCCCAGAGCGCTCGACTGCTTGCAAAATTCGTATCCAAGCTATCGTAAATATCGAGATTGAATTTCATCCTGGGGAGTGACCAAAGCGAGACACCCAAAATAACCAAAGTCATCGCTAAGACCCAAAAAGGGTGACGCATTGCAAGTGCTGGCACAGAGGGAGTTGTTTTCACGCATTCAAAGTATTGGACTTTGCGAGTGAATCAGCAAATAATTTTTTTATGAATTTCCAGGAAACGCTTCACCAATTTAGCAATCCTCAGTTTTTGCCAGAAGGTTGGTTCTGGTTGGCAAGGTCTCGGGATGTGCGAAAGGGCAAGGCTGTGCCTGCTTCCTTTTGGGGTAAAGATTTTGTCATCTACAGAGGTGAAGACGAAGTGGTGCGGGTTATGGATGCCCACTGTCCTCACATGGGTGCTCATCTGTGCGACGGAAGAGTCGAAAAAAATTCGATCCGCTGCCCTTTTCACTTTTGGAAATTTGACGACGAGGGAGTGTGTGAAGAGATTCCAGTTCAAGCCAATACCAAAAATGTTCCATCCCTACACAAATACTTGGCCAAAGAGGCCTATGGATTGATCTGGATCTGGACAGGCGGCGAGCAGGATATAGAATCAACGCCTGTGATTCCTGAGTTGAGTCACCTTGATGTCGATTGGAGTCATGGCAATCAATTTTTCAAAGCCTGCCATCCCAATGTGGTCATGATCAATGCCATCGATGCTCACCACTTTAAGTCTGTCCACAAACTGGTGGTAGATCTCGATATGGAGACGCGGCGTCTATCGGATCGCTGCATTCAGTTTTCTAATCGCACTCCACTGCCTCCAAAAAATGCGCTGCTGCGATGGGCAGGCAAATTTTACGCGAAGTCACTGACCTATGAAATGACCTACTGGTGGGGAAATACGGGGTCAGTCATGGTTGGACCTGATTTTCTGCATTTTTATATAATTTTTGCACTCAGACCTACCGTGGATGGCAAATCAGAAGGGCAAACACTTCTTGTAACGCCAAAAAGAAAATCAGTATTCGGTAAACTCTTTAATTCCATTGTTCTTTTTTTAACGAAGCTAGTGGGAAACTACTTTGCAAAAGGGGACACCATTATTTTTAGTAGAATAAAGTTTAACTTTCAGACACCTATCCGCGCTGATCGAGCAATCATCGACTTTATTGAACACTATGAAAATCAAAAGCCAAGCCCGTGGATAAAGGTTACCAAAAATGAAGAGAGATCACCACATAGCAACGGAAGCTCTGACAGACTGGGACATATTCGTTTTGAGACATCAAAAGCTCCCTAATGTTGCTACACATTTTATTTCTTTTTTGCTGTTCTGGCTCGCACCAGTCCTGGCTCTTACTGTATCACCTTATTGGTGGATCGGCTTTTTTTCCTCTGGCATGGTCGGAACATTTGGGCATTATATTTTTAAAGACGGCCGCGTAAGTGCCCGTGAAGCCACCTCGAGCGTTCAAACTGTGGTATTTTCTTCGCGAATGGCGGGATTTTTCGCCCTAGGTAGGTACTCTCGACAAATTTTTGAAGCAAACAGAAAATTTCGCCTCTTTTGCCAGGGCGAAATCCAAAGTCAAGCGAGTCCCGAAATGTTTTCAATGCTAGGAGATTACCATGAATCTCGGGTTTGAAACTCCCAATTTGAACGCGGCACCTTTTGTTAAGGGTGAGTGCAGATCACTTCTGTCTGACACAAAGACGGTCAATCGAATGAAGCTGGCTTTGCGAAAGAGCATCGATCTGGATCAAACCAAGAACATGGATACGTCTGCGGACAGCTTTGCCTATGAAAGCTGTCGAAATGAATATTGGAATCCCGAAAAATACTCGTTGCTATGGGGCACGTGGCTCTGGGATCAATCGAGTCCAGATCAAAGAATTAAACTCAATCAGCTCTATTGGGTCGCCTACTACTCACAAATAATTTCGGCCGAAATTGCTACTATATTTTTCAATCAAACGGGTGCGGCGGCTCTTTATGGTGTCGATGACTTTCGGGTCGTCTGTGACACTCTGGACCTAGAGTCTGCACAAGAGCGCGCGCACATCAATGCCTTCAAAAAAATAAGTGAAGCCGTAGAAGAGGAACTTTTTGGCAGTCGCATCTTTTCTTATTCCATGCGCTCACCATTTGAAAAGACAATGCTCTATTCAGATTTGGGAAAAATTCGCCGCTGGATTCGCAAACAGCAACTTCGAGCCTACTCGGTTTTGTCAGCCAGCAGCCCCTTTATCGGCTGTCAATATTTCACAGTGCGGGGCCTGCGCACCTTAAATGGAAAAATTGTTCAACACCAGCTTTCAAAAAACTACTCGAGCCACCGTAACCAGGAATCGGCTCCCATCCCATCAAAGGTCAACTATTATCACTTTATGGATGAGTCTTTTCACTTCAACACATCGACCGTCATTTCACATGATGTGGTCAACTCACTGCCAGCACCGACACACTTCGAAAAACATTTGGCAAACCTCACAATCTGGGGCTGTCAAAAGGATCATTTCAATTTTTCGACTGCGATCAATGGCATCTTTTGGTATGATCCAGCCCTTTATCCAAAGATCTATCAAATTTTGCTCTCACCTATTTTTTCAATGGATCATCGCGAGGCTCTCGAGGTTTTGGAAAAATCTTTTTGTCAAGAGTCCAATGGCGCTGTGGCGGCGGCTGACACTCACCGAGAGGCAATAGAAAATTACAAGTCCTATTTGGCTGGTTTTGAATACGTCACAGATAGAAACAAAAAAATGCAGTTAATGACTAAAAATAATTTGGACAGGCATTTGCAGATCAATAGAAGAGAATTCAAGAAATTTGCACAGGGAGCGGACAGATGGAACTCAAGGCAACCTCAGGAAAATCCCAATTGATGTGGGAGGTTTCCTTTGCAGACAGCGAAAAGCCACCACTGAGATTGCCAGATGGAGCCTGTCTATCTGAAGAACTCACAATTGATAATTCGCCAATTCTTTTTGGTTGTCGCACCGGGATCTGTGGCACCTGTATGATTGAACTCACTGCCGAAAGCAGCAAAGACATTCACCCGCGCACCGACGAAGAAAATGAATTGTTAGAAATCATGGCGCCGAATCGACCGCAGTGCCGATTGGCCTGTCAGATTCGTATCAATGCCCATCTTCGCATTCGAAAGGCCAATCTGTGGTGAAAGATGGACTCATCTCAGAATTCAAGAGAGAAAACTTTTGGTACATCGTTGCTGAAAGCCGTGAGTTGAAATCTGGCCATGCACTTTCTCGTACAGTTTTGGGAGAATGGCTCGCAATCTTTCGTGACGAGAACGACAAACCCGTTGCATTGCAAGATCGCTGCTTGCATCGTTCTGCGCAGATTTCGCGAGGACGAGTTCATAAGGGCGTTTTGCAGTGCCCCTACCATGGCTGGAAGTACAATGGCAGGGGCGAGGTGAGCTTTGTCCCTTCGGAGGGCCCGCGAACTTCTGAGCGCAAGCGCTGCGGCGTAAAGTACCAGGCTTGCGAGCAAGACGACTACATTTATGTGCGCCTCTTGAATGAGGGAGAACAGACTGACAAAAGCGCTCTGGCGCAAAAAGGTACCACAACCCCTTTTCCCATGCCCTGCTACAGAAAAGCAGGTTACACAACGCTGCGACTGCAAAATCGTTTCGTCAACAATGTCACCAACTGTGCTGAGAATTTTGTTGATATTCCCCACACCACCTTTGTGCATCCGAATATCTTTAGAAATCCAGCCAACGAAAAATTTGGCGCAAAGGTCGAACGGAATCACGGTCAGGTCAAAGTCACCTACCTCAATGAAAAGAAAAACTTTGGCTGGTTCTCTTGGTTTTTAAATCCCACCGGACAAGAAATTCAACACACTGACGAATTCTATATGCCCAATGTCACCACCGTGAATTATTGGTTTGGCGGTAAAAAGCACTTTATCATCACGTCACAATCCGTGCCGGTTTCTGAGGTGGAGACTCTGGTCTATACAGATCTCACCTACAACTATGGGATTTGGACTTGGCCCAGCCGAGCATTGGTTCGAAGGCAAGCGCAGATGATCATTGATCAAGATATTGAAATTTTAAACAATCAAATGAAGACCATCGCCAAGTACGGGAACAAGTTTCAAAACACCTCTGCGGACATTATACATACTTTTATCGAATCCATTCAGCGTGAAATCGAAGAGGGGCGCGATCCTCGCAATCTTCCGCACAAAGAGGCTGAGATCGAGTTTTGGGTGTAGAGTGAATACGGTCATTTTGGTCTTTTTCAGTTTTTCTCTGATTCTGGGACTCACCCTTGCCTCGCAGCGGGGCCGAGATCGGCTCGCCACCCGTAGCCGATCTGCATGGATTTTGGATCTGGCCAACCTCACACTGCAAGGCACTGTGGTTCCGCTATTGCAGCTAGCTATCGGCGTGATCGCGCTGAACTTTTTTTTCCGCACGCTCGCGGATCGCTCCAGTGCCCAGGGGGGATTGCCTTTGCAATCAGCTTCGTCGGTATAGATTATCTCTACTATTGGAATCATCGCTGGTTGCATCAGGTGAAGCTATGGCCCTTTCACCGAGTCCATCATTCGTCAAAGAGCTTGGATCTGTTTGCAACCTCACGAAACAGTCTGTGGACAATTTTTTTGATCGTCTATCTTTGGTCACAGGCCGCTTTTCTATTTTTTCTGCAGGACCCCTGGCCCTTTGCACTCGGAGTGGCCTTGAGCTCTACTTTGGATATTTGGCGGCATTCTGGTTTCACGACACCTAATATGATTCGAAAACTTTTAGGCGCATTTTTAATTTTGCCTGAAGACCATGAATGGCACCATAGCCAAGAGATCTCTGGCGTCAACTACGGTGCCAATTTGAATATTTGGGATCAGCTGCATGGCACCTTTTACCGCCCCAATGTTCGCGCACAAGCTCTCGGCGAAGACCTGGGTGGTTCACTTTGGGCCTGGTTCTGGGCTCCATGGAGGATGTCCAAATGACTTGGGGTGGAAGACTAATTTCGCTTTTTCCGATGCTCTATTTGGTCTTAATTATTTTTTGGTTTCAAAAGATGTTTTTGCAGGCTCAGGTTTATGATTTTGCCATGCTCCTTGCATTGATATATCTCCTGCCATTGGGCCTTCACCGAATACACCTTCGCTTTTTTCCGCTACCGGATGGTGCCTGGGACATCTCCGCGCGCAAATACAATCCATGGTGGGGCTCACACATGCTGCAACTGCCCTTCATCGCCATCCCTTGGCTAGAGAGCTTGCTCCACTTTGTGCCAGGACTTTTTTCCCTTTGGCTACGGGCCTGGGGAAGCCAGATTGGCCGAGGCGTGTATTGGACTCCTCGGGTTGAAATTCTTGATCGCGGCTTGATCGTGGTTGGCGACAAGGTTTTGTTTGGACATCTGACGGCCATGAGTTCGCATATGGTTGCAGAGATTGAAGGTCGCCCCATGCTAGTGATCAAGCGCATTCACATTGGCAGCAAGGCACTCATAGGTGCTGACACCCAGTTCGGGCCAGGTGCTGTCATCGCTGAGCGCACTAAGGTCAAACCCAAAACTCGCCTGTACTGGCGTGGCGATTGGTCTGAATAAAAAAGTGATCACGCGATTTTCAAACTGAGTTTTTAATTATTGCCGCAGAATCTGAACCATCTCGCCAATCTGGCAGGACTGAAATAGCTTCTGCTCCTCGCAAAAAGACAATAGGGTTGCAGGCAAGTACTTGCCCACAAGCATTTTAAGACGATTCAATTTGAGCTGTGTGTTCACATCGGCTTTCATTTGCATTAGAAGATTTTCAATTGCTTTGGCATCATTGACCTCGCAAAATTTCAATGTCGTTGACGCTGCTGAGTAAGGCCCCACCCGCACCATGCCGAAAAGTTGACTCAAGAACTCTCGCACCATTGGGCTGTCTTCGAGCACGCGTGGTTCGAAAAAAATAGTTCCTGCGGCGTGGTGGCGAGACTCGTCTTTTAATATCTTTTCAAAGGTCACGCGCATCAAGGGGTCCATCGACATTTGCATTAAGGATTGATAGTAGCTCAACCCCCATCCCTCTAACAAAATCTGAATAAAAAATACACAGGTTCGACGATCGGCTTCAGCGACAATCTGACCAATTAGACTTGCAAAAGAGGAAGGCCTCGATTGATACACAGCTTGAGTGTACCATGGCTTTAGCATTTCAAAATGGGTGGCCTCTTCCGCCCCCATCAGACTGAAATAAGACTTCTCTTCGATCGATGCAGCCAACAAATTCATTTTTGCCGCATAAGACATGCCAGCCACTTCGATATAGAAAGTTTCAGCAACAACGGTATCACAGCACTCATCCAATATCTTTGCGCGAACGTCATCGTTAGCATTCAGCCAGAGCGAAGTTTCATGTAAGCCAAAAAGCCTTTCGTCCCAGGGCCAACGCAAGCGAGTATCGATAAAATCCAAACCTCGAGCACGAAACGAGAGATTTAAAATGCGATCGGCAGCTTCATCTGCCTTGCTGGTACTTAGGAGAATTTGCTCTCTCTCTAGATTCACGCCGAAGTTCCCCTTTCGACAGGACTCAAAAAAATCCGATTGGTGGAAGCTTTTACGATTTTCTGATACAAAAACTCAGGTATCAGCTTTTTGAAAAACCCTGTCACACGGGCATCGCGCCCCATGGGAACTTTTAGTGGCAATCCTGTTTGTTGCGCCAAAGCAAAAATCCGATCGGCGACATCCTGAGGGTTTTGAAATTTAGACCGAGAAGCGAGATTTTTTTGCAGCTTCTTGTAATTCTCTGTTTGCAACTGGTAGGCAGCTGCTGCGGCACCGGAGCGTTTCCCCCAAATGCTATTCTGGCTGAATTTGGTTCGATAGCCACCAGGTTGAATACAACACACCTGAGGTCCATGGGGGCCCAACTCCAGCGCCAAAGCTTCGGAGAAACCCTCGATAGCAAATTTACTTGCGCAATATACCGAGCTCAATGGAAACCCGGTCATGCCAAAGAGAGAAGAAAAGTTAAAAATCTTGCCTTTGCTCAGCCTTAGAAGTGGCAAGAGTTCTTGAGTCAAAAAAACAGTTCCAAAAAAATTAACTTCCATTTGATAGCGTATTTGCTCTTCTTCATAAGACTCCAAAGCACCGAAAAGTCCAAAGCCAGCATTGTTAATCAAGATGTCAACTCCGCCGAGCCTTTCGCACAATGCCTTAAGTTCGATGCGAGCCATTGAATTGGTTACGTCGAAATCAAATTCAAACAAACGACCGACGCTCGAGGCACGATACTGCTGAAAAAGTTCAGGTCTCGTGCTTAGCTCGCGCCCCGTAGCCACCACTCGATCGCCTGCTTCCAAAAATTTTTTCGTCAGTAAAATTCCAAAACCAGAAGTCGCCCCCGTTATGACCACCGTTCTCATTGCAAAACCCCCTTGTGCAGGACCTTTTTCCAAAGTTTTTTAATTCCATATTTGAGTGGCATCAGCATATTCATTTCTGCCATGCACACCAGCTCCACACCCTCTGACCACCTTTTGTTTCGGGAGGCAAAAAAAGCCACCCTGGGAAGGCGAGAAATTTCGGGAGTGATCGGCGCCACCTCGCCCTTTAACTGGCAGGACGGCCCATCCGGTACAATCAGTCCACTTTTGGCATCATAAGCACTGCCAAATTTCTCTGAATAAAACTCATCCATAATCTGTTGATAGTGCTCTGGTGTGGACGACTCATAGCGAGGATAGTGACGACTAAAATTATTTGCCATCAACAGGTAGGTTTTAAATCCCTTAGAAATTAAAAACCAATATAGGGGCTGCATGGGGTTCTTGATTTTTTCAAACCACAGGTACTTTAAAAACGCCAAACCCAATGCGGCTGAACCCCAGTACTCCTTTGCCACAACCGTATCTCCAGAAAATACACCGGTCGCAGCGCCGCGAGCGGTGGCGATCTTAACTCTTAGCAAAGTAGAAAATCCCTGAATTTTTTGACTTTTGTTGTCTCTCAATAAGATCACGTGATTTTTTTCGAAAAGATCTTGTTGAAACCTCTCTCTCGAGTGATTTTCATAGTAGCTGCAAAACAGGTGGTGCATCTGTGATATATCCGTCTGTGTGAGACTGTCTGTGCGATGAACCCTTGCCCGGAGAGAATGCTCCGTTGGCCGCAATCTCCGTTCCTCAACTCTAAGAGCCTCGACTCTCATTTCCATTTCCATGCAGACTCCATTCTGATGTTGGTAAGCGGTTGACATATTGAATGTACTTCGCGACCGGCCGATCCATCGGCAGCAAATTCGCCGGAAAAAATCTCATGTTTTCGTAAACAAGGCCGTCCTCTCCCTGTAGGGCAAAAAAGGCGCGTTTGGTGAGAAAGATCAACGCCGCACTCAGCATTTTCCCCAGAAAACCCACCCGGCATCTTGTCACGTAAATAGGTTGGACCAAAACCTTGCCATGTTCAAGAGGTCGATAGGCAAAAATCATGTGAAGAGCAGGTAGCCGCCAGCGCCCAAACAGCGATGCATCTCTCATCAAAGTTAGGAAGCCGTTATTTCCGTGGTCGTACTTAATGCCATAGGTATAGCGGGATCCTAAAATCTTCCGGGCAAGACGCTCTTTCCAAGAGGCGCCACCGATTTCGCCGCTCAGCTCAATATCCATCGAGTGATTGAGACTCTCGCGGATCTCCACTTTCATTTCAATATCCAAATTGTGTACCGTTTTTAGGTGCTGTGGATCCAACCCATTGATCATTGTGACGTGATGGTGGCAGCGCCGTTCATAGGCTTTCCCAAATGAAGTCGACCACCTTCTCTCCTCAGATCTATTGCTAGCTGCCCTCGATTCCGAAAGCTCCTCAGCCAAGTCTTTGTCAAAACTTTCGGTGAGAGGAGGCGCGATAGCTGATGGGTAAATCCAAATCATATCAAAACGCTCTTCGACAGAATAGATCTTCACTTTGGCGGCCCTTGGAATTTCCTTTTGGCAGGGAATCTCTACACATTCGCCCTCTGAATCGAACTGCCAATGATGGAAAAAGCATCGCAAATTGTTGCCAATGACTTTGCCAATACCAAGGTGGGTTCCCATATGTGGGCAATAGGCATCAGCCGCACGCACTCGGCCATCCGATCCACGCCACATTACAATCTCTTGCCCGCAAATTTGAAAGCCTCGCGCCTGACCGCCGCGCAACTCTTGGGAGCGCACCACAAAGTACCACCCCAGAGCTACCACACCCCAATTATTAAACACAGCCATGGGCGGGGCTGGCTGTGTCCTGTGGTTTTTGATAGGAAAATCAACTTGAATATCCATTCGTATCGAGCGTAAGTAACCGAGCCGAATGGGTCAAGGTCCAACTCGCGCTATCTCAATCGCACTCATTGAGTTCATCAAAACAAACGCCAAATCGCATTGTGCAGCGTTATTGGTGCACCAATAGAAACTCAAGATAGACCAACAGGCACGCCGTTCTTGAGGCGCAGAACGGCGGTACTCAAAATAATCGTGACGGGAGTTGGCCAATTGAGGGAACCTCGTCCCTACATGCTTGAGATTTTTATTATGGTCATTTTTGCATTGGCGACTTTTGCAGTCCTGATTGGATTGCTGCTTTATCTTTTCCAGCACCGACTGCTCTACCATCCACAGCATATTCCCAACTCCTTTCGCCTCGAATATCGCAGTCCGCACACTGAGGGTTTTCTTGAGCTCAGCAACGGCGACAAAATTCACTACTATCATTTTCCCCCTCCCGTTGCAGTGGACTCACAGACTCCTGTGCTCGTGTATTTTCATGGCAATGCCGGTGACCTCACATTATGGACCAATATTGCTTCTGAACTCGTTATCAAAATAAGGTGTGCCCTGTTGATCATTGACTACCCGGGGTTTGGCAAAAGCTGTCATCACTTTGCTCGCAGCCACAAGCAATTGATAGAGACGGCACTGAAAACTTATGATTTGGCGGAACAGCTTTATCCAACGAACCGCAAATTCATTTATGGAAAGTCCTTTGGGTCCGGAGTCGCAGGTGAGCTCGCAACAGCTCTCCTCAAACATCCAGAACAAGCAAAAAATTTGGCCGGCCTGATTTGGGAAACTCCCTACCAGAGTCTCCCTATAATTGCACATCAAAGACATCCTTGGGCGCCAGGGTTTTTGATGCGCAATCGCTTGAGCAATTTGGGAATTGATTCACAAAGATTTCCCATTCTCATTTTTCATGGAGTGCACGACGAAGTCGTCCCCTACTCTCACGGCCTGGCTCTCAGTCAGCATTACCCCCAAGCAAAGTTGATTCGCTTCCCCGAGGGCGACCATAGCAATCTGAATTTGTTCTCGGAGTATTGGGGTTCCCTAACGGAATTCATAAATGGTCCCCCGGCGCGAAACCTCAGCTAGTGCTTTGTCTGGACGCATGAACCAGACCTGTGGAATGGCTGCGCAAAATTGACACTGACCAAAATCTTTACAGTCAGGTAAAAACTTTCTGACCCAGAAATTTCTATATTAGGCCCAAGGCCAGCGGTGCTACAATGCAGCTCAAAACCAACTCCCCACCCTTCGAAAAGCAGGTATTATGAAAAAAAATCGTTTTGCAAAGCAAACCCTTATTCGAACGAATAGATTCGCACTCATTTGTATTCCATTTCTGACTTCTGTAATGGCCTATTCCTCCAGTCAAATATCTATACGAGGCGACAAATGGCGCGCGATTGTCATTTCAGATTTGCACATCAGCAATGATGAGAGAAAAACAGATCGGCTTGCGCAACTGGTGAATGGTATCAACGAAGGCAAAGATGGCAAGGTGAGCTTTGTGGTGGCCACGGGAGATCTTGTCTCTAGTGTATATAACGAAGACGATGGCCCCAATGCCAAAAATAGGCTGGTCACTGTTTCAAAAATCATGAGCGGCTTGACAAACTCTCAGTTCTTTCCATTACCTGGAAATCACGATTACAAATTTGATGGAAACGTAGATTCGTCTTGGGCGACCGCAGAGTTTACAAACGATCAATTGGCTGCGACTGAAAGGCTTTGGGAAGAGAGCACGGGCTTTTCACCTTATTATTCTGCCGAATTGCAAGGACTTAACGGCTGGAAAATTTTGGCCTTGAGCTCAATGCATGGATTCGTAAATAAAGAGCATTTTGGCAGCAAACAACTGGATTGGCTAGAGACGCAGTTGAGCTCAAATAACAAATTTATCATGGCCCTTCATCATCCCGTGGAGATCGATTCAGGAGATTTCTGGTTGGAAGGCCCCCTCAGTACAGTCGCGGGACAAAGCCTGTCACTTTGGGGAAAGGGTCCCGTTACAAGAAATCAGGAAGTTCGTTTTTTTGAAATTCTCCATAAGTACAGAAATAAAATCAAGCTCATTCTTGTGGGACATGGCCATTTCTTCAAACAAGGCGTTGTTGAGGGAATTCCCATACATGCCACCGCGGCCTTTGGCGAAACCATTGCCGCACGCCCCATCAGTCATATCTTTGGAAATGAATGCGTCTACCCGCGACTCATGATCGAAGGCGATGACGAAAACATCCTCCGTGTCCAAGAGAGATGCGATCAAGACTAAACTCAATCACGCACCCTTGAGCGGGCCACGCCGCCCGCTCTTTCAGTCCGAGTCTCTGCTTTAGACTCGAGACCCGATCTTCGTGAGGCTTTGGTGTCAATTGTGGGTCGTACACTCAAATTGCATATTGATTTTTTCAATAATCGATCGACATCCAAAACTCGACAATAATGATTTCCATTTGGTTTGCCAAAGTTTTACTTTTGAGAATAGTATTCTGAATGAGAAAAACTTCAAGCCTCGCATTTTTAGATTCAAATGTCGGATTTCACCAAGTTTGACCACCCAAATTTCACGCAATTGACCACCC